>CAZLLP010000061.1:0-29581 GCA_964560345.1 uncultured Gemmatimonadaceae bacterium
TGACGGTGCAGGCCGGCGGTTTGACCGATGAACAGATCGCCGACATCACCGCCTACCTGTTGAGCCTGAAGTAGCCGCCCTCCCGACTCCCGTCTCCCGTCTCCCGTCTCTTTTCCATGGCTACTGTCGCCGCAAGTCCGACCTACGCCGCCAGCGCGACGCCGTCGCGCTCGAAGCTGATGAGTTGGCTCACGACCACCGACCACAAGGTGATCGGGACGTTGTACCTGCACACGTCCCTGTTCTTCTTCGTGCTCGGCGGGCTCGAGGCCATCCTGATGCGCTGGCAGCTCATGCGCCCCAACGGCACCGTGCTCACCGCTGACCAGTTCAACCAGCTGTTCACGATGCACGGCACCACGATGGTGTTCCTGGCGGTCATGCCCCTGTCGGCCGCCTTCTTCAACTACCTCATCCCGCTGCAGATCGGGGCGCGCGACGTCGCGTTCCCGCGCCTCAACGCCTTCAGCTACTGGGTGTTCCTGCTGGGCGGCGTCTTCATCACGCTCCCGATCTTCTTCTGGATTGCGCCTGACGGTGGCTGGTTCGGCTACGCCCCGCTCTCCGGCCGCACCTACTCGCCGGGCCCCAACATGGACTTCTGGGTGCTGGGCATCCAGATCCTGGGCCTCTCGTCGCTGGCTGCGTCGTTCAACTTCGCGACCACCGTCATCAACATGCGCGCACCGGGGATGAACCTCATGCGCATGCGGATGTTCACGTGGATGTCGTTCGTCACGCAGTTCCTGATCATCCTGTCGTTCCCGGTCGTCACGATCGCCCTCGTCTTCCTCCAGTTCGACCGCTTCTTCGGGACGACGTTCTATCAGATCTCCGCCGGCGCCGACCCGCTCCTCTGGCAGCACCTGTTCTGGATCTTCGGCCACCCCGAGGTCTACATCCTCATCCTCCCGGCCTTCGGCCTGGTGAGCGAGGTGCTCCCGACCAACTCCAAGAAGCCGCTGTTCGGCTATCCGGTGATGGCCTATTCCGGGATCCTGATCGGCTTCCTGGGCTTCGGCGTCTGGGCGCACCACATGTTCTCGGTGGGGATGGGCCCGATCGCCGACACGGTCTTCGGCCTCACGACGATGCTCATCGCCATCCCGACCGGCGTGAAGATCTTCAACTGGATCTTCACCATGTGGGGAGGCTCGATCCGCTTCACGGCGGCGATGAAGTTCGCCATCGCCCTCATCGCCATGTTCACCATCGGCGGCATCTCGGGGATCACGCACTCCTCCCCGCCGTCCGACCTGCAGCAGACCGATACGTACTACATCGTCGCCCACTTCCATTACGTGCTCTTCGGCGGGGCGATCATGGGGATCTACGCCGGGATCTACCACTACTTCCCCAAGATGTACGGCCGCAAGATGAACGAGACGTTGGGCACCTGGCACTTCTGGCTCAACCTCATCGCCATGAACCTCACCTTCTTCCCCATGCACTTCTCGGGGATGCTGGGGATGCCGCGCCGCATCTACACGTACGATGCCGGGCAGGGGTGGGAGCTGTTCAACATGATGTCGACGATCGGCGCGTTCCTCCTGGCGCCGGCCACGTTGATCTTCATCTACAACTTCTTCTCGTCGAAGAAGTCGGGTGAACCGTGCGGGCCCAACCCGTGGGACGCGCCGACGCTGGAGTGGTCGATCCCGTCGCCGCCCCCGGAGTACAACTTCGCCAAGATCCCGATGGTGTCATCGCGCTACCCGCTGTGGGACCTGACCCACCCGGAGCGCACGTCGGAGATCCCGCACACCACCACCGGGTGGACCGAGGCGACCCAGCAGACGGGCGAGCACGACATGGCGCCCATGCACATCGAGACGGAAACGCGCACGGCCAAGGAGCTCGGCATCCCCATGCCCTCCTCGACCATCAAGCCGTTCTTCGTGGCGTTAGGCATCATCGTGATGTTCTCGGGACTCCTCTTCCTCCCCAAGGGGATGATGATCCCGGCCTTCGCGCTCATGCTCGGCGGGGCGGCCATGTGGATCGGCTTCCTCTACGCCTGGCTGACCACGCCGCTGGAGGAACACCACTAGCTGGGAGAGCCGCGGCACCGAACGCCGTCACTCGTCCTCTCGTCTTCCCGTCTTCCCGCCTTCCGCTCTCTCTCAATGTCTCATAGCGCAGAAGCAGCCAACGGCCACGGCCACCACTACACGACCACCGGTCTCGACAACCGGAAGATCGCCATCTGGGCGTTCATCGGGTCGGAGTGCATGCTGTTCGCCTCGCTCATCTCCACCTACCTGATCTACAAGGGGAAGAGCATCGTCGGTCCGTTCCCGCACCATGCATGGACCGATCCCTCGTCAGGCAAGGTCTTCCCGGCGATCCTCAACATCCCCGTCACCTCGGCCTCGACCTTCGTCCTGCTCATGTCGTCGCTGGCGATGGTGCTGGCCCTCTCCGCAGTCGAAAACCGCGGCAAGCCGCTCCCCCCGGGGGCCGGCGCGTGGGACAAGATGCTCACGTCGTCCAAGCTGTGGCTGTGGATGACCTGCCTGCTGGGCGCCGGCTTCCTCGCCTTCCAGGCGTACGAATTCACCTCGTTCGTGCACGAAGGGCTCACGATCCGTCGCAACCTGTTCGGTTCTTCCTTCTTCACCCTCACCGGCTTTCACGGCGCACACGTGACCGCTGGGGTGATCTGGCTGGGATCGCTCCTCGCCATCGACTACAAGCGCGGCTTGCAGCCGTCTGACGCCCTCAACGTCGACATCGCCGCGCTCTACTGGCACTTCGTCGACGTCGTCTGGATCGCGATCTTCACCCTCCTCTACCTCATTCCGGACTGAGGCCCCTCATGGCGCACGACAACGCACACGCCGAGCACTACCACCCGACGTGGAAGGAGTACAAGTGGGTCGCGCTGATCCTCTTCCTCATCACGGTCGTCGAGGTCTGGGTCTACTACATCCCGGAACTGGTGCAGTCGAAGGCATTCGTCCCCGGGCTGCTGATCATGTCGGCGATCAAGTTCGCGATCGTCGTCATGTACTACATGCACCTCAAGTATGACCACAAGCTGTTCCGCGCCCTGTTCACCGGGCCGCTGGTGGTGGCCATCCTGACGCTGCTCGGATTGCTCTTCCTCTTCTCGAAGCTCGCCATCCGGATTGCCGGCGGCGGTTCCTGAGTCAGCACAACGACACGACAGCGGATGACAGAAAGAAGCGGGCGGCTCCTCTCGGGAGCCGCCCGCTTTCGTTTGTTTGCGACGCGTATTCGCGTCGCCGTCGCCGGCGCGCGGCGCGTCAGCCGTCGCGCCGCGCCACGATCAGATCCCGCTCATCGAAAGCGCTACGCGCTGGATCACGTTGCGATGACGGCGCACGAGATAGGTCCCCATGGCGACCGAGGCGACCAGGTTGGCGGCGCCGATCTGGTACCAGGCAATCTGCCGCAGCGCCGACGACTCCTGCACCATCACGGTGAGCCCAAGGCAGCCCAGTTCGAGGGCCACAAAGAGGATCGCAAAGCCAGCCAGGATCGACGGCTCACGCTCGGCGGCGTTGAAGATGGCCGAGAAGAGCGTCCCCACGCCGATGAAGGCGAGGTAGTGGAAGATCGTGTACATGAGGATCGTCGCCGGGATCGAGGCCGGGGTGCTGACGCCAAAGAACCCCTGCAACACCGAGCCTAACGCGTACGGCGTGAACAGGGGGTGGCCGGCAACGAAGTCGGCGACGGTGAACCAGACGACAACGGCCGTGGCGCCGATGAGGCCCACCACGATGCCTTCGCGACGTACGCGTCCCTGCTCCATACGGGATTCCTCCTGGCGATCGACGAAGAGACGAATGACGAACCAAATCCCGCGACGCCCGGCGCCGCGCGTGCCCTCACCCTCGCTGCGCCGGGCGACGCAGACCGGCCGCAAAGCTGCGCATGGGGTCGATATTTCGCTTCGTCTTGCTGGGGGGCGTGGGCCCACCCGTTCGTACAGGATCAGACCTCGGCGTACACAACGAGCGTGCGTGCGGGCGCCGCGGAGCAGTCGCCCTCTCTTCAGGGTAGCAGTAATTCCGGCGCAAGGCGATAGTATCCGGGCATGTTCCGGCGACTTTTCTTACGGCCGAGTTGGCCTCACGAGTCATGACGGCAACGATCCCACCGGCCCCGAGCGCCAACGCGCCGCGCGCCGCACCAACCGCTGGCCCCACCGCCGCGAGCGAAGCGCGCGCCCTTGGCGCACGCCCCGCCGCCCGCGAGCGCCTCCTCTCACTCGACGTCTTTCGCGGGCTCACGGTGGCCGGCATGCTCCTGGTCAACAACCCCGGGAGCTGGGCCACCATCTATCCGCCGTTGGAGCACGCCACCTGGAATGGTTGGACCCCCACCGATCTGATCTTCCCGTTCTTCCTCTTCATCGTCGGGATCACGACGCACCTCTCGCTCGAGGCCCGGCGGGCGCGCGGTGACGACGAAGGGGCGATCGTGCGGCAGATCGTGAAGCGGGGACTGTTGATCATCCTCTTCGGATTGCTCCTCGCCGCCTTTCCGTTCTTCCCGATGACCCGCATCACGGGGATGCGATTCCCGGGGGTGCTGCAGCGCATCGGCGTGGCCTACCTGTGCGGCGGACTGCTCACGCTGCGCACCTCGCTCAAGCAGCAGGTGGCGCTGGTGGCCGTGCTCCTGTTCGGCTACTGGTTTGCCATGACGCTCATCCCCGTCCCGGGGCGCGGCATGGGGGCGCTCCTGCTCGACGACCCGTCGGCCTCGCTCGCAGCCTACATCGATCGTGCCGTCTTTGGCTCGCACCTGTGGCGCTCGTCGAAGACGTGGGACCCCGAGGGACTGCTGTCGACGGTCCCCGCCATCGGCACGGTGATCCTGGGCGTGATCACCGGACGCTGGCTCGCCTCGGGGCGTGCGTTGCAGGAACGGCTCGTCGGGATGTTCGCCGTGGGATCGTTATGCATGGTGGCGGGGCTCATGTGGCACTGGTCGTTCCCGATCAACAAGAGCCTCTGGACCAGTTCGTACGTCCTCTTCACCGCGGGAATGGGGGCGGTGGCGCTGGCTACCTGCACGTGGGTGATCGACGTGTTAGGCCTAACGTGGTGGACGCGCCCCTTTACATGGTTCGGCACCAACCCGATGATTGCGTTTGTGGGTTCGGGAATGATGGCGCGGCTGATATATTCGGTCATCACCGTCCCCCATGACGGTGAGCAGGCTCCAATCCAGCGGGTGATCTACGAAACGTTCTACGCGCCGTGGCTCGAACCACGCAACGCGTCGTTGCTGTTTGCGGTCACCTTCGTCCTCTTCTGGGCTGGGATCCTCGGGGTACTGCACCGGAAGCGTATCTTCTTCAAGGTCTGACGGGCTTCGCGCGGCGATCGCGCGGGGCGGGAGAGGTTCTCCACGACATGCGCACGCGCCCCCTCGCACGTCCTGCCTCGCGACTCTCGCGCTTCGCCTCGTTTGGCGGCGCCTTGAGTCTCGCCGTCGCCACCGCGCTCGCTCCGGCCTCGCTCGCCGCCGCCACGGTCGCGCAAGTCACCCGCTCGTCGGGCACGGCGGCGTTGTCGGCCGCCGAGGCGGCGACGCTGCCGAGCAAGGCCAAGGGAAAGGCCAAGGCCAAGTCGAGCAGCAAGACCAAGCCCACGGCCACTGCCACCAGAAAGCGCTCCGCGGCCAGCGCCGCCACCAAGTCGTCGTCGACCCGCGGCACCACCGCACGGCGTCGTACCAGCAAGACGGCGCGCCGCGCGGTGAAGGCCGTCCCCGTCCTGCGGCACACCACCCCGCGAGGTGAGATCGCTCTCGCAGCCGATCTGGCAGCGCTCCTCAACGCTCGCACCCGCGACGGCGCCTGGGGGGTCGTGGTCTCGTCGCTCTCGCGCGGCGACACGCTCTTCTCCTATCGCGCCGACGCCCCCATGCTCCCGGCGTCGACGTTCAAGCTGTTCACCACCGCGCTCGCCTTCGAGCGCCTGGGACCCAGCCACCAGTTCGCGACCGACATCCTGCGCGATGGTACCGTCGATCCCGACGGCACCCTGCGGGGCTCGCTCTACCTGCATGGCGGCGGCGACCCGTCGATGTCGCCGCGCTACATGTCGGGCGGCCCTGACGCCCCGATGCGCGCGCTGGCCAAGCTCGTGGCCGACGCGGGAATCAAGCGCGTGAGCGGCGACGTGGTCGGTGATGCCGGCGCCTTCGACCCCAAGCGCATCCCCGACGGTTGGCTCTCGCGCTACCTCAACGACTCCTACGCGTCGCGCGTCTCCGCGCTCTCGCTCAACGAGAACCTGCTCAACGTCGTCATTGCCCCGGGGCGCTCAGGCGGCGCCGGCGTCGTCTCGTTGCAGCCGGCGACCGTGGCCTACAAGGTCATCAACAACACGCGCACCGGCGCCGGGCGCGGCGGGCGACTCGTGGTCTCCCGCACCCCCGACGGCACCATCATCGCGCGCGGGACCATCGGCTCGCGCTCCGAACCCAAGGTCTACCAGGTCGTCGTCGATGACCCGGCCATCTTCGCGACCGGCGCCTTTCGCAAGGCGCTGGAACGCGAAGGGATCGAAGTCAGCGGCGAACTCCGGTTAGGCGCGACGCCGCCCAGTGCGGCGCGCGTCGGCACCTTCCGCTCGCCGCCGCTGTGGGCCCTGGCGAGCGACATGAATCGCGAGAGCGTGAACCACATCGCCGAGCTCCTGCTGCGCGGCGCCGCGCGCCCGGGCGCACCAGACGGTGTCGGCTCTGCCGAGCGCGCCAACGTCCTCCTGCGCGACTTCATGGTGCAGAAGGTCGGGGCGCGCGGTGATGCGGTGAATGCGGCTGACGGGAGCGGCCTCTCGACGCTCGATCGCATCACGCCGCGTTCGCTCGTCCAGCTCCTTGGATACGCGAACCGTGCCCCGTGGGGGCGCGAGTTCCACCAGTCGCTCCCGGTCGCCGGGCAGTCCGAACTGCTGCGCCGCCGGATGATCGCCACGCCGGCCTCGGGAAACCTGCACGCCAAGACGGGGACCACCAACGAAGTCATCGCACTCGGCGGCTACGTCACGTCGCAGAACGGTGAGCTGCTCGCCTTCAGCTTCCTGTACAACGGGCGCGACCGGTGGCATGCCCGCGAGACGATCGACGCCATGGGGGCAACGCTCGCCGGCTGGAGCCGTTAGGCAGGCAACCGCCGACGTTCGGATGCACGACGCCCCGCGGAACTCGAGTTCCGCGGGGCGTCTTCGTTCAGCGAGAAGCGTTGCTGTTCAGGCTCGCGAGTTCACCCGCGTCAGGCGCGCGACTCCGCGATGTCGACGCCGCGCTTGCGCAGTTCGGCGATGTAGTCGGCGGCCGGCATGCTCTCGTCCGGAGTGAGCACGCCGGCGGCGATGCGCCCGCGCCCCTGGAAGAGTCCCGTGATGGCGAGCGAGTAGCCCGTGGTCCGCATCATCGCCGAGATCCCGTGCTGCTGGTCGAAACGATCGACGAGGTTCCACGCGATCGACGACGGCGCGCCGTTCTTCGTGCCCGAGACCGTCACGCGCAGCGCCACGAGGTCGGGCTTCTTCTTGGTCAGGCGCGGCCCCATGACCGCGACCGCGACGTCGCGCGGCGAGACCTTCACTCCCTTCACGTCCACGGGCTCGAGCTGCAGCAGCCCGAGGTCGCGGATCGCCTCCATGATCTTCGCGTGCCCGGGGTAGCGCAGCGTCTTGTACTCCATCGTCGGGATCTTCCCTTCATAGCGGAACGCCATGGTCGAGAGTCCGCCCGCGGTGTGGAATGCCTCGAGATCGCCGACCGGCTCGGGGAAGGCAACGGTCTCCACCTCGGAGAGCGCCTTGACCTGCGTACGCTTTCCGTCGCGCACGACCCACGACAGCGTCGTGTAGTAGTCGAGCACTCCTTCAAGCGAATAGACGATCTGGTAGTTGAGCGGCGGCTCGGGGAACTGCGGGAGCCCACCGACGAAAATCTTGACCGTGTCGACCGTGTCGAGCTGGTCGATGCCGTGCTGCGCAAGGATGTTGACCATCCCGGGGGCGACACCGCAATCGGGGATGATCGAGACGCCCTTGGCCTTGGCGGCGTCGTGCAACTTCTTCTGGTTGAAGACGATCTCGGTGTTGCCGCCCAGGTCGCAGAAGTGGGCGCCAGCTTCGACCGCGAGGGCCGCGAGGGCTTCGTTGAAGTAGTACGGGATGGCGCTCATCACCACCTGACAGTCGCGCATCTGGGCCAGGACGGCCTCGCGATCGCGCACGTCGAGCACCGTGGGAATCAGGCGCCCGCCAACGTAGGGGGTGAGGAAAGACGGGAGGTGGTCGACGCGGAGGTCGGCGATGCGCACCTCCTGAACGTCGGCGTTCTGCAATAGATCGAAGGCGCAGGCCGAGCCCTGAAGGCCGGCGCCGAGGACGAGCATCCGCATTGGGGGGTGTTCTCCGAGGTGCGAAGTAGGTGAGGGGTAAACTTAACCGGACCACACGTCCTATCGCAGATCGGGGAAGTCCCGCGCCGTGGGAGGCTATTTCGTCATCCTGATGCGGCCGAGTAGCGAGACGTCGCGGTCGAATACCACCGACCTCGGCGCTCCATCGAGTTTGATCGGGAGCGGGATCGTGGCCACGCGGGCGGCCGGGATCGTCACGCGCACGCGCTGCACCTTTCCCCGGACGTCGGTGACGTCCATCGACAGGTTGAGGCGGTAGGGTGCCACCTGCGCCCCCTGCGACACCGTCAGCACCATCCCCTTGCGGGCCTCGTCCCAGCGCCAGCCGAGCGTGAGGTCGGCCACCCCCGGGCGCGTCATCCACTGGTCGAAGAACCAGTCCAGCTTGGCCCCCGACGCGCGCTCCATCTCCTGGACAAAGTCGCTGGTGAGGGCGTTGCCGTGCCGATGCGCGGCATAGTACGAGCGGATCCCGCGGAAGAAGGCGCTGTCCCCCACCTCGCGCCGCAGCATGTGCAGGACAAAGCCCGCCTTCTGATAGACCAGTCCGTTGAGGACGTATCGCAAGTCGCTCAGCGTCTCGTCGATGACCGGCTTCTCCATCGCCATCTTGTTCGCGAGCACCGACTCGCGCATGCGCTGCATGTCGGCCACGAAGGCGCTGTCGCCGTGCGCGTGTTCGGTCCAGAGGGCGGCGAAGTACGTCGCGAACCCTTCGGAGAGCCAGACGTGCGGCCACTCGCGCGTGGTCACGGCATCGCCGAACCACTGATGCGCCGTCTCGTGGGCAATCAGCGACTCCGACATCGAGCGCCCGCGATAGATGTTGTCGGCGTAGAAGATCGCGGAGGCGTTTTCCATCCCGCCGTAGCGCGTCGAGCTCTGCACGTGCGCGAGCTTCTCGTAGGGGAACGGCCCCACCAGTCGCGCGAAGAGCGAGACGATGTCGCCGGCGCGGGCAAAGGGGCCCGGCATGTAGCTGCGCACATCGGGGGTGATCCAGACGCTCTGGGAGACGCAGCCAGGCAACTCGCCCAGCCCGCAGGCGGTGCGACCGAGTTCGTAGTCGGCGAACGGCGCCACGCCGATCACCATGACCGCGGTGTACAGCGGGCGTACCGCGCGCCAGCGTGTCACCAGCATCGCCGGGCGGCCGACGGCGCCCGGCTCCGGCGTCTCTTCCTGCAATTCACCGTTGGCGATGACGCGATGGGTGGCGGGGGTGCGCACCGTCCACTCGACGGTCGCCTTGTCGGACGGATGGTCGACCGTGGGGAGCCACTCGCGCGCGCGATCGGGGAAGTGATCGGCAAAGGCGGTCCACGTGCCTGACGAGTCCTTTCGGACGATGAGGCCGTCGGTCGGGCGTCCATGCACGCGCACCGACACGCGCAGCGTATCGCGCAGGCCGGCGGGGAGCGGGACCCGCACGCTCGCGCTGTCGCGGGTGACCGCGACCACGGCGCCGTTCACCCGCGCCTCGTCGACGCGCATGGCGCCGCGCAGGTCGAGGACGAGCGAGTCGGAGCGCGCGGTGCGGACGACGGTCAGGATGCTGGTGACATGCACCGTATCGTCGAGTCCGCGCGGCGAGAAGTCGACGCGGAAGTCGTAGTGCAGGACGTCGATCCCGGGGCGGGAGCCGCCCGTCTTGCTCGGGCGCCCCTGCGCGGCTGTGACGTTAGGCAGGGAGATGGCCGCGGTCGCGGCGACGATGGTCGCGACGCGGAGCGCCCATGCCCTGCGTGTGCCAGTGCCAGTGCAAGTACCGAGCATCAACGGGTCACCCGGTAGACCAGCCCCGCCATGTCGTCGGAGACGAGGAGCGCGCCGTCCCTGGCCACCAGGACATCGACCGGTCGTCCCCAGCGCTTGCCAGCGGCGTCCTGCCACCCCACCAGGAAGTCCTCGACGCCAACGGGCTTGCCGTCCTGCACCTTCACGCGCACCACCTTGGCCCCGGTGGGGACGTCGCGGTTCCACGAGCCGTGAAAGGCCACGAGGGCGTCGCCGCGCACGTCGGCGGGAAGGGCGGTCGCCTTGTCGAGGAAGGTGATGCCTAACGGGGCGGAGTGCGCCTGCATCTTGAGCGCCGGCGGGATGGTCGAATTGCAGCGCGCCTGGTCGTGGTACTCGGGATTGGGAATCCGATCGCCGTGACAGTACGGCCATCCGAAATGCCCGCCGTCCTGGAGGATGTTGATCTCCTCGAACGGAAGGTCCTCGTGCGACGGCTCCAGGTTGTCGCGTTCATGTTGCGTGACCCAGATGGCGCCGGAGGTCGGGTGCACCGCCACGCCGACCGCGTTCCGCAGCCCGCTGGAGTAGACGCGCCCGTTCTTGCCGTCGGCGTCGTAGCGCATCACCGCCGCCCGGTCCGGGGTCTTTTCCTCGCACAGGTTGCAGGTGGAGCCGATCGAGACGTACATCCCGCCGTCGGGGCCAAAGATGACGGTGCGCGTCCAGTGCCCCCCTGCGGCGCTGTAGGTCGCCACCGTCTCCGGCGTCCCGATGGCCGACATCCCCGCCTGCGGGTCGAGCCTGACGCGCACCACCGCGCCGGTATTCGCGATGTAGAGCCACCCGTCGTGAAAGGTGAGTCCGTGCGGGCGCGTGAGCCCGCGCACCACCACCCCCTGCGACTCGGCCACGCCGTCCCCGTTGTCATCCGCCAGGCGCACGATCTCCCCCTCGCGCGGGCGCGAGACGTAGATCGCGCCATCGGGGCCAAGCGCCATCCAGCGGACCCCGGGCACCTTGGCAAACTCGCGCACCACATACCCCGCCGGCGCCCACAGTCGCCCATCGAACGTGGACTGCGTGAGCTGAGCCGCGCGCGGCTCCTGGGAATCGCCCGCCGAGGTGCAGGCAGAAAGAAGGAAGGTCAGCAGGAACGCACGACGACGCATGGAATCTCCAACAAGTGGTAAACGCGGGAAGCGATCCATCTCGTCTTCTCGTCTTCCCGTCTTCCCGCCCCCTAGGTACGAACGCGATTCCGCCCCTCGGCCTTCGCGCGATACAGCGCCTGGTCGGCGGTCGCGAGCAGGTCCTCGACCGTCTCCAGCCCCGGCGACGGATAGCAGGCCACGCCGACGCTCGCCGTCAGATGCAGCTCGCTTCCGCCGGCGTGCGAGAAGCGATGCTCCTCGATCAGCTCGCGAATGCGCTCGGCAAAGACCGTCGCCCCCATCAGCCCCGTCTCGGGGAGGGCAATCACGAACTCTTCGCCGCCGTAACGCGCGACCACGTCCACCGAGCGCACCGCACGCTGCAACAGCGCCCCGACGTCCATCAGCACGTCGTCGCCCACCAGGTGCCCGTAGCTGTCGTTCACCCGCTTGAAGTGGTCGATGTCGATCAGCAGCAGCGACACCTGCGTCTCGTAGCGCTTCACGCGCTCCAGCTCCGAGGCCAGGCGCTCGGTGAGCGCGCGCCGGTTGAGGACCGCCGTCAACGGATCGGTGTGCGCCAGCACCTCGAGGCGACGATTGTCGGCCATCGTCGACTCCAGCACCTTGGCGCGCTGCACCGCCGCCACCGCCGCCTTCACCACCGTGTCGGCAAACTCGATGTCCTCGAGCGTCAGCTTGGGCTCGTTGAGCGCGCGGCGCAGGAAGAAGACGCCGGCCTGCGTCTGGTCGAGCGCAAAGGGGAGCGCAATCACCGAACGCGTCGTCACCATCGTCCCATCGCGCACCCAGCGCTGCCGCACGTCGGCGTACAGCGGCGACGTCATCACGTCCTCGACCAGCACCGGGCGCCCCGAATCGAGTGCGGCACGAATCTCGGGATAGCGGTCGAGGTCCAACTCGAAGTTGCGAGCCGAGGCCTGCTCGAAGGCGGTCGCTACCACGCGCGGACGCTCCCCCACGCGCGCGAGGATCACGGAGCAATGCGTGAGGTCGAGCGCGCGCGCCACTCGGCGCGCGAGCAAGTGATAGATCTCGTCCGAGGAGAGATCGTCGGTCACATCGTGGAGGATGTCGACCAGCTTGCGCCGGTTCTCCGCCTCCTCGCGCACGCGCTCGAGCTCCGCCTCCACATTTCGCAGCGTGTCGTTGGCCGAGCGCAGGATGGCGCGCATGCGCAACTGCGCCTGGATGCGCGCGAGCAGCTCCTTCACGCGGAACGGCTTCTTGACGAAGTCGGCCGCCCCCAGCCCCAGCGTGCGCACCGCCGCTTCCTCGGGCGGGAGCGACGAGACCATCAGCACCGGCACATCCTTCCAGCGGTCTTCGCCTTTGATGCGCTCGAGGATCTGGTAGCCGTCCGCATCGGGGAACATCACGTCGAGCAGCACGAGATCAGGCGTGCGCTCCTCCATCAGTTCGAGCACGCGCGATCCCTGATGCGCCGCGACCACGTCGTAGCCGTGCTCCTTGAGCACCCACGTCATGGTCTGGACGATCGCCGTATCGTCGTCGGCAATCAGGATGCGAGCGCTAGCCATTCGCGAGCAGCTCCTGGAGGCCATCCCATTCGACGTTGCCGCCGCTCAGCACACACACCGCGCGCTCTCCGGGGGCGAGCGTCACCCGCCCCGCCAGCAGCGCAGCGACGGTGATCGCCCCGCTCGGCTCCGCCACCAGCTTGGCACGGTCGAGCAGGAGGCGCATCGCGCGCAGCATGTCGCCGTCGTCGACCGTCACCACCTCGTCGACGAATCGCTGGTGATGGGCAAAGGTCGTTGTCCCGATGCGCACCGCAAGCAGGCCGTCGGCAATGCTCCCGGTCTGGGTGAGCACCACCGGCTCCCCCGCCGCTCTGGCTCTGGAGAGTTTGGGTGCGCCTGACGGCTCCACCCCGATCACGCGGGCCGTCGGCACCAGGTACTTGATGGCCGCCGAGACCCCCGCGCTGAGCCCCCCGCCGCCGACGGGGACGAGGATCGTGGTGAGCTGCGGGAGGTCTTCGGCGATCTCCAGCCCCGACGTCCCCTGCCCCGCGATGATGGTCGCATCGTCATAGGGCGGGACGAGCGTCATCCCCTCCTCGGCCACCAGCTCGAGCGCCCGCTCCATGCGATCGCGAGTCGTCGTCCCGGCCAGTTCGATGCGCGCGCCGAGGCGCTCCGCCCCGCCGCGCTTGGCGGCAGTGACGGTCGTGGGCATCACAACTGTGGCGGGAACTCCAAAGAGGCGGGCGGCATACGCAACCGCCTGCGCGTGGTTTCCCGACGACGGCGCGATCACGCCGCGCGCCCGCTCGTCCGGCGAGAGCTGCGAGAGGTAGGTGTAGGCGCCGCGAAACTTGAAGGCCCCGCCGCGCTGCAGCATCTCTGGCTTGATCCAGACCGACGCGCCGGTGTGGTCGCTCAGTGCATCGAACGGGAGCAGGGGGGTGCGCACCGCCACTCCGCGCAGCGCGTCCGCCGCGGCGCGGAGGTCGGCGAGGGACACAACAGCGGAATCAGGGACGCGGGAAGCGACGGCCACGGGATCGACGTGAAGGGCAGAACAACGAGGGCGCATCGCAGAAGGCGACGCCGAGCGCTCCCCTCGACATTCCGGGGGAATCTACCCGGGCTGCAGACGCGACAACACAGGCGTCGCGTTCCGGGTGAGCGGGGTCACGAGCCAAATGTTACCGACGCACCAGCGACTGCAACGGGCAACGAGAAAACGGCCTTGAACGCAATAGTGGGCGCAAAGGGCGTGCCCGGTTCGGAATGCGCAACAGGGCGGGATCCTGAAGGATCCCGCCCTGCTGATGATGCCGATCAGGAACCCGGTCAGGCGTTCCGGTCGATGCACCCGGTGAACTTCGCGTTGTTCTTCTCGGTCTGCGGAATGATGAACTGCAGATCGGTCCCGAGCTGGAGTCCGTCCTTGTGATACGCCCCGGTCGGATACGTGGCAGTCGCCGCGCGACCATACTGCCGGACCAGACGGCGCAGATCGCCCAATCGGTGCGCCGAGGCAAAGAGCGAGAAGGCACGCTCACGGAACATCAGGTCGACCCTGGCGTTTGCTGATCCCGGATCGGTGAGCGGCGCCATGCCGTACGACGCGCGCGCCTCGTTGAGCTTCGACAGCCAGAGCGTCAGGTTGCTGGCCCGCAGCGCGGCCTCCGCCTCGATCAGACGCGCCTCGACGCCAGTGGCGATCGGCATCGGCGACGTGAGGCTGCTGGCGTTGGCGTAGTAATACCGCGGTGTCTGTCCGTCGAAACGCGACGGAGAGCCATTGCCCGTGATCGGGACGCGTGGATCGCCGGCCGTCCCGAAATTGAGGCCATTTCCGCCCTCGCGATCGGAGACGAGGATCCCGTCGTTGGCGTTCATGTAGTTCGCGAAGCCGTTGTTCTGCGTCGGCGTCGTCGTGCTGTGCAACGTGCTGTACTTGAAGCCGGTCGGCACCGTCGCCACCGCCGCCGCCGCCTGGTCAAACTGCCCCAGGTCGAGCAGCGCGCGACCGCGCAGCACCGACGCGAAGTTCTTCGCGCGATCATCGCCCGCGGACGATGCGATGGCCGCTGTCAGCTTCGCCACCCCAGCGGTGAGCACCTGCACCGTGGTCTGCGGATCCGCATCCTCGCCGGGAACGCCGAGCGGAGAGCCCGAGCAGAACATCTCCCCGAGAATGACGTGCGCATACCCCGACATCGCTTCCATCTCTCCCACGCGCGGATCGGTTGCCCGAACCGCCTTGAGGGCGACGGCAGCGCGATCGGCCTGACCGCGTAGCTGCTGCACATTGCGGTAGATCGTCGCGAGAATCGTGTTCGACTCAGGCGCGGCGCGCTGGTCCATCTGGCGCGCCTCGGGAGGCGTGGCGCCGAACTTGAATTCGTCGGACATGAAGCCGGTCGCCGTGATGACGCCGATCGCCGCCGCGTTCAAGCTGGAGAAGTCACCAATCACCCCCGCGTACAGGGCGCTCACACCGTTGGCGTCAGCGAGTCCGTTCGGATCGATGATGTCCGGGCGGTCTACCTTGAGGATCTTGTCGGTCGAGCACGCCGACGTGGCGACGAGCGCCAGGGCGAGCAGTCCTCGACCGAGGGTGTGGCCGGTTGTCCGGCGCACACGAGGAAGCGCTGTATTCATGTCAGGCTCCATGCGATGAGTCGTGTGGACGGAGGGCATCAGTAGTTGAGATTGACGCGGAAGGTCAGGTACCGCGGCTGCGCCTGCTGCACGAAGCTGTAGGGCGTCGCGTCGGTGCCGGTCGTCTGCGACTCCGGATCGGCGCCCGTGAATTCCTTCGTCCACAGCCAGAGGTTGCGCCCCGACAGGACGATGTTCGCCTCGCGCGCCTTGATCAGCGCGGCGAAGGAACGCGGCATCTGGTAGCTCGCCGACACTTCGCGCAGGCGGACAAAGTCCCCCTTCTCCCAGTACGCACCCAGTGCAGCGCCCGCGATCACCGCGCGCGCCTGTTCACGGAGCGGCGTCCCCTTCACGTGCGTCGCGGCGCAGTTGTTGGGGCCTAACGCGCAGGCAAAGCCATCGGAGATCTGGTGCATGATGTTGCCACCGCGGTAGTCGAACAGGCCGTTGATGCGCAGCTTGTTCTTGAGCAGCCCGAAGGTGTTGTTGAGCGACATGGTCCGCGTCGGAACGCTCGGCCCGCCGTACACGGCGCCCGTCGTCGTCGTCACCTCAGCGGGGACGATGACGCCGTCACCGTTGGCGTCGTTGAAGCCGGTCATGTTGGGCCAGTAGTTCGAGAACAGCGGCCGCCCCGGTGCATTCTGGTACCCAAAGCCGCCGAACGGCTTGATGCCCGGCGCGAGTTCGGTCAGTTCGTTGACGTTCCACGAGCCTTCGACCTGCGCGTCGTACTGCAGCCAGCGGTTGTCGAGCATACGCGCGTTGAGCGACACCTCGAGTCCCTTGTTGCTCACCACGCCGACGTTGTCGAAGATCGCGGCGCCGGCCGTCTGCGACGGCGCGATGTCGCGACGCACGATGGCGTCTTCCGTGCGCTTGTCATAGTACGTGACCTGAAGCGACACACGGCTGCGCAGCATCGTGAAGTCGAAGCCGCCCTCGATTTCGCGCGAGCGCTCGGGCTTGAGGTCGTTGTTGCCTAACGCGCCGAAGGTGACGGCCGGCGCCTCGCCGTTGAGCAACGTGGCGGTGATCGGCGTCAGGTACGTGATCGACGCGTTCGCGTCCGGCTGCTGTCCCGACACGCCCCATGCGAGGCGCGGGCGGAAGTTGTTCACCCACTTGGCCGCGCCGTCATCGCGCACAACCCACGACAGCGTCGCCTTGGGATATACCGCGGCGCCGTAATCCTGACCGAAGGCGCTGTTCTGGTCGCGGCGCACAGCCGCCGTCACGAAGACCTTGTCCTTCCATCCCACCTGCTGCTCGATGTACGCGCCGTAGGTGACGAACTCCGTCGTCTGCTCACCCGAGGCCTTCTGGGCGCCGGCATCGATCGTCGACCCACCCGGCGGGAGGATGCTCGCCTGGTTGAAGGTGACGAAGCGACCATCACGGTTCCACTGCGCGCCGATCGTGGTCTTGCTGTTGTAGTCGGTCCAGATGGTCTTCGTCGCCGTGGCGCCAAGGTCCACCGAGTAGCGCTCGTTGTTGTAGCGGTTGATGGCGCGAAGTCCCTGCCACTCCTGCCCGCAGAAGGTACAGCCTTCACCGCTACGGATCTTGGACGCGTCCGACCAGTTCATGAAGTCGAGGCCAAGCACCGCGCGTGTCGACAGCCAATCCCTCGGCTTCCACGCGGCCGTGGCCGAGTTGACGAACTGACGAACGTCACGCGTGGTTGCGCGCGCGAAGGCCTGGCGCGGCGCGGCAAATCCCCACCCGCTCGCGGCAGCCGGATTGGCGGTCCCAAACAGTCCGGAGCCGATGACGCCGTACAGGTTGTCGCCCGTTTGCGGAAGCCGCGTCGAGGACGAGACGAAACCGCTCGAGATGTTGAGCTCCCCGTTGGCCCAGATCGGCATCCCGAAGTTGCCGCGGAGGCTCGACTTCGCCATGTGATTGGGATACCGCTGCCAGCGAGGGGCAACCGTGCCGCGCTGAATCTCGATCGAGTCCAGCTCGGCGTCCGGCATCTGCAGCACGCCGATTTCGTCTTCCCACGTGCCGCTCACGAAGTAGCGCAGCGTCTCGGTGCCGCCCGTGACCTGGGCGCCATAGTTCTGACGGACGCCGGTCTTGAACGGAGTCGTCGCTTCATCCATGAGCAGGTTGCGCGAGTACTGCTGCTGCAGCGTGCACTGCTTGAGCGCTTCGCGAGCCAGCGTGCAGTCTGTGGTGGCGCCCGTGGGGGTGACACCCTTGTTGTAGTACTGCGCCCCGTAGTCGTAGGTGTTCTCGGAGGTTCCGCCGCCGCCAAAGATCGACCACCTCGGCGCGCTCTGGCGTCCCTTCTTGGTGGTGATCACGATGACGCCGTTCGCGGACTGGGTGCCGTAAAGGGTGGCCGCTGAGGGGCCCTTCACGATCTCCATGCTCTCGATTTCTTCGGGATTCAGGTTGTTGAGGAAGTTCGGGCGCCCGCCACCGATGTAGGCACCGCCGAAGCTGCCGGAGGTCATGGCCGGGCTTCCCTGCTCCACTCGCACGCCGTCAACGATGATCAGCGGATCGTTGGAGAGCGACGCGGACGAGAGCCCGCGAATGCGGACGCGAGCTCCGCCGCCGACAACGCCGCTGGAGGCGATCATCGTCACGCCGGCCGTACGACCATTCAGCACGTCTTGCAGCTGGGTGATCGGCTGCTCCTGAACGAGTCTCGCCGTCTCGATCTTCGCGATCGAGTTGCCCAGCTCTCGCGTGAGCTGCTGCCCCGTTGCCGTCGTCACGACAGCTTCGAGCTGGTATGGGGCCTTGACGAGCGCGAATTCGACGGTCGCCGCCTGATTGGCGGTGACGGTCACCGATTTCACGTCCGACAGATAGCCGATGCGCACCACGCGAAGCTGGTACGCACCAGGCTGCACACGCACGATCGTGAATCGACCATCTGCCGAGGTGATCGTGCCGACGGAGGATCCATCGATACGAACCTGGGCGCCGTCGAGCGGAGCGCCGCCGTCACGGTCGGTTACCCGACCTGTGATGCGTGTCGTCCCGCCTTGCTGAGCACCGACGCCGGTTGTGGCGACCGCTGTCAGTGCCGCGACGGCAAGGAGCCCGCGAACAAGGGAACTGCTCATGACGCCTCCTGGGGTTGGGGGGGAGAGGTGTCCAAGCGAATCCGGATGCGCGTGCGCGCGGGAGGCGACCCCCGGATTCTCGGGGCATACCGTTCTGTATACAAAAACGGCGGGTAGCGCGGCTATCCTACGACTTCGAGGAACAGGTGGCAATATCCCCAGCGCAATTCCGTACATACTGTCCCCGAGAAACAGCGATCGGCCCCGTGGTCGGACCGCTCGTCCCATTCGATCGGCTAGGGGACGACGCGCGCACGAAGCGCCGCCTGTAACGGGCGGCGCTTGGGCGTTCGTCATTTCACGAATGCCGGAGGAAGTCTCGCCGGCGTTCGGCGGCGGCCCTTATGGGAACTTGTAGCGCTGCAGGTAGCGCAGGTCGTCGGCATCCTTGCGAACGCCGTACACCACCCCCTTTCCGAATCCGAGCAGGGTGACGTCCCTGGGGGTACGCACGCGCCCGACCAGCTTGCCGCCAGGCGCAAGGATGTCGTACTCCATGATCTCGCCGGCGTCGGCGACGGAGCGGGAGACCCACAAGCGACCGTCTGGCGCGGCCCGCACCTGCCCAAAGGGGGGCTTCACCTTGGGCCAGGCGTCGGGTTCCTCCACGTCCATCTTGATCTTGGGCATCTTCTGTCCGCTCCCCGCGGCCATGGAGGCGCCGAGCTTCATTCCCTGCTCGGCGGCGTCTCGCGTTGCCTTGCGCGCCCGCGCCTTGTCGCCCTCGGTGACCGGGAGCGGCGTGTACGCGACCTTGGGGCCCGGCGTCATGTGCCCCGCCACGTCGATCCACTCCGTGTGGTAATCGGACGAGCGGGCGACGGCGACACGACCGTCCGGAAAGACCGCCCACGTGTCGCGCGGCTGAAACGCCGTCATCGACAGCTTGAAGCTGATGCCGTCGTTGGGATTGCCGGCCATCTTGGGCATGGGCGCCTTCTCGACGCGCAGGGCCAGCGTGTCACCGCGCCCCCCGAGCGACGCCCAACGCACGAGCGCAACGGTATCGCTCATCGTCGGCATCTTGCCCTGCACGATCGTGATGCCGCGGGTCTCGGAGTAGAAGCGTCCCTTCGCATCGATGGCGAGCAATGTCCCGAGCTTGAGAATGGCGCTCGTTGCATCGCCGGTCGGCACCAGACGATGCGTCCCGCGCGGCGCTCCCTTCGTGTCGAGCACGAGAAGGCGCTGCTGCAGCATGTCCATGACAATGATGGAGTCACCGGACGCGAAGAGGCCGGCCGGGAGCTGGTACTCCAGTGGGCCGCTCCCCTGCCTCGAGACCTGCGTCGCGGTTCCCGCCGCGAAGTCGTAGAGATAGAGGAGCCGGTCCTTGGTGTCGGCGACGAGGACCCGGCCATCGCGGAGTTCGAGAACCGCGGTCGGCTGGGTGAGGGGCTCGGGGTGTTCGGTGAGGGGGGCCTTGAGGACGGTGGTCCCCACCTGCTGCGCGTGCAAAGGGGAGGTGGCCGCGATCGCGAGCAGCCAACTCCCCGTCACCACCGTGCTGGCGACCCGGCCTGCCTGTCGAGACCGGGTCATGCAATGCGTTTTCATGCTCGCCTCCCGGCGAGAAAGACGACCGCTCTCCTACTCCTCGCTCTCCAACGTGAGTTCGTTGCCGTCCGGCGCCGCGGTCGCGTCGGCCACGTCCTCGCCGTCTTCCTTGTCGTCGGGGACCACACGCGCCACGGCGACCACAATGTCGGTGCCGTCGAGGTTCACCAGCTTCACCCCCTGCGTGTTGCGCCCGGCCACCCGCACCTGCGAGACGGGGGAGCGGATCACCATTCCCGTGCGGGTGATGATCATGATCTCATCCTCGGCCAGCACCTCCATGAGCGCGACCACGTCACCGGTCTTCTCGGTGCGGTTGAGCGTCAGGATCCCCTTGCCGCCGCGCTTCTGCACGCGGTACTCGTCGATCTGCGAACACTTCCCGAGCCCGCGCGACGTGATGACCATCAGCGTCGCTTCGCGCTTGATCACGACCATGCCCACCACGCGATCATCGGGGCGCAGTTCGACCCCCTTCACGCCCGTCGTGTCGCGTCCCATCTCGCGCACGTCGCTCTCGTGGAAGCGCACCGACAATCCGTGCTTGGTGGCCAGCACGATGTCGTTGGTGCCGTGCGTGATCTGCACGTCAATGAGTTCGTCGCCGTCCTCGATCTTGATCGCCTTGATCCCGGTCGAGCGCGGATTGGCATACTCGCTCAGCGCCGTCTTCTTGACCGTCCCGTTCTTGGTGCAGAAGAGGAGGTACTGATCCTTCGGGAAGTCGCGCACGAACACCATCGACTGGATCTTCGTGTCGGGCGTCGTGTTGATCAGGTTGACGATCGGCTTCCCCTTGGTCGCGCGCCCGGCCTGCGGAATCTCATAGACCTTGAGCCAGTAGCAGCGCCCGTCATCGGTGAAGACGAGGATGTAGTCGTGCGTGGAGCCGACGTACAATCGCTCGATGAAGTCTCCCTCGCGCAGGTCCGCCCCTGACGAGCCAGTCCCGCCACGTCGCTGCTTGCGATAGGTCGAGATCGAGGTGCGCTTGATGTAGCCGGAGTGCGACACGGTCACGACCATGTCCTCTTCGGCGATCAGGTCCTCGATGGTGAACTCGCCGTCGTCGCTGGTGATCTCGGTGCGGCGCTCGTCGCCGTACTTCTCCGCGACCGTCGACAGTTCCGACTTCATCAATGAGAGGCGACGTTCCTTCGATTCGAGGATCGAGCGCAGTTCGGCAATGGTGGCCTGCACTTCGGCCAGCTCCTCTTCCAGCTTCTCGATTTCGAGGCCGGTGAGCTTGGCGAGGCGCATGTTGAGGATCGCCTCGGCCTGCCGCTCGGAGAGCTTGAAGCGCGACTGCAGCGTGAGGCTCGCACTCGGCGTGTCGTCGGCACCACGAATGATCTTGATCACTTCGTCGATGTTGTCGACGGCGATCTTCAATCCTTCGAGGATGTGCTCGCGCTCGAGTGCCTTGTCGAGGTCGTACTGCGTACGGCGGACGATGACCTCGTGCCGGTGCGCGATGTAGTGCGCCAGCACGTCCTTGAGCGGCATGACCTTGGGGACCAGCTGGCGCGTGTGCGGATCGGGGACGAGCGCCAGCATGATCACACCAAACGACGCCTGCATCTGCGTGTGCTTGTAGAGCTGGTTGAGCACCACGCGCGGAATCGCATCGCGCTTGAGTTCGACCACGATGCGCATCCCGTCCTTGTCGGACTCGTTGCGCAGGTCGCTGATCCCCTCGAGCTTCTTCTCCTTCACCAGCTCGACGATGCTCTCGACGATGCGGATCGGGTTCACCTGGTACGGCACCTCGGTGATCACGATCTGCGAGCGGCCGTTCGACTCCTTCTCCTCGATCATCGCGCGGGCGCGCATGACGATCTTGCCGCGTCCCGTCTCCTGGTAGTCCTTGATCCCCGCGCGTCCGTAGATGAAGCCGCCCGTGGGGAAGTCAGGCCCCTTCACGAACTTGCGCAGTTCCGCGGCGTCGAGCTCGGGGTTGTCGATCAGGGCGATGGTGGCGGCGACGATCTCGCGCAGGTTGTGCGGCGGGATGTTGGTCGCCATGCCGACGGCAATGCCTGACGAGCCGTTGACGAGGAGATTGGGGAAGGACGCCGGCAGGACCTTGGGTTCCTGCAACCGGTCATCGAAGTTGGGGGCGAAATCGACGGTGTTCTTGTCGATGTCGGCCAGCATGTCGACGGCCATCTGCGTGAGGCGCGCTTCGGTGTATCGATACGCCGCCGCCGAGTCGCCTTCGATAGACCCGAAGTTCCCTTGCCCGTCCACCAGCGGATAGCGGAGCGAGAACTCCTGCACCATGCGCACGAGCGCGTCGTACACCGACGAGTCACCGTGCGGGTGGTACTTGCCTAACACGTCGCCGACGACGGTCGCCGACTTCTTGAACGGGCGCCCAGGAGTGAGGCCCAACTCGTTCATCGCATACAGCACGCGACGGTGCACCGGCTTGAGACCGTCTCGCACGTCGGGGAGCGCGCGCGAGACGATGACGCTCATCGAGTAGTTGATGAACGATTCCTTGATCTCTTCGTCGATGAGCCGGGGGACGATCCGCTCGCGTTGATGGGGCGCAGTCATGAGGCCGGAGTACGGGGACGAAGCCACGAGGTCGAGAGGGGGCGAAAGGTACCCGGGGCCACGGGGGAAATCAACTCTCGGGCCAGATCGTAACACATTGCTGCGTCGATACTTGCAGATGCGCCTCATCGCTACCCCGCCGCGCAAAATCGCCCCGCGCACCCCCTTGCGTTTTCGGCCTCTGTTCGCCCCGCTTTTTTCGGCCCTTCCGAGCAGGCGCAATCAGGGGCCGAGCGCGGCGCAGGCCGATTCAGGGGTGGTCCAAGGGGTCGGTTCAAGGGGTCAGAGTCCTTGAACGTTCAAGGGGTCAGAGTCCTTGAACGCGCGTCCTTGAGCGCGGTTCAAGGGGTCAGAGTCCTTGAACACTTGAACGCGTCCTCGACCGATCGCGCTCAGCGCAGGCGGTTCGACCGGGAGCGCGATCGCTCGTACATTCGAGGGTCGCTCCCCTCCCCCTCCGCCCGCTCCCGATGCCCGTCAACCGCCGCTCCTTCCTCTCCGCACTCGGCGCCGCCGGCGCCGGCTCGCTCGCCGCCCCACGCGCGGCGCACGCCCTCGGATGGATCGCCGCCCGCGGCCGTGAGGGCGGTCGCCCGCTGCCGAGCCTAACGGGAGGCATCGAGGGCGACCTGATCCTTCTCAACTCGAACGAGAATCCGTACGGCCCGGCCTCGAATGCGATCGACGCGGTCATGCACATGTTCGGGCAGGCCGCTCGCTATCCCGACACGCCGGAGGACGAGCTGCGCGCGGCGATCGCGGCGCACCACAAGATCTCGGTCGACTCAGTGATCCTCGGCTGCGGCTCCACGGAGATCCTCGCCTTCATCACGCAAGCGCTGACGTCGCCCACACGACGCCTGATGACGGTGGCGCCGACGTTCGAGACGCCGCGCGACGTGGCGCAGCGCAACGGGACGCCGATCCAGGAGATCCAGGTCGACGGCTCGCTGCGCATCGACCTGCAGGCGATGTACGAACTCTGCCGCGGCGCCGGGTTGCTCTTCATCTGCAATCCCAACAATCCCACGGGGACGCTGCACGGGATCGGCGACCTGCTGCACTTCGTCAAACAGGTGAACGAACGCTCCCCCGAGAGCACGATCCTGATCGACGAGGCGTATTTCGAGTACGTCGACGATCCGCAGTACGGCACGGCGATCCCTGAGGCGGTGAAGAATTCGCGCCTCCTCGTCAGCCGCACCTTCTCGAAGGTCTACGGAATGGCCGGGATTCGCGCCGGGTATGCCGTGGGACACCCCGAGACGATCCGCCGGCTGCAACCGTGGCGCATCCCCAGCGGGATCAGCGCCTTTGCGGGGGCGGCGGGGATCGCCTCGCTCGAACTCCCGGACCACGTCGAGCGCCAGCGCGCCCTCAACACGCAGGTGCGCACCTTCTCGATGAACGCGATGAAGGAACTCGGCTTCGCGGTGGTCCCGTCGCAGACCAACTTCTTCCTCGCCGACATCCGCCGCGACCCGATGGAGTTTCGCAAGGCGATGCGCGAGCGCGGGGTCGCGGTGGGGCGCGCCTTTCCGCCGCTCAAGACGCACACGCGCCTCTCGATTGGGACGATGGAGGAGATGCAGAAGGCGCTGGCGATCGCCGCCGAGGTACTGAAGCGCTGAGGTCCATGTGGGGTATCGCGTCGACGCCCGACACCCTTGCCGACGCTCGCCCCGGACTTCCTCTTTACCGCTCCCCGTCCTCCCCGGGAGTCTCCCATGAAAGTCGTTAGGCTCGGCGGCGCCATCTCGGGCGCCGCTCCGCTCCTCCGCGTGGCGCGCCTGGTCATCGCGGGCGTCGCTTGCGTCGCGGTCACGCGCACGACGGCACGCGCACAAGGCGTGATCGCCGTGCGCGGCGCCACGGTGCACACCGCAGCGGGCGCACCGATTGCCGGTGCCACCATCGTCGTGCGCGACGGGAAGATCGCCGCCGTTGGTCGCGACGTCCCGATCCCGGCAGGTGCCACCGTCATCGACGCGACAGGCAAGGTCATCACCCCCGGGATGATCGACGAGCACTCGCACATCGGCGCTCGTCCCACCGACCTCAATGACCGTCCGATGATCATCGGGCCGCAGCATCGCATCCTCGATGCGCTGGACCTGAACGACCCCGATTGGAAGGATGCGGTGAGCGGTGGCGTGACCACCGTCATCACCGGACCCGGGAGCGGCGAGAACGTCTCGGGGCAGGCGATTGTCATCAAGACCTTTGGCGACGAACTGTCGCGCCGCCTGGTGACCGACAAGGGCGGGATGAAGTTCGCGATGGGCCCCAAGCGCAACGATGCCTATCCGTCGACCGCGATGGGGGTCGCCGCCAACCTGCGCCAGTACCTGATCAAGACGCAGGAATACATGGCAGCACAGAAGAAGTGGGAGGACGGTGGCAAGACCGGAATGCCTCCCGCGCGTGACCTCGGATATGAAGCGATGTCGGAGGTGCTCACCAAGCGCCTGCGCGTGCGCGCCCACGTGCACGCCGCGACCGACGTCATGACGCTGTTGCGACTCAAGGACGAGTTCGGGTTCGATCTCACGCTGCACCATTCCACCGAGGCGTACAAGGTCGCGCCGGAGATCGCCAAGCGCGGGGTGAGCGCGGTGTTGCTCCCGTTAGGCCCGCGCATCGGCGTCACCGATGACGCGATGGCCGGTCCCTACACCCTCTGGAAGGCCGGTGTGAAGATCGCCCTGCACACCGACCATCCGGTCATCAACCAGAAGTGGCTGCGGCTGTGCGCGGCGTTGGCCATGCGCTACGGCCTCCCCGAGGACGAAGCGCTCAAGGCCATCACGATCAATACCGCGCAGATCGCGCGCGTGGCCGACCGCGTGGGGAGCATCGAGGTGGGGAAGGATGCCGACTTCGTGATCTTCAACGGCGCGTGGTACGAACCCTCGACGCGCGTCGAGATGGTTGTGGGTGACGGCAAGGTGATCTACGACCGCTCGCGCCCGGAGGCCAAGTAACATGACGACGAGACTCAACAGGCGCGCGATGACCGCAGCTGGCGGGATGCTCCTCGCCCTCATCCCGGCCCTCGTGCGTGCGCAGGACCGCGCGATCGCGCTTCGCGGCGGAACGGTGATCCCGGTGGATGGCGCACCGATTCTCAACGGCACGGTAGTCATGCGCGGCGGCAAGATCGTCGCCGTGGGGGCCAACGTCACCATCCCCGGCGGCGCCGAGGTGGTGGACATGCGCGGCAAGTACATACTCCCCGGGCTGGTCGACGCCATGACGTCGTTAGGTGTGGCCAACTCCGACCTCAACGAGCCGACGGAGGCGATCGCGCCGCAACTTCGCGTGATCGAGGCCTACAACCCGTTCGGGACGTTCGGTTCGGGGAAACCAGGGGTGCTGCGCAACACCGAGGTGCTTGGGGGCGGGGTGACGACGATGTACGTCGCCCCCGCCGACGCCGCGCTCATCGGCGGACAGGGGGCCGTGGTCAAGACCGCGGGCACAACGCTCACGTCGCTGATCGTCCGCGAGCCGGCGTCGATCGACATGACGCTGGGCGAGCCGCCCAAGAATGCAGCCCGCCAGCGGCAACGCGATCCGGCCACGCGCATGGCCGAGGTCGCGATGTTGCGCCAGGCGCTCATCAAGGCGCAGGAGTACGAACGCAACCGCACCGCCAATCCCGCCCTCCCGCGTGACCTCGGGATGGAAGCGTTAGGCAAGCTGCTGCGCCGCGAGATCCCGGCCCGCATCCAGGCCACCAGCGCGGTCGACATCCGCAGCGCGCTCGCGCTGGCCCGCGAGTTCCACCTCGACCTCATCCTCGATGGGGCCGCGGCGGCGCAGGTCTACAAGGATTCGCTCGCCGCGCGCAAGATCCCGGTCATCCTCGGACAGGTCTCGCATCCGTACGTGAGCAACGAGGAGATACCCGATCGCAGCGACTACCCGCCGGTGGACGAAACGACCCCGTCGGCGCTGCTCAAGGCGGGGGTGAAGACGGCCATCGCGTCGTTCTCGCGCGCCTTCGGGACGCTCGCCCCGTCGGGGTCGAGCAAGTGGCTGATGATCGACGCGGCGATCGCCGCGGGCTACGGACTCACCGACGCCGAGGTGATCCGCGCCGTGACGCTCACCCCCGCCGAGATCCTCGGCGTGAGCGACCGCGTCGGGAGCCTCACCGCCGGAAAGGACGCCGACGTGATCGTGCTCGACGGCCCACCGCTGTCGGTGAAGAGCTGGGTGCAGCGCGTGTACGTGAACGGGGAGCTCGTCTTCCAGAAGTAGCGTCACTGCCGGCTCACTCTGCGCCGTCCGTCCGCCTCGCCCGAGGCGATGCGGGCGGCGCAGTCATATCTTGTCCCGAGCAGGGTGGACGCCGCGCTCGGCGCCCCCCCCGACCTTCCCCTGACCACGCCCCCGCCCATGACGTCCACGATTGCCGGTGCCGCCGACGCCGCGGCCGAATCCGACGAGTCGGTTCCGTTCATCCATCACTACATCGGCGGCGTACGCCACCTCCCCGCTGTCGAGCGTTGGGGTGAGGTGTGCAATCCCTCGACGGGGGCGCAGTCGGCGGCGGTTCCTTTCGCGTCGCGTGAGGACGTGGATGCGGCAGTCCGCAACTCGCTCGCTGCGTTCGCCGAGTGGGGGAGCTGGTCGGCGCTCAAGCGCTCGCGCGTCATGTTTCGCTTCAAGGAACTGCTCGAACGCCACATGGACGAACTGGCGGAGATCATCTCGCGCGAACATGGGAAGGTCTTCCTGGACGCGCGGGGCGAGGTACAGCGCGGACTCGAGGTGGTCGAGTTCTGTTGCGGCATCCCGCATCTCATGAAGGGAGAGTTCTCCGATTCGGTCTCGACCGGGATCGACTCGTACTCGCTGCGCCAGCCGTTAGGCGTGGCGGTGGGGATCACCCCGTTCAACTTCCCGGTGATGGTCCCGCTGTGGATGCTGGCCCCGGCCATCGCCTGCGGCAACTGCTTCGTCCTCAAGCCCTCGGAGAAGGATCCGTCGGCGGCGGTGCGGCTGGCGGAACTGCTCGTCGAAGCCGGGGCACCGGCCGGTGTGCTCAACGTGGTGCATGGCGATCGCACGGCGGTGGAAGCGCTCATCACACATCCCAACGTCGAGGCGGTCTCGTTCGTGGGATCGACGCCGATCGCGAAGTACATCTACGCCACGGCGGCGGAGCACGGCAAGCGCGTGCAGGCGATGGGGGGGGCCAAGAACCACCTGATCGTGATGCCGGACGCGGACCTCGACCAGGCGACCGATGCGTTGATGGGCGCCGCCTACGGCTCGGCCGGCGAACGCTGCATGGCGATCTCGGTCGCGGTCCCCATCGGCGAAGAGACGGCCAACGCGCTGGTGGCGCGACTGGCCGAGCGCGTGCGGGCACTGAAAGTCGGGCCGTCGCTGGCGGACGGCATGGAGATGGGGCCACTGGTCACGGCGGCGCATCACGAGCGGGTGAGTGGCTACGTGCAGTTAGGCGTCGAAGAAGGGGCCACGCTGGTGGTCGACGGGCGCGGGCTGCGCGTGACCGACGGCGCGCACGACCACGGCTACTTCCTTGGCGGCTGCCTGTTCGACCACGTGACCTCGACGATGCGCATCTACCAGGAAGAGATCTTCGGCCCGGTGCTGTGCGTGGTGCGAGCGGCGACGTTCGACGAAGCGTTAGGCCTGGCCAACACGCACGAGTTCGGGAACGGCGTCTCGATCTACACCCGCGACGGTGACGCCGCGCGCGAGTTCGTGCAGCGCGTGCAAGTGGGGATGGTGGGCGTCAACGTCCCGATCCCCGTGCCGCTCGCCTTCTATTCGTTTGGCGGCTGGAAGGCTTCAGCGTACGGCGACCACAACCAGCACGGGATGGATGGCGTGCGCTTCTACACGAAGCAGAAAACCGTGACGTCGCGCTGGCCGAAGGGGATTCGGGCGGGGTCGGAGTTCACGATGCCCACGCTGAAGTAGTCTTCCCGTCTTCTCGTCTTCCCTATTTGAGTTCTCGCACCGCCCGCCACGCCATGTCGATCGCCGCGTCCGTGTACGCATACGCCGCCGCATCGGAGTTCGCGATCGTGATGTTCCCCACGGGTTGGCGCCCGATTTCGCACGGGGATTCGCCGAGGGGCCAGGTGGGGTCCCACAGCGAGCTGTACTCGTAGGCGTAGCCGTGCGACCAGCGGTTGACGGTGATGGCGGCGATGTCGCGCGCAGGATCGAAGCCGCCGCTGCCTAACATGCGCGCGAGCTGGTCGCGGACGTTGCGCTCGTACGTGGCGTAGGGAGTGCCTAACAACTCGGCGCGGCCGGCGCGCTGCTGGTCGCGCACGGGGAGGCCGGGGACGCAGGGGGTGCGGTGCATCGTCACCACCACCGGATCGCTCGACGACCTGGCGTAGTTGTAGCCGCCGATGCTCACCGGAAAGTCCATCGACGTGTCGAAGTAGTAGGCGCCTGGGGCGAAGATCGAGTGGACCTTGAGCGCTTCGAGCGCCTTCCAGTTGCGTAGTGCCACGTTGGTGTACAGCAGCGGGACCTTGGCGCCGTACTTGAGCGCGGCCGCCTGACGAGTCTCCACTTCGGGGAGGATGTGCGGGATGATCCCGTTCCAGCACGCCATCACGCAACGCCCCGCCTTCACCCGTTCGGCGCGTCCGTTGCGCACGTAGGTGACCTCGACGCCGTTGTCGGCGTTGCGCGCATGGACAACGGTCGAACTCAGGCGCACCCGCACGCGCGCGGTGGGGCGATCGAGCGTGGCGTAGTTCACTCGCGCGGTGACGATGTCGGTCATCGTGCGGCCGGGGATGCTCCCGGGGACGAGCCCGCGCACGAGAAGGCGCGCGACAGTCGCGTTGCCGTCGGGAAAATGGAAGATGTACGGTTCGTCGTTCGAGTGCAGGA
>CAZLLP010000062.1:0-29548 GCA_964560345.1 uncultured Gemmatimonadaceae bacterium
GATCGGCTTGAACGTCGAGCCGGGCTGGCGAAGCGCCTGCGTGGCGCGATTGAACTTGGAGTCGTCGAAGTCGCGCCCGCCGGTCATGGCGCGCACCGAGCCGGTGCGCGGATCGACGACGACGACTGCACCCTGGATGTAGGGGGACTCCCCCCCCGCGGGCTCGCCGCTCGACGCGCCCTTGGCCTGGTACTGCTCGTACGTCTGGTGATTCCACTTGCCGTACTTGCCGCTTTCGATGGCGCGGAGCTGGTTCTCGAGGGCGCGGTCGGCGGCGGTCTGGATGTCGAGGTCGAGCGAGGTGTAGACCTTGAGCCCTTCGTCGTAGAGGCGGGCGCCGAACTTCTTTTCCAGTTGCTGGCGGACCCACTCGACGAAGTACGGCGCCACGTCACCCGACTCCACGCGCCGCGCCAGCTGCAACGGGTAGGCCTTGGCCAGCGAGGCATCACCGTCAGAGACGGCATCGCTGCGCCGCATGAGTTCGATGATCGTGTTGCGGCGCTGCACGGCGCGCTCGGGAAAGCGGCGCGGGTTGTAGCGCCCGGGGGCCTTGGGCATGGCCGCCAGCGTGGCCGCTTCGGCGAGGTTGAGGTCCCGCACCCGCTTGCCGAAGTAGCGCTGCGACGCCGTCTCGACGCCGTACGCGCCGCTGCCGAGGTTGATCTGGTTGAGGTACAGCTCGAGGATCTTGTCCTTCGAGTACTGTTGCTCGATGTCGCGAGCGACGCGTGCTTCCTTGATCTTGCGAATGACCGACTTCTCGCGCGACAGGTGCTCGGGGAAGATGTTCCGCGCGAGCTGCATCGTGATGGTCGAGAAGCCTTCCTTGAAGTAGCCGGCGCGCACGTTGCTCAGCACCGACCCCGGAATGCGCAGCCAGTCGATCCCCGAGTGCGAGTAGAAGCGCTTGTCCTCGGTGATGACAAAGGCGTCGCGGACGACCTTGGGGATCTCGCTGATGCGCACGAGCGTGCGGCGCTCCAGCCCCAATTCGGCGACAAAGCGCCCGTCGATGGCGTAGAGCTTGGATGTCTGCTTGGGTTGGTAGCTCTCGAGGACCGCGATGGACGGGCAGCGGTTCCCGCGGCAGATGAGCGACCACATCCCGTACGCCCCACCGAGGCCGGCCGCGAGGCCGAACGTGGTCCCGAGCGCGACGACGCGCACCACCCGGGGGTGACGGGAAAACCACGAAGCACGAGAGGCGCGGGGAGACGAGCTCGCCATGCGGGGGGTTCGGGGAGACGGAACGGCAGCGATCAGCCCTGATACACCCGAGCGCGCGTGCCGGCCGACGGCGTGGGCAGGGGAAGCTAACTCCGCATCCAGCGCGTGGGCAATTCAATGGCACGCCCGCCACCCCGGATGGCGCATCGCCCGCGCGCGTCCCGCGCGTCGTTAGGACGGCGGATTATCTTCCCCCCATGACTGGCACATTCCTCGACGAGCTCGCCTGGCGCGGGCTGCTCTTCCAGCACACCGAGGGCGCCCAGCGGGCGCTCGCCGGCACCGGCGTCTCCGCCTACTGCGGCTTCGACCCCACGGGCTCGAGCCTGCACATCGGCAACCTGGTCCCAGTGATGGGGCTCGTGCACCTGCAACGCACCGGGCACCACCCGATCGCCATGGTGGGGGGCGGCACGGGGATGATAGGCGACCCGAGCGGCAAGAGCGCCGAGCGTAACCTGCTCACCCTGGAGCAGGTGGAGGAGAATGCGGCGTCGATCCGCTCGCAGCTGCAGCGCTTCCTCGATTTCGAGGGGGCCAACGCCGCCCGGTTGCGCAACAACGCCGAGTGGCTGATGCAGATCCCGCTGATCGACTTCCTGCGCGACACCGGCAAGCACTTCAGCATCAACGCGATGATGGCCAAGGACTCGGTCAAGTCGCGGCTGGAGACCGGGATCTCGTACACGGAGTTCAGCTACATGCTGCTGCAGGCGTACGACTTCCTCGAGCTATACCGGCGCGAGGGGGTCACGTTGCAGCTGGGCGGCAGCGACCAGTGGGGGAACATCACCGCGGGGACGGAGTTGATCCGCAAGTCGGCCGGCGGCGAGGCGCACGGCGTCACGCTCCCGCTGGTGACCAACGCCGACGGGAGCAAGTTCGGGAAGACGGCGGCTGGGACGAGCGTGTGGCTCGACCCGGCGCGCACGTCGCCGTACAAGTTCTACCAGTACTGGATCAACTGCGACGATCGCGACGCGGGGCGCTACCTGCGCATGTTCACGCTCCTCGAGCGCGACGCGATCGAGGCGCTCGAAGCGCTGGTGGTGAGCGCGCCTGAGAAACGGGAGGCGCAGAACGCGCTGGCTGCGGACGTCACCACGCGTGTGCACGGCGAGGGCGCGACGGAGGCAGCGCGCGAAGCCTCGCGCGTGATCTTCGACCGCAAGATGGATCCGCGCGCGTTGCGACGTCCGGTGCTGGAAATGTTGTGGGACGAACTGCCGCACGTCGTGGCCGCTGGCGGCGACGGGGGCGCGCTGTCGGTGGTGGACGTGCTCGTGGACACGGGACTGGTGAAGTCGAAGGGCGACGCGCGCCGTCAGTTGCAACAGGGGGCGGTGGCCGTCAACGGCAACAAGCTCTCGGCCGATGAACTCTCCGTGCCGAGCTCGGACGCGCTGGAAGGTGGCTACTTCCTGGTGCGGAAGGGGGCACGCGAGGTGGCGCTGGCGAAACTCGGGCCGACGTAGACGTCGCCGGTACCGGCAGCAGGCACAGGGGCGCGCGACGTGACGAGTCGCGCGCCCCTGTTCACGCCTAACGCCCCGCCCCCTCCAGCACGCCCAGCGCGTACTCGATGTGCGACGAGGGCGTGTACCAGTGCGGGGAGAGGCGAATCGCCCCTTCGCGCAGCGAGTGCGCGACCCCGGCCTTCCACAAGACCTCGCTGGCCTGCGCCGGCTGCGGCGGGATGACGGCGACGATCCCCGACCGGCGCGCCGGTTCGGGCGACGAGACGACCTGCATCTCCGGACGCGTCGATGCCCAATCGAAGATGCGCCCGACGTGCGCGGCGAGCCGAGCCGCCGCCGTCGCCGGTCCCACCTCGTGGAAGAGCTCGAGCGCCGCATTCATCCCGGCAAAGTCCTGGAACGGGAGCGTGATCACCTCGAAGCGACGCGCATCGTCCCGGTAGGTGAAGTCATACTCCAGCATGCGGGTGAAATCGTCGGAGTCGCGCACCGCCATCCAGCTCACGTCACACGGTTCGAGTCGCTGCACGAGGTCGGGGCGCACGTAGACGAAGCCCGCCCCCCACGGCGAGAGCAGCCACTTCTGGCAACCGCAGGCGAGGATGTCGATGGGCAGCGATGAGACGTCGATCGTCAGCGCCCCCACCCCCTGGATGGCATCGACCACGAAGAAGATCCCGCGCTCGCGACACGCCGCGCCGATGCGCGCGAGGTCCAGCGTGTAGCCCGTCTCGAACGACACCCAGGACAGCACGACGACCTTCAGCCTCGGCGTCTCCTCGATCGCCTTGAGGATTGCCGCCTCGTCGGCCAGTCGCCCTACACATGGGATGCGCACGAAGTGCACCCCACGCGCCTGCTCCAGCGCCATCCACGGATAGATATTGGACGGGAACTCGCGGTCGCTGGTGAGGACGACGTCGCCGGGCGCGAGCGGGAGCGAGCGAGCCGCGAAATTGAGCCCGTAGCTCGTGTTGGTCATCAACGCGACCTCGGACGGCGTGGCGCCGATCAGGCGCGCGATCAGGTCACGCGACCGCGCGACAGTGCCAAATTGGAGGTCCTGCGTGATGGTCCACGGCTCGGCGCGCTTCTCGTTGAAGTCGGCCAGGGCGCGCAACGCCGACTCCGGGAGTGGACCGGTGGAGGCGTTGTTGAGGAAGGCCATCCCGTCGCGCCGCACCCGGGGGAACTCGCGGGCCGCCACCGCATCGAGGCGCGCGAAGGCGACGCCGTCCGGTGCAGGAGTGCGGGAGGGAACGGCAGCGACATCGGTCATGGATGGTTCGGACACGAGAGAGGAATGTGAGCTGCCTAACGTGGCGCTAGATTGGTTCGCGCAGCTCCGGCGGAGTGCCCGGCGGCTGGCGCTTCCAGCGACGGTGATGCCAGAAGTACTGCTCCGGATAGCGGCGTACCACGCGCTCCAGCGCTTGCGTGAAGCGCGCCACCGTGGCATCCACATCGGCCTCGCGATCACCGGTGTCGACCGGCTCGATCTCCTCGGCGCAGAACCGGTACTTCCCGCTTGGCTGCAACAACGCCGAGACGAAGATGATCGGCACCTTGTAGCGCAGCGCGAAGACGGCCGGGCCTTTCGGCGTCTTGGCGGGACGGCCGAAGAAGGGGACGAAGGTCGAGGCGAGCCCCATGACCCCCTGGTCGGCGATGAGCCCAACCAGGCGTCCTTCCTTCATTGAGCGCGGGATACGCCGCACCGCCTCGTCATCGTAGACGACGTTGATGCCGGTATCGGTGCGCGTCTTGTTGACGAAGGCGTCGAAGAGTTGGTTGTTCATGCGACGGGCAACCGCGTCGGTGGGAACGCCGCGAGCTGCAAGGTAGGCACCGGCCAGCTCCCAGCTCCCCACGTGCCCCGCGAAGGCGATGACGCCGCGCCCCTCTGCCAACCGGCGCTGGACGAGGGCGAAGTCGCTCTCTTCCTCGAACAGCGAGAAGACGCCTTCGGGGCCGCGGCGTGAGACCAGCGACATTTCCACCGAGACACGCCCCAGGTGCGCATAGGCGCGCCTGGCGATGTCGTGCACCTTGTCGTCGCTGAACTCGGGAAAGGCAGCGGCGATCTGCTTCACGACCACGCGCTTGCGGATGCCTAACGGGAAGTACCCCAGACGGCCGATGCGCTCTCCCATCCGGCGTGCCAACTCGAGCGGCATCGTCCCCAGCCAGGCAAAGAGCGCCTTGGCCAGCGCAAACTGCACCCGATGCCCCAGCGTAGGGGGACGCTGGCTCGGCGGGAGCTTGGCCGGCGCCTTGGCGCGGGGAGGCGTGGTGGACGGAGCAGTCATTCGCGGCGGAGAGACGACAGGCACGAGCGGGCGAAGTCGAGCGTCTCGCGCGCGACCCGATCCCAATTGTAATGCGATTCCACAGCGCGGCGCCCGGCGATCCCCATCGACGTGCGCAGCGCCGCATCGCCAAGCAGTCGGCGCAGCGCCTCGGTCACCGCGTCCTGGTCGGTGGGCGTGACCACGAAGCCGGTCTCCCCGTCGCGCACCGCCGAGCGCACGCCGCCGGAGTCGCCGGCGATGCACGGCGTCCCGCTGGCCGACGCCTCGACGAAGGAGATGCCGAACCCTTCGGCGTTGATTGCGCTGTCGACGCGCGACAGCCCGACGTATACATCGGCCGTGGCATACGCCTCGGCGATCTCGTCATCAGAAAGCGACCCCGTCAGGTGCACACGCGCGCCGATGCCAAGCGACTCGGCGAGGGCGCGCAGACGTGCGGCATCGTCGCCCTCGCCGACGAGCGCGTAGTGCGTGTCACCGGCCGATTGGCCGAGGGCGGCGATGGCGCGAATGGCGACGTCCTGCCCCTTGTGTGGCACCAGGCGGGCCACGGTCAGCACGAGCGGCGCGGTGCCAATGCCGAGTCGCGTACGGAGCGCACGCGTATCGCGCCCGGGGTGGAACTGCGCGGGATCGGTACCGAGGTCGATCGCAGCCACCGGAGGCGGAGCGGTCACGCCAACGGCGGACATCACGTCGCGCGCGAGCGCAGCGGTCCACGCCGAGTTGGCGACGACGCCGGCGGCGCGCCCCATGATGTCTCGCGCCGACCAGCGCTTGGTGATGGAGCCGGAGGTCTTTTGTCGCTCGCGCAAGAGGTCGCCGCCATTGACGTAGACGAGATACGGCACGGTGGCGCGTCGCGTGGCGATCTCCACGGCGTAGCCGCAGGGGCGGATGTTGCCGAGGTGGATCACGTCGGCGCCGTCGCGACACTGCTGCGTGATGTGCGACGACCAGGTCAGCTGCGCGGTGAAGCGCTTGGCGGCGGCGAATGGAAAGGGCTCGCGCGCGATGCGATACGACTCACCCCGATCGAAGTCGGCGGCGTGCGGTGAGGCGACGGTGGAGACGACGACGGGCTCGGGGGCGAAACGTCGGCAGAGTTCGACGTGACGGCGTGCCATGCCGCCGAGGTCAGGGGCGTAGTCCTGGGTGACGAAGAGGTGACGCACGGCGGTTATCGTGTCTTTTGGGGGGGGCCCCCCACACCGCCGTCACCACGCCGCGCCAACGACCAGAGATGCGCGTACTTGGCTGCAACGCTCACCGCGGCCAGCGCCGCCAGCACCACCCCATGCCCGCCATCGCGCCACCCACCGCGCAGCACCAGCATGCTCACCACCCGCCCGAGCGGACGCACCAGCAGATCCGAGAGTCCCGCCCGCCGTCCGCGCGCGTAGTGCTGCTCCGCCCACGACCGCGAGTAGCGCCCCAACTTCTCGAAGTATTCGTCGAGCGTCGCATAGGGCGTGTGCAGGAGCGGTTCGCCCAACGTACCGTGAGCGCCTTCGACGATCACGTGCTCGTGCACCGGTCGCTCGTCGTAGCGCAGCGTGGCGTCGAACAGGCGCACCGGACGATCGCGTTCCCACCCGCCGTGCCGGATCTCGCGCCCGAAAAAGAAGTTGCGGCGGGGGGCGCGATACGCGCGCACCGCACCACCACTTGCATCTGGCGGCGTGGCGACGAGCCGCGAGACCTCGGCGCCCAATGCCGGAGTCCCGCGCTCGTCGGCGTCCACCACCAGGATCCATGGCTGCGTGGCGCGGGCGATCGCGGCGTTGCGCTGTGCTCCGATGGTCGTGAACGGGTGACTGAAGACCGTCGCGCCCGCGGCACGCGCCACCGCGACCGTGTCGTCCGTGGAGTCGTTCTCGACCACGAGCACTTCGCGCGCCCATGCGACGCTCCGCACACAATCTCCGATCTCGTCGGCTTCATTGCGCGCGGCGATGATGACGGTGACGGGGACGCTCCCCTCAGCGGGGCCAGCGCCACTCGCGCCCTGCAGGCCGGCGGTCGCGTGTGGCGGCGCGCTCACCCGTTCGATCGCCCGCTCGCTCGTCGGTTCGCTCACGACCGCGCCGTCGCGCGCTCGCGCGTCGAGCGGGCCGCCTGCTCAAACGCGGCGAGCATGTCGCGAAACGGAAACTCGCGTTCCACGCGTGCGCGCCCCGCGGCGCCCATAGCGGCACGCCGCAGCTTGTCTGACAGGAGCACCGCAGTCTCGGCCGCCATCAGCGGGGGATCGAGGGTCGCCATCAGCGTCCCCTGAATCCCGTGGTTCACGTAGCGGGCCGCCACCGACGTCCGCTCGGCGAGCACCGCGATGCCACGCGCCATCAGGTCGAGCGCGCCTAACGCCGCGTCGTCGCCGTCGGCCACGACCCAGCCGGCCGCCACGTCCCGCAGGGCAGCGGTCATATCGGGCGGATGTCCCACCCACTCCACGCGCCGCGCAATGCCCAAGGCAGCGGCGAGGAGCTTGAGCTCTTCGTCCGCCGCAACCGATCCGATCACGCGCAGCCGCAGCGACGTGTGCCGCTGCGCCAGCAGCGCGGCGGCGCGCACGACGTTCGTGGCACGCCGGAGCGAGGCGCGCGTGGCGACGCAGGCGAGGACGATCGGGGGCTCGGAGGCGTGCGCCCCAGCGAGGTGTCCGTTGTCGGCACCATGGCCGCTGTTCTCTCGCGACGCTTCGACGTCGACGCCAAGCTCCGCGCGCATCGGCGTGAGCGTCCCGCTCGGGGCCGCGTGGCCGGTGGGCGGGGTCTCGCTGGTGTACAGGTGCCGCGCGGGGAGGAGGCGCTCGGCGCGACGGCCGCGCCAGGTGAGCTGCAGCGACTCGCCAGCCGCAATACGCCGAACGACGCCGCCGCGCTTGGCCCCGCGAATGGCGAATGTCGCGGCCAGCTGCTCGCGATCATCGTGCACGAAGACCACGTCCACGAAGTCGCGCGGCAGTTGCTCGCGCATCCGCTTGGCATCGCCTCGGGCGCTGCGCCGCTCGGGGAGCGCGATGACCTGCGTCCCGCGCGCCACCGCCTGCGACGCGGCTTCGCACCCTGCGGGGGCGGCGAACCAGGTGTCGTGTCCGCGTTCGGCCAGGGCGCGCGCCACCGTGGCAAAGACGCGCGCCCCGCCTTCCCACGCCGTCGCCCCGCTCACGAAGAGTGCCCGCATGTCAGACCGACACCGCGGCCGCACGCTCGGCGAACTGCAGTGCGTGCAGCCGGCGGTAGGTCCCGCCTAACGCCAGCAGCGCCTCATGCGTGCCCTGCTCCACCACACGGCCGCGCTCGAGGACGAGGATCTGCGAGGCGTGCTGGATCGTCGACAGCCGATGCGCGATCACGAAGACGGTGCGCCCCGACAGCAGGCGATCGATCGCCTCCTGCACCAGTCGCTCCGACTCGGTGTCGAGCGCCGAGGTGGCTTCGTCGAGGATGAGGATGGGCGGATCGGCAAGCAGGGCGCGCGCGATGGCCAGGCGCTGGCGCTGTCCGCCGGAGAGTCGCGTTCCGCGCTCACCGAGCACGGTGTTGTACCCCTCGGGGAGCGCCTCGATGAACTCGTGCGCGTTGGCCGCACGCGCAGCGGCTTCGACCTGCGCGTCGGTGAATCGCCCTGGCGCGCCGTACGCGATGTTGGCCCGCACCGTGTCGTTGAACAGGACGGTGTCCTGCGAGACGATCCCCGTGAGCGCACGCAGCGAGGCGAGCCTGATCTCCTGCGTGTCGACGCCGTCGAGCAAGATGCGTCCCGCGGTCGGTTCGTAGAAGCGCGGGATGAGGTCGACGAGTGTGCTCTTCCCCGCCCCGCTGGGGCCCACGAGCGCGATGACTTCGCCGCGACGCGCCGTGAACGAGATGTCGCGCAACACCGGCTCGTCGTCGTAGGCAAAACCGACGCGGTCGAACGTCAGCGTCCCTTCCACGTTCGACACCTCGCGCGTCCCGCGGTCGCGGGCCGTCTCGGTCGGCTGGTCCAGCACCTCGAAGAGCCGCTCGGCCGCCGCCAACGACTGCTGCGCGACGGTCGGGACCTGCGAGAGCTGCTTGAGCGGTTGCAGCATGCGCATCACGATCGCGAGGAAGGCGATCAGCTCCGAGCCGGTCATCGACCCGTCGACTTGCACCTGCCGGGCACCGACCAGGAGGATCAGCATCGCGATCCCGGTCGCCACCGTCTCGGTGATCGGCTGGGCGAGGAAGGCGAGGCGATTGACCTTCACCATCCCGCGCGAGTAGCGATCGCTAGCGTCGCGGAAGCGCCCTTCTTCGTATCCCTCACCGCGATACGACTTCACGAGGCGCATCCCGTTGATCGCCTCCTGCACCACGCTCGTCATCTCGCCGTACTGATTGCCCAGTCGCTTGTGCCCCTTGCGCAACTTGCGAAGGATCGGCTGCAAGAGGCCGATGAGCAGCGGTGCGACAACCAGCGCCAGCAGCGAGAGGCGCCACGACATCACGAACATCGCCACGATCGAGGTGATCACCATCGCTGCGCTCTGGATGGAGCGCGTCACCGCTTCGGTGATCACCTGCTTGGTCTGCTGCGTGTCCTGCAGGACGCGCGCAAGGATCTGCCCCGCCTTGGTGCGCGTGAAGTACGTGAGCGGGAGGCGCTGCAGGTGCGCGTAGAGCGTGTTGCGCAGGTCGCGCGTGACGTACTCCTGCAGCGCCGCGCCAAACTGCCCGCTCGCCCACACCAGCAGGTTCTTGAGCGTCACCGCCACCAGGATCACGACGATGATGTTGCGCAGCGACCCCATCGTATCGCCCGAGCGCAGGAACGCTCCAACGATCTTCTGCTGGATGGCCGTGACCCGCCCGATCGTCTGTGTCCCGAACAGGGAATCGGGGAACGGGATCAGCAGGGGGAAGGAGAACACGTCGGGCAGGGCCGCCCCGAGGTTGCAGGCGACGGTCGCCGACATCCGCCACGTGTGCGGTCGCAGGAACTTCAGGAGGCGGCGATACATCTCCCGTCTCCGTCGTCTCCGTTCGCCGTGCGCACCTGCCTCACCCTCGCGGCGTGAGCAGCGCCAGCGGCACGATCACTTCCTCTGGCGTCACCCCGCCATGCAGGAACGATCCGCGATACCGGCTCTGGTATTCGCGCAGCTTGGTGGGATACACGAAGAAGGTGTTCCCCACCGCCATCAGCGTGTTGGCGCCCAACCCTCGCCTCGGCAGCCGCAACGCGTCCTCATTCGGGAAGAGCAGCGCCTGCTCCGGCCGTTCGGCCCGCAGGTCCTCGCCAAACTTGTAGCGCAGGTTCTGCGTGGCATCGCGCTTGGCAAAGACGGTCGCCGGCGTCGTGCAGTGAATCGATCCGTGATCGCTGGTCAGCACGACCGTGATCTTCTTGCGCGCCGCTTCCTTGAGCAGCGACAGCAGCGACGAGCGCTGGAACCACTGCAGCGTGAGCTGGCGCAGCGCGATCTCGTCCTTGGCCACCTCGAACAGGATCGCCGACTCCGAACGCCCGTGCGTGAGCAGGTCGACGAAGTTGAAGACGAAGGCGCTGATCCCCTCGGGGCTGATCGCTGTGGACATGTGGCGCTCGAGCTCTTCGGAATCGTACGGTGTCGAAATCTTGTGATAGCGTACCGGGACCGAAATCTTGAGCTCGCGCATCTGTGCCTCGAGCAGGTCGCGCTCGTGCGCATTGAGCGTTTCGTCGTCGCGCTCGCCCCACCAATCGGGAAAACGCGCCGCGATCTCGCCAGGAAAGAGCCCGCTGAACAGCGCGTTGCGCGAGTACGGCGTCGCCGTCGGGAGCACCGCGAAGTAGTGCGTGGTCTCGACGTCAAACAGCGAGGTGAGCGTCGGTTCGAGGATGCGCCACTGGTCCACGCGCATGCAGTCCACGACGACGAGGATCACGCGCCGTTCGCGCTGCAGCACCGGGAGGACAAACTCGGGGACGATGTCGATCGACAGTGGCGGGCGATCGCCTTCGAGTTCGCGCAGCCAGTGCGGATACGCGCGCTGCATGAAGCCGGCAAACGCGCGCTGCAGGTCGGGATAGAGTCCACGCAACGACTCGTACAGCCCGGTCTCCCCGGCCTCGGCCAGGTCCACGTCCCAGCGCATCAATTCGTCGAAGCGCTCGATCCACCCGCGCCAGTCGAGCGCGCCGTGTCGCTCGTGCTCGATGGCCCGGAATCGGTCGACGAAGGCTCGCGCCACCGCCTGCTTCCGGATCTTCGACCCTTCCAGGATCTTGGTGACCGCCGTGAGCACCTGGCGCGGCGACACCGGCTTGACGAGGTAGTCGCGCACGTTGGCGCCTAACGCCTCGCGCAGCGTGGCGTCGTCCTCGCTCTTGGTGACCATCACCACCGGAAGCGTCGGCGACAGCTCGCGCACTTCGCGATACGCCTCGAGCCCCCGCTTTCCCGGCATCTGCTCGTCGAGGAGCATGACGTCGAACGGGCGGCGACGCAGGAGTTCCACGGCGTCGTCGGCGTTGGTCGCGACCGTGACGTCGTACCCCTTGTCGGCGAGAAAGAGGCGGTGCGGTTCGAGGAGTTCAGCCTCGTCATCGACCCACAGCACCTGCTTGGGGGGCTGGCCGATCTTCGGGAGCGGCGGCATGGAAGGGAATGTAGGGGATACGCAGCGCGTTTGCCGAGAGACGCGTCACTCGTAGATTGACCGCGTGCTCTCTCATCCCCCATACGCCCTCGCCCCGGTCGTGTTCCGGTTCCGCGCGCTCGCCACGCTGGCCGGGCGCCTGCCACTTGGCGGCGAACGCGAACTGGCAATGGCGCTGCTGGTGGGTGCGCGCCTGGCCGACGGCTGCACGAGCCGCGAACCGCTCGCGGCCGAGTTGCGCAAGACGCGCGGACAGGGGGCCCGGCACTGGATGGGGACGCTCACGCTGCAAGCGGCCGCGCGCACGGCAGCCCAGCAGGTTGCCGACGCCAGCGGGGGAGAGTCGAGAGAGAGCGTGGCGACCGCACTCGAGCGCCTCGCGACCTTCGTGGCACCGCTCCTCGATCCTCCGTCGCGCGCAGAGCTCAAGCAACTCCTGGCCCTGCTGCGCGCGGGGTGACCGCGCACGGCGCTCGCGCCCCACTGCCCCTCACGACGTCCCCGACCGCTCGCCATGTCTGCTGACCACGATTCGTTCTCCGACGACGCCGCCGAGCCTGAGGAACCAGCGGCGCATGGTGCGCCCGACGCCAGCGCGCGCGAGTCGTCAGGCGCCCGCGTGCTCGACGCGGCCGGGTATCTCGAGGGAATGGTCGCCGCCGGCGGCGCCGGCGATACAGTGTCGTGCGGCTTTCCCTCGATCGACAACTTGTTAGGCGGCGGCGTGCGCCGCGGTGACCTGGTGGTACTTGGCGGCGACGTCGGGAGCGGCAAGTCGTCGCTGGCGTTGGCCATGGCGCTGCGCGCGGCCGCCGACGGACGAAGCGTGGCCTTCTTCTCGGGAGAACTGAGTGCCGAGCGCCTGCTCGAGCGCGCGCTCGCGGTGCAGGGGCGCGCACGACTCGATGACCTTCGCCACGGACGATTGGATGAGGAGACCTACGCATCCGTTGCCGCAGCGGCGCTCGCCATGCGGCAGCACGCGCCGCTGCTCTCCCACCTCCCGCCCAATGGCGTCCCAGGGCTCTCCGATCTCCTGATTGAACACCTCGGGCTCGACCTGCTCGTGATCGACCCCGTGCAATCGCTCGCGCGCGGCACGCATGCGATGGATGAGGAACTCGCACAGGCGGTGCGCGATCTCAAGGGGCTGGCGGTGCGCCGCGACTGCGCGGTGCTCCTGGTCTCGCACCTCGAGTCGTCGGTGCGCGAGCGCAGCGATCCGCGCCCTCGTCTCGCAGACTTTGGTGCGTTAGGGGCGCTGCGCCAACTGTCCGACACTATCCTGGCGGTGTATCGGCAAGAGCTCTACGAGCCCTCGCGTGACGTCGATGGCGCCACCGAACTGCATGTCCTCAAGCATCGCGGCGGGGGGACGGGCTACGCCGACTTGTATTTCTACAAGCAGTGGCTCCGGTTCGAGGACATGGTGGAGCCAGACCGCTAGCTGCAACGCGAACCTCACGGCCGTTCACGTCATCGGCGAGGCCCCGCGTTTCGTCGATGACCAGCGGCACGCCTGGAAGACACGCCTCGGCGGCAGCAACGGGCACTGCCGTCGCGTCCACCGACGCGTGGTGGCGTCGGCGCACGGGCGACTGCAGGTGCGCTGCTCGACGGTGCGATGACCGAGGCTCGATGCGTCGGATTGGCTGAGGCGCCGCTGGCTGCCGCGTACTCCCCGGATGCGCCGGTTCTGCCGCGCCAGGAGCGTGCGGCGCCCGCGCAAGTCGGGCCATCGCCCCGATCCCCCATCTCAGATCGCTAGTCGGCGCCCTATATTTCCGCCCCCAACCCTGGACCCGACGGGACGCGAGACATGGCTGGTCATAGCAAGTGGAAGCAGATCAAGCACTACAAGGCCGCGACCGACGCCAAGCGCGGCGCCAAGTTCACGAAGCTGATTCGTGAAATCACCGTCGCGGCCAAGTTCGGCGGCGGCGACCCTGGGGGAAATCCGCGACTCCGCACCGCCATCGACACCGCCAAGGCGGCCTCGATGCCCAAGGAGAACATCGAACGCGCCATCAAGAAGGGGACGGGCGAGCTCGAAGGGGTCGACTACGTCGAAGTCCTGTACGAAGCCTACGGCCCGGGCGGGGTGGCGCTGATGATTCAGGCGCTCACCGACAACCCGACGCGCACGGTCGCCGAAGTGCGCGCGAAGCTCTCTCGCGGCGGCGGCAACCTCGGCGCCACCAACTCGGTCGCCTTCATGTTCGACCGCAAGGGACAGCTCTATGTCCCGGCGACCGCGATGGACGAAGACGCAGCGATGGAAAAGGCGCTGGAAGCCGGCGCCGAGGACTTTGCCCGCGAGGATGACACGTACGTGGTGTCGACCGCACCGGCCGACCTGCATGCCGTGCGCAGCGCGCTGGAAACGGCGGGGCTCGCGACGACCGAGGCGGAGCTGTCCTGGATCCCCAAGAACACGGTACGGGTCGAGGGCGACAACGCCCAGACGCTGCTCAAGCTGATCGAGACGCTCGAGGACCTGGACGACGTGCAGAAGGTCGACGCGAACTTCGAGATGGACGATGCGGAGCTGGAGCGCGCCTGACGCGGCGTCGCCCGCCGCGCTGAGTCCTCTCGCTTGATCGTCCTGGGCGTCGACCCCGGGACAGCCGTGACCGGGTACGGAGTCGTCCGTCCCGGCGAGCGCGGGGCGTTCGCGCTCGTCGAGTGCGGCGTGATTCGGACCAAGGCACGCGACCCGCTGGCGTCGCGCCTGGTGGAGATCTACGACGGCCTGCGCGAGATCATCGACCGCCATCGCCCTCACGCGCTGGCGGTCGAAAGCGTTTTCTACGCCCGCAACGTGCGCACGACCGTCACCCTCGGGCACGCGAGAGGCGTGATCCTGCTGGCGGGGGAGCAATCGAAGCTCCTCATCCACGAGTATCCGCCGTCAGAGATCAAGAAGGCGGTGTGCGGGACCGGGGCGGCGACCAAGGAGCAGGTGCAGTACATGGTGGGGCGCCTGTTGCGGCTCAAGGCACCCCCGTCGCCGGCCGACGCCGCGGATGGCGTCGCGGCGGCGCTGACCTGCCTGATGACCGCGCGTATTGATGCGCTGGCGGGGCGTCGGCGATGAGGCGGGAGGGTGAGTTGGAGGGGCGAATCGTGGGCGGTGGCGAGGGGGTACGCGCGGAACGGGCGGCGCGAGCGGAACGAGCGGCAGGGGCGGCGACGACCTCGCCGAACGCGGGGGGCCCCCCCGATCACAACATGTCCCCCCGCCCGCCCCGCCCCCTCATCATCCCATTGCGCCCCGTATCATTCCGACGCAATTAGCCGCCACTCGCTCCGCCCTCACCTCGCCTCCCCGACATGCTCTCCCTCCTCATCGGCACCCTCCTCTCCAAGGACCTGGATCGGGCCGAAGTGCTGACCGCGGGCGGCGTCGGCTACGAGCTTTTCATCCCCCTCGGCACCTACGAGGCGCTGCCACGCGCCGGCGAGCAGGTCCGTCTCCATACCTCGCTCGTGGTCCGGGAGGACGAATGGCTCCTCTACGGCTTCGCCACGCCGTTCGAGCGGGTCGTCTTCCGCAAGCTCCTCGTCGCCAAGGGCGTCGGCCCGTCGCTCGCCCTTGGGATGCTCTCCACCCTGTCGGCGGAGCGCCTGGTGCGCGCCATCCGTGAGAAGGACATCGCCACGCTGCAGCAGGTCCCGCGTGTCGGTCGCAAGAAGGCCGAGCAACTCATCCTCGACCTGGCCGACAAGCTCGACGAGGTCGCCGCCGCCCCGTCCGACGGCTCACGCCCCGGCGGTGCCTCCGATGCCGACGCCATCCGCGCCCTCGTCTCGCTCGGCTACGCCGCGCCGGATGCCGAGAAGGCGGTGCGTTTGGCTCGCGACGCGATGGGCCCCTCTGGCGCATCGTCGTCCACGGCAGAACTTGTGCGAGCCGCTCTTCCACTGGTCGGACGACGTTGAGCAACAAGCGTTAGGCACCCCCCGACCTCCGGTCTTCCGTCTCCCGTCTCCCGTCCCTCATATGCCGGCCGTACGCACCGCCAGCTTCACCGAGTCGGTCATCCGCGAGATGACGCGCGTCGCCCAACAGTACGGCGCGATCAACCTCGCCCAGGGCTTCCCCGACTTCCCCATGCCCGAGGTGATGAAGGACGCGGCCTGCGCCGCGATTCACGGCGACGTGAATCAGTACGCGATCACCTGGGGCGCCCCCGCGTTGCGGCTGGCGATCGCCGAGAAGTACCACCGCATGTACGACTACACCGTCGATCCCGACCAGCAGGTGACGGTGACGTGCGGGGCGACCGAGGCCATGGCCGCCGTTTTCCTGGCGCTGCTCGATCCGGGCGACGAAGTCATCGTCTTCGACCCGTTCTACGAGAACTACGGCCCCGACGCGATCCTCGCCGGCGCGACGCCGGTCTTCGTCCCGCTCGAGCCCCCCGGCTGGAACTTCGATCCGCAGCGCCTGCGCGACGCCTTCACCGAGCGCACCAAGGCGATCATCGTCAACACCCCGCACAACCCCACGGGGCGCGTCTTCACCCGCGAGGAGCTCGACCTCATCGCCGAGCTGTGCATCGGCAACGACGTGTGGGCCATCACCGACGAGATCTACGAGCACATTCGCTACGCCGGCTCGCACCACGTCCTGGCCACGTGGCCCGGGATGGCGGAGCGCACCATCACGATCTCGGGACTCTCCAAGACGTTCAGCTGCACCGGCTGGCGCCTGGGCTACGCGATCGCGCCCGCGCGCGAGTCGGTGGCCATTCGCAAGGTGCACGACTTCCTCACCGTCGGGGCACCGGCGCCGTTGCAGCAGGCGGCCGCGGTGGGCATGGCGTTCGACGCCGACTACTACAACCACCTCGCGCTGGATTACCGCGCCCGCCGCGAGATCATGTGCGAGGCGCTGCGCAACGCCGGCTTCACCTTCACCGCCCCCGAGGGCGCCTACTACATCCTCGCTGGCTACCAGGGGATCAGCGACCTCGGTGACGTGGACTTCGCGCGATGGCTCGCACGCGAGGTGGGCGTCGCCACGGTCCCCGGCTCGTCGTTCCACGTGGCAGGTGGCGCGCCGCGCAACTACGTGCGCTTTGCCTTCTGCAAGAAGACTGAGACCCTGCAAGCCGCGGCCGAGCGACTGGCCAACATCCCGGCCCGGGCCTGACCGACCGAGGTGCGCGGCGCCTAACGGGGCGCCGCGTACATCGTCTCCACCGGCCGCCCGGCCGCTCCCGGCGGCATCAGCGCCAGCCCCTGCTGCAGATGCGCCAGGAGCTGGTCCGAGGTGAGCGGTCGGGCAAACAGGTACCCCTGCCCCATCGCGCACCCCAGCTCGCGCAGCGCGTGCAGCTGGCCGTCGGTCTCGATCCCCTCGGCCACGATGCGCATCCCCAGGCTCTCGCCCAGCGCGATGATCGCGCGCACCAGCCGAGGGTCGTAGGCGCGCGCCGCCATCGGCGCCACGAACGACTTGTCGATCTTGAGGAGGTCGATGGGAAATCGTTGCAGGTAGCTCAACGACGAATAGCCGGTGCCGAAGTCGTCGAGCGCCAGTGTCACGCCTAACGCCTTGAGCTCGAGCAGCACGCGGGCCACGTCCTCCGAGTCGCGCATCAGCACGCTCTCCGTGATCTCCAGCAGGAGCTGCCCGGGCGGGATTCCGCCCTCGGCGAGGGCGTCGTGCACGTCGGCGAGCAGGCTTGCGTCGTGGATGTGGCGCGCCGAGATGTTGACCCCCACGTGCACGCGCTCCCCAGTCTCGTCGAGCCAGCGACGCGCCTGACGACACGCCTCCCGCAATACCCAGCGTTCGATCGCCACCACCAATCCCGCTTCTTCGGCGATGGGAATGAACGTCCCCGGCGGAATCTCGCCGCGCGTCGGATGTGTCCAGCGCACCAGCGCCTCGGCTCCCACGAGCTGACGGTTCTGGAGCCCCACCACCGGTTGGAAGACGAGCCGGAGGTCGTGTTGTTCGATCGCCCGCCGCAAGTCGGCCTCGATGTCCAGGCGCGCCGCAACGTCCTCGTGCATGTGCGGTTCGAACACCGCGCACGCCCCCTTGCCGCGCGTCTTGGCGATGTACATCGCGAGGTCGGCGTTGCGCATGAGATCCGATGGGCTTCCGGCATCGCGCGAGTTGGCGATCCCGATGCTCACCCCCACGTGGATCTCCTTCCCCTCGATGGTCACCGGGGCGCGCAGCACCTCCAGCACGCGCGCCGCGATCGCCGACGCCATCTCCGAATCGGTCACGTCTTCGAGCAGGATCGCGAACTCGTCACCGCCCAGCCGGGCCAGCGTGTCGCTATCGCGCAGCTCGGCGGCGATGCGCGCGCTCGTCTCCACCAGGAGCAAGTCGCCCGCCGCGTGCCCTAACGAGTCGTTGACGCGCTTGAAGTCGTCGAGGTCGAGAAAGAGCAGTGCGACGGTGCCCGGCGCGCGCGCCCCCCGGCGAAAGGCATGCTCCAGTCGGTCGAGGAAGAGGGTGCGGTTGGCCAGGTGCGTGAGCGGATCGTGGAACGCCTGGTGCGTGAGCTGACGCTCGAACTCTGCACGTTCGGAGACGTCGCGCGAGTTGAGCACGATCCCCTGCACCGTCGGCTCGTCGAGCAGGCTGGTCGCCACGTGCTCGGCCAGGATCGTGCGCCCATCCGACGCGCGAAAGCGCCACTGCCCGCGGACCGAGTCGCGCCCGTTCGCCACCGCCAGTCCCAGCAAGCGCACCGCGTCGCCGATGTCGGCGGGGTGCACCAGCTGCAACAAACGTTCGCCAACCAGCGCGTCCGGCGGAACGCCCAGCGCCTCGAGCGCCGCCGGGCTGGCGTAGCGCACCGCGAAATCCCCGTCGACGACGAGGAGCATGTCCGAGGCGTGTTGCACCAACGCGCGAAAGCGTGCCTCTCCTTCGCGAGAGACCGCTTCGCCGGCCAGTCGCACGTTCTCGCGCACGGCCAGCCATTGGCGCGCCAGCACCAGCGCGGTCACCAGCGTCGCGCCCACCCCCAGCACGCGCGCCGCGATCCCCCCTTCGCGCAACGCGACGATCAGCAGGAGGGCGTACACCAGCGCGCTCGCCACGTACGGCAACGCCGACGCCTGCACGTGCGGCAACGTCCCCACATCGGCGGGTTGGAGCCGCCGCGCCAGGCGGCGCTGCGCGTGCGCCGCGGCGGCCATCAGCAGCGCCGACGTGGCCCACAACGCATCGAGGTAGCTCCCCACGCGGTAGGTACCGTGCGCGACCTCGAACACGTAGACCGCGTCGGCAATCATCGACACCAGCAGCGCCAGCGCCAGCAGCGTCACCGTCCCGCGGCGCGCGGTGGCCGGCTCGCGCAGCCACAGCATCGTCGCCCCCACCAGCACCACCGCATCGCCTAACGGGTAGACCGTCACGTACAGCACTTCGCCAAGCGTGGTGCCGGCCGGCACCACCCCCGGCGGAAGCGCGAAGTGCAGCAGCGCCACCATCCCCGCCACCACCACGATCGCCGCGTCGAGCGAGTGCGTCACCGTGCGCCGTGGTGTCGCCTCGTTGCGCGGAAATCGCAGCAGGCCCGCCAGGAGCAACGGGTAGTAGAGCAGGTACACCGCGTCGTTGATCGACAGCGACGGACGCGCGCGCGTGGGCGGCTCCACGTAATCCAACAGCATGTACCCGACCCACTGCGCCGCCACCGCCATCGCCAGAAAGCCCCAGGCCCCGCGCGCCCGTGCATCGACGTTGCGGTCGGTGGCCGCGCGCAGCGCTGCCAGCGTGAGCAGGCCATACGACAGGCTGTTGCCGAGCAACTGCACGGCGTGCCGATCGGCCCCCGTCCCTCCCGGTAGCACCTGCAGCGCGGTGACGACCAGGACGTGCACGGTTATGCCAGCGACCGCCACCGCGCTGTCCAGGGTGGACGATGCGAAGAGACGCCGAAGTCGCCAGAGGCGCGCGGTGACAGGAGAATCAGACATGACGCACCCCTGATTCTCGACCGACATCACCGCGAACTGGAGAAGAAAGCCCCCGTTCCGGGGGGGCGCGTCGGCGGATCGTTTCGCACACCGCCGCTGCGCCGCGGGCGGGCTTCCGGGAGACTACCGTTCGCCCTGCCCAGCCGCTCCCTGTCGACGCCTCGGACGCTCCGGGGCGTACATGTCGATCACCGAGGGAGCGCGCGACGGTTCGAGGAAGAACTCGGCGAGGTCATCGCCCCCCATCGGACGGGCGAACAAGTACCCCTGCCCCAGCGAGCACCCCATCGCCCGCAGCCCGTCACGCTGCTCCGCGCGCTCGATCCCCTCGGCCACCGTGTCGAGGTGCAGCGCCTTGCCCAAGGCGATGATCGCCCGCGCTAGCACCGGGTCGCCGCCGGTGGTCCCCACCGCGTCCACAAAGGTGCGGTCGATCTTGAGCATGTCGATGGGGAACTGCTGCAGGTAGCCCAACGACGAGTAGCCGGTGCCGAAGTCGTCGATGGCGAGGTGCACGCCTAACGACTTGAGCTGCTGCAGCGTCTGCAGTGTCGCCTCGGAGCGCTGCATCAGCACCGACTCCGTGATCTCCAGCGTCAGCGCATCGGGGACCAGCCCCGAGTCGCGCAGCGCCTCCTCGACGTCGCTCACCAGCGACTGCTCCTGGAAGTGCCGTCCCGACACGTTCACCGACATGCGCAACGTCCGCGCACCACGCCGCCACTGGCGCCACTCGCGCGCCCGCTGGCAGGCCTCGCGCAGTACGCCGCGCCCGATCGGGACGATGAGCCCCGTCTCCTCGGCGATCGCCACAAAGCGGGACGGGCTCACGTGTCCCCGCGACGGATGCCGCCAACGCACCAGCGCCTCGGCGCCAAAGACCGCCCCGGTCTCGAGCTGCATGATTGGCTGGTACTCGACCTTGATCTCCCCCGCCGCCACCGCCGCGCGCAGGTCGGCCTCCAGTTCCAGGCGGTCGAGCACCTGCTCGTGCATCTCCGGCGCGTAGATCGCCCATCGCCCCTTGTCGCGCCCCTTCGCGAAGTACATCGCCAGGTCGGCATTGCGCAGCACGTCCTCGGCGGTGTCGTCCGACTCCACCGCGGCAATGCCGATGCTCACCCCAATCACCACCTCGCGTCCCTGCATGCGGAATGGGGTGCGCAGCGCCGACGAGATGCGCTCGGCGATCTGCACCGCGTGCGCCATGTCGTCCAGCTCTTCCAGCAGGACGGCGAATTCGTCGCCTCCAAGCCGCGCGATCGTGTCGCCCGGTCGCACGCAGGTCGAGAGTCGCCCCGCCCCCGCGATCAGCAGTTCGTCGCCGACGCCATGCCCTAACGAGTCGTTGACCTTCTTGAAGTCGTCGAGGTCGAGGAAGAGGACCGCCGACGGACGGTGATGACGCGGCGCTCGCGCCACGGCGTGCGCCACGCGATTGAGGAAGAGCGAGCGATTGGCGAGTCGCGTGAGGGCGTCGTGAAACGCCTGGTGCGTGAGGCGCGATTCGAGCGAGCGACGCTCCGAGATGTCGCGCACGTTCACCACGACTCCCCCGACCGACGGCTCGTTTGACAGGTCGGTGGCGGTGTTTTCCGTCCACTGCCACATCCCCGACGAGCCCCGCACGCGCCACTCCGCCGACAGGCGACCGCGCACCGCCCCGATCGACGTCAGGAACCGCGTGGCCTGCGCCACATCGTCCGGATGCACCAGCGCCGAGAGGGCCACCCCTTCGAGCGACGACGCCGGGCGACCGAAGGTGATGGCCGCCGCCGGTGAGGCAAATCGAATCGTCCCCTCGGCGCCCACGATCAGCGTGACGTCCGACGATTGCTGCACGAGGGACCGAAAGCGCGCCTCACTCGCGCGCACCGCCCTCGCCTCCTCGCGCACCTGCCTGGCGCGCAGGACGAGGACAGCTACCGCCGCCAGTGCGAGCACCAGCGCGATCATCAGAGGCGCGATGAAATTCACATAGCAACGACGCCCGCGCGGTGGCGAGGTCACAGAACTCTAATCTTCGAATTCGGCGTATTTTCGGGCTATATTCCGCCGCGCCGAGCGAGCGAACATCGTCGCCGCGTCGCCCCTCGGTTGCTCACGCTCGAAGGCAGGGAGCTCTCACCGGTCGTGCGCGCACGTCGGACTTCCTCCCGTTTCCCGTCTCCCGTCTCCCGTCCCATCCAGTGCCCCGCGAAATCACCACTCCCGACGAACTCCCCGAAGAAGGGCCGGTCGAGCTCTCGCTGCGTCCGCAGCGCCTGGGTGAATTCATCGGGCAATCGAAGGTGAAGGAGAGCCTCCGCATCTACATCGATGCGGCGCTCAACCGGCGCGAGCCGCTCGACCACACCCTCTTCTTCGGCCCCCCGGGACTCGGCAAGACGACGCTGGCCGAGCTCATCGCGCGCGAACTCGGGGTGAACATTCGCACCACCTCGGGGCCGGCCCTCGAGAAACCGGGAGACCTGGTCGGCACGCTCACCAACCTGCGCGAAGGCGACATCCTCTTCATCGACGAGATCCATCGCCTCAAGCCGGTCATCGAGGAGTTCCTCTATCCCGCCATGGAGGACTACCGCATCGACATCCGCCTGTCCGAGGGGCCCAAGGCGCAGACGATCACGATGCCGATCGAGCGCTTCACCCTCATCGGCGCCACCACGCGCCAGGGGATGCTGACGCCACCGATGCGCGCGCGCTTCGGGATCGTGCAGCGCCTCAATTACTACCCGTCCGAAGACCTCGAGCACATCGTCAAGCGCACGGCCGAAGTCCTGCACGTCGACATCGACGCCGAGGGGGCGCACGAAATCGCCCGACGCTCGCGCGGTACGCCGCGCATCGCCAATCGCCTCCTGCGCCGCGTGCGCGACTACGCGCAGGTGCGCGCCGACGGCGCGATCTCGCGCGCGGTGGCCGACGCCGCGTTGCAACTGCTCGACGTCGACCAGTTCGGCCTCGACGACATGGACGCACGCATCCTGCGCGCGATCATCGAGAAGTTCGAAGGCGGGCCGGTTGGCGTGGGCTCGATCGCGGCCGCCGTCGCCGAGGACACCGGCACGATAGAGGAAGTGTACGAGCCTTTCCTCGTGCAGAACGGTTTCCTGCAGCGTACGCCCCGCGGACGCGTGGCCACCGCGCTCGCCTATCGACACTTCGGCTTCTCCCCGCCCACGTCGTCCGAATCGCAGCCGGAGCTGTTCTAGCGTCGCGATGCTAGCGTTGGTCAGCGATGCATGCGCGGCGCGGATCTGACCTGTTCACACATCGAGGCGATGTTCCGCCCGCGACGCGCAGCCGAGACTGGAAATCGAGCGCCAATTCGTCCCCTCTCTTGTCGAGTGTGGGACCGTCAGGCGAGCTTTCTGCGCCGCTCGCTGGAACGGGGATACCAGTGTCCCAGCGACGGTGCGGAGCAGGCGGTCTCGTTCTACGCCCTCGCCCAGCGAATCGCGTGAGCCCACCGATCGGTGCGCTCACCCTCGCATGGGCTTTGCCCCATCTTGCGCGATAACACCTCCATGAAAGTTGGCATCCCACGGGAGCGATTCCCCGGCGAACGCCGGGTAGCCGCTACTCCCGATTCGGTGAAGAAGCTGGCCAAGCTGGGCTTCGCGGTCGAAGTCGAGCACGACGCCGGACTCGCCGCGGGCTTCGACGATGAGTCCTACGTCGCGGCCGGCGCCACGATCACCCCCTCCGAGAGCGTCTGGGCGAGCGACGTCGTCGCCAAGATCCGCCCCCCCGCCGACGACGAAGTCGCGCGGCTCAACGGCTCCCAGACCATCATCAGCTACCTGTACCCCGCCTTCAACGGCGAGACCGTGCAGAAGCTGGCCGCGCGTGGCGTGAATGCCATCGCGATGGATCAGGTCCCGCGTACGACGCGCGCGCAGAAAGTCGACGCACTGTCGTCGATGGGGAACCTCTCGGGATATCGGGCCATCGTCGAGGCGGTCAACGTCATGCAGCGCCCGCTGCGTGGTCAATCGACCGCCGCTGGCAAGATCCACCCCTGCAAGGTGCTCGTCATCGGGGCCGGCGTCGCCGGCCTCGCGGCCATCGGTGCGGCGCGCGCCCTCGGCGCCATCGTCCGCGCCTTCGACACGCGCCCCGCGGCCAAGGAGCAGGTGGTCTCGATGGGCGCCGAGTTCCTCGAGATCAACCTCGACGAAGACGGCAGCGGTACCGGCGGCTACGCCAAGGAGATGAGCCCCGCGTTCATCGAAGCGGAGATGGCGCTCTTTTTGGCGCAGGCCAAGGAAGTCGACATCATCGTCACCACGGCGCTCATCCCGGGAAAGAAGGCCCCCACGCTCATCACCGCCGAAATGGTGCGGGCGATGAAGCGCGGATCGGTGGTCGTCGACCTCGCCGCCGAACAGGGGGGCAACTGCGAACTCACGCAGCGCGACAAGGCGGTCGACGTGAACGGCGTGACGGTCATCGGCTACACCGACCTCCCGTCGCGCATGGCGCAGCAGGCCTCGACGCTGTACGCCACCAACATCACCCACCTCCTCGAGGAGATGGGGGGCGCCGAGAAGTTCTCGGTGAGCGAAGAGAACGACATCGTGCGGCCCATGACGGTGCTCAAGGCCGGCGAGATGAAGTGGCCGCCGCCAGCGCCGGCAACACCGCCCCCCGCCCCGGTGGTCGCGGCGGCGCCCAAGGCGCCGGCGCACGGGCACGGCCACGGCCACGGTGCACCGTCGGGTGAATCCTCCGCCTTCGGGCGCTGGGGACTCCTGATCGCCGGTCTGGCACTGCTCGGCGTCGGCTACGCCGCGCCGGCCTCCTTCATCACGCACTTCACCGTCTTCGTCCTCGCCTGCTTCATCGGCTACCAGGTCATCTGGAGCGTGACGCCGGCGCTCCACACCCCGCTCATGAGCGTCACCAACGCCATCAGCGGGATCATCGTCATCGGCGGCATGCTGCAGGTGAAGGGAAGCTCCGCAGCCTCCCTCGTCGGGCTCGCCGCCGTCGTCCTCGCCACGATCAACATCGCCGGCGGTTTCCTCGTCACGCAGCGCATGCTGAGGATGTTCCACCGGTGAGCGACTCCCTCCTCAATTCCGCCTACATCGGCGCAGCCGTTCTGTTCATCCTGAGCCTCAAGGGGCTCTCGCATCCCGAGACGGCCAAGCGCGGCAACACGTACGGCGCCATCGGGATGGCGATCGCCGTCCTGGCGGTCGCCATCCAGGCGCAGATCATCACCTCGCCGCTCCTGATCGGCGCCATCATCGGCGCCGGCGCCATTGGCGCGGTCCTCGCGGCCCGCGTGCAGATGACGTCGATGCCGCAGCTCGTCGCCATCCTGCACTCGTTCGTTGGAGCGGCGGCCGTGCTGGTGGGTGTCTCGTCGTACCTCGGCCCGCTCGAGCAGCTCGCCGGGGCCGAAAAGACGGTCCACGCCGTCGAGACCTTCCTCGGCGTCTTCATCGGTGCCCTCACCTTCACCGGCTCGGTGATCGCGTGGGGCAAGCTGCAGGGGGTCATTCGCAGCAAGCCGCTCCTCCTCCCGGGGCGCCACCTGCTCAACGTGGCCATGCTCGTGGCGTCGCTGTACCTCGGCGTCGTCTTCGTGCAGGACGGCCCGCAGGCGCTGCAGTCGCTCCTGATCATGACAGCCATCTCTGGCGTCATCGGCATTCACCTGGTGATGGCCATCGGCGGCGCCGACATGCCGGTCGTCGTCTCGATGCTCAACAGCTACTCGGGGTGGGCGGCGTCGGCGGCGGGCTTCATGCTCAACAACGACCTGCTCATCATCACCGGCGCGCTGGTGGGTTCGTCAGGTGCAATCCTGAGCTACATCATGTGCCGGGCGATGAACCGCTCGTTTGTCTCGGTCATCCTGGGCGGTTTCGGTGCCGACGAAGGGGCCGCACCCGCTGGCGGTGCCGTGGTCGAAGGCGAGATGGTCGCCACCTCCGCCGAAGAAGTGGCCGATCAGCTCAAGCAGGCGCGCTCGGTCATCATCGTCCCCGGGTACGGCATGGCGGTGGCGCACGCGCAGCATCCGCTCCGCCAGATCGTCGAGGTCCTGCGCAAGCAGGGGACCAACGTGCGCTTCGCGATTCACCCGGTGGCCGGACGCCTCCCGGGGCACATGAACGTCCTGCTCGCCGAAGCCAACGTCCCGTACGACATCGTCCTCGAGATGGACGAGATCAACGCCGACTTCCCCGAGACCGACGTCGTCCTCGTGATCGGGGCCAACGACATCGTGAACCCCAGCGCGCTGGACGATCCCAGCTCGCCCATCGCCGGGATGCCGGTGCTGCACGCCTGGGATGCCGAGAGCTGCATCGTCTTCAAGCGCGGCAAGGGCGCCGGCTACGCCGGTGTGGAGAATCCGCTCTTCTTCAAGCCCAAGACGCGCATGCTCTACGGCGACGCCAAGGCATCGACCGACGCGCTGCTCAAGCTGCTGCAGGGCTGACCGGCGGCTCCACCACGTGACAATCGCCGGGTGCACGGGCTTGGACGAGCCGACGCACCCGGCGATTTTGCGTGACACCCCGATCGCATGCGCACACCGACCTATCCCACCACCGCCTTCGACTTCGAGCTCCCGGAGTCGTCCATCGCCCAGTCGCCCAGCGACCGGCGCGATGCGTCGCGCCTGATGGTGGTCGATCGGGCCACCGGGCGCATCACGCACCGCACCTTCGCCGACCTCGCCGAGTACGTCCCGGCGGGCGACGTGCTCGTACGCAACACCACGCGCGTCATTCGCGCCCGCCTCCTCGGCACGCGCGACTCCGGCGCCCCCGCCGAAGTCATGCTGCTCAAGCCGTTAGGCGATCACCGCTGGGAAGCGATGATCCACCCCGGCGGCAAGCTGCGCCCGGGCCGCGTGGTGCACGTGGCACCGGGATTCGACGTGCACATCGAGTCGGTCACCGAGCGCCGCACCCGCATCGTGCGGCTGGCCTGCGCGCTCGACGACAGCGCCGCCATCGAGGCACACGGGCACATCCCGCTTCCGCCCTACATCCATCGTGCCGATGCCGGTGCCGATGTGGAGCGCTACCAGACGGTGTATGCCCGGGAGGCCGGCTCCGTCGCCGCCCCCACCGCCGGACTCCATTTCACCCCCGATCTGCTCGCGCGCCTGACGAGTCAGGGTGTGCAGCTGGCGGACGTCGTGCTGCACGTGGGCGCCGGGACGTTCAAGCCGGTTGAGGTGGATGACGTCACGCAGCACGTGATGCACGAGGAGTGGTATCGCCTCGACGCCGCCACCGCCGACCAACTCAACGCCGCCCGCCGCGGCGGCGCTCGCCTGTGGGCCGTGGGCACCACGTCCGTGCGCACGCTCGAGTCCAACGTCGACGCGCACGGGAGCTTTCACGCCAGCGAAGGCGAGACCTCGATCTTCATCTACCCGCCCTACACCTTTCGCGCGGTGGATCACCTGGTCACCAACTTCCACCTGCCGCGCTCCACGCTCCTCATGCTCGTCGCCGCCTTTGCCGGCTACGAGCTCATCATGGACGCCTACCGCACCGCGGTGCGCGACGGCTACCGCTTCTACTCCTATGGCGATGCGATGGTCATCCTCTAGGCTGGCGCTCCTCGCGCTGGTCGCCGCGTGCGTCACCACGACCACGCGTGCCTGGCTTCCGTCGCCAGCCAACCCGACGTACACCAACGCTACCGCCGAACCGGTGCTCGCCGAGTACGTGCGCCTGCAATGCGAGGCACTGCGCAAGGCACAGCATCCGGACACCGGCAGCGCGCGCTTTGTCGTCGACGTCGACACCGCCGGCACCGCCACCCGCGCCGAGTTGGTACGCGGCACACCCGACGCGCTGCTCGACGGCGTCTTCGGCACGGTCGCAGCACAGCTCAAGTTCACCGCTGCCAAGCGCGCACGCCGCGAGCCGGTCGACATCGCCTATCGCTGCGACGGTGAGCGCGCCCACGTCACCCTCACTGCGCCCGCGCGCTGATCGGTGACACCACTCCCTTTCTCGTTCGAACGCCTGGCCACCGACGGCCAGGCTCGTGCCGGGTGCTTCACCACGCCGCACGGTGTGGTCGAGACGCCGATCTTCATGCCGGTGGGCACACTCGCCACGGTCAAGGCGCTCGACCCCGACGACCTGCGCGCGTCGGGCGCGCAGATGATCCTCGCCAACGCGTACCACTTGCACCTTCGCCCGGGTGATGAACTCGTGCGCGACCTGGGCGGGCTGCATCGCTTCATGCAGTGGGACCGTCCCATCCTCACCGACTCCGGCGGCTTCCAGGTCTTCTCGCTCGAGACGCTGCGCACGATCACCGAGGAGGGGGCAGAGTTCCGCTCGCACATCGACGGCTCCAAGCGCTTCTTCACCCCCGAGCGCGTGATGCAGATCGAGCGCAACCTGGGCGCCGACGTCATCATGCAGTTCGATCACGTCATCCCCGGCCAGTCCGAGGTCGCCGCGGCGCGCGACGCGAGCGAGCGTTCGCTGCGCTGGCTCGATCGCTGCCGCACCGAGTTCGAGCGGCTGCAGCGCGAACACGGAGACCCGCAGGGACACCCGCAGGCGCTCTTCCCGATCGTGCAGGGGGGAATCCACGCCGAGCTGCGGCGCGAGGCGGCGCGCGCCATTCGCGGCGCCGGCGATTGGGTGGGATACGGCATCGGCGGGCTCTCGGTGGGCGAGGCCAAGCCCGACATGTACGCGATGCTCGACGTCGTCGACCCCGAGCTCCCGGCCGATCGTCCGCGCTACCTCATGGGGGTCGGCTTCCCCGAGGATCTCATCGAGGGCGTGCGGCGCGGCGTCGATCTCTTCGATTGCGTCGCCCCCACCCGCATGGGGCGCAACGGGACCGCCTTCACCAGCGAGGGGCGGCTCAACGTCAAGCGCAACGACCTTCGCGCCGACCCGCGTCCGCTCGACCCCGCCTGCGACTGCGCCACCTGCCGGCGCTTTTCGCGCGCCTACCTGCGGCACCTGTACGTGAGCGACGAGATCCTGGGGCTGCGCCTCCTCTCACTGCACAATGTACATTTCCTGCTCTCCCTCATGCGCCAGGCACGCCTCGCGATTCTCGAGCACCGCTTCGAGTCGTGGAGCAGCGACTGGCTCCTTCGTCTGACGTCCCGCGCTACCCCTCCGCAATGACCGCGTCCATGCTCCCCGTGCCGTTCCTGCTCCAGGCGGCCGGTGGTACCTCGCCGCTCCTCCCGTTCCTGTTCCAGATCGCGGCGATCTTCGGGATCTTCTACTTCCTCATGATTCGCCCGCAGCAAAAGCAGCGGCGCGAACACGAGGCGCGCCTCAAGGCCCTCAAGCGCGGCGACACCGTCGTCACCGCCGGCGGCTTGGTGGGCGAAGTCATGCACATCAAGGAAGCGACCAAGGACGGCGCGGCCGAGAAGTCGATGGACGACCACCTCACCATCAAGAGCGGTGAGGCGCGCGTCGTGGTCCAACGCGACAAGGTCGCGCGCCCTTCCATAACTCTCTGAAAGGACCCGACCTGGTGGCCCGATCGCGCCGAACGGCACGCCCGTCTTGCCGGACGCACGGATCGCGACGATATCGGCCGGGCGGCGACCGGCCGGCGATCGCGCGCTATGCCGGGCAATTGGACGACACCGGCGGTGGAGATCGAAGGATGGATGACGACATCCCCGAATCGAGCAAGCTGACGCGCTCGAAGCAGCGCTGGGCCAGCGAGGGCAAGTTCCTGACCGGGCGCCATGCCCGGCCGGAGAGCGACCGCTTGCCGCCGGGCCAGCATCTCGTGCGCGACTGGCCGGTGCTCGCCCTGGGCCGCCAGCCGGATGTGCCGACCGAAAAGTGGCAGCTCGCCATCGGCGGGCTGGTCGACCACCCGGTGACGCTCGACTGGGCCGCGTTCATGGCGCTGCCGCAGACCGGCTTGCGCACCGACATCCACTGCGTCACCACCTGGTCGCGCTACGACAATGACTGGC
>CAZLLP010000063.1:0-29360 GCA_964560345.1 uncultured Gemmatimonadaceae bacterium
CTGCTGGCGGGAGGGACCGTCGACTACTCCGGCTTCGGGAACGTGGATCTCGTGATCGAGGCGGTCTTCGAGGACCTGCACGTGAAGCACCAGGTGGTGCGCGAGGTCGAGGCGGTGCTCCCGCCGCACGCGATCGTGGCGTCCAACACCAGCACCATCCCCATCGCCCGCATCGCCGAAGCGTCGCAGCGTCCCGAGCGCGTGCTCGGGATGCACTTCTTCTCTCCCGTCCACAAGATGCCGCTGCTGGAGGTCATCGTGACGCCGCAGACGGCGCGCGAGGTCACCGCGGCGGCCGTGCTGTATGGCAAGCGGCTCGGCAAGACGGTCATCGTCGTGCAGGATGCGCCGGGCTTCTACGTCAACCGCATCCTGTCGCCCTACCTCAATGAAGCAGGACGGCTGATCGACGGCGGCGCGGCCATCGACGCCGTCGATACCGCCATCCTCGACTTCGGCTTTCCGGTGGGCCCCATCACGCTGCTCGATGAGGTCGGGCTCGACATCGCCGGCAAGTCGGGGGCGATCTTCGTGGAAGCGTTCGGCGATCGGCTCGCGCCGTCGTCGACGCTGCGCAAGGTCGTCGAATCGGGGCGGCTCGGTCGCAAAGGGAAGAAGGGGTTCTATCAGTACGATGATGAGGGGAAGAAGGGGGGCGTGGACGAGTCCGTGTACGCCTTCACCCCCGGAGGTACGCAGCGCGTCCCGGTTTCCGCCGAGGAGATCCAGCAGCGTTGCGTGCTGAGCATGGTGAACGAAGCGGTGCGCTGCCTGGAAGAAGGGATCGTGCGCTCGCCGCGCGATGGCGACATCGGCGCGGTCTTCGGCATCGGCTTCCCGCCGTTCCGTGGCGGCCCCTTCCGCTACATCGACGCTGTCGGGGCCGCGCACGTGGTGGAACAGCTCGAGGAGTTGAATTCCCGGTTTAGTGGTCGCTTTGTCCCAGCCGAGCTGCTCGTGCACATGGCGCGCAAGAACGAGCGGTTTCATCCGCACGGTGCGCGTTCGGTGTCGTGACACGGGGGGCGAGTGCGGGTCGCTGTGTGACGTAGCGCACCATTGCCTAACGACCGTCGTCACCGGGGACGTGCGCCCTCGACCGCGGGGCGCCAACCCGCCAGATTGTCGGGGGTATCCCAGTTCGGCCCACCCCCGGCGGGCCTCCGGACCGGGGCTGGCGTCGCGGGCCGCGCGAGAAACTGCTGCCGATCGAACTTTGTAAGTCATTTCGTTTCAATGACTTGAAAGGCAGAGTCCGGCGACGTGTTACTTGATATTGACCAATGGCGATTTCGCAGGGTCTTCCATTACAGAGCGACGACGGCGACGCCGAGGTCGTGGCGCGGGTACTGGCGGGTGACTCCGCCGCCTACGCCCATCTCGTCGGACGTTACCGGGCGCAATTCGCACGCTACGCGGTGCGAATGCTCGGGAATCGGGAGGATGCGGAGGAGGCGTTGCAGGATGCCTTCCTTCGGGCCTACCGGTCGTTGGCCAAGTGCGATGACCCGGCGCGGTTCGGCTCGTGGCTCTTTCGCATCCTGGCAAATCGCTGTCGGACGGCGGGGACGCGGCGGGGGCGAAGGGAGCGGACGTTCGTGCGAGACGAAATCGCGCTGCTCGATGCTTCCGAGGAGCACCCCGAAGAGCAGAACGCCTGGCGTGAAGAGATCCAGCGTGCGCTGTTGATGCTGGAAGAAGACCAACGCGAAGCATTTCTGCTGAAGCATGTCGAAGAACTGGGGTATGAAGAGATAGCGGAACTCACCGGGGTGGGAGTTTCCGCGTTGAAGATGCGAGTCAAACGAGCCTGCGAACGTCTTCGGGCGCTCTTGCAGGAGGTTCAACGGTGATGGCACACAACGACGACTTCGACCCATTCATTGCCGAGATCGCCCGGGAGCTGCAAGCCCCGGTCGGTATCGACGCGCGCCTTGATCAGCGCGTGATGGCGGCGCTCGAGCCGGCGGTCATTCCGATCACCGTGCATCGCTCGGCGCGACCGTGGTATCGTCGCACCTTCAACTTTTCCGTCTCGCAGGTGGCTGGCCTGGCCGCCGCCGCTGCGCTCGTCGGCGTCGTCAGCATGAACGCCGCCAAGTCGGGCTCGACCGAGACGGGGACGGTCGCCGTACTTCAAGACTCTGCGATGGCGTTGCAGCCGGTGGCTGACGTCACTCGCGACCCCAACGCACTCGTGCCGCAGCAGTTCCTCCTCATCGCCCCCAGCGCGACCTCGGTCTCGCTCGTGGGCGATTTCAGCGACTGGGACGCCTCGCGCTTCAAGATGGAGCGCGTCTCGGACGACGGGGCCTGGACCATCACCGTGCCGCTGGCCCCCGGACGCTACGAATACCAGTTCGAGGTGGACGGCAAGCTCCGTATCACCGATCCTACCCGGCCGCAGGCGTCGAGCGATTTCGGCTCGGCCAACTCGGTCGTCACCGTCGAGCACCGGGACTGATCGATGCGCTCCCTGTCCCGTGTGGCCTTTGTCTTCGCCGGCTCGCTGGCGCTCAACGCCTTCGTCTTCCAGGCGAGCGACCCGCGCCTAACGAACCGTCTCGATCGTGAGACGCGCGACGCCGTCGATGCCATCATCGAGAGCGCGCGCCGGGCCGGGGTGCCGACCGAGCCGCTCGTCGATCGCGCCCTCGAGGGAGCCAGCAAGCGGGCCACCGGGACGCAGATCGTCTCCGTGGTGCGCGGATGGGCCGACGACCTGCGCAAGGCGCGCCAGGCGTTAGGACCCGGGTCACCCGATGCCGAAGTCGTGGCCGGCGCGCACGCGTTGCGCAACGGCGTGGACGTCAAGCAGCTCGAGCGCCTGCGCGTCACGAAGAGTGGCGTGCGCTATGCCATGGCCCTCGACGTGATGAACTATCTCGTCAACCGAGGGGTCCCCGCCGAGACGATCTCGCCGGTCATCGTGAACCTCGTGCTTGCCTCGGCGAGCGAGGACCAGCTCGCCAGATTGCGTCAGGACGTGGAGCGCGACATCTCGGGCGGCATGGCGGCGGCGACGGCGGCTTCGTTGCGTGGTCAGGGGCTCGAGCGGCAGATCGCCGAGGCCACGAATGCGGCCAATGGCGGGGCTCCGGGGAGCGCGTTACCTTCTGTCCGCGGTACCACCCGCGCCGCCGATCCAGCGCTCAACCCGACTGCGGTCGGGGCGGTCCAGGGGAGCAACAACGTCTCTGGCGCCGGTGAAGCGCCGGCGGCGCCGCGCGGGAAGCCGAAAAAGCGCCCGTAACCAACCCCACGCCGTATTCCGCCACACTTCGTGCGCGGCGGGGCGCTCTGCCCCGCCGCGCGACTGCTTTGGTGCCTGCTGATCTCGGCCGTTTCGCCGCTCGGTGCGCAGGCACCGGTGCGTACGCGTGACGTCGGCTTTGCCACGGTCGATTACAGCAACGGGCTCACGTTAGGCGCGCTCACCCTCACCGAAACGCTGGCCCTCGAGCGCCCCGCCGGCTCGCTCTTCGCCACCGGGCTCGTCTCGCTCTTCAACGACGGGCGCTGGTCGATGCAGGGAGGGATCACCGGCTCGCGCTTCTCGGCCCCGATCGCCGCGGGCGGGATCCTGCGTCCGTGGTTCCGCGCCGTGCGCGGGGAGCTCTCGCTCAACTCCACCAGCACGGCGCAGCAGGGCTTCATGCCCACCTTGCAGCTGCTGAGCCAGGCGCGGGTGCACCTGCTGGCCGATCGCTACGCCCTCCGTGGCGGTGCGGCACTGAGTCGCAGCTTCGACGGCTTTGCCTGGCGCACGACCGTCCTGGGCGACGCCGGCGGCTGGGCGCGCGTCGGCGCGGCCACGGTCGCGGTCACCCTCACCCCCATGCAGCTGCAGTACGGCGACGTGCTCGGCGACAACGAAGCGGCGATCTCGTGGAGCCGTGGGCGACTGACATACGATGCCTCGTTAGGAATCCGCGTGGGCGAGGCGCAGCGGCAGACCGACGCCTGGGGGTCGCTGACCGCGACGTGGGCGCTCCGCGCCGGCGCGCTGGCGACGGCGAGCGTGGGGAGCTATCCGATCGATCTCATCCAGGGGCTTCCGGGCGGGCGCTACCTGGCCCTCGCGCTACGTCTCCCCACCGGCGGGATCAAGGCGCTGCGCCGCGCACCGCCGCGCCCACTCGCCCCCCCGCCGCCCGAGCGACCCGAGCTGCCGATCACCGAACGGCTCGCACTCGTCATCGGCCCCTCGCTCGACTCGCTGTCGCTTCGCGAAGTGCGCGTGTGGGCCCCGGGCATCCGCACCGTCGAACTGCTCGGCGACTTCACCGAGTGGGTCCCCGTCCCGCTGATCCGGCAGCCTAACGGTGAGTGGCGCGGCTACTACCACGTCACCCCTGGCATCCACCGCATCAACCTGCGCCTGAATCGCGACGAGATCGACGTGCCGGTGAACCTGGCGCGGGTGAAGGACGAGTTCTCGGGTGACGTCGGCCTCATCATCGTGCGATGACTGGCGTCGCGGGCGGACACGGGGCGCGCGGGCGCCGGGGACGCTGACACGATGGCGGCGCTCGCGAGCATCCTGGCGTGGATACGCGAGGTCAGCGGACTCGCGCACACCGAGCGTCTGGCGCTCGCCGAGCGCGATCCGTGGCATCGGCTGGACCTCGAGCCGCCGCTGCGCGCCTTTGGACCTGGCGCCGGCGAGTTCCACGAGTACCTCGCCGGGGAGTGCCGTGTGCGACGCGCGTCACCCCTGGACGTCGCGACGTGGCTGCTGGAGTGTCGTTATGCAGAGGACGCGGCGCTCCTCGACGAGCCCGATCACTGGTTGCACCCGACGACGTTCGAGCTGTTGCGCAGTGGCGATTGCGAGGACTTTTCGCTCTGGGCCTGGCGGCAGCTCCTGGAGGCGCGCTACGAAGCGGCGTTCGTCGTCGGGGTGCGCCGCCTTCCCAATGCCGTGGTCGGACGCCATGCGTGGGTCACGTATCGTGAAGGCGGGGAGGAGTTTCTGCTCGACGGCGTGGAACGGTCGCTGCCACGAATGATCCGTCCGCTCGAGGAAGTGCGTGCGCACTACGAGCCGCAGGTTGGTGCGGGAGCGGCGGGACGTCGTTTCGTGTACGCGGGGCTCTATCGCGAGGAATGGGGCCGCCAGTTACGGCTGCGGCGCGGGCGCGCGGGCGGTCGATGACCGACGCACGCATCGGGAATCGGATGAAGCGCACGACGCGATGCGGGTTCGAGCGATGCGGAGTGCAGGCGCGTATGAGGCACGGACGCGTGGTGCGGCCAGGCGACGTGAGATCGCCGCGACGTGCTCGGAGAGAGGGGGAGGACGCGATGGGCAGACCGATCGGCGCGGGGGGCCCCCCCAACAACACCATACCCCGCCGGCGCCTCACCAACCAAACCATTCCATCGCCCGCCGTACCATTTCCATGCTGATGAACCTCGTGCAGACTCGCCCCGCGCCCACCGCGAACGCCCTCGCCCTGCCTGGCCTCGTCACCGCGGCGTTCCTCCTGGCCGCCTGCGGCGCAACACCCCGCGCGACGACACCAGCCCCGTCCCCGAGCGCAGCGACGATCACCGACGGCGCCACGCTCCCGCGCACGCGCGCCGAGAGGACCAGCTACCGCGAAACGTCGACCCATGCCGACGTCCTCGCCTTCCTCGACTCGCTGCGCGCGGCCGGTGCGCCCATCGTGATCGGATCCATCGGCACGACGACCGAAGGGCGTTCGATTCCGTACGTCATCGCCTCTCGCCCCCTCGTTCGCACAGCCGAGGAGGCGCGTCGCAGCGGCAAGATCGTGGTCTACGTGCAGGGGAACATCCACGCCGGCGAAGTGGAGGGGAAAGAGGCGTTGCAGGCGCTCCTGCGCGACCTCACTGCCGACCGCCGCCGCAATGTGCTCGACTCGCTCATCCTCATCGCCGTCCCCATCTACAACGGTGACGGCAACGAACGGTTTGACCACCAGGCCAGGAATCGCGGGGCGCAAAACGGCCCCGAGATGGTCGGCCAACGCCCCAACGCGCGCGGCCTCGATCTCAACCGCGACTACATGAAGGTCGACGCCCCCGAGACGCTCGCCTCGCTGGCCATGTTCAACAGCTGGGCGCCGCACGTCTTCGTCGACTTGCATACCACCAACGGGTCGTATCACGGCTACAACCTCACCTATTCGCCTTCGCTCAACCCGGCCGCCGAACTTCCGGGGGCGACCTTCGGCGCGGCCTTCGCGCGCGATTCGCTCCTCCCCGAGATCCAGCGGCGCACACGCGAACGGCACCGCATCAACAGCTTTCCCTACGGCAACTTTGCCGGCGATGAAGGCCCCGCCGCCGTCCCCAAGGGGTGGCTCACCTACGACCATCGCCCGCGCTTCGGGACCAACTACTACGCGCTGCGCGGCGGCATCTCCATCCTGAGCGAGGCGTATTCGCACGACCCGTTCGACGTGCGCGTGAAGGCCACCGATGCCTTCGTACGCGAACTGCTCTCGCTCGTCGCCGAGCGTTCATCGTCGATCGTCGCGGTCACCAGGCGGGCGGCGCAGGCGTTAGGCGCCTGGGCCCCGGAACAGGGGATCGAGGTCCCGGTGCGCGCGCGCCTGACGAGGACGCCGTTCGACGCCGATGTCATCTACGAAGAACTCGTGCCATCGACCGACACGGTGGGACGCGAGCCCGGCGTGCGGCGTGGCATGCGTCGCACCGGACGCTATCGCACCGAGCGCATGCCGGTGTACGACCGCTTCGAGCCCACCGTACGACGCCGTCCCCCCTTCGGGTACGCGGTCGCCGCCAGCGATACCGGTGCCCTGCGCCTCCTGCGGGCGCACGGCGTGCAGCTCCAGCGCCTAACGAACGACTGGACCGGCGACGCGGGGCCGCAGTGGGTCACGGATTCGGCCGTCGTCGCACCGCGCCCCTTCCAGGGCCGCCGTGAATCGCGGGTGATCGGGCGCTGGACCCCCACCGCTCCGACACGCCTTGTCGCCGGGACCTTCATCGTCCCCGTCGCCCAACCCCTGGGCGTGGTCGCGATGTACCTTCTCGAACCGGAGAGCGACGACGGCGTCACCAACTGGGACGTCAGCGGCCGTGTCTCCGCTCCGACCAGTGCTCCCCCGGCGATCGTTCGGCTCTCACGTCCCCCCGCGGCTCGGCTCGAGCGGGCGCCGTAGCTCCGCATCGTCGGTATATTTCGCCCCGCTCGCCAGCCCGCGCCTTCCCTCGCACGGTCGTCCTTCGCGAGCCCCTCACGCTCTCGCACTCCCCCTCGCGTCATGCTCCGTCAGACGTTCCTCTGGCTCTCGCACCGTCAAGGCATCTTCCGTTTCGTCCGGAACAACGGCATCGCCAGGCGCTTCGCCTCGCGCTTCGTGGCCGGCGAGTCGATCGACGATGCGATTGCCGCCGTTCGCGCGCTCAACGCCCGCAAGATCTCGGCGTCGCTCGACCTCCTGGGTGAGAGCGTCACCAACGCCGCCGAGGCGCGCGCGACCGCCGATCACTACGTGACGCTGATCGATCGCATTGCCGCCGAGGGCCTCGACTCCAACGTCTCGGTGAAGCTCACCGCGATGGGGCAGGACATCGCCGATACGCTCTGCATCGAGAACATCACGCGCGTGCTCGAGCGCGCCCGCGCACACAAGACGTTCGTGCGGCTGGACATGGAGGGGAGCGCCTACACCGAACGCACGTTGCACCTGTTCGAGGAGCACCTCTACCCGCGCTTCCCCGACGAAGTGGGGATCGTGCTCCAGAGCTACCTGCGACGCACCTCGGCCGACGTCTCCAACGCCATCGACATCCAGTGCCGCGTGCGCCTGTGCAAGGGTGCGTACAAGGAGCCGGCGACGGTCGCCTTTCCCGACAAGCGCGACGTCGATGCCAGCTACGTCGCCGAGATGAAGCGCCTAATGTCCACGGGGAAGTATCCGGGGCTCGCCACGCACGACGAGGCGATCATCACCGAGGCCAAGCGCTACGCGAAGGAGCAGGGGATCGCCAGCGATCGCTTCGAGTTCCAGATGCTCTACGGCGTCCGCCGCGACCTGCAGGAGCAGGTCGTGCGCGAGGGATACCGGATGCGCGTCTACGTTCCCTACGGCACGCAGTGGTATCCGTATCTCATGCGGCGCCTCGCCGAACGTCCCGCCAACCTCGCCTTCATGACCGGAAGCGTCCTGAAGGAGCAGTTCGCATCGAGGCGTTAGGCGTGTCCGGTCAGTGGCTGCAGCCCGATCATTCGCTGGGGGACGCCAACACCATTGGCGGCTACATGCGGGTGCACGCGCGCCCAGCCGCCTTCGAGGGTCCGGACGGGCTCTCGTACTCGGTGGCCATCGAGGTCGACGCCACAGGTGAGGCGGACCGCCCGTACGGGGCCTATTTCCTCTTCCCGCGCTGGCGCCGCATCGGCGCGCAAGGGGTCGACGGCCACCTCGAAAGCGACTACCTCGCGTGGGGGGAGACCCCGGATGCCGCGCGTGACGCGTTAGGCGCCTGGCCGCTCGCCGACGTCCGGGCCCTGCTGGAGGCCACGATCGACTCCCTCGCTGGTGGTACGCCGGAACGCCGGTGGTGGGACGTCATGCGGGACGAGTCCTGATGCCAGTCGGCGTGCCGGGAGTCGTGCTGCAGGGGACGGGAGGGCAGTGGCAGGTGCGTCTGGCCGATGGCACCACGTGCATCGCCGCCCTTCGCGGGCGCGTGAAGCACGCGTCAGGCGCCAAGCTGGCCGTCGGTGACGACGTCTCCGTGATGAACAACGTGGGCGGTGACGCGTGGGCGATCACCGAGATCCTCCCGCGCCGCTCGAAGCTCGCCCGGCGCGCACCGGGTGGGCATGGCGAACGGGTCGTGGTCGCCAACGTCGACCAGGTGGTGGTCGTCCTCGCGATGGTGAAGCCCGAGCCGAATGAGAAGATGCTCGATCGCTTCCTGATCATCGCCGAGGCCAACGGCGTCGCCGCCCGCCTCGTCATCAACAAGGTGGAACTTGCCGCGCCCGGTGAGGCCGCGCGCCGCTTTGCCCCCTACGCCGCGATCGGCTATCCGTTGCATCTGACGAGCACGCACACCGGCGAAGGGCTGGAGGCGCTGCACGAGGCGCTGCGCGGCCGCATCTCGGCGCTGACGGGACCCTCGGGGGTCGGGAAGTCCTCGCTCCTCAACGCGCTCTATCCCGGCGTCGACCTGCGCGTGGGCGCCATCAGCGAGTCGGTCAACAAGGGGCGACACACGACCGTGGGCGCGCGCATGCACCCGCTCCCCGATGGCGGCTACGTGGTCGACACCCCCGGGCTGCGCGAAGTGGGGCTGTGGGGGATCGAGGCGCGCGACCTGGATCGCTGCTTCCCGGAGTTTGTCCCCACGCTCGACAGCTGCCGCTTCGCCGACTGCCGCCACCTGGCGGAACCGGAATGCGGCGTGCGCGAGGCGCTGGCGCAGGGGCGCATCGCCAGCTCGCGCTATGAGAGCTACGTGAAGCTGCGCGAGGAAATCGAGAGCGACGATCGCGCGTGGTAGCTGCGCGCGACGCTGTCCTATCGAGGGACGAACGTCGCGCCGTCACCGCGATTGCTCAGGGTGACAATCGTTCCACCCGCCACCCGTCACCGTTGGGGAGGTAGCGCACGCGGTCGTGCAGGCGGCTCGCACGCCCCTGCCAGAACTCCAGCTCTTCCGGCGCCACGCGATAGCCGCCCCAATGCGGCGGGAGCGGGACGTCGCCGTCCGGATAGCTGGCCGACACGCGTTCGACTTCCGCTTCCAGCCAGTCGCGCCCCGGAATGACGGCGCTCTGCACGGAGGCCCACGCCCCCACGCGGCTCCCTAACGGGCGGCTGCCGAAGTAGGCCGCCGATTCCTCCGCGGCGAGGCGCTCGACCGTCCCGACGATGCGCACCTGCCGCTCCAGTTCCTTCCAGAAGAAGCAGAGCCCAGCCCGCGGATTGGCGGCGAGCTCGATCCCCTTGCGCGACCGGTAGTCGGTGAAGAAGACGAAGCCACGCGGCGTGACTTCCTTGAGCAGGACCACGCGCGCGGACGGGCGTCCGTTCGCATCGGCGGTGGCAAGCGTCATCGCGTTGGGTTCGAGCACCTCGGCGCGCTGCGCCTCGTCGAACCACTGCGTGAACTGGACGAACGGGTCGGGATCGACTTCGGTGAGGTCGAGCGACGCGAGCGTGTACTCGCGCCGAAGGTCGGCAAGGCTCATGGATGGAGAGTCGGAAGTGAAGCGCGGTGCATCGTCAGCCCGCCTCGACCAGGTCGACGAGGGCATCGACGTCATACGGCTTGTTGACCACCACGACGTCGGCCATCTCGTCGTCGCCCGGGCGGGCGGCTGCCGCGGCGGCGTCGCCGGTGGAGATCATGAAACGGGTCTTGGCGCATGACGGGAGCTGCCGCAGGCGCCGAATCAGCTCGCGTCCGTTGATCCCGGGCATGCGCAGGTCGCTGATGATGACATCGAACGATCCGCGTTCCGTCAGGCGCAACGCGTGTTCCCCGTCGACGGCCGCGACCACGGCGTGCCCGCGCGTGGCGAAGTAGCGTGACAGGAGTTCGCGGATCACCGCCTCGTCATCGACCACCAGGATATCCAGCGGGCGTGAGGCGACCGGTCGGCGCGCTCCACGCGCGGTCCCGGGGCGGATGTCGGGCGGCGTGAGCGCGGGGGCAAGCGGGAGCGTGATGGTGAAGCGTGTACGCTCCCCGGGCGCGCTGCTGACCTCGATGGTGCCGCCGTGCGCCACGACGATGCTGTGGACCACCGAGAGGCCGAGCCCGGTCCCTTCGCCCTCGTCGCGCGTCGTCCAGAACGGATCCCAGATGTGCGGGAGGTCGCGCGCCGAGATGCCGGGACCGTTGTCGGTCACGGTCAGCGTCACCGTACCGTCGACCACCTGGGTCGCGACGTCGAGCGACGGGCGCCAGTCGCTGGGGGCCGCGCGTCGTTCGAGGCGCGCCTCGAGCGCCTGGCGCGCATTGACCACCAGGTTGAGCACGACCTGCTCGAGCTGCGCCGGGTCGGCGGTCACGTGCGGCGCGCGCCCCGCCAGCTGCACACTGGTGTGGATGCCGCGCGTCTCCATCGCGTAGTGCTGCGTGTCGACGATGTACCGCACGATGGCATTCAGGTCGACGCGCACGAGCGACCCGCCCTCCTCGCGGCGGGCGATGGTCAGCAGGTCCTTCACGATGCGGGCGGCGCGGCGCGCTTCGTTGAGCACCGTATCCAGCGCGTGGCGATCGTCGGCCGACTGCTCCTTCTTGAGCAGGATCTGGGTATAGCCCGTGATGGCGGCGAGCGGGTTGTTGATCTCGTGCGCCACCCCAGCCAGCGTGCGGCCGAGCGAGGCCATGCGCTCGCCGCGCCGCACGATCTCCTCGCGCCGTTCGCGCTCGGTGATGTTCTCGGCCATCCCTTGCAGGAATCGCAGGTGCCCGCTGGCGTCACGTTCCGACGTCATCGTCAGCCGCAACCGCACGGGCGTGCCGTCGAAGCGGCGGCAGTGCTGGTCGTAGGTGACCTCGCGCGCTCCGTTGGCGAGCGTGGTCATGCACTGGTCGCGCACCTCGCCCGCCGGGCACAACGTCTCGAACGCGTCGGCCGCCAGCAGCGCGGAGGTGTCGGGATACCCCAGCATCGTCGCCAGGGCCGGGTTGGCGTCGATCAGGTGGCCATCGGGGGTGCAGCCAAACACGCCAAAGCTGGCCCGCTCGATGAGCATGCGCGTGCGTCCGGCCGACAGCCGCAACGAGTCGACCTGGTGGCGCGGGTCGTTGCGCAACTCGGTCACGTCCACGATCGACCCGCCCAGCCCCGCCGCCACCCCCTGCAGGTCGAACATCACGAAGAAGCGCACCTCGGCCACCCGAACGGTCCCGTCGCGCCGGTACATCTTGAGCCTGCCCGCACCCGGCCCCGGGTTCCCCGAGTACAGATACGCTTCGGTGGCCCGGCACGCCGCGTGATCGCCGGCGTCCACGAACGACAGGTAGGGACGCCCCAGCGATTCGGAGACCGTGAATCCGCTGAAGAGCTCCCACGACGGACTCAGCGAGGCCAGGCGCCCCTCGCGGTCAATGCGCATCAGCACCAGGGGGAGGGCACCGACCAGCCCAGCATCACTCCAGGTGCCCGGCGTGGGCGACCAGGTGGCGGGCGGTGGGGACGAACTCATCGTCATGGCGTTCGTTCGGGCGGGGGGCGAGGAGAGACCCGATCCGTGCGCCGAAGAATCTACTGTGTGCGTGGGCGGGGCGGTGTCCGGCTCGCCCCCTCCGGTTCGCGCGGTTATCGTGCAGTCGGCAGGGGATGGAACCCCGCGGACCGCACACGGCTAGGTGCCATTGTATGGAAGAAACACCGGCTCGACCCGACACGCGAGACGCGGAGTTCGCGCGCGACGCGCTGCCGTTCATGGACGACGTGTATCGCTTCGCCTATTCCCTCACCCGCAATCCCGCGGACGCTGAGGATCTCGTGCAGGAGACCTATCTGCGGGCCTACCGCTCCTGGCACACGTTCCAGCCCGGAAGCGACGCTCGGCGGTGGCTCTTCACCATCTGCCGCAACGCGTTCCTGCGGTCGCGCGAAAAGTTGCGCCACGAAGTGGATGTGGAGGACGGCAGCGTCGAGACGATCGCCGCGGTCCAGGCGCACTCGGAGATGCGGCACGACGGGACCGACCAGATCCTCTCCCGCGTCGACCTTGCCCCCGCGCTCCAGCGCGCGCTCGACGAACTGGCGGAACCCTTTCGCTCCACGGTGATCCTCGTCGACGTGGAGGACCAGTCGTACGACGCCGCGTCGGAAGTACTTGGCGTCCCGGTGGGAACGGTCCGTTCGCGGCTCTTTCGGGGGCGGCGGCAGTTGCAGGAAAAACTCAGGGAATACGCCCGCGACGCCGGCTTTGCCTCGGTGGCGGCGATCGCCAAGGAGCACGACGATGCCTAACGAAACGCCCAAGGTCGACTGTCGCTCGGCCATGCAGCAGCTCTGGGACTACGTGGATTGCGAACTGACCGCCGAGAAGATGGCCGCGGTCCAGCGCCACTTGGCCGAATGCACCCACTGCCTCCCGCACGCCCAGTTCGCCGAGCGCTTCATCAGCGCCCTGCACGACACGCGCGAGGACTGCGCCTGCCCCAAGGAAGTGCGCGCCAAGGTCCTCTCCAAGCTCAAGGAAGCCGGGCTCACCCTGAGCTAGCTCCACACCGGACTTGACATACCCCCCGGTGGTATCTAGAATAGATACCAGCGGGGGGTATATGGCCCTCCGATCACACATCAGAGGAGGGCAGTATGGAGCGAGTCACGCTGAAGGTTGGCGGCATGTCGTGCGGGCACTGCGTGAAGGCCGTCGAGAAGGCGCTGACGGGCGTCGACGGCGCCGCAGCTGAGCAGGTCCAGATCGGGCAGGCGACGGTCGCCTACGATCCGGCCAAGACCAACGTGGGAGCGATCATCGATGCGGTGGCAGACGCCGGCTACGATGCGCTCGAAGTGACGTGACCGCGGCCGACTGGGGGGTCGTGGCCGCCGGGCTCGCCCTCATCGCCCTGATCAACTGGTACTTCTTCTTCTCGTCGTCCCAGGCCGCAACGGCGGCGGTGGCGCCGTCGGGGATCGCGGAGATCCCGATCGTGGTCCGGGGCGGTTACTCCCCCGGAACGGTTCGCGTTCCTCGCGGGGCGCGCGTGCGCCTGGTCTTCGATCGCCAGGAGGAGTCGAGCTGCTCCGAGGAAGTCGTCTTTCCCGACTTCGGGATTCGCCGCTTCCTCCCGGCTCATGAGAAGACGGTGGTGGAGCTCACGCCGAGCGCGGCAGGGACATACGGATTCACCTGCGGCATGAGCATGCTGCGCGGGACGCTGGTGGTGGAGGACACGCCATGACTACAAGCACGCTGCCGGATGCGGTGCCAGGCACCGCGCCGGCGAACGTCGAGAAAGTCGTCATCCCGGTGAGCGGCATGACATGCGCCGCCTGCCAGGGACGCGTGCAGCGCACGCTGGGCAAGACGCCGGGGGTGGTCGAGGCGAACGTCAACCTGATGACCAACAGCGCCACCATCTCCTTTGACCCGGGCATCGTCTCGCCGCAGGCGATCGTCGATCGCATTCGCGACACGGGGTACGGCGCTGAGCTTCCAGTTCCTGGGCGCACGGCCGCCGAGGATCAGGCGGCGCAGGATGCCGCGCGTCGGCAGGAGTTTGCCGAGTTGAAGCACAAGGCCATCGCCGCCGGCATCGCCGGTGTCGTCGCGATGATCATCTCCATGCCCCTCATGGCGGCCAACGCGCACCTGGGGATGGGGACGAGCGGCGATCCGTTCATGAACTGGACGATGACGGTGCTCGACCCCGCGCTGGAGCGCCTGCTGCCGTGGGCGTACGCGATCCCGGCGACGGTGCTGAGTTATACGCTGTTGCTGCTGACGGCAGGGATCATGGGGTGGGCCGGTCGCCACTTCTACACCCGCGCGTGGCAGGCCTTCACGCACCGCTCGGCTGACATGAATACGCTCATCGCCATTGGCACGGGCTCGGCCTTCGTCTTTTCCGCGGCGGCGACGCTGGCGCCGGGCTTCTTCATCAGTCGTGGCGTGGCGCCGGACGTGTACTACGAGGCGGTGATCATCATCATCGCGCTCATCCTGGTGGGCAACGCGCTCGAGGCGCGGGCCAAGGGTGAGACGTCGTCGGCACTGCGCAAGCTCATCGATCTGCAGCCCAAGACGGCGCGCGTGGTGCGCGACGGCGTGGAAACCGAGGTGCCGCTCGAGGCGGTGCGCAGCGGTGACCAGATCGCCGTGCGTCCGGGCGAGCGCATTCCCGTGGACGGCGTCATCGCCAGCGGCGAGAGTGCGGTCGATGAGTCGATGCTCACGGGCGAGTCGATCCCGGTGGCCAAGCGCGCCGGTGATCGCGTGATCGGCGGTTCGGTCAATCGCACCGGGGCCTTCCACTTCACGGCGACCACGTTAGGCGCCGACTCGGTCCTGTCGCAGATCGTGACGCTCATGCGCGACGCGCAGGGGTCACGCGCCCCGATCCAGCGCCAGGCCGATCGCATCAGCGGGATCTTCGTGCCGATTGTCCTTTCGCTGGCGGTAGCGACCTTCGTCACCTGGTTCGTGCTGAGCGACACTGCGCCATTCGTGCGTGCCTTTGCGGCGGCGGTGGCGGTACTGATCATTGCCTGCCCCTGCGCGATGGGGCTCGCCGTCCCCACGGCAGTCATGGTCGCGACCGGTCGCGGCGCGCAGCTCGGCGTCCTGATCAAGGGCGGGGAAGCGCTGGAGCGGGCGTCGCGCGTGAATACCGTCGTCTTCGACAAGACGGGGACGATCACCGCGGGGCGCCCGGTGGTGACCGACGTGCTGCACGTAGGTGCCGAGGTGAGCGAAACCGAGATGCTGCGTCTGGTGGCGTCGCTCGAACAGTCGTCCGAGCACCCGTTAGGCGAGGCCATCGCGGCGGCCGCCCTGGCGCGCGGGAGCGCGCTCGTGCGCGCCGAGGCGTTCGATTCGGTGACGGGGAAGGGGGTCGTGGGAATCGTGGACAGTCAGGCACTCGCCGTGGGCAATGCGGCGATGATGGCCGACTACGCGATCGACGTGACGCCGCTGCGCACGCAGTTGGACGGCTGGACTTCGAATGGCAAGACGCCGGTGTACGTGGCCGTCAACGGCGCGTTGACGGGGGCGATCGCCATCGCCGATCCGATCAAGCCGACGTCGGCGAGCGCGGTGGCAGCGCTGCGCAAGGCAGGGATCGAGGTGGTGATGCTCACGGGCGACACGCAACGCACAGCCGAGGCGATCGCTCGCGAGGCGGGGATCGTCCGGGTGGTGGCCGACGTGCGTCCCGAAGGCAAGGTGGAGGAAATCCGCCGGCTGCAACGTGAGGGACGCATTGTCGCGATGGTGGGTGACGGGATCAACGATGCCCCGTCGCTGGCGCAGGCCGACGTCGGCATTGCCATCGGGACCGGGACCGATATCGCGATCGAAGCGAGCGACATCACCCTCATGCGTGGCGATCCCACGTCCGTGGTCGATGCGCTGGCGTTGGCCCGCTCGAGCCTTCGCATCATGAAGCAGAACCTGTTCTGGGCCTTTGTCTACAACACCATCGGAATCCCCGTCGCGGCGGGGGCGCTCTATCCCGTCTTTCGCATCCTCCTCAGCCCCATCCTGGCCAGTGCGGCGATGGCGATGAGTTCGGTGTCGGTGGTGAGCAACTCGTTGCGCCTGCGTGGCTGGCGCGCCCCAATCGTGAGGACCGACCATGCATGACGAGACGAAGGGGACATCGCTCCCCCTGGCCACCGACGGCGCGCACGCAATGGCCTGCGGCTGTGGATGCGGGACCGACGCGGTGGATGGTGAGGGGCGCAAGGCCGTGGCGGTCGATCCCGCCATCAAGGAGCGCAACCTCAAACGCCTGCGCCGCATCGAGGGGCAGGTGCGCGGGCTGCAGCGCATGGTCGAAGAGGACCGGTACTGCGCCGACATCCTGACGCAGATCTCCTCGGTGCACGAGGCGCTGCGCTCCACCGGCCGCGAGTTGATGCGCAACCACCTGCGCCACTGTGTCGCGTCGGCCGTGGCTTCGGGCCCCGAAGCGGCCGAGGAAGTGTACGACGAGTTGATCGAACTGATGTATCGCCACGCGCGTTGACCGCAGGACTACACCATCTCGGCCCCGCGCGCTAACCTGTTCCTCGCCATGTCCGCTCTTCGTCGCGTGCTCACCGGCATTGTGGTGCTCCCCGTCTGGATCGTGATGATCCTCACGGGTGGGCAGTGGTGCCTGATGCCCGGAACGGCGACGGCGCATGCGGTGGTGTCGAGCGCCGCGACGGTGGGGCACGCGGCGCTCGGGCACTCGATGGAGCACGCCTCCGCTGCAGCGAGCGAGGATCATCACGCGTCCGGATCGTCGCAGTCGGAACAGCCAACGCACGGTCCTCGTGGCTGTGAGTCGCAGGCCGCGTGCAGTGTGGCGATCGCCCCGGCCCCGCTTGTCGTGATCGGCTCGGAGTCGCAGGTGACGGTGCAGCCCCCGCGCCTGCATGTCGACCGGCTCGCATCGCTGGTCGCTGCGCCAGAGCTCCCCCCTCCGCGCGCCTGACGAGTTCCCCGGGCACGCCCCGGGTTGCGCCTGACGACGCCGCTCTCCGCGTCTCGGTGCCACTTCCCTCGTGCCGGTGCCGTTGGCAGCGGCTGACACAGGAACTCGATCTCAGGACGTTGGATCATGAATAGCCTGACACGTGCCACGCGCATACGCGCGTGCGCGCGAGGAGTCGCCGCACTGGCCGTCATCGCGACGGCGATGGCCGCGCGCGACGCCCACGCGCAGACCGACTACTACAACCTCGATCGCGGGCGGCCGCTGCGCGTGGAAGACGCGCTGGCCATCGAGCGTCACGCCATCGAGTGGCAGCTCGCCCCCGTGCGCGTGAGCGGCGCGCGCGGACAGGGCAGTACGCTGGAGTTCGAGCCCGAGCTGGCGTGGGGCGTCGCCCCTCGTACGCAAGTCGAACTCGGCGTTCCCATGGCGCGTTGGCGCCGGGGAAACCGACAAACGATCGGTGGCGCCGGCATCGACGTGTCGATCCTGCATGCGCTCAATACCGAGACGACGTCGCTCCCGGCGCTGGCCATCGCGGCGCGCACGCTGCTCCCGGCTGGGCCTCTCGGGCCGTCGCGCGCCATTCCCACCTTCTCGGCGCTGGCCACACGCACCACGTCGTTTGGTCGGGTTCACGTGAACGCGTCGCTCACCCCCGGGCGTTATACCAGCGACGATCGCCTGGGCGAGGCGACGCGCTGGGAGGTCGGCGTGGCCGGCGACCATGCCTTCGTCTTTCGCTCCCTCCTGGTGGGAGCGGAAGTGGTGGCGCGGCGCGCACTCATCGGCGACGACGTCGACTGGAGCGCCGCGTCGGGCGTGCGCTACCAGGTGGGACCACGGCTGGCGGTCGACGCCGGTCTCGGTCGCGATCTCTCACAAGGCGGCGAATGGTTCGTGACCTTCGGATCGGCCGTCTCGCTCGCCTTGCTGCATCGCTTTGGAGGTGTGCGATGACCCGCCGCGACACGCACCTGGCCCGCACAATCGCCACTCGCGCCGTGGCCGTGGCGCTGCTGGCCGCTCCGCTCCCGCTGGCGGCGCAGTGGTCGACGGCATACGAGCAATTCTACTATCCCGGGCGCGACAACTGGGTCTTCCGGACGGAGTATCCGGCCGCCGACCGGCTGTTCAACGCGTTCGACTACGGACACGCGATCCTGTACGAGCTGCTCTACACGCGTCCCAAGGGCGATCCGCGCCTGCTCGAGGAGACGCAGTACAACTTCCTCACGCGACGCCTGCTCGTCTCGCCGCCTCGTCTCCCGCTCAAGGAGATGGCGATCATGCCGCACTACACGCGGCTTGCACCCGAGGCGAAGCAGATGTTCGAATGGGCACACATCCTCCACCGGCAGGTGTACGACGTCCTGGCCGACGAGCGCCTGGACGCGAACGCACGGGATGCACGCCTCAAGGAACTCACGCGCTACTACCTGTCGCGTCGCGACGTCGCGTTCAGCACGCGCCCCAAGACGATGGCGCTCATGCAGGAACAGTACTATTCGCTCGCCTTCCGGGAGCGGTATCCCAAGTTCAACGGACTGATCTGGGGCTACCACTGGCTGCAGGTCGGGCTGTATGAGCCGCTGGTGACGGGGCGATCGCGTGAGGAGCGGCAGGCTGGCGTGAGCGCAGCGGTCGCTCGCTTCCGCCAGATGCTTGAGAACCCGCCGGCCACGCTGCCATACCAGATGCCGATGACGTCGGCCATCGCGCCGGCCTTCGCGGTTCGCTATCCGGAGTTGGCCATCATCTTCGACAACCTGCACTCGATGCACGACGTCATCTCCGACATCCTGGCATCGGACAAGGTGCCGAAGGACCGCAAGCGGGCCGAGATCCTGACGGCGGCGCGACGGTATCGCGACGACACGACGGAAGTCATGTCGGTGGCGGGGTGGCGCAAGATGGCCGACATGATGGGCGTCAACAACATGGGCGGCGCGTCGGTTGGCTTTTTGGGCGAGTTGCCGACACCGACGGTGCCGCGCGGCTTCGTGATGCGGCACGATCGCGACGGCAACATGCTCGGCGAGCATGCCGGACATGACATGACGCCAAAGCCGGACAGCGCCAAGACGCCGCCTCCCGACGCGCATGCCGGTCACGTCATGCCGAAGCCTGTGCCTGCCGCGGATCCTCACGCCGGTCATCAGATGGCGGGGAGCGAGCCTGACAGTGCCGGCGCGCTCGGCGCCGTGGAGCAGTTCCACGCCGCCATTGCGGCTGGCGACTCCCTGCGCGCGCTCGCGCTGCTCGCGGACGACGTCACGATCCAGGAAGGCGGGGCGGTCGATACCAAGGCGTCGTATCGCAGCGGGCACCTGGGGGCCGACATCACCTTCACCAGGGCCGTTCCCGGCGAGCGGCGCGACGTTCGCGTGCGCCTCGAAGGGCATGTGGCGTGGGTAACGGCCGCGACGTCGACCACGGGGACCTTCAACGGTCGGCCGGTCAACTCGGCGGGCGCGGAGCTGATGGTGCTCGTGCACGGCGCTGATGGCTGGAAGATCACCAACATTCACTGGTCGTCGCGGCGGCGTTCGTCGCCGTAGCCGGCGCCGGTCGCGGACGGCACGTCACCAGGCACAACACGGGGGAGGAATCGGCGTTAGGCCGGTTCCTCCCCCGTTCGATCATTCGCCGGTCGCGACGTCAGCTTTCGAGGTCGAGCGTCCAGCGAATGGGGATCGCCGGGTCGATCGAATCGCGCACGGAGCAATACTTGTTGACCGACAGCTCGATCGCGCGCTCGGCGTGAATCCGCTCGACCCCCTCACCGGCGATGTGGAACGTGAGGTGGATGCCGACGACGCGTGACGGCGTCGCTGCCGCGCGTGCCCCCTGTACCTCGACCGCGAGGGTGCGCACTGGCGTGCGACGCTTGGCCAGGATCTCCACCACGTCGATGGCCGAGCAGGCGGCGAGGGCGTTGAGCAGCGAGTCGACGGGCGACGGGCCGACGATGGCGTCGCCGTCGATGCGGTGCGTCACCCCGCCTGGACGTCCTGCTTCGAAGCCTTGGCCTCCCGTCCACGTCACCAGCACCCGGTTGGTCGACTTGACCTCGAACCCCGGGATCGTCTCGATCGCGCTCACGGGTGCCCTCCCATGCGGATGGGGGCTCGCACCGCGTTCCCCCACTCGGTCCAGCTCCCGTCGTAGTTGCGCACGCTCTGGTAGCCTAACAAGTAGGTGAGGACAAACCAGGTATGCGACGACCGTTCGCCGATGCGGCAGTAGGCAATGACATCGTCCGACGGGCGCAAGCCCTGCTCCTGCTCGTAGATGGCGCGCAGGTCGTCGGCCGACTTGAACGACCCATCGCCGTTGGCCGCGCGCGCCCACGGCACCGAGCGCGCCCCGGGGATGTGGCCACCGCGAAGCGTCCCTTCCTGCGGGTACTCGGGCATGTGCGTCCGTTCTCCCGTGTACTCGGGGGTCGAGCGCACGTCCACCATCGGCTTGCCGGCGTCCATGTGCGCGCGCACCTCATGGATGAAGGCGCGAATGCGCGAGTCGCTGCGCTCGGGCGCCACGTACTGCGTGGTGCGGAACGCCGGTACCACCGTCGTCATCTCGCGCCCTTCGATCTCCCACTTGGAGCGACCGCCGTCGAGGATGCGCGCGTTGGTAAATCCAAACAACTGAAAGACCCAGAAGGCATAGCAGGCCCACCAGTTGTTCTTGTCACCGTAGAAGATGACCGTGGTCGATTCGTCGATCCCCTTGGCCCGCAACAGCGCCTGGAACGACTCGCGCGAGACGTAGTCGCGCACCACGGCATCGTTGAGGTCGGAATGCCAGTCGACCTTTTGTGCGTTGGGGATGTGGGCGATCTCGTAGAGCAACACATCCTCGTCACTTTCGAGGATGCGGATGTTCGGGTCGTTCAGGTGATCGGCGAGCCATTCGGTGCTGACGAGCGCCTCGGGGTGCGCGTAGCCCTTGGCCTGAATGGATGGAGAAACCGGGATCGACGTCATGGCGGGTCCTGGGTGCGTCACGAATGAATGCGGGCAATCTACTCGGCGTTCCGTCCGACGCGACGGGGCCCTAGCTTCCCCCGCATGGGACAGTACCGACATCACGTTTTCGTCTGTTCGTTCGGCAAGACCTGCGAGAAAGCTGGCGGGATTGCCGTGTTCCAGGCGATGAAGCGCGAAGCGAAGGAGGCCGGCCTCTCCGGCACCGTGCGAATCAACAAGGCCGGCTGCATGAACCAATGCGGCCACGGCCCCATGGTGGTGGTGTACCCCGACGACACCTGGTACGGCGAGGTCGACCCCGACGGTGGACGCCGCATCGTGCTCGAGCACCTGGTGAAGGGGAAGGTCGTCGAGTCGCTGCGGTACGTTGCGCCTCCCGGCGACAACAAGCTGGTCGACGAGGACTGAGGGACGCCGTCCGGTGTCGCGTGCCGCCGTTCTCCGCCGCGTTGACGCCCCAGCGTCCGGGGCGTCGCGTGTGACGAACCGATGACCGTCGTCACGCGTGGCGGGGCGCATGCCTACCGCCTCCTCGACGTGGGCTACTCGATCTCGCTCGAGCGCGCACTCGATCTGCTGGCCACGAGTGCGCCCGAACGCGTGCGTCCCGTGCGGGGCGAAGCCGCTGCGCTCCAGATCGCCAACCCGCCGGTCGCCGTCATCCTGGGCGGCGAGCGGGTGACCATCGGCGGCAGCGCCTTCGACGCCGAGGTCACGGCGCGCATCTTCGAGTTTGGCGTGGTCTCGCTCTCGGTGCGCGTCCAGGCACCGCGCGACCTGTCGTGGGATGCCTTCGCCACGTTCGGCAACGCGCTCGATGCCGACACCGGCATTCCACAGTTGCTCGAGCATCACGCCCAGCTCCTCTTTCGACGCATCACCCCGGCGATCGAGCGCCCCAACATGGCGCCCGTGCGGGAGGACTACGTCGTCTTCCGCCTGCACGAAGTCTGCGGCGACGACGGTGAGCGCCTGACGAGTGACGCCGTCCTGCAGCACGTCGACGTCGCGCCGCTCCTGCTCAACGAGCGGCGCCAGTTGTCGGCGCGGGCCCGCGATGAACTGCTGCAGCATCGCTACTCGTACTACAGTGACGACCTCGCGCTCCTCACCTGGGACAACGCGCTCGTTCTCGACCCCGCCGAAGGGGCGACGGACGTGGAGTACATCCTGGAATTCGCCAACGCGCAGTTGCTGGAGCTGCGCTACTACGACGCCATTCTCGACGCGGAGATCCCGAAGCTGTATGACCGCATCGAGGCGGCGCGCGGGAGCCGGCTTCGCCTCTTTTCCCGTCGCTTCTCCAACTTGCTGGGCGACATGCAGCGCCTCTTTGCCGATTCCACCGAGTTGGTGGAGCGCGTGGAGAACTCGCTCAAGGTGACCGACGACGTCTACCTCGCGCGCGTCTATTCGGCCGCCCTCGAGATCTTTCGCGGCGCGCAGTGGCGCGCAGGAGTGGATCGCAAGCTGACGCTGGTGCGCGAGACCTACGAGATGCTCAACGCCGAAGCGCAGGCGGCGCGCGCCGAGGCGCTGGAGGTGGCCATCGTGGTGCTGATTGTGGCCGAGATCGTGATGGCGATGGTGCGCTGATGTCCTCGCCGTATGACCGTCAGCCGCACATGGAGCGCTACTCCCGCCACGTGCTCGTGTGCACCGGCGGCTTTTGCAGCCCCAGTCGGCAAGGGCGGGCGCTCTACGCCCTGCTCGCCTCACTGCTGCAGCGCGAGAACCTCCTGTTCGGCCCTTCGCGCGTGAAACGCAGCGAGGCCCCATGCCTCGGCGTCTGCGCCGGCGGTCCGATCGTCTGCGTGTACCCGGAAGGCGTCTGGTATCACAACGTCTCGCCAGCGCTGCTCGAACGGATCGTCGTTGAGCACTTGAAGGGGGGACGGGTGATCGATGAGGCGGTGTTTCATCGGATGGAGGAAGACGGGAAGACGGGAAGACGAGAAGACGAGTGAGGGCAACAAGGCGCGCACCGCGAGTGCCGCGCTCGAGGGGCGCCATCTCGTCTTCCCGTCCTCCCGTCTTCCCGTCTTCTCCTAAGCCGCGAGCGCCTGCAGCCGCGCGACGCGCTCCTCAGTCGACGGGTGCGTCGCGAAGAGCGAGAGCATCCCCCGTCCCCTAAGCGCTGACAGCGGGTTCACCTGCGCCAGCGGCGCCATGGCAGGCGACACCTGCATCGGGATGCGATGCGCGGCCATGTCCAGCTTGCGCAGCGCACTCGCCAGCGCCAGCGGGCGCCCGGAAATTGCCGCGCCCACCGCGTCGGCCTTGAACTCGCGCTGGCGCGAGATGGCGAACTGGATCAGCGACGCGGCGATCGGGGCGACCAGCGCCATCGCCAGCGCGGCGAGCGGCGACTCGCCTTCCTCGTCGCGTCCACCCAGCAGCGCCCCCCACTGAGCGATCATCGCCAGGTTGGAGATCGCGCCGGCCATCGTCGCCGTGACGGTTTGCAGCAGCATGTCACGGTTCTTGATGTGCGCGAGCTCGTGGGCGATCACGCCCTCGAGTTCCTCACGGTTCACGAGCTGCACGATCCCCTCCGTCACGCACACGACGGCGTGCTCGGGGTCGCGACCGGTGGCGAAGGCGTTGGGCTGGGCATGCGGCGCCACCGCGACGGTGGGCATGGGAAGTCCCGCGCGCTGCCGCAGGCGGTCGACCATCTCGTAGATCTCGGGTGCCTCGGCCGGCGTGACGATGCGTGCGCCGTAGGCCTTGAGCACCATCGACCCGGAGTTCCAGTACATGAAGAGGTTCATGGCGCCGGCAAAGAGGAGCGCCATGACCGCGCCAGCCTGTCCGCCCACGGCCCCACCAATGGCCACGAAGAGAGCGGTCAAGCCAGCCATCAGGACGAAGACTTTCACGTTGCTCATCGAAACCTCGGAAGACGGGAAGACGGGGGAAAAAAAAGAGACCCTCGAACCCCCGGCGCGTGCGCCCGGGACTCGAAAGTCTCGCCTGATCGAAACGACCCGCCGAACCGTGCCTGGCATGGAGCTGCCGGACAGTCTTGACGATTCGGACGCGCGGGTTGTCGGTCCCGCGTAGCTACTCCCCTTCTGCGATTAAGAACCCGCGAAGGGGTGGAGAGGTTCCCGAGTGGGGAGACCGGGGGCTAGTTTCCGCCCGCGCCCTTGTTCCCGCGCGCTCGTCCGCGTTGCGCCGCTGAATGACCGACTCGCTCAACCCGCGCCGCCTGTTCATGGGGGCCGCCAAGAAGTACTTCCTCGACGCGATCGAGACGAGCGACGCCACGCGCCGCCCGCCGCCTGTCGACGAGGCTCCTCGACTCACTTCCCGAGCCATAGAGAGAACCCGCATGTCCCGCTCCCGCGACCGCATCCTCGCCAACCTCGACGACATGTACCGCGAGGCCTTCGAACGCGCCAAGGCCACGGGCGACGAGTCCCAGATGGCGTCGCTCGACTTCGCCTATCGCCGCGAGCAACTGTACTTCGAGATCCTGCTGGACGTGCGCGACGCGATGGAGCGTCGGTAGGGCGAACGCGGAAGACGGGAAGACTTCTCGTCTTCCCGTCTTCCCGTCTTCTCCCCCCGCACGACCGCGGCTGTCTCCCACTAGAGCACGTCAATGCGCCGAACCGCACTGGTCGCCCTCGCCCTTCTCTCCGCCTGCACCATGAAGTCCTCCGAGTCGACGGGCGGCCCCGTCACCCTCGCGGTGGTCAACGCCCGCATCTGGACCGGTGACGCGCGGCGCCCGTGGGCCGACGGGATCGCGGTCCGTGGCGAACGCATTGCGGCTGTCGGGTCGAGCGCGGAGATCCGCAAGCTGGCCAAGGACGCCGAGGTGATCGATGCGCAGGGGCAGATGCTCGTCCCGGGCTTCATCGATTCGCACGTGCACTTCATCGACGGCGGCTTCCGCCTGTCGTCGGTGCAGCTGCGCGACGCGAAGACGCCCGCCGAGTTCATCGCTCGCATCAAGGCGTTTGCCGCGACCGTGCCCAAGGGGACGTGGATCCAGGGGGGCGACTGGGATCACGAGCTGTGGGGGGGCGAGCTCCCGACGCGGGCGTGGATCGACTCGGTGACCCCCGACCACCCGGTCTGGGTGAACCGGCTCGACGGGCACATGAAGCTCGCCAATTCGGCGGCGCTCGCTGCCGCCGGGATCAGCGCGGACACGAAGGACGTGAGCGGCGGGACGATCCTCCGGCTGCCTAACGGCGAACCGGCCGGGGTCTTCAAGGACAACGCGATGGACCTCGTCGATGGCAAGGTCCCCGATCCGCCGGCGGCGCTCGAGGACCGCGCGCTCGACACGGCGATGACCTACGTGGCCTCGCACGGCGTGACGTCGGTGCACAACGTGGGCTCGGCCAACGCGAAGACCGGGTCGTGGAACGATCTCGTCGTCTTCAAGCGGGCGCAGGCCGCCGGGCGCCTGCGGACGCGCATCTACAGCGCGGTCCCGCTCTCCACCTGGCAGCAGCTCCGCGACACGGTCGCCGCGCACGGGCGCGGCGATGCCTGGCTCAAGATCGGCGCGCTCAAGGGCTTCGTGGACGGGTCGTTAGGCTCGCACACCGCGGCCATGCACGCCCCATTCACCGACGCCCCCAACGACTCCGGCTTCTTCGTGACCTCGCCCGATTCGTTGTACGCGTGGACCTCGGGGGCCGACAAGGCGGGGCTGCACGTCTTCGTGCACGCCATCGGCGACCGCGCCATCGCCACGCAGCTCGACATCTTCGAGCGCGTGGCCAAGGAAAACGGCCCGCGCGACCGCCGGTTCCGCATCGAGCACGCGCAGCACGTCGCCCCCGCCGACTTCCCGCGCTTCGCCGCGCTCGGCGTCATTCCGTCAATGCAGCCGTACCATGCCATCGACGACGGGCGCTGGGCCGACAAGGTGATTGGCCCGGAGCGCTCCAAGGGAACGTACGCCTTCCGTTCGCTCCTCGACGCCAAAGCAACGCTCGCCTTCGGCTCGGACTGGTTCGTCGCCCCGCCGATCCCGATCGAGGGGATCTACGCCGCCGTGACGCGCCGCACGATCGATGACAAGCAACCCGGCGGCTGGGTCCCGGAGCAGAAGATCTCCGTCGAGGAGGCGCTGCGCGCCTACACCGCCGGCAGCGCCTACGCCGCGTTCGACGACCAGGACAAGGGGACGCTCGAGGTCGGGAAGCTCGCCGACTTCATCATCATCGACCGCGATCTCACCAAGGTGGCACCGGAGTCGATCCGCGAGGCCAAGGTCGTGCGAACGGTGGTGGGGGGAAAGTCGGTTTTCGTGCGGCAGTAGCGCGCATCGAAGCGGAGGTCGCAGGGTAGGATCGACGCGGGGCGCACTGGGGATGTCCCCGGTCGCTCGTTGGCTGTACTGCCGGTACGGTCCGCTGACGTCTTGTCGCACGCGGAAGACTCCCGATGCTGTCCTCGCTCGCGCTGGCGAAGCGCCTGGTATCGCTCGCCCTCATTGCAGCTGCGCCGTCGCGCCCGGCCCAACCGGGAGCTCGAGTCGCATCCATCCCCGTCCGTATCGACCCCTTGCTGCTGACGGATGGCGCTTCCGCTGGAAGGTCACCGTCGAAGCCGAGAAGAAGGACAAGGTTCCGGCGTCGCCGTCGATGACCGTCTCCCTCAGGGGACCATGACCATGGTCGACCCCAAGGAGAAGAAGGCGGTGATCATGGACCCGTCGGCGTTAGGCAACATGATGGGCGCCCTCGGGGCCAGCGGGATGGTGAAGATGGACGTGAAGGACGTGAAGGACGTGAAGGACGTGAAGGACGTGAAGGACGTGAAGGTCTCCGTGGAGAAGCTCGGCGCGGGCGAACGCCTGCTGGGGTATCCGACCACCAGCTACCGGACCACCCGCGGCGTCGCTCGACACGGCGCTCTTCGAGGTCCCGGCCGGCTACGAAGTCACCGACACGAAGGCGCAGATGTCCGAGCTGAACGCCGAGATGGAGAAGGCGGAGGCTGACTGCGAGGCGAAGAACGGGAAGGGGAGCGAGACGTGCTCGATGAAGGGGGAGGCGGGAGAGGACTCGGCGGCCAAGGTCAATCCGAAGGACGCCGCGAAAAAGGCCTTCGAGGGACTGTTCAAGAATCCGTAACCGGCGCGGGCATCGCCACGACGTGCGCGCGCCGCCTGAGTGGCGCAGGGGGAGTCCGCCAATGCAAACGCCGCCGACCCTCGAGGGGGTCGGCGGCGTTCTCGCGTAACGGCGACTGCCGGCGGTGAACTACCCGTTCACGACCAGGAGCGCGGCGACGATCGCCATCCCGAACAGCGTCGCGAGAATCATTCGCCCGCGCGGCGAAATGGCCCCGTTGGGACGCGCCACCAGGCGCTCCGAATGCGACTCCTGCTGCCAGATGGGGTGGCGCCGCACTTCAATGTGGGAGATCTGCTGCATCGCCCCTCCGGGGGTTGACCAGACACTGTGCGACCCGGATCACAGTAAAGCACTGTCCGTATCGTCACTTACAAACTCTGCCTCCCCACCGATCCTGTACACTCGGAGAAGCCCGAGGTGGGGAAGCGTTAATGTCTCGTGCAACTCGCGGGCCGCGACGAGCCGATGAGGCCCGGCGCGATGAGGCTCACTCCAGCACGAGGATCGTGAAGTAGGTATCGGCCGGGTCGCCGTTCGCACGATTCCAGCAGCGCACGGTGGCGTCGAGCGAACTCCCCTCGGCGCTGTTGCTCCACCCCTGGACCTGGCAGGTGAACAAGCCACCGCCGTACGGCGAGACGTGCACGGTCTCCGGGCGGTTCTCGACCTTGGCCAGCCCCGGGAAGGAGACCAGGTAGCTCCCGGTCGCCTGATGGGTGATCCGCACCGGCTCACCCGACGAGGTGCGCTGGTACGGCATGCTGGGCGTGTAGGTCCCGCCCAGCGGCGTGGCCGGTTCGTTGGACCAGGCAAAGCCGAAGCGCTTTCCCTGGCGCCCATTCTCCAGCATAAGCAGGGAGAATCGCGCGTCGGCCAGGGCGCCGCTCGGCGCATAGCAGATCACGCTCGCCCACACGCCCTTGTTCCACGACGACACCTTGCACAGGTCGGGAGCGCCGCCGTAGGTGGAGACGAAGTAGTTCTGCGGCGTCGCGGTGGGAGCGCCGTTCATCTGCACGAGATAGCTCCCCGCGGTCGAACGCGAGATGGCCACGCCGTCGGCGAACGAGGAGAAGGTGTTGCTGGGCTCGGGGGCAAACTGCGACGCCGCGCTGCCGGCGACGGTGAAGCCAAGTCGCGAGGGGAGCGAACGCGAGCCGACGACGAGCACCGAGAAGCGCGCATCGACGTTGGCGCCGCCAAAGGTGTAGCACGACACCGAGACGTCGAGATCCTGCCCGTTGTCCGCATTCCCCCAACCGTTGAGATGGCACCGCTCGCCATTGGCGCCGTAGGGGGTGACGATGACGGTCTCGCGGAAGGTGCTGTCGACCTTTGCCATGCGTTCGAACGACACGACGTAGGATCCGGTGCCGTTGCGCGCGACGCGAATGGCGCCGCCGGTCTCGTTATGCTGATACGACGACGAGGGGGCGTAGGTGGCGCTGGTGCCGGGATCGTGCACCCACGCGTAGGCAAAACGCCGGTCCTCACTCGTCAGGCGCACGGCGACGTCGGCCGATGCGCTGGCCTGGCCGGCGGTCGCGGTCACGGTGACGGCGCCGTGTCCCTTGCCGACGAGCTTTCCGCCAGATGCAACGCTGGCGAGTGCGGCGTTGGAGACCGACCAGCTGATGCTGGCCCCGTCGACCGCCTGCCCGATGACGTCGCGGGCGTCGGCCACGAGCTGCACGGTGTCACCCGCGTAGAGCGGCGCCGAGAGTTGGCGCACGCTCAGCGAGGCCACGCGCGCGTTCACGCCGTCGGGCGCGATCGCGTTGCCGCTCTCTCCGCTGCACGCTCCCACCAGGAGCAGTGCCGCACTCGCGGCGAGGCGCGCGACGCGATGATTGCCGATTCCCAACAGGCGCATGGACATGCTCTCCCCCGACGGACGCGAGTTCTCCGGACACCCTCGAGTGTCGGCAGGACCGGGGGGAGAACTGAAACGGGGGCTGGGCCCTACCGATGCACACCGGGCCGGCCAACCCTGCAGGTCGACCGGCCCGGTTTGCGTGCCTGCGGCGCGGGGGTCAGTAGCTCACGATCTCGCGATACGCGCGCGTGAAGTCCTCGATCTGCGGGAGGATCGCATCCTCGAGCTGCGGGGCGTAGCCGA
>CAZLLP010000064.1:0-27720 GCA_964560345.1 uncultured Gemmatimonadaceae bacterium
TCGAGGCCGGGGCCTTCGGGGGCGGGACATACAAGGTGGGAAGGCCGCCCAGAGGGCGGTCACGCGCGGGCCGCTCCGCAAGCTCGATCAAGCTCGGCAGGAAGCCGGCCAAGGTCTTGCCGCCGCCGGTGGGCGCAATCAACAAGGCATGGCGCCGCTGCTCGGCCGCCGCGAGCATGGCGAGCTGGTGCGGATGCGGTTGCCAGCCGCGGCGCCGGAACCATGCGGCGGAACGCGGCGGCCGCGTGAGGCCCTTGCGGGCGGGCATGCGTTCCCCTCCCCCCGGGGGCGCGCGGCGGGGCAACCGCCGTGCCGGGGCATGGCGGGAGGGGCGGGGCGGGGGCGATGACGACCGGCAGTGGCGGGGCGGGGGTGGCCACCGGAGGACGCGTGCAGCTGGCGGCCGCTACGGCGGCCACGAGCAGCGTGAGTCCCGCGACGGTGGCGCGTCGCACAGCGCGCGGCCGGGGCGCACGCCGCAGTATTTCGACGATCGCGTTCATGCGACGTCGGCCTCCTCGAGTTGGTGAAGCGGTGCAAGCCGGGTGGCGGTCGACTTGATCGGGAGGTGGAGGGTGAAGCTCGTCCCCACGCCGACCGTGCTTTCGACACCGATGGTCCCGCCGTGTGCCGTCACGATCCCCTTGGCGATGGCCAGTCCCAATCCCGTCCCCTTGATCCCGGTGGTCTGGTTGTTGGCCTGATAGAACTTCTCGAAGACATACGCCAATTCGGTCGCGGGGATCCCGGCGCCGGTGTCGCGCACGCGCATGCGCACCCCGCCGTCCTCGCGCGCCACGTCCAGATCCACCTGACCGCCGCTGGGCGTGAACTTGAAGGCGTTGGAGAGGAGGTTGCCCAGCACCTCGTTGATGCGCTCCGGATCCCAGCGCACCTCGGCCGGGAGGTCGTCGCCGCGGGTGACGGTGAAGCCGACGTTTCGCTGGATAGCGAGGACGCGGAAGGTGCGTTCGAGGTCGCCGAGGAAGGCCGGCAGAGGGAAGGTGCGTGGTTCGACCTTGCCGCCGCCGGCTTCGAAGCGCGAGACGTCGAGTAGCTGGCGCACCAGGCGCGAGAGCGACTTGCTCTGTGCGGTGAGCGTGGTGACGATCTCGCGCTGCCGTTCGTTGAGGTCGCCGTAGACGCTGTCCTGCAGGAGCTGCAGGTACCCCATCACGACGTTGATTGGCGTCTTGAGTTCGTGCGAGGCGACGGAGATGAACTCGGCCTTGAGCCGGTCGAGTTCGCGGAGCTGGGTGGCCATCGAGTTGTACGACTTGGCCAGGCGCCCGAACTCGTCGCGGCGCTGGGGCGCCAGCTGCAACGGGTGCCCGAAGTCACCTTCGGCCACGGCGCGCATCCCGGCATCGAGTTCGTCGATGGGACGCGAGACCGATTGCGTGAGCCAGAGCCCGATCAGCACGGCGAGGACGGCGGCGGCGGCGAGCAGGCGCAACGACGTGTCGCGCGACCGCACCGATTCGACCGCGATGTCGTTCACGCGCTCCCGCGTGCGATCCTGCACGTTCTGCTCCGACAGGGCGACGATGCGCTCAATGTCGTCGATGGGAGGGCTGATGGCCTTGTCGATCACCGAGTCGGCCGTGGCGGTGCGTCCCGCAGCGGCGAGTTGGTGCGCGTGCTCCGACTCGTCGGCAATCGAGCGCAGGGCGCCGCGCACGCGGCTGATGCCGGCGATCCCGTTGACCTGGTCGAGCGAATCCACGAGGACGCGCACCGCCGTCAGCTTCTGGTTGAACTGGGTGAGCGTGGCGTCTTCGGGGAGAATCGAGAGGTAGTCCTTGGCGCGATCGAGCTCCTGCACGGCGGCGCGCACGCGGCCTAGCACGACCGCGGCCTGGAACTCCTGGTCGCGAATGCTCTCCGTGTCCCGGCGCAGCTGGCGAAGGGAGACGAGCGAGAGCGCCACGGGGGCGAGCATCAGCGTGACGATCCCCCCGATGCCCAGCGCGAGTCGCGTGCGAAGCATCATGCCTGCGTTCTCCCGCTCCGGTGTGCCACGCGCGGCCTGCACCGGCGCTCGTCCGTTGCACGCCCTCTGGAGCACCCGTAGCTTTCGCCGCTCATCGTCACCCTTTGCTCCCCGTCGTGTCCATACCGAACGCTATCATATCCGCGCTTCCGCAGCACGTGGGCGGTCCTGTCACCGTCCGTGGCTGGGCGACCCACCTGCGCTCTTCCGGCAAGATTGCCTTCATCGTCATGCGGGACGGCACCGGAACGCTGCAGTGTGTGCTGGTGAAGAACCAGCTCCCCCCCGAGGTCTGGGCCCGCTTCGCCGAGCTCACGCAGGAGACCAGCCTTGCCGTGACCGGCGAAGTTCGTGCCGAACCGCGCGCTCCGGGAGGGTACGAGATGGGCGTCACCAACGTCGAGGTGCTGGGCCCCTCGCCGCTCGACTATCCCATTCAGCCCAAGGAGCACGGGATCGACTTCCTGCTCGACAACCGGCACCTCTGGCTGCGGTCGCCCCGGCAGGTCGCGATCATGCGCATTCGCCACGAAGTGGAGCAGTCGATCCACGACTTCTTCTACGAGCGCGGCTTTGTGCATGTCGACACGCCCATCCTCACGGCGGCGATCGGCGAGCGCTCGGGGCTGTTCTCGACCGAGTATTTCGACGAAGGGAATGCGTATCTGGCGCAAACGGGGCAGTTGTACGGGGAGGCCGCGGCGGCCGCGTTGGGGCGAATCTATACCTTCGGCCCGACCTTCCGCGCCGAGAAGTCCAAGACGCGGCGCCATCTCACCGAGTTCTGGATGATCGAGCCCGAGATGGCCTTCTACGATACGCACGATAACATGCGGCTGCAGGAAGACCTTGTGACGCATATCGTGCAGCGCGTGCTGGCGCGTTGCCCAGCGGAATTGAAGGAGCTCGAGCGCGACATTTCCAAGTTGGAGAAGGTCGTCACCCCGTTCCCGCGCATCGACTACACCGATGCGGTGGCGACGCTGCAGGCCAAGGGGAGCGCCATCGCGTGGGGCGATGACCTGGGGGCCGAGGACGAGACGCTCCTCGTGGCCGACTACGAGACGCCGATCTTCGTCTGCAACTATCCCAAGGAGGCGAAGGCCTTCTACATGAAGGAGAATCCCGCCGATCCGCGCACCGTGTTGTGCGATGACTGCCTCGCGCCGGAGGGATACGGCGAGATCATCGGCGGCTCGCAGCGCGAGGACGACTACGACAAGCTGTTGCACCGCATCCACGAAGAGCAGCTGCCGGTCGACGCCTACGGGTGGTACCTCGACCTGCGGAAGTACGGCACCTTCGTGCACTCGGGCTTCGGCATCGGGCTGGAACGCACCATCGCCTGGATTTGCGGCACGCCGCACATTCGCGAGTGCATTCCGTTCCCGCGCATGATGCACCGCCTTCGCCCGTGAGCCGGCGCTCGTGACCTTCGATATCGGGACACGGTTTCTCGAGCGGTCGCGCTACTACCTGGGCCTCGAGTATCCCGCCAAGATCCGGTCGGCGGTGCTCGCGATCCCGGCGGACCGCCTGTGGTTCCGCCCCGACCCCGGGAGCAACAGCGCCGGCAACCTGGTGCTGCACCTGGCGGGGAACGTGCGCCAGTGGGTGGTGAGCGGGATCGGCGGCGGCACCGACACCCGCCATCGCGACGCCGAGTTTGCGGCTGACGGTGGGATGAACGCGGCGGAATTGCTCGACACCCTCGAGAAGGCGCTGAGCGAGGTGGATGCCGTGCTGGCCCGGCTCGACGCCGGCTCGTTAGGTGCGTCGCGCCGGATCCAGGGGCGCGAGACGACGGTCTTCTCCGCGCTGTATCACGTGGTGGAGCACTTCGCCGGCCACACCGGGCAGATCATCCTTCTCGCCAAGCTCTACGCCCCGGGCGAGATCCGCTTTTACGACGATACCGGCGGGCTGGCGCGCCCCACCTTCCTGGGCGACGGACGCGCTGACGTGGAGTAGCGGCCCGCCGAGGTCTCGCTTACGGCGTGGCTGCGCGCTCGGCCGCCTTCACTTCGTCCCACAGTCCGTCGAGTACCGCCAGCCCAGCCGTCTTCACGTCGATTCCGCGCACGGCCGCCAGCTGTTCGATCCCGGCGAAGCGACGCGCGAACTTGGCGTTGGCCTTGTCGAGTGCGAGCGAGGCGTGGACTCCCGCCTTGCGGCAGAGATTCACCACTGCGAAGAGCAGATCGCCAAGCTCCGCCTCCACCGCCTCGTGGGCGGCGTCGTGCTGCGGCGCGCCGTGCGGCGAACGATTCACCGGCGCCTGCGCGATCTGGTCGCGCACCTCCTGCAGCTCCTCGGCCACCTTGTCGGCCGGTCCGTGCACATCGTCCCAGTCAAAGCCGACGCCGGCAGCGCGGTCCTGCAGTCGATGGGCGCGGTGCAGGGCGGGGAGCCCCGCCGGCAGCCCCTCCTCGATCGACGTCCGCTTGCGCGCCTTGAACGCCTCCCACGCGATGCGTTCACCGTCACCGTACAGGTGCGGATGACGAGCGTGCATCTTGGCGATGAGACCGCCGGCCACGTCTCCAATGTCGAAGTCGCCGGCCTGCTCGGCGACGACCGAGTGGAAGAGGACCTGCAGCAGGACGTCGCCCAGTTCCTCGCGCATCTGCGCCACGCTGCGCTCGCGCAGGGCGTCGTCGAGCTCGTGCGCCTCTTCGATCAGGTAGGGGCGCAGCGAGTCGTGCGTTTGGGCCGCATCCCACTCGCAACGGGCGCGAAGATCGCGCATCAGCGCGAGCGTATCTTCAAGCGTGGCTTTAGCTTGCATAGTCTCCTCCGAGGGCCTATACTACCCGCCCCGCACGCCCTTGGTCAATGGACGCCGACATGCGACGCGCCTGGGTCGACATCGACCTCGGCGCGTTACGACAGAATGCCCGTACGATGGCCGCCCGCGCGGGCAAGCCACTCCTCCCCATGGTCAAGGCCGACGCATACGGCCTGGGCGCGGTGGCGGTGGCGCGGGCACTCGAACCGCTCGATGTCTGGGGCTTCGGCATTGCCGCCGTGCGCGAGGGCGAAGAGTTGCGCGCCGCCGGGATTCGGCGCCCGATCCTCGTCTTCACGCCGCTCCTCTCGAGCGAGTTTGCCGAAATCCGGCGGCTGGGGCTGACGCCCACGCTCGGCGAGCCGGCGGCGATCGGCGCGTGGACCGAGAGCGGCGGCGGCCCCTGGCATCTGGCCATCGACACCGGAATGAGCCGGGCCGGGATCCCTTGGCGCGACGTCGCCGGCATTGCCGATCTCGTCGCCGCGCACCCGCCGGCCGGCGCGTTCACGCACTTTCACTCCGCCGAGCGCAACGACGGCTCCATGGCCGTCCAGCAGGAGCGATTTCGTGGGGCGCTGGAGGCGCTGGGGACACCCATTCCGCTCCTCCACGCCGAGAACAGCCCAGGGCTCGAGCGGCAGTCACCGTCTCCCTGGAGCTTTGCGCGCCCCGGCGTCTTTCTCTACGGCGTGGGCGGTGACGAAGGCTCATCGGCTGAACCGCAGCACGTGGCGAGCCTGCGGGCGCGCATCGTGGAGATTCGCACGCTCGAAGACGGCGACACGGTGAGCTACGGGGCGACGTACCGCGTGCGAGGCGAACGTCGCATCGCGACCGTCGCCTGCGGCTACGCCGACGGGTACCGGCGGTCGCTCGGCAATCGCGGATACGCGCTGGTGCGTGGGCGCCGCGTCCCGGTGGCAGGGATGGTGACGATGGACATGACGATGCTCGACGTCACGGGGATGTCGTGTCATGTCGGGGACGTGGCAACGCTCATCGGGCGTGACGGTGACGAACTACTCGACGTGAATACGGTCGCCCGATTGGCGGAGCTCTCGCCCTACGAGATTCTGGTTGGACTCAAGCTGCGTGTCCCGCGCCGATACGCGGGGGGCGAGGCATGACGGCGCCTGGCGGCGCCGGCGCGCGCGCGCGTCGGGCGATCATCATCGTCCTCGATGGTGTGGGGATCGGCCAGGCGCATGACGCCAGCGACTACGGCGACGAAGGGAGCAACACGCTGGCCAACACCGCGCGAGAGGTTGGGGGCTTCGACCTGCCCAACCTCGAATCGTTAGGCCTGGGGACGCTGGACCACCTGCTGGGGATGCGCAGCGACCTGCTGGCGACCGGCGCACGGGGCACACTGCAGCCGGCGTCGGCGGGGAAGGACAGCACCACCGGGCATTGGGAACTGTGCGGTGTGGTGCTCGAGACGCCGTTTCCGACGTATCCGCGCGGCTTTCCTCCCGAGGTCATCGAGGCCTTCGAGCGCCTAACGGGGCGCCCCGTGGTGGGGAACGTCGTGGGGAGCGGGACCGACATCATCCAGCGCCTGGGCGACGAGCAGGTCCGCAGCGGAGGGCTGATCGTGTACACGTCGGCCGATTCGGTCTTCCAGGTCGCAGCGCATGAGGAGGTCGTGCCGCTCGAGGAACTCTACCGGGCGTGTGCGGCGGCGCGGGCGATGCTGGTGGCGCCGCACAACGTCTCGCGGGTCATCGCCCGTCCGTTCGTGGGCGAGTCGGGGGGCTACCACCGAACGGCCAACCGCCGCGACTTCTCCCTCGAACCGGTGAGCGAGACGCTCCTCGACGCGCTGGCAGCAGCGGGGGTCGGGCGCGCCGGGGTCGGGAAGGTTGACGATCTCTTTGCGGGGCGAGGCATCGCGTCGCACCACACGGTGGACAATGCCGAGGGGATTGCACGCATTCAGGCGTGGCTTCATGGCAAAGAGAGTGGGTTCCTCTTCGCCAACCTAGTAGATTTTGACCAACTGTTCGGGCACAGAAACGACGTCGCGGGGTTCTACGGGGCTCTGCGGCAGTTTGATCATGCCCTTCCGTCACTGCTGGCAGCCCTTCGCGAGGACGACCTCCTGTTCATCACGGCCGACCACGGGAACGACCCGACGACCCTGTCGAGCGATCACGCGCGCGAGCGCGTGCCGTTGCTCGTCGCGGGGCGTTCGGTGCGGCCCGTGCACATCGGCGAGCGGTCGACCTTCGCCGATCTCGGCGCCACCGTGGCCCACTGGTTCGGCATCGACTTCCGCGGACGTGGGACGTCGTTCCTCCCGGAGATCATCGCGTGAGCGGTGCCGGCGGCGTCGACATCACGGGACTCGTGACGACGGCCCAGGCCGCGATGGCGCGTGCGTACGCGCCGTACTCGGGCTTTCGCGTAGGCGCGGCGCTGGCCGCGACCGACGGCCGCGTCTTCGCCGGCTGCAACGTGGAGAATTCCTCGTACCCGGCCGGGATTTGCGCCGAACGTGGAGCGGTGGCGAGCGCGGTCGCGAGCGGCATGCGGAGCTTCACGACGATCGTCGTCGCCACCGAGGCCGACGTCCCGACCCCGCCATGCGGCATCTGTCGTCAGGTGCTGGTGGAGTTCGCGCCGTCGCTGGACATCGTGAGTGTCACGAGTGGTGGGGAACGTGCGCAGTGGAACTTGCGCGATCTCCTGCCGGCGCCATTCACGCCGGACTCGCTGGCGCACGCATGAAGCTCGGCAAGGTGATCGGGAGCGTGGTCTCGACGCGGAAGGATCCGTCGCTCGAGTCGCTCAAGCTGTTGATCGTCGAGAACCTCACCCCGGCGCTGGAGCGCGAGGGGGGGTATGTGGTGGCGATAGACAGCGTTGGTGCGGGCGTTGGCGAAGTGGTGTTGTACGCGACCGGAAGCTCGGCGCGCCTGACGGCGGTCACCAAGGACCGCCCGGTGGACGCCGTGATCATGGCCATTGTGGATAGCTTCGACATAGATGGACGTGTTACCCGACTGGCGTAAGCCTGCGCGCAAGCGCGCGAGCACCCGCGTGACCGCGCGCGTGCGCGCCCTGCTCCTCTTCGTCGCGTTAGGCGCTGGCGTCGTGGCGTGCGGGGAAGACCTGGAGAGCGGGGCCGCGTGCCCGGTGCTCTGTCCGGGCACCAACCTCACCGTGTTCGACACCACCTTCGAGGCGGTGTCGCTCGACACCACGGTCTTCGGGATCCCGGGCTTCGGCTCGGAGGGCTCGTTGTACCTGGCGCACCGCGGCGACACACTCGACGTGCGGGCCGTGGTGCGTTTCGACTCGCTCCCGTCGACCTTCTCCAAGAACTCCGGCGACTCGACGATCACGCGCCTCGATAGCGCGTACGTGGTTTTCGCGGTCGACCCCGCCGCCACGCGGGTGCGTGGGAACGTTCGACTCGATCTCTTCGATGTCGACACGGCCGAGTCGGACACCGTGGAGGCGGTCGTGAAGTCGCTCTTCCGCCCCGACCGCATCATCGGTGGCGCCACGCTCGACTCCGCGTCGGTGAAGGACTCCATCAAGGTCCTGATCAACAACGCGGTGATGCTGCGCAAGGTCACCGCCAAGGCGCGGCTGCGAATCGGGGTGAAGCTCACGACTGCGGCTGGCGGCGAGATCAATCTCGGCTCGCTTGACGGCGGCGCGACGCCCTTCGTGCGATTCGACCCGGCGCCTGAGGACACGTCGATCAGGGCGTTGACGGTAGCACCGGCGTCGGCGACGCCCGCGTCCGATGCCACCGCAGCCGCCGACTTCTACGACTACACGCTGATCTTCAAGGCGCCGGCGACCCCGAGCGGGGCGTTGCTGAGCGTTGGCGGGTTCCCCAACCGGCGCGCCTTCCTGCGCTTCGACGTCCCGTCGCGCATCCTCGATTCGTCGACGGTGCTGCGCGCGTCGTTGCTCCTGACGCAGCTCCCCAATCGCACGATCAACGTGAAGGACACGCTGACCATCGTCCCGGAGCTGTCGATCGCCGGCGAAGATGTCGCGGATCTCACGCGATCGGCGCTCCTGCTGGCCGGCTTCGCCTTCGATACGCTGCGCGTTGCACCCGGCGACAGTGGGGCGCGCGTCCTCGAGGTGGCGACCGCGGTGCGGCAGTGGGCCTCGGCGTCCACGTCGACCATCAAGCAGCAGCGGGCGCTCGTCCTGCGCTCCACGCGCGAAGGGACCAGCCCCTTTGAAGTGTACCTCGCCTCGCGGGAGGCGCCCGCTGCGCTTCGCCCGCGCCTGCGCGTGAGCTACGCGCTGCGCTCCAGCTTCGGGATTCCGTGATGCGTGCTCGTGTCGTACGGCTGATGGCCGTTGTCGCCGCCCTCGGGGCGAGTGTGAGGGCGGCCGGTGCCCAGGGGACGTTGAGCACGCAGGGCTTCGGGTATCCCCTCGGCGGCCTGAGCGCACGCGCGGCCGCCACCGGTGGTGCCCTCGGCGAGTTCGACAATCTCTCGGCGCGCAATCCGGCCGCGCTCAATGGCTGGGGGCGATCGGGGCTATATTTCCAGTACGATCCCGAGATGCGCCGCATCAATGCTGGTGACGTCTCCGATCGCACGACCACCGCACGCTTCGGGTCGATCGCGGCGGGATTCCTCGTGGGGTCGCGCTGGGTCGTGGGGCTGTCGAATCACGCCTTCCTTGATCGCTCCTGGGCGACCAAGGTGCGTTCGGGGCAGCGACTGGGCGACGATTCGGTCTCGTTCTCGGAGACCTTCAATTCGCGCGGCGGCATCGGCGAGAACCGCGTGGGGGTGTCGTACCAGATGCATCCGCGCGTGATCCTGGGCGCCGGATTGCACCTGTTCACCGGGGAGAACCGGATCAACCTGCGCCGCCAGTTCGACGATAGCGTGCGCTACGGATCGTTGAACCGCGACATCACGCTCTCGTACACAGGGACGGGGGGATCGGCAGGCGTCATCGTCAATCCCATTCGCGGCGTGTCGCTGGCGGGGTCGTATCGGTATGGCGGCACGATGCGTTTGCGGGTCGTCGACACGCTGCGCACCGAGGCCAAGGTGCCGACGCGGCTGGGCGTGGCCGTCCGCCTGGACGTGATCACCGGGCTCACCCTCCTCGGGAGCGCGGACCGCAACGAGTGGTCCAAGCTCAATGGCCTCGGCTCGACGACGGCAAACGGCATCGATGCGTGGGAGTACTCGGGCGGGGCGCAGTTCACCGGGCAGCGCACGCGCAACACGCCGTGGACGTACAGCGTGGGGTATCGGCAGCGCGACCTGCCGTTTGCCGCGGCCGGGGCGGTGGTGTCGGAGAAGATCTTCGCCGGCGGCATTTCGGCGCCGATTGCGGGACCGCGGGCGATGCTGGACCTTGCCGTGCAGCGGGCGGCGCGCGACGCCGCCTCCGGCACCACGACCGAACGGGCGTGGCTGCTGAGCGTGGGGTTGTCCGTTCGTCCATGAGGTCGCATGACCGGCCTGGCGCAAGATGCCCCGCTGATCCTCGTCGCCGATGACTCCGACGCCAACTGCGAACTGCTGCGCGAGCAGCTGCATTCGTTAGGCTTCCGGACCATCGTCGCGCACGACGGTCCGGCGGTGCTCGAAGCCACGCTGGTCCAGCGCCCGCACCTGGTGATCCTGGACGTGCACATGCCGTCCGGTGAGCTCAATGTGGAAGACGGCGCCACCGGCTTCGAAGTGTGCCGCCGCCTCAAGCGCGATCCGCGCACCGCCAGCACGCCGATCATCTTCATCACCGCGCTCAACGACACCGACGATCGCCTCAAGGCGGTCGAGGCGGGGGGCGATGACTTCCTGGCCAAGCCGCACAACCGCCTGCTGCTGGGGGCGCGCGTGCGTTCGCTGCTCAAGCTCAAGGCGGCGACTGACGCGCTCGAGGAGTCGTTCCGCCGCTTGCGCGAACTCGAGCGCGTGCGCGATGACCTGATGAAGATGATCGTGCACGACCTCAAGACGCCGCTGACCTCGATCCTCGCCACGCTCGAGCTGCTGGGCGACGGCGACCTGGGGCCGCTGTCGGACCGCCAGCGCGGTGCGGTGACCGACACGCACGGGAAGGCCGAAGAGCTGCTCACGCTTATCGATGACCTGCTCGAGGTGCGCCGGATCGAGGAGACGTCGATCACGTTGCACCTGGAGGAGATCGATCCGGGGGAGCTGCTCGAGGAGATGCTGCGCGACTGGGCGCTGCGCTTTCAGCAGGAGCAGACGGTGGCGGCGGCCGACGTCGCCGCCGACACGCCACGCTTCCACGGCGATCGCGGGATGCTCAAGCGCGTCTTCGGCAACCTCATTCAGAACGCGCTGGTGCATTCGGGCGAACCGATCGAGCTCACGCTCGTCGCTCGTCCCGATCCGCATGGCGTGCGCTTCACCGTGATCGATACGGGACCGGGAATTCCACCCGAATACCACGACGTCATCTTCCAGAAGTTCGAGCAGGTGCGGTCGGCGCACGCCCCCCGTGTGCGCACGTCGGGGTTAGGGCTCACCTTCTGCCGTCTGGTGGTCGAGGCGCATGGCGGGCGAATCTGGGTGCAGAGCACGGAGGGGGCGGGAAGTGCCTTCCACTTCATCCTGCCGCTCGACACGCACCAGGTGCCGGGCCTCGCGACTGCGGGGCGATGAAGGTCTTCCTGCGCACGCTTGGCTGTCGCGCGAACCAGTACGACTCCGAGACGGTCCGGGCGATGATCGAACGATCCGGTGGCGAGGTGGTGAACACCCCCTCCGACGCCGACGTGGCGATCTTCAATTCGTGCGCGGTGACGACCGAGGCGGAGGCTGAACTGCGCAAGGGGGTGCGTCGCGCGGCGAGGGAACGCCCCGCGCTGCGGACCGTCGTCATGGGATGCGCGTCGGCGCGCGACACCGGGACGTTGCGATCGCTCCCCACGGTGACGCACGTGGTCCCCGGCGCCGACTTCGAGGCCGTCGCCGCCGCGCTCGACCTGCCGGGCGCGGCGTTAGGCGCGGCGGCGGCGCAGCACGGCACGCGGGCGCTGCTCCGCATCCAGGATGGCTGCGACGAGCACTGCACCTTTTGCGCGACGACGCTCGCGCGTGGCGCCAACCGCTCGCGCAGCATAGACGGACTGGTGGCCGAGGCGTTGCAACTGGCGGAGCGCCACCCGGAGATCGTCCTGACGGGCATTCACATCGGGACGTACGGGGGCGACCTGGGGACGTCGCTCGGCGCGCTGGTCGAACGCCTCGTGCGCGCGGTGCCGCAGGCGCGCTTCCGTCTGTCTTCGGTTGAGGCGACCGAGGTCGATGCACAGCTCGTGGAGCTCTTCCAGGAGCCGGCGCACCTCGTCCCGCACCTGCACGCGCCGCTCCAGTCGGGGAGCGATCGCGTGCTCAAGCGTATGGGACGCCACTGGTATACGGCCCGTGCGTACGCTGCCGCCGTCGAGCGCATCGCCGCCCCACTCTCCGTCTTTGGGCTTGGGGCCGACGTGATTGCCGGATTCCCCGGCGAGTCGGACGAGGATCACCGTGAGACGATGGCGCTGGTTGCCGCGCTCCCGTTCACCTACCTGCACGTCTTTCCGTACTCGATGCGCCCCGGGACCGCGGCCGAACGTCTGGAGGGCCACGTGGCCGGCGAGCGTGTGCAGCGCCGGGCGCGCGAGCTGCGCGACGCCGGCGAGGCGAAGGCGCGGGACTACCGGCGCCGCCGGGCGGGGACGAAGGCCGACCTCATCGTCGTCCGGCGCGACACCCGGGAAGGGGTGACGGAGGATTATCTTTCCGTCCCCATCGCCGACCCCGATCAGCCGCGCGGCACGCGACTCGCCGTGCGACTCGAAGGGAGCGAAGCGTCGCTGGTGGCACACCCCCTCGTCCCGGTCTCAGCGGCATGACGCACGACGCACGCGCCACGGTCTACATCGAGACCTACGGCTGCCAGATGAACGTGAGCGACTCCGAGCTGATGCTCGGCAAGCTCGCGGCGGCCGGCTACGCCCCGGTGGACACCCCCGAGCTGGCCGACGTCATCCTGCTCAACACCTGCGCCATCCGCGATCATGCGGAGCAGCGGGTGATTGGTCGTTTGGGGGAACTCAAGCGCGCCATGAAGGCCGGGAGCGTGGTGGGCGTGACCGGGTGCATGGCGCAGCGTCTGGGGCCGCAACTGCTCGACAAGGCGCGCCATGTGAGCCTCGTCATCGGCCCGGATGGCTATCGCGCCCTCCCCGAGCTGGTCGCCAAGGCCCGGCAGGGGGAGCGTGCGGTGGAGACCGCCTTCGATCTCGAGGAGCACTACGAGGACTTCGCACCGCGCCGGTTCGACAAGGTGAAGGCGTGGATCCCGGTGCAGCGCGGCTGCGACTACCGCTGCACCTACTGCATCGTGCCGTTTACGCGCGGATCGGAGCGCAGCCGCCGCCTCGACGATGTGGTGCGTGAGACGCGACAGGTGGTGGAGGAGGGGATCAGCGAGATTACCCTGCTCGGACAGACGGTCAACTCGTACAATGACGGCGAGCACGATTTCGCCGAGCTGCTGCGCGCGGTTGGGGCGGTCCCCGGCGTGCGACGCCTGCGCTTCACGTCGCCGCACCCTAACGACTTCAGCGACGCGGTGATCGAGGCCATGGGGGCGGTCGAGGCGGTGTGCGAGCACGTGCACCTCCCCATGCAGTCCGGCTCCACGTCGATGCTCAAGCGCATGCTGCGCCGCTACTCGCGCGAGGAGTACCTCGCGTGCGTCGACAAGTTGCGCGCGCGCATTCCCGGGATCGGCCTCACGACCGACATCATCGTCGGCTTCCCGGGCGAGACCGACGAAGAGTTCGAGGAGACGCTGTCCGCGGTGCAGGCGGTTGGCTTCGACGACGCCTTCACCTTCAAGTTCTCCCCGCGCGACGGTACGCCCGCCACGCGCATGCCGGCCGAGTGGGCCGTGCCTGACGAGGTGTCGGCGGAGCGCCTCGGGCGTTTGATCGAGGCGGTTCGCGCCGGCGCCCGCGAGAAAAACCTTGGCCTGCTGGGCCAGCGTCGAGAGGTGCTGGTGGAAAAGCCGGCCAAGCGCGGCGAACTCCTGCAGACTCGCTCGCGCGACTACAAGACCGTCCTGGTCCCCGGCGACGAGTCGATGGTGGGAGCTTACCTGACGGTGGAACTGACGGGCACAACCGGCTCGACGTTCACCGGCGCCGTAGTGAAGGAACGCGCCCCCCTCCCCGTAGCCGGGTAGTCACTCCTCTTCTCGTCTTCGGTAGACGGTGACGTGGATCACGATGGCGTTGCGCCGCACCGCGCGTGTGACCCCATCCGCCCCCCGAGTCGTCCACTGTATGGCGGTGGCTGCTTCGCCGTCCCCGCAACGGCGTTTCACGGCTCACACGAAGGATCAATGCACAACGCTCTCGAAGAGGTGGTGGGGGAAGTCTTCGAGCAGTTGGCGCAACGGCACGCGCATTTTCGATCCTGTGCGCAATGCCGTGATGACGTCATCACACACACGCTCAACCAAGCTCGTCCCAGGTACATCAGCGGGTCGCTGATTGGCTCAGCGGTCACGCGCGTGGCGCTGTCGCACGGGCAGGCGCGGGCCGAACTGGCCGTGCTCGTCCTCGATGCCATGCGCCGGGTGTCCGCGCGCCCGCGCCATCCTCGTCAAGGTGCGACGGAGGAGTTGGCGCCGGGCTAACCCCGGGATGCAGGCGGGCGATGCCACTCGTCACCTGGTCGTTTGTCGCGTACGCCGCCGGTCTCGCCCTGGGATTCGGCGGCGTCGCCGTTGCCGCCGTGGCGGGATCGATTGCCGGCGCGCTCGTCACCGGCATCGCGCGCCGATGGACGCTGGTGGCCGCGTGCAGTGCGGCGGCGGGAGGCGCCGTCATGGGGGCGCTCACGCGTCGGGATGACGACGCATGCCGCGTCGCGGTGAGGCGCGCGGGATCCGCGACCGTTCGCCTGCGCACGGCGCTCGCCCCCGGGCATGTGGCACGCGCCGTGGTGACGCGCCCCGGCTGCGGCGTGCGCGCCCGCATACGCGTGCGTGAGGGAACGTTCGCCGCGGGGAGCGAGGTGACGGTGGTGGGGGCCTTCGCGTGGCGGGGCCAGGCGCTCGACGTCGCCGATGCGCGGGTCGCGCTGAAGCGCGGGCCGGGGGTGCTCGCGCGATGGCATAGCTGGACGGGCGCGCGCATCGACGCGCTGTACGGCGCCGACGCGCCTTTGGCGCGTGCGCTGCTGCTCGCTGATGCCGACGATATCGACCGGGCGGTGCGCGATCGATTTGCCGATGCGGGGATCGTGCACATGCTGTCGGTGTCCGGATTGCACGTCGGAATCATCGCCGGCGCGGTTCGGACGATCGCCATGGCGGCGCGCGCCGGAGCGCTCTCCGCTGACCTCGTCTCGTTAGGGGTGACGGTGGCCTTTGTCTGCTTCATCGGCGTGCCGCCGCCGGCCGTGCGATCCGCGGCGATGCTGGCGCTCGGCGTGATCGCGCGACTGCGACAGCGCCCCACCGCCCCATGGGGAATCTGGGCCGCGTCATGTGCCTTGCCGCTGTGGGAGCCGCGCGTGGTGCTCGACCTCGGGTGGCAACTCAGTGTGGTGGGGATGGGAGGGCTGTTGGCGAGCGGTCCCCTCGTACATCGCGCGACCCGCACGCTGCGCGGCTGGCGACGCGCGGTCGTGAGCTCCATGGTCGCCACGACCTTGGCGTCGGCGGCGACGGCCCCGTTGGTGGCCTGGGTCTTCGGCCGCGTGAGTCTGGCGGCGGTCGTCACCAACGTCGTGGCCGCTCCACTGTTTGGCGTCGCGCAGCCGCTGCTCTTCGCCTCGCTCGTGATGCTCCCGTTGCGTGCGGTGGCTCGCCTGCTGGCCGATGCGGCGCGCAGTGCGCTCTGGCTCATCGACCTCGTTGCGCGCGGTGGTGCGGCGCTCCCCTTCGCCGCGGTGCGCGCTGAGCCCGATGCGATGACGGCGCTCCTGCTTGGCGTCGCCGCGGTGGCCGGATCGGTGGCGCTGGTGGGGCGCTGGTGGCGGCGCCCGGCGCTGCTGTCGTTAGGCGCGCTGGCGGCGGCGACCTGGTGGCCGTCGCTTCGCCCAGGCCCCGGGCGGCTCGAACTGCACGTCATCGACGTGGGGCAGGGCGACGCGCTCGCGCTGCGCTCGCCACGCGGGCGCTGGTTGCTCGTGGATGCCGGCGGTGGATGGCGCGGCGGCGACGCGGCGTCGGCGATCGTGTGGCCGTATCTCCGGCGCTTTGGCGGCGATGTGGTGTATCTGTCCATGTCGCATCCGCACCTCGATCACATCGGCGGGGCCGCGACGCTGCTGGCACGGGCCGGAGCCGACACGATCTGGGACGGGGCCTACGTCTCGGGGAGTTCGGTCTATCGCGACGTGCTGCGTGCCGCTCGGGCGCTCGGGCGTCCATGGCGGCGCGTTGCGGCTGGCGACAGCCTCTCGCTCGACGGCGCGATCATCACAGTCCTCGCCCCCGACTCGGCTTGGCTCGCGGGATTGGGTGATGGGGGCGACGCCAATGAGGCGAGTGTGGTGTTGCAGGTGCGGTTCGGCGAGCGGCGCTTCCTCCTGACGGGAGACGCCGAGGGGCACGAGGAGGAGTGGATGGTGGCACGCTACGGCGATCGGCTGGCGAGCGACGTGCTCAAGGTGGGGCATCACGGCAGCGCGACCAGCTCGACACCGGCGTTCCTGGATGCGGTGCGTCCGCGCGTGGCGCTGATCTCGGTGGGGACCGGGAATAGCTATGGACATCCCTCTCAAGGAGTGTTGCAGGCGCTCGACGAGCGCGCGGTGCACCTGTTGCGCACCGACGACGATGGGACGATTGTCGTCTCGACCGGCGGGCGCGATCTGGAGATCCAGGCGAGTGGTCGTCGCTGGCGCGTGGAGGAGAAGCGACGATGAACGTGGGGCGTGCGATGCTGCAATTCCTGAGGTGACACGAGTCCGCTGATGCTGAGACGAGCAGTGAAAACGATTGCAGGGGTGCACGAACCGCTGCCGCGCTCGTTGATCGAGCAGTTTCCCGAGTTGGCGGCCATTCGATTGCGCCGTGGCGGGCTGCCGCCGCGCATCGGCGGATGGTGCCTTGGTCAAGCAACGGTTGCCGGCATCACCTTCGGACGCACCGTCTGGCTCGGCACGAACGTCCGTGCGTCGGCGGAATTACTCTTGCACGAGCTTCGACACGTTCACCAGTTTGAGTCCGTCCGAGCGTTCCCGCTGCGCTACGTGTGGGAGTCCCTGCGGCGCGGCTACCATCACAATCGCTTCGAAGTGGATGCCCGGCTGTTCGCAGCCGCACGCTCGCGTCCATCATACGAAGTCCCATCCAGCGAGGGCGCGTAGACGTGGTCAAGCACACCGCCACCTCTGTCGTCACGATCGAGCGGTTCATCATCGAGCAGGAGAGGATGTTTCCCGAAGCGACGGGATCTCTCTCTGCCATCCTGTACGACATCGCGCTCGCCGCGAAGATGATCGCCAGCAAGGTGCGTCGCGCCGGACTGGTCGACATCCTGGGCGCGATGGACACCGAGAACGTGCAGGGCGAGATCCAGCAGAAGCTCGACGTCTTCGCCAATGAGACCATCATCAAGGCGATGGACCACACCGGGCGACTGTGTGCGATGGCGTCGGAAGAGGAGCCCGACATCATCCACATTCCCGACCAGTTCAAGTGCGGGAACTACGTGCTCCTCTTCGATCCGCTCGATGGGTCGTCCAACATCGACGTGAACGTCCCGGTCGGAACGATCTTCTCGGTCATGCGGAAGATCACCCGCGGGCCGCACGGAGAAATGGAGGACATGCTGCAGCCCGGACGTCGCCAGGTGGCGGCCGGCTACATCATCTACGGCTCGAGCACCATGCTCGTGTACACCACAGGTCAGGGGGTGCACGGCTTCACCCTCGACCCGTCGATCGGCGAGTTCCTCCTCTCACACGTCGACATCAAGATCCCCACGCGTGGGCGTTACCTGTCGACCAACGACTCGTACGAGCAGTACTGGGACGAGAACGTGAAGTCGTTGATGCGCCGCTATCGCGGACTCGATGGCCAGCAGAAGGCCATGAGCGTGCGCTACGTCGGGTCGCTGGTCGCCGACTTCCATCGCAACCTGCTGGGCGGTGGCGTCTTCGCGTATCCCGCCAACACGCTGTCGCCGCGCGGCAAGCTGCGCCTCCTTTACGAGGCCAACCCGCTCGCCTTCATCGCCAAGGAAGCCGGCGGCGCCGCGATCGACGGCACGGTGGACATCCTCGATGTGCAACCCACCGAACTGCATCAGCGTACCCCGCTCTACATCGGGAGCCGCGACGACATCAACACCGCGCGTGAAATGCTCTCGCGCCAGTTGGCCGCGGTCGGCTAGTTGGCCGCGGTCGGCTAGTCGGCGCGTCCGCGCGACCACGCGTTGACGTACGGCGCCAAACGGGACGGACCTTCGCGGTCTGTCCCGTTCGTCGTTTCACCACGCCTGTGTAACTTTCCCGCATGTCCAAACCCACCGACGCGCGCTATTCCCCCTCCGGCATTCCGATTCAGCCGGTCTATCGCCCCGCCGACGCGCCCGGCAGCTACGACGAGTCGTTAGGTGACCCGGGGCAGTTCCCGTTCACCCGTGGTGTGCAGCCGACGATGTACCGCGGGCGCTTCTGGACCATGCGCCAGTACGCCGGCTTCGGCACCGCCGCCGAGACCAACGCGCGCTTCCGGCACTTGCTGGCGGCCGGGCAGACCGGACTCTCCGTTGCCTTCGACCTCCCCACGCAGATGGGGATCGACAGCGATGCGCCGCGCGCGCTGGGCGAAGTGGGGCGCGTGGGCGTGGCGATCGACACGGTCGAGGACATGCACGCGCTCCTCAACGACCTCCCGCTCGACAAGGTCTCCACCTCGATGACCATCAACGCCACGGCAGCCACCCTGCTGGCGATGTACATCGTGGTGGCCGAGGAACGCGGGATCTCGCGCGCGCAGGTGAGCGGGACGATCCAGAACGACATGCTCAAGGAGTTCATCGCGCGCGGGACCTACATCTACCCGCCCGGCCCGTCGCTGCGTCTCATCGCCGAGATCTTCCGATTCTGCGCCGCCGAAGTGCCCAACTGGAATCCGATCTCGATCTCGGGCTACCACATTCGCGAGGCGGGGGCCACCGCCGTGCAGGAGCTGGCCTTCACCTTCGCCAACACGGTCGAGTACGTGAAGCGGGCGATCGCCGCGGGGCTGGCGGTCGACACCTTCGCGCCGCGCCTGTCGTTCTTCTTTGCCGCGCATAACGACCTGTTCGAGGAAGTGGCCAAGTTCCGCGCGGCTCGGCGCATCTACGCGCGATTCATGCGCGAGCGCTTCGGGGCCAGCGACGCGAGCTGTCGCCTGCGCTTTCACACGCAGACCGGCGGCGTGACGCTTACCGCGCAGCAACCGCTCAACAACGTGGTGCGCGTGGCGGTGCAGACGCTGGCCGCCACGTTAGGCGGGACGCAGTCGCTTCACACCAACGGCTACGACGAGGCGCTCGCGCTCCCGACGGCCGAGGCGGCGACGCTGGCGCTGCGCACGCAGCAGATCGTCGCCTACGAGTCGGGGATCGCCGTCACGGTCGATCCGCTCGCCGGTTCGTACTACGTGGAGGCGCTCACCGACGAACTCGAACGGCAAGCGCTCGCACTCATCACCAAGGTCGATGAGATGGGGGGCGCCGAGCGGGCCATCGCGGCCGGCTTCTTCCAGGAGGAGATCGCCCGCAGTGCCTACGCCCACCAGTTGCGCGTCGAATCCGGCGAAAGCGTGGTGGTGGGGGTGAATCGTTTCGACGACGGAGCCGAGCCGCCCATCATTCCGTCGCCCGACTTCTCCAGGCTCGAGGGGGAGCAGGTGGGACGGCTCCGTGCGGTGAAGGCCGGGCGCGACAGCCACCGAGTCGCCGCGGCACTCGCCGCGCTCCACGTGGCGGCGGCCCCCTATGCCGATCGCCCGTCGGAGGGCGGCGCCGCGGGAGAAGCGGAGGGGGGAGCAGAGGGGCTCCCGATGCTGATGCCGCTCATCATCGAGGCGGTGCGCGCGCGCGCCAGCGTGGGGGAAATCAGCGATACGCTGCAGGGATGCTGGGGGCAGTTCCGGCCGGCGTAAGCCGCCGGCGAGCTCTCGCTGGTTGAGTGCCAGCCTCCGCGCGGCTAAGTTATTGACGCAGTAACGCTTGCACTCAGACCAGGACGCATGCCGACATACGAGTTCCGCTGCCCCGACGGCACGATCATCGAGCGCATCTTCAAGATCTCCGAGGTCCCGAGCGAGATCCCAGCCCCTGACGGTTCGGGGATGGCGGTTCGCGTCATCTCGGGGGGCGCTGGGCTGATCTTCAAGGGCTCGGGTTTCTACATCACCGACTACGGAAAGGACGGCAAGAAGGATCAGCGCGCCGCCTCCAAGCCGTCCGACAGCGCGGGCTCGTCCGGCAAGAGCGAAGGGAAGTCGTCGGGGGGGAGCGAGGGGAGCAGCGGATCAAGCAGCTCCGGGAGCTCCAGTAGTTCCGGCGGCTCGAGCGGTTCGTCTTCCTCATCGCCGGCGCCGGCCAAGCCGAGCAGCGGCGAATGACCCCCGAACAGATCCTGCGCGACGCGCTGCGCGAGGCAGCGCTCGCCCTCGGCGCGCCTGACGATTTCCAGCCGCAACTCGAGCGCCCGCGCGATCCGTCGTTTGGCGATTGGGCCAGCAACGCGGCGATGCTGCTGGCGCGTTCGCTCAAGCGCAAACCGCTCGAAATCGCGCAGGATCTCGTGACGCGCCTGGATGTGGCGAAGGCCGGTGTTTCCGAGGCGTATGTCGCCGGCGCGGGCTTCATCAACTTCCGCCTGGCCGCGGGCGCCGAAGCGCGCGCCCTGGTCGACCTGCTCGCGGCAGGGACGACCTACGGCCGGAGTGACGAAGGGAAGCAGCGCGTGGTGAACGTGGAGTTCGTGTCGGCCAATCCCACCGGGCCGCTGCATGTGGGGCACGGGCGGCAGGCCGCGTTAGGCGACGCCATCTCGACGCTCCTGGAGTGGACCGGATGGTCGGTGACGCGCGAGTTCTACTACAACGACGCCGGCGTCCAGATTGCCAACCTCGGGCTGTCGGTCCAGGCGCGCGTGCGCGAGCTGACGACCGGCGTGAGCGAGATCCCCGAGGGGGGCTACCACGGCGAGTACATCCGCGACATCGCGCGTGACTACGTCGCGACGCACCCCAACGACGCCAAGGGCGACGACCTCGAGGGCATTCGCGCCTTTGCGGTGGCGTACCTGCGCGGCGAGCAGGACAAGGACCTGCAGGCCTTTGGCGTCAAGTTCGACATCTACTACCTGGAGTCGTCGCTGTATACCGACGGCAAGGTGGAAGAGACGGTGCGCATGCTGCGCGAGGCCGGGCAGACGTTCGAGAAGGACGGCGCCCTGTGGCTGCGCACGACCGAATACGGCGACGACAAGGACCGCGTGATGCGGAAGTCCGACGGGACGTACACCTACTTCCTGCCGGACGTGGCCTATCACCTGGGCAAGTGGCGCCGCGGCTTCTCGCGCGCCATCGACGTGCAGGGGGCCGACCACCACAGCACCGTGACGCGCGTGCGCGCCGGGTTGCAGGCGTTAGGCATGGGGATCCCGGCGGGATACCCGGAGTACGAGCTGCACCAGATGGTCACGGTGATGAAATCCGGCGAGGAGGTGAAGATCTCCAAGCGTGCCGGGAGCTACGTGACGGTGCGCGACCTCATCGACGAGGTGGGACGCGACGCGGTGCGCTACTTCCTGCTGATGCGCAAGTCGGATTCGCAACTGGTCTTCGACGTCGACGTGGCGCGCGCGCAGAGCGAGGAGAACCCGGTGTACTACATCCAGATGGCGCACGCGCGCGTCTGCGGGATCTTCCGCGTGGGCGAGATCGACGCCATGTCGATCACCGGCGATGGCGTCGACTGGAGCGCACTGGCCGAAGACGACGAGCGTGAGCTGGTCAAGGCGCTGCTCGGCTTCCCGGCGTTAGTCACCGCGGCGGCGCGCACGCTGGCGCCGCACCTGGTGGCGTCGTACCTGCTCGAGACCGCGCGGCTCGTGCACACGTGGTACCACAAGCATCACGTGCTAGGGGAGCCGGAGCCGGTGCGCTCGGCACGTCTTGCCCTCGCCCGCGCGGCGCAGGTCACGCTGGCCAACGGGCTGGCGATCCTGGGCATCACGGCGCCGGAACGCATGTAGGATCCAGAAGACGGGAAGACGGGAAGACGGGAAGACGAGTTCAGTCGCCCCCGACTCACGCGCTGCTCGCGCTTCGCCATGATGGTAGCAGGGCACATTCGATCGCCTCGAAGGCGTTGCTTCTTCTCGTCTTCCCGACTTCCCGTCTTCCCGTCTTCCCCAAGATGAGTGTTCTCGTCGTAGGCTCCGTCGCGCTGGACTCCGTGGAAACGCCGTTCGGCAAGGCCGATGAAGTGCTGGGCGGGTCCGGCACCTTCTTCTCGGCGTCGGCCAGTCACCTCACGCCAGTCCAGTTGGTGGGCGTCGTCGGAAGCGACTACCCGTTCGAGAAGCTCGCGCCGCTGAGCGCGCGCGGGGTCGATCTCGCGGGCGTCGAGAAGGCGGAGGGCGAGTCGTTCCGCTGGCGCGGGCGCTATCGTCACGACCTCAATTCGGCGGAGACGCTGGAGACGCGACTCGGCGTCTTCTCGCACTTCCGGCCCAAGATCCCCGATCAGTTCCGCAGCGCGCCGTACGTCTTCCTGGCCAACATCGATCCCCGGTTGCAGCTGGAGGTGCTGCGTCAGGTCGAGCGCCCCAAGCTGGTGGCGTGCGACACGATGAATTTCTGGATCGAGAGCCGGCGCTCCGACCTGATGGAGTTGCTCAAGCACGTCGACGCGATCCTGCTCAACGACGGCGAGGCGCGCCAGCTCACGGAGCACGCCAACCTGGTCAAGGCCGCACGGTGGATCCTCAAGCGCGGCCCCAAGATCGTCATCATCAAGAAGGGAGAGCACGGCGCCTTCATGTTCACCGAGCACTCGGTGTTCTTCGCGCCGGCCTATCCACTCGAGGATGTCTTCGATCCGACCGGTGCGGGGGACTCGTTTGCCGGCGGCTTCATGGGCTACCTCGCGCGCACCGGCAAGCTGGATGAAGAACACATGCGGCGCGCGGTGGTGTATGGCTCGGCGATGGGGTCGTTCGCCGTCGAGAAGTTCTCGATCGAACGCCTGCTGGAAATCGATCACGACATGATTCGCGAGCGGTTGAACGAGTTCCGCCGACTGGTGGCCTTCGAGGAGGAACTGGCGTCGTGAGCACGGAGGGACGGGACACCACGCCGCTGAGCTACCGCTCGGCAGGAGTCGACATCGAGGCGGCGGACGACGCCAAGACGCGGATCGGCAAGCTGGTCGAGTCCACGCGCACGGCGGGTTGCATCGGCGCCTTCGGATCGTTTGGGGGGATGTTTCGCTCCCCGACCGAAGGGCAGCCGATCCTGGTCGCCAGCGCCGATGGCGTCGGGACGAAGATCAAGGTCGCCATCGAAGCAGGGCGCCACGACACCGTGGGGCACTGCCTGGTGAACCACTGCGTCAACGACATCCTCGCCCAGGGGGCGACGCCGCTCTTCTTCCTCGACTACGTCGCGTTCGGCGCGCTCGAGCCGGCGGTGGTGGAGGCGGTCGTGGCCGGTGTCGCCGCCGGGTGCCGCGAGAACCAGTGCGCGCTCATCGGCGGCGAGACGGCCGAGATGCCCGGGTTGTACACGCCCCCCGATTACGACCTCGCCGGCTTCATTGTGGGGACGGTGCAGGAGGGGGCCACGTTAGGCGCCGATCGCGTGCGTGACGGCGATGTGCTCATCGGTTTCGAGAGCTCGGGGCTGCACACCAACGGCTATTCGCTCGCCCGGCGCATCGTCAGCGACCGCATGCACCTGACGGTGAACGACCCGTTCCCCGGTGAAGGCGGCGCGACGGTCGCCGATGTGCTGCTGCGCGTGCACCGCTCGTACCTCTCGTCCATTCGTCCGGTGCTCGGGCGTGTTCGTGCGCTGGCGCACATCACGGGCGGCGGACTCCCCGGCAACCTCAACCGCGCCCTCCCGCCGACGCTCGACGCCATCGTCGACACCGGGTCGTGGGACATCCCGAACGCCTTCCGGGTACTGGAAGCGGCGGGAGGTGTGGCGCGCGACGAGATGTTCCGCGCGTTCAACATGGGGGTCGGGCTCGTCGTCGTTGCCGACCCCGCCGACGCGTCGTCGGTTCTCCAGTCGGCGGCTGATGCCGGCGTGCGGGCCTGGCACCTCGGGCACGTGGCGCCGGGGAGCGGGCAGGTGCAACTCGTGGCGGCGCAGTAGGCTCGCGCCACCGCGCCACACGCAGGAGTATCCGAATGACCGGACGAGGTTTCATCGAGGGAGTCGGGGCGACAGGTGGCATGGGTCGCTCGTGCGGCACCATTGCGGCTGGCGGTCTGCTGGCGCTGGCCGCGGCGCTGGTGATCACGGTGACGCCGCAACGCCTGGCCGCGCAGGGCGGCGCGATCGACGCGCAATGCCGCGCTGGCACCGCAGCGGAACGCATCACCCAGGACGCCTGCCAGAAGGCTCTCGACCTGTTCCAGTTCATGGCCCCGCAACTTGGCGCTACGATCACCGCCGGCAACGCAGTGCTGGGCGAACACTCGTCGCTGCGCGGACTCGGACACTTCTCCATCGGGCTCAAGGCCAACGGGATGGAGGCGAGTCTCCCCCGAGTAGAGCAGCGCACGCCCGCCGTCACGGGCGCTACCTCGAGCGACTACGCCATCAAGCAGCAGTGGATCGCCGCCCCGGTCCTCGACGCCGCGGTGGGGATCTTTCGCGGCATCCCGTTCGCCGGGACGTACGCACTCGGGCTCGATGCCCTGGTCAACGTCGCCTATGTCCCGTCGGTGGACGAATCCGATCTCTCGCTTGATGTCCCCGATGGATCGCTCAAGTTCGGCTTTGGCGGGCGACTGGGGCTCCTGCAGGAGACCTTTGTGACACCGGGGATCTCGGTGACCTATCTCCAGCGCGACCTGCCGACGGTCAACGTCACGGGGCGCGTGTCGAACGACGAACTCGACGTGCGCAACATCGAGGTGAAGAGCACCGCGTGGCGCGTCGTCGCCGGCAAGAACCTCGCGGTCTTCGGCCTCGCCGTGGGCGCCGGTCAGGACACGTACGACACGCGGGCCGACGCGCAGGTGACGGTCAATCGGCTGGGCACCAGCGTGACCTCGAATGTGGTGTCGGCGCACCAGGAACTCACGCGCACCAACCTGTTCGCCAACCTCTCGCTCAACCTCGCGCTCGTGCGTGTGGTCGCCGAGGTGGGGCGCGCGAGTGGCGGGACGCTCGCAACCTACAACACCTTCGTGGGCCGCCGCGCCGACGATGCGCGCAGCTATGCCTCGGTAGGGCTGCGGGTGAACTGGTAGGGATGGCGCGACGCAGCAGCGCGGGCTCGCCCACGACGACAGCCGCCGACGACGCGCGCTTCATGCGGCGCGCGTTGTCCCTCGCGGAGCGCGGGTGGGGGCAGGTGTCGCCCAATCCGCTGGTAGGCGCCGTGGTCGTGAAGGACGGCGCGGTGGTTGGGGAAGGGTACCACGCCGCCTTCGGTCGCGATCACGCCGAGGCGATGGCGTTAGGCAAGGCGGGGGCGCAGGCGCGCGGCAGCACGGTCTACGTCACCCTCGAACCCTGCAATCACCATGGCAAGACGCCGCCGTGCACCGAGGCCTTGCTGGCGGCCGGCGTGTCGCGCGTGGTGATCGCCGTGCGCGATCCGCATCCGGTTGCGGCTGGCGGAGCGGATCGGCTGCGAGAGTCGGGCGTCACCGTCGACACCGGCGTGTGCGAGACCGAAGCGCGCGACCTCAATGCGGCCTTCCTGCACGCGGTGCGCGCCGATCGCCCATGGGTCACGCTCAAGCTGGCGGTCTCGATCGACGGCGTCGTGGCCGATCACACGCGCAAGACGGGATGGCTCACCGGCCCAGAGGCGCGTGCGGAGGTGCATCGCTGGCGCGCGCAGCACGACGCGGTCGGAGTGGGGCTGGGGACGGTCCTTGCCGACGATCCGGCGCTCACCGTGCGCGATGCCAAGGCGCCGCGCGTCCCGCCGGTGCGCGTCGTCTTCTCCCGTTCGGGGCGTCTCCCGGTCACCAGCGTCCTCGCTCGCACGGCTCGCGACGTCCCGGTGCTCGTGATGGCGCACGACCCCGATCCGGCGTATGAGGCCACGCTCAACGAGATGGGGGTCGAGCTGGTCCCGGCCGCATCGCTGGGTGAAGCGCTTCGCGCGCTGCGTACGCGCGGGGTGCACTCCATCCTCGTCGAGGGCGGCGCGCGCCTCGCGGGCGCACTGTTGTTTGACGGATTGGTCGACCGTCTTGTCGTCTTCACCGCACCTGTGGTCCTGGGCGCGGGGGCGCTGAACGCCTTTCTCCTTGCGCCGGCGCAGCGCGCCGAGCAGGCCGACCGCATGCGCATCGTGCAACGCCAGGCCTTTGGCGATGACCTCATGACCGTCTACGCGCTCGAGGGCGCCAAGGGGAGGGCCTGATGTTCACCGGTCTCGTCGACGACATCGGCACGATCACCGCCGTGCAGGAAGCGGCGGCCGGGCGCGAATTCCGCATCGCCTGCCGCTACGATGACCTCGCACTGGGCGAGAGCATCGCGTGCGCCGGCGCCTGCCTCACCGTGCGAGATTGCGGGCCCGGCTGGTTCACCGTCGCCGCCGTCGTCACGACGCTCGACCGGACGACGGTCGCGTCATGGGGGACAGGGCGCCGACTCAATCTCGAGCGGTCCCTGCGCGCCGGCGAGCGGCTGGGCGGGCACATCGTGCAGGGGCACGTGGATGGCGTGGGCGAGGTGGTGGCCACGTCACGCCGCGATGACGCCTGGCTCATCGACATCGCCGTCCCCCCGTCGATCGCCGAGTTGCTCGTCCCGCACGGCTCCGTCTGTGTGGACGGGGTGAGCCTCACCGTGAACGCAATTCCGGTCCCCGGCATTCTTCAGGTATCGATCATCGAGTACACCCTGCGCCACACGACCCTGGGCGACCTCGGGGTTGGAGAGCGAGTGCATCTCGAGGGAGACGTCGTCGGCAAGTACGTGCGGTCGCTCGTCACCCCGTATCTCCCCGGTCGCCCGACGCCGTAACGGCCGCGCGAGCGGCGCCGCGCGGGCTTCTGTGAAGCCCGCTTGATCGTCGCTCGGTACCTCACGGGCGGGGTGGGGCGTCCAGCAGGGAGAAGGCTCAGCTTTGTCCAAGCCCCCCAACGGGTTACGTTTCCCCCATGGCATTCGGCACCGTACAGCAGGCGATCGAGGATCTCCGCAACGGCAAGTTCGTCGTTGTCGCGGATGACGAGGATCGCGAGAACGAGGGCGACCTGATCTGCGCTGCAGAACTCGTCACGCCCGAGATGGTCAACTTCATGCTCAAGGCGAAGGGGATGATCTGCGTGGCGCTTCCGAGCGAACGCGTCGCCCACCTTGGCCTTTCGATGCAGGCGCGCGAGAACACCGAGTCGATGAAGACCGCCTTCACGGTCTCGATCGACGGGGCGCCGAAATACGGCGTGACCACCGGGATCTCCGCCTCCGATCGCGCCATCACCATCCGCCTGGCTGCCGACCCGACCAAGGGGGCCGAGGATGTGCGTACGCCCGGACATGTCCATCCGCTCAAGGCGCGCCACGGCGGCGTGCTGCAGCGCGTGGGGCACACCGAGGCCGCGGTCGATCTCTGCCGCCTGGCGGGGATGCAGCCGGCGGGGGTGATCTGCGAGATGCTCAACGAGGATGGGCACACGATGAAGCGCGATGAACTCGACGCCTTCGCCACGGCGCATGGGCTCACGTTCATCACCGT
>CAZLLP010000065.1:0-27700 GCA_964560345.1 uncultured Gemmatimonadaceae bacterium
CGAGGGTGCGGGCCATCTCGTAGCGGGCGGCGTAGACGGCCTCGGCCCGCAGGTAGGGGAGCGTCGGTACAAGAGGCTCGCCGAGGCTCGGATCGCCGGCGATCAGGGCGTCGAGCACGCGGGCCTCAGAGCCGTAGCGCCCCGCGAGATGGCCGCCACCGCCGGGCGCCGCCCCCCGCAGGGCCAGGTTGGCGGTACGCGACGCCGCGTGCGGCCGCCCCGGGGACGCCCCCACCGCCCCCCGTCCCGGCGCCAGCCGCAACGGTCGACAGGCCGGGGCCCGGGAAGTGGTCGAGCTCGGCGATGTTGAGCCGCTGCGACTCCCAGAAGCCCTGCCCACCGAACGAGAGGTTCGACTCGATGTTGAACGGGAGCTTGTAGTTGAGCGTCCCGAGGTAGTCGACCGTCGTCGTGCGATAGTTGCGGAGCCCGAGGTTGCGCTGCCCGTTGGTCACGCCCGCCGGGCCAAAGAGGCCGGCGTACGGGAAGAAGCGCGACTTCTGCTCGTTCACCGCGTCGGTCCCGAGGATCAGGCGATGCGTGAAGTTGGGGCTGAAGGCATACGACAGCGTCACGCCACCCGTCCAGCGGTCCGCGTCGCTCCTGGTCTCCATCGTCTGGATGTCCTTGACCGGCACCCAGGCCTCGCCGTACGGGCGCGTCGCCGACGCGGTGCGCGGGTTCCCGTTGATCGCGTTGCCTAACAACGCCGTCCAGTTGTTCCCCGCCTGCAACTCGTTGATGACGTTGCGGGTGTACGCCGAGCGCACTTCGACCGTCCACTTGTCGGTGGGGACGAAGGTGACGTTGGCGCGCAGGTTCCCCTTCACCTGGTCGTTGGGCTGGATCGAGCCCACTTCCTTGGAGCCTAACGCCGACACGAAGTAGGTCGAGCGCGTGGTGCCGCCCTGCCCGCTGATGTCGAACGAGTTGAACGGCCCGTTCTCGATGAGGCCGTTGGCGTCCTTGGCGCGCGTGCCATCCGGACCCGTGAAGCGGGGGAAGGTCTTGGTCGGGAGGTTCTCGCGCAGGCGGTTGTAGCCGGTCCCGAGCCCGAGGTTCCACTGCGTCCGCCCTTCACCACGTCCCTTCTTGGTGAAGACCTGGATGACGCCGTTGGTCGCTTCGGAGCCGTACAGCGTGGCGGCCGCGGCGCCCTTGAGCACCTCGACACGCTCGATGTCGTTGGGATTGAGGTCGCTCAGGCGATCGGCCGAGTTGCCGCCGGAGAACGAGCAGCAGGCGGTCGCCGCCATGCCCGTCGCCGTGGTCCACTCGGTGCCGCGCGAGTCGACGCGCACGCCGTCGATGTAGATGACGGGACGCTGGTTGAGCGAGAAGGACGCCACGCCGCGAATGCGGAGGTCCTGCCCGCCGCCCACGCCGCCGCCCACGCCGACCGAACGCACGCCGGTGACCTTGTTGGCCAGCACCTGCGTGAAGTTCGTGACCGGCATGATGTCCTGCTGCGCCGCCACGTCCATCGAGCCGATAGAGGAACCGATCTTGCGCTTCTCGACCGCGCCACCGGTCCCGGTGACGACGACCTGCTGCAGTTCGACCGCCGACGCCGCGATGGAGAAGTTCAGTCGCGCGGTGTCATTGGCCGCGATCGTGATCGTCTGCGCCTCGGGACGGAACCCGATGCGCGTGACGCGCACCGAGCGCGATCCCGCGGGAATGCCACGAACGAAGTAGCGTCCGTTGTCATCGGTATTGGCGCCGAGCGCCGCTTCGCCCACGACTTGAACACGGGCCCCGTTGATCGGCGCGCCCGAGGCGCGATCGGTAACGGTGCCGGTCAGCATGCCCGTCCCCTGGGCCTGCATGAGGGTCGGGGTGAGCACAGCGGCAAGTGCCAATAGCCACGTGCGGGCGCGTGGTGCGCCTGGAGAACGAGATCTGTGCATGGGGCCTCCGGTGCGGAAGGAGTGCGGACAGAACAACGCTTCCCGCGCCAGCACGCCCAACCGCAGCCGGAGGGGGGCACTCCGGTGTTGCGGTCACGCGCGTGGGTGCATGGAAGATTGCATACAATCGCCACACGACCTCGGCTGGTCAATTGCCTGCTGATGGTTTTCGAAAGAATGGGACCAGAGGCGCGCCGATATGGACTGGAGGACCAAACGTTCACCTGCGCGTGGATGAGCCGTTGTAGCTGACGCCGGCGCGCGCGCCTTGCACTGCGACGCCCACGGTCCGCGTGCGCTCACGTGGCGATGCATGCCACTCGGCTCGATCGTCGGCTAGAATTCGTCCAATCGTCGCGGTGCATCGCGCGAAAACGATTACGCCGCCAGCACGACGCCCGGCAACGCGATGTAAACGAAACCACACCGGCACCTTTCGATCTCAGGCTTCCACTTCCTGCCGATGCCGCAGACTCTCGCCGCTCTCGACCGCCAGTTCCTCGGGAATTCCGTCGATGCCTGGCTCACCGCCGGTCTCATCGCTGGCGGCGTGGGACTGCTGCTCTATGCGCTCAAGCACCTCGTCGGCCGCCGGCTCGCCGCCCTCGCCGAGCGCACCGAGACCGAACTCGACGACGTCGCCTCCGATCTCCTCAAGCGCACGCGCTTCTATTTCATCCTCGCGCTCGCCATTCGCGCCGGCTCCCCGGTGCTGCAACTCCCGGCGCTGGCGCGAGAGGCCATCCAGGACGTCACCGCCATTGCCGTCCTCCTGCAGCTCGCCGTGTGGGGGAATGCGCTCATCGCCTTCTGGCTGCGCAAGTGGTCGCGCTCCCGCACCGGAGACGAGCAGGCCACGTCGGCCACGCTGAAGGCGATCGGTGTCGTGGCCCGCGGCGTGATGTGGACGGTCGTCGCCCTGCTCGCGCTCAAGAACGTCTGGGACTTCGACATCTCGGCGCTCATCACCGGACTCGGCGTCGGCGGTATCGCCATCGCGCTCGCGGTGCAGAACATCCTGGGCGACGTCTTTGCCGCCTTGTCGATCGTGCTCGACAAACCATTCGATGTCGGCGACACCATCGCGGTCGACAGCGTCAGTGGCACGGTCGAGAACATCGGCCTCAAGACGACGCGACTGCGCGCCGTGGGCGGCGAGCAGATCATCTTCTCCAACGCCGACCTGCTCAAGTCGCGCGTGCGCAACCTCAAGCGCATGCAGGAGCGGCGCATCCTGTTCAATGTGGGGATCACGTACGACACGCCGCAGGACGTCGTGGCGCGCGTCCCGGAGATGATCAAGTCGATCGTGGAGGCGGCTCCGCACACGCGCTTTGACCGCGCACACTTCGCGCGTTTCATGGACTCGTCGCTCGAGTTCGAGGTGGTGTACTTCATGACCACCAGCGACTACCTGGCGTACATGGACACCCAGCAGCAGGTGAACCTCGAGCTGCTGCGCCGCTTCAACGCCGAGGGGATCCAGTTCGCCTTCCCGACGCGCCGCGTCATCCACACCTCGAGCGACGGCACACCGGTCACCGAGGCGCTGCGCACAGGGGGCGACACCGCGGCGAGCTAGGGAGCGTCGTCAGGTCTCGCCACGCCCGCGGCGAAAGGGCGCGAGCCACGAGCAGCGCCAGCCGGTCATCGCGCTGGCGCCGGAGCGACGCCTAACGATTTCCGGTCCGCACCTGACGGGCGCCGGCGCAACGATCCCACGCCGCGCGGCGATCGGCACGCTCGGCCAGGTCGACTCCCGCGCGCCCGTCGTCGGGGCGGGCCGCGCGCCAGAGGATGGCATCGCGCACCTCGCGCATCACCGAATCCTGGATCGCGGGGTGCCACGGTGCACCGCCTAACGCGCGGAACCGGAGCGACGCCCCGGGTACGCCGCGCGCATAGTCCCCCCAGCGCTTCACCAGTCCACGCGCCCGCGCCTCAGCGGCGATGGACATCGCCGACTGCACCACCGACACGTCCCGCCCATTCGACGAAGACGACGTGAGCAGGCAGCTCCATCCCCCCGACACCTCGGCGGACGCCCGGAGCGCGCGCGGCGCCGCGATGAAGGCATCGACTCCCTGCATCGACCCGTACCGCAGGTCGGTGCGCGTGAGCGGCGCCACGAGGGTACGCCGTGCCGCATCGGTCACGCCGAGATGGCGCCCCGTCCCATACGTCGTGTCGTACCATGAGACAATCGCCGGATCGACCACCGCGATCTCGCGCAACGCGTCAAGCGTCGCATCGCCCTCGGTCGTCCCGCCGCGCGGCGCGGTGGCCGAGGCGTAGCCGGTGATCATCGCGTCCTGCACCGACGTCAGGTAGCCATTCATCCGTCCGCGATGCGCCAGCGCGGCGGCGACGAACCAATCGACGCCACGCGCAAAGGCCTCGGTGGGACGGTCGGCCTGCACCGGCGACGAGAGCATCTCGCGCCGCGGCCGAGCCGCACTCGCAAGGCGCCGGACCGTCGCCGAGAACTGATCGGGAAACTGGCGCACCGACCGATCGGTGCGATATCCGCCACGCACGCCGTACCAGCGCCGCGCCGCCTGCCAATCCAGATCGTGCGCCAGCTCGTGCGCCATCGCGCCTGCACTGGTGGCGAGCGGGAAGTAGATCGTGCGCGAGCCGGGGTCGTGCAACGCCAAGGCGCGATCGGCGAGCGGTGAATCGCCAAAGCGCACATTGAGCCCGCGCAGGTCGAGCGCCGGGAAGACGGAGGTGAGGTCACCCACCACCTCGTCCAGCATGCGCAGGTAGTACGGACGCCAGCTCGAGGGGACGCGCTCGTCAAAGGAGAGCGACGCCAGTCCGAGTCGGCTCTGCAGCATCAGCGCCCCCGGTCCCGCATCGCCCGGGAGCCAGGCCTTTTCCTGCGCGTACGCGCGCATGGCCACCGACGCGCTCAACACTGCCATCGCACTTTCGCTCGACGGCCCGGCCACCGCGCGCAAGCGCGCCAGCTCGGCCACCATCGACTCTTCGTTTCGCGCCCGGGCGACAAACTGCGCGCGGGCGCGGCGCGCCTCCGAGCTCCCGAGCGCTCCTGAGACAAACGAGGCGTAGCCCCCCATCGTGACGGTGACGGGCGCTTGCGGCGGTGCGGCTCGGCGGGCCACGACTTCGGCCGCGGCGACGCCGGCCACGCCGCCTAACGAACGGGCGGTCGCGGCAGGAAGCGGCGATGGCGTGAGCGAGGCCAGCTGCTCCACGAGTCGCGGGAGGAGTCGCACCGCCGCCTGCTCGTCCCGAGGCGACGGGGGATCGGCGAGCGGCCCTTCGACGGCAAAGCGCCGCGCCGCACGCCAGGTCACACACCACTCGACCGGATCGACACGCTCGCGACGTGCCTCGGCCAGGAGCGCCGCGGCGTCGCGCATGGCGAGCGCCCGGTCGCGCGCCTGCGCGATGGCGCCTAACGCCACCGCCGACGCCCGGTGCGACACCACTCCCGACGCCGTCCCGACCGTGTACGCCAGTCGCAACGCCAGTTCGGCGGCGCGCGGCGATTCGGCCTCCTCGGTCACCGACTCCATCAACTGTCGGTGCGCGCGCCCGATGTCCGGTGTCGGGTGCGGCGCGACCAGGTCGAGCGCCTCCGGGGGCGTCGCGTAGGCGGCGCCCACGCTGGTGCGCGCGAGAATCGCCTCGGCGAGGCGATGGCGCGCATCCTTGGCGATGAGCGGGTCGCGCAGCGCGTAGTCGATCAGCCGGAATGGGCTCCCGACCCCCAGTCGCAAACGCTCGAGATAGAGCGCGGCCGTCACGGCCCCGGTCGTCATCTCGTCGGGCGACTGGCGCATCAGGAGGCGCTCCACCGAGTCGGCCCAGTGCGCCCCCTGCGTGAATTCACGTGCGACATCGGGATGCCGCCGCGGGGCACGCGAACGCACCAGCGACCAGCCCCCCACGCCAAGCGTGAGGGCGACCGCCCCCACCGTCAGGGCCGTGCGCAGTCCGATGCGTTGCTTGAACACCGTCATCCCCGGACAATCTCCTTCTACTACGCGGAGTCCCACCCGTTGCGTTCACGACGGAGGGTGTAAGCACCCATTCCTTGGACCGTCGTTGCCCGCTGCACGTCACGCGCCTCCGACTGCGACCACATGGCGCGGTGCGTGACGGCTGCGGCTACCTTACCCTGCTCGCACGCCAGTGGTGCCACTTCGACTGCCTGACGCCGGATGTTCCACTGTTTCGCCTCGCGACCGCGCATCGCGCTCCGTCTCCTCGCGCTGTCGCTTCCTCTGCTCTTCTCGCCGCGCACCGCGCGCGCGCAGCGCGATTCGCTCCCGACGTCGTCGCCGAGCAATCTCGGGCTCGCCGCCATCGGCTCCGTCGCCCTGCACGGCGGATGGGCGAGCATTCAGCAGGGCTTTCACGCGGCCGAGCTAGGCGGCACGGTCGACTTCGGTTACCTGCGCTCGCGGCGCATTCGCCTGGTCGCCGACGTGACGTACCTCCTGACCTTTCCCCACGAAGAAACGGTGCCGTCGGAGGAGCAGACCTATCGCGACGTTTTTCGCGACCTGTCCGCGCACCTCTCGCTCGCCTTTCACGCCGCGCCAGCATCGGCGCGTGTGTCGCCCTACGTACTCACGGGCGTCGGCGTCCACGTACTGTCCAGCAGTTTCGGCTCGACCTTCATCGACACGAGATACAACACCAACAACTTCGGCCTGCTCGCCGCTGTGGGGACGCGCGTACGGGTGGGCGGGAGCGGGCGTCGCGCGCTGCAGGTGGAGATCCAGACGATGCAGGCGCGCAACGTTCGCCGCGTAGGGGTGACCCTCGGCATCGCGGCGCTGTTCAACGATCTCGTGCGCCACTGAGCGACGGCGCCGCGGAAGCGCTCCCGCGGCGCCGCACTCGTGTCGCGCTGGCGTCAGACCAACTGCGCGTCGAGTTCGAGGGCGACGTTCCCCTTGATCGCCTTGGAGATCGGGCAGCCGTCCTTGGTGGCGGCGGCAACGGTCTGGAAGTCGTCGTTGGAGATCCCCGGCACGGTGGCGCGTACGGTGAGCTTCATCGTGGTGACGGTGAAGGCGTCGTTGACCTTTTCGACGGTGCAGGCCGCGCTGGTGTCGATCCGGGTCGCCGGGGTCCCGCGCCCTTCGAGCTGCCCGCTGAGCGCCATGCTGTAACAGGCCGCCTCGGCCGCCGCGAGCAGTTCCTCGGGGTTGGATCCCTTCTCTTCGCCAAAGCGGGTGCTGAAGGCGTACTTGCCGCCGATGGTCCCCGATTCGCCGGAGAAGGAACCCTTGCCGCCGCGAAGGCCGCCTTCCCAGGTCGCAGATGCATGACGAGTGGGCATGGTCTCGATTGGTAGAGTGAAAGTGGAGAGAGGGTGTGCTGCCGGTGTCGCCTAGTTGGAATGAAGCGCCGAGAGCATGAGAACGCGATGCCTCCGCTCTCCCGGTACAATTCGCGGTGACGCGAGAAGGTGCCAGCCTCGCGCGAGGGTTTTCCAAGGATACTGGCAATGGGAGTGCGCGCGGTTAGGCTTCGTCCCCATGACGTCACCGTCCCCGGCCGTGCCGCCCCGTATCGAGCAGGTCCTGCGTCGCTTTGCGTCGCTGGGCCGCGAAGAGAAGATGGCGGCGCTGGTTTCCTACGCCCGCAAGCTCGAGCCGCTGCCGGATCGCTTTCAGGCGCTCGCCGACGAGGCCTATAGCGTTCCCGAGTGTCAAACGCCGGTCCGCCTCTTTCCCGAGTCGCAGGACGGTCGGCTGCACTTTTACGTCGACATCAACGCGCGCCAGTCGCCGACCGTCGCCGCCTTCCTGAGCATCGTGCTGGGGGCGGTGAACGGCGAACCACCGGCCACGACGCTGGCCATCCCCCCCGATTTCGTGCGCACGGTGATGCAGAGCATCGGCCTGGGGACCCGCGAGGTGGGGCTGGAAGCGATCGTGGCCCGCCTCAAGCGATACGCCCGCGACGCCCAGTCCGCCGCCTAACGCTGCGCACCACCACTCCTCCCACCGCCACCCGCCCCCATGTCACAGAGCTACGCCAACCACACCCGCTGGCTGGTGCCGTACCACTTCGTCGTCTCCCCGATCCTGCTCGTCTACTTCGGTCTCGCCATCCGCGACGCCGTCCGCGCACCGTCGGCCGCAACGTTGTGGGAGGTGGTCGTCGCCCTGGCCATCTTCCTCGGCATCGCACTGGCGCGCATGCAGGCGCTCACCGTGCAGGACCGGGTGATTCGCCTCGAGGAAACGTTGCGCCTGCAGCGCCTGCTCCCGGCCGACGAGCACGGCGAGATCGCGAAGCTGTCGCGACGCCAGTTCGTGGCGCTGCGCTTTGCCTCGGACGCCGAGCTCCCCGCGCTCTTTCGCCGCGTGCGCAAGGGCGAGCTGACCGACAGCAAGGCGATCAAGCAGGCGGTGACCGCCTGGCGCGCCGACGAACTGCGCGCCTGACGATTCTCGCCCCGTTTCCACCCTGCACCGCGATCATCTCCAGGGATGACACCACAATTCTGGCGTCGTTGGCATCGTTGGATCGGCTTTCCTGCGTCGCTCTTCATCCTGTGGGCGTCGCTCACCGGCGTTCTCGTGGCGGGGACGGAGTTCTTCGGAGAGGATGAAGCGCTGCGCGAGCGCACGCGCGACCTGGTGAGTCCGGTGAACACCGCGTCGCCGACGACCGCGTGGGGTGATCCAGTGCAGAAGGCGCTGGCAACCGTCGCGGCGCAGGGGGGCAACGCCCCGGTGGACAAGATCGAGCTGCAGTTCAAGGGCGACCGCCCCACCGTCACGGTCTTCACCGGCAAGCCCAACGGGGGCGAGGACCGCAAGTTCGTCGTGCACGCCACCACGGGCGCGCTGCTCGCCACCGAGGACTACGCCGACAAGCCGTTCCTGTATCGTCTGCACTCGGGCGAGGCGTTTGGCGACGGCGGGCTGGTCGTCGCCATGGCGTGGGGGCTCGCGCTCGCCGCCCTCACGATCAGCGGCTTCCTGGTCTTCTGGCGCATGCGCCGCCGCGACGCCACCGGGATCAAGCGGTACTTCTTCTAGCCTCGGCGCTCCCGGCGCCCCCCGCTCCCCCCTGCCCCGCCGCCAGCGACGCCCGCTTGCGGCGCGTCTGGTAGGGGAGGAGCCAGAGGTAGATCCCTGTCAGCCACAACGCGAAGACGACGACCCCAGACGGGAGAAAGACCCAGAGCTTGGCGATCGGGTGAAACCACGACCCGTCGTGCAGCGACTCGAGCAGGTCCGATCGACGATACGCGCTGTGCAGCACTTCGCCGCTCTCCGAATCGACCTGGATCTCCCAGCGCGAGTTGCTGGTGATCTTGAGGATCCCCTTCCCCGGACGCACGTCGATGCGGTCGATGTCCCCCCATCCCTTCACCTGGGCCTCGGGGACCGACTGCGCCACCGCCAGCAATCGGTCGAAGGCGAGCGCGGGCGCCGCGCCGCTCCCGCGTTGCTCCGGCGGCTGCACCCACGCGACTTGCTTCTTGAGCTGCAGCAGCAAGCCGGTGGCGATCACAATGACGAACGGGATGGCAACCGCCACCGCGCCCCACCGGTGCAGCTTGCGCGAGATGACCCGGATGTTGAACGACTGCTCCGCGCGTGCCATGAATGCCTCGAAATAGAGATGCGAAGCTCGCGCGCGTTGCCTAGCGAGTCCGCGCCAGCGCCAGCGACACCACCACGTTGCGCCTGAGCCCAGGCTCAAACGCCACCGGAACGTTGTTCACCACGTCGGGATTGAGGAAGGCCGATGCAAGATACGACCGATCGCCCAGGTTGTTGACGGCCACGAACCCGCGCAGGCCGATCCCCCCGCCAAGCGCGATGGGACGGTCAAGTGAGAGCGTCGTGTTGATAATCGCATACCCCGGCACCACCACTGCGTTGGCATCGTCGGCGAAGTACTTGCCGAACCCCTGCGCGCCCACACGCACCGACACCCCGCGCCACGCCGACGGCGCGAGTCCGACCGCGACCGAGCCAAAGACGTCGGGGACGCCAACGATCTTGTTCCCCGAGTAGTCGGCAAAGCGACCGGCCAGCGCCTTGTTGTAGTGCACCGAATCGACCTGGTACTTCTGGTACGTGTTATCGGAGAAGGTCAGGCCGCTCTCCAGCGACAGCCCGCCAGCCGCACGCGCGCTCACCCCCAACTCCAGTCCGCGACGCCGCGCCTCACCGGCGGTGAAGTAGAAGCGCCCGCCGCGATACGGGACGATCTCGTTGGTCACGTTGGTCTGATAGGCCGCCACGTCGTAGGCCAGCTCGCGCACGAAGCCGCTGCCGCGCGCCACCACCTGCTTGGTCCCCACCTCGAACGTCGTCGAGCGGATGGGCTCGAGCAGCGGGTTGATCCCGTAGACGGTGTCCTGCCCGAACGTCGACGCCGGGTCGGTCTCGTTCCCCGCCGGAGCCTCCACGCCGCCGCCAACATTCGCGTAGAACGTGTGCGTCACGGAACGCCGCCACGTGACCCCCACCTTGGGCGTCACTCGACTGAACGTGCGCTGGTCGTTGAGCGCGGGGTTGATGAACGAGCGCGCGATGTAGTGGATGGCGTCGTAGCGTCCACCCACCGAGAGCGTCCAATCCTCACCGAGGTCGAGTTCCTCGGTGGCAAAGGCGCCGACATTGGATGCCCCTTCGCGCTTGTTGTCGCGCAGGTCGGTGGCCCGCGTGCCGGCGGCCGTCAACCCGTAGAACAGGATCGCGCCATCCTGGTACGCCACGTCGCTCCCCGTCACGAAGCGGCTCTTCACGTTAGGCGCGAACGTCGCGCGGTTCTGGTACGAGAGGTTGGCCCCGGTGTGATAGCGCGTGAAGTCGCGGAACGTCCCGCGCTCCGAGCGCTGCAGGTACTTCGGGTTCACGTACACCATCCCGCTGATGTCGTTGGACGCATCGAGGCGATGCGTGACCGACGCACCAAGGCGCCCCAACCGGTTGAAGCGACGCTCGCGACGCGCGGCGTATGTCGCGTTGGCCGCGTCCGGCGTCGCTTCGGCCTGCGCACGCGTCAGCGGCCCCGGGATGTTGAACAGGTTGCTGGTCGCGACGGCAAAGACGCTCACCTCGGTGGCGGCGCCCGGTGAAGCGATGAAGCCGAGGTTCAGCAGGCTGCGCCGGCTGTTGCTCGACGCGCGATAGCCGTCGAAGGTGGTGTTGGCAAACGATCCGAAGACACGACCGGAACCGACCTGTGTCCCCGTGCGGACCACCGTGCGATTGAGGCCGTAGCTCCCCAGCGCCTCCTCCACCTCGAAGGTGTTTCGCTCGAACGTCGGGACGGTGGACACCGCGACGAGCCCACCGGCCGCATTGCCCCACAGCGCCGACGCGTTCGACCGTACCACTTCGATTCGTTCGGCGGTGCCGAGGTCCAGGGCGTCGAACGAGGTGCGACCATCGGGTTCGGTCTCGGGGAAGCCGTCGAGCAGAACGCGGATCCCGCGCGACGTCCCGGCGTTGGAGCGGTCGCCGGCCCCCCGCGCGCCAAAGCCGCGAATCACGATGCGCACGTCCGAGCCGCCGTAGCGCGACTGGGCCAGCACCCCGGGGACCGCCGACAACGCCTCGTCGAGCCCGACGCCACGCGTGTTTCGCATCTTCTCGGGTCCCACCACCGTGATGGCGAGCGGGACATCGATCGTCGACAGTCCGCGACGGCGCGCCGTGATCGTCATGGGCGCCAGTCGAGTCCGCGTCGAGTCGGCGGCGGTCGAGTCGCGGCGTGCCTGCTGCGCGACGCCCGCGCGCGGGAGTACACTTGCAACCAACAGGACAGCGACGGACAAACGTGGGAGCATGAGGCGCGCACTGCGGCGTTGTGGGTGCATGACCAACGAGTTCGGCTAGGATAGCACGTTAGTCATGAAAAATTAAGGAAACCCATTCACTTCGCGTCAACGCGCGACCCGGTTCGTTCGCTGCATCGCTCCACCAGGCCGTCGGGCTCCCTCCGTCGCGCTCACGATCGCGCCCTATCCCCCCTTTCGAACGACATGTCGACTTTCACGATCAAGATTCGCGAGAACGGCTCCCTCGGCATCACCCCCGAGGACGCCGCCAACCTGCAGCTCCTCGATCACAACGGGGTCCCGCTCCCGCTCCCCGCCGGGAAGGGGATCTCGCTCTGCCGTTGCGGCGCCTCCAAGCGGAAGCCCTTCTGCGACGCCAGCCACAAGCTGATCGGCTTCGACGGCACGCTCGCCCCGTCGGTCCCGGCAGTCGCGGCGGTGCCGGCAGCTCCTCCGGCCGATCCCGCGCCGACGACCGCCACGGGGGAGGCACCGCCGTCGGCGTGAGCAACCGCGCCACGTCACCCGCGGAGCTCTCGCCTCCTCGCACCGAGGAGGAGCTCGAGGAGCGCCTGAGCCGCCCGACGCCGGCGGTCATCGAGGCGTTGCGGCTCGCGCCGGGTGACGTGGTGGTGGTTGGTGCGGGGGGGAAGATGGGCCCCTCGCTCACCGCGATGCTGCGGCGCGCCGCCGACGCGCTGGGCGACGGGCGCCGCATCCACGCCGTGTCGCGCTGGGGGAACGCCGCCGACGCCGCGCGGCTCAAGGCGATGGGGGTCGATGTGGTCCGCGCCGACCTGTTGGACCCCGATGCCTTCGAAACACTCCCCGACGCCCCCAACGTCGTCTACATGGCGGGGCAGAAGTTCGGGACGCACGATGCACCCGCGCTCACCTGGATGACCAATACGGTCGTCCCGGCGTATGCGGCACGGCGCTATCGCGAGGCGCGCATCGTCGCCTTCTCCACCGGCAACGTCTACGCGCTCACGCCAGTGACCGGACCCGGCTCGCGCGAAGGCGATCCGCTGTCGCCGGTTGGGGAATACGCCGCGTCGTGCGTGGGGCGTGAGCGTGTCTTCGAGGACGCCGCGGCGCGCTGGCAAACGCGCGTGGCAATCATTCGCCTCAACTACGCCGTCGACCTGCGCTACGGCGTGCTCGTCGACCTCGCTCGGCGGATCCTCGACGACCAGCCGATCGACCTCGCGATGGGTTTCGTCAATTGCATCTGGCAGGGTGACGCCAATGCGATGGCGATCGGCGCGCTTCCGCTGGCGAGTGCGCCTCCGTTCATCCTCAACGTGACGGGTGCCGAACGGCTCTCGGTGCAAGCACTGGCCACGGAGTTGGGGGAGCAGTTCGGAGTGGCACCACGCGTCACCGGCGAGCCAGCCCCTGACGCACTGCTCAGCGACACACGGCGGGCGCAGGACCTCTTTGGCCCCCCGGGCGTCGACGCCGCGACGCTCACCGCCTGGGTCGCGAGCTGGCTCGAGGCGGGCGGGCGCACGTTAGGCAAGCCCACCAAGTTCGAACGACGCGACGGCACCTTTTGACCATGTCGCTCCGCACGCACCTCCTGGCCGGGCAGGTGATCCCCGCGCACCCGCTGGCCCTCACCGCCAACCGCACGCTCGACGCTCGGCGCCAGCGGGCGCTCACCCGCTATTACGTGGAGGCCGGCGCCGGCGGCGTTGCCGTGGGGGTGCACACGACGCAGTTCGCCATCCGCCAACACGGGATGCTGCGCGACGTGCTGGCACTGGGCGCCGAGAGTGCACGCGAGTGGCTGGCGCGCGCCCCGCGACCGTTCACGCTCGTCGCCGGCGTGGTCGGCGCAACAACGCAGGCGCTGCAGGAAGCCACGCTCGCCCGCTCGCTGGGATACGATGCCGCGCTGCTCTCGCTCGCCGGGCATGACGGAGAGAGTCACGAACAACTGCTCGCCCACTGTCGCACGATCGCCGAGATCATCCCGGTGATCGGTTTCTATTTGCAGCCGGCGGTGGGCGGGCGACGTCTCGACTACCGCTTCTGGCGCGACTTTGCCGAGATCCTCGACGTGGTCGCGATCAAGATCGCCCCGTTCAATCGCTACCAGACGATCGACGTGGTGCGCGCGGTGGCCGACGCCGGGCGCGACGACATCGCCCTCTACACCGGCAACGACGACAACATCGTCGCCGACCTGCTGACACCGTTCGCCGTGGGGAGCGCGGGTCGCCAAGTCACGCGGTACATCGTGGGCGGGCTGCTGGGACAGTGGGCAGTGTGGACACGTCGCGCGGTGACGATGCTCGACGAGGTGCGCGCATTACGCGACGCCGCAACCGCAGGAGAGGCCGCCTCCCCAACGCGCGAGACCTACGCGTCGATGCTCGCGAAGGGAACCGCGCTTACGGATGCGAACGGCGCGGTCTTCGACGTGGCCAACCACTTTGCCGGGTGCATCGCCGGGATCCACGAAGTGCTGCGCCGCCAGGGACTGCTGGCCGGCACCTGGTGCCTCGATCCACACGAGGGGCTGTCGGCGGGACAGAGCGCGGAGCTCGACCGCATCGCCGCGTCGTATCCAGCACTCTCGGACGACGATTTCGTCGCCGAGGGGCGCGACCGCTGGCTTGCCTAACGCGCAGCGGTCGGCGCGGCCGCGTCGACCAGGCGCAGGCGCACGAGCTGTCGAATGGAGCGTGCCGCGCGTTCATCGCCCTTCACGATCAGGCGGAACGGCCCCTCTTCCTGCGTGAGCGGCGCGTTGTCGCGACGGTAGGCGATCACGACGTCGCGACCGCCCAGTCCCTTCGCCATCTCCCCCAGCGAAATGGCGACGCGGTAGTCGTCGCGTGCCTCGGCGATCACTACCATCGTGAGCTGCCGCCCCTTGAGCGAGTCGACCACGAGTCCCCCTTCGGCGAGCAGGCGGCGCAGCGGGACGATCGCGTAGGTCGCGGGCTTCTGGTGATGCAGCTCGAGCCGGAGGGTATCGCCTCCCAGCGCGTGCAGCTGTGCCGCGGTGTAGCGCAGCGTGCGCGCACCGACGCCTTCGATGGTGAGCGATTCCTGTGCCCCCGCGATCGAGGCGGCGGAAAGCACGAGGGCCACAAGGAGCTGGATCGAACGAAGCAGGCGTGACATGCGGTGATGGAGAGAGGATGTGGGCTACACCAACTGTGCGTGCCACGACGTCGACGCCGCCCGCTCGAAGCGCGCGCGATAGTCTCCCGCTGACGTGAGCGTCGTATCGAAGACTGGAGTGTCGTCGCCCACCAGACCATCACGGGCGCGAGCCGCGTAGGTCGCCCGGTCCACGCACTGCACGGCGCCCTCGGCGTCGCGGTAGAACACGCGACCGCCCGACAGCAGCGTCACACCTAACGACCGCTCCACTCCCTGCAGTATGCGGAACAACGCGTCGATGGAACAGCCTGACGCCCCCGCCTGCGATTGGTCCACCCCGATGACCAGGAAGCGTTCGTCACGCCAGTCGCGTGCACACGTCAGCGGGTCGCCATGCGCGCTCCACCCGGCGAGATAGTCGTCGACGTGGCGTAGCAGCTCCGCCGACGCGTCGGCGGCAAGCGGGGCACTCGACCCAAACACCCAGATGCGCGCGTGATCGGGGAGGGATTCGAACGGAACCTTCGGCATCGGACTCACTCCTTCGGCGTCAATGCGCCCGCCTGCGGCGCCGCGCGAAAGCTATCGCGGTGCCGCGGCAGGGGCGACGCGGGATGTATCGCGCGCGACACCGATCGAATCGAGAAAGGGGGGACGCCCTTCTCCAACGACCAACGGCGCATCCAGCGCGTCCAGGTACTCCTGCCGCATCACGCGCACGCCGTCTGGCGAGAGGAGGAAGCGCACGAAGGCCGCCGCACGTTCGGGCTGCGGCGCCTCACGCGGAATCGTGAGGCCGTAACGGATGGGCATGCCGCGCACTTCCAGCGTGTCGCCAACCGTTGAGCCAAGCACGCGCACCGAGGCCTGCTCGTATGTCGCCGCCGACGCCTCGTCACCGAGGTCGACGTCTGAGGGGAGGGTGATGAACGGGAGCCGCGCACCGCGCGCCGACGACTCGTACATCCAGGCGTAGTCCAGCTCGTTGGCCTGCAACAACGCCACGAGCTCGGCTGACTTGGGGCGCACGTGGCGCCGGGGGGCGCTCGCCTCGAGGCGCTGGGCGAGCCCCGCCTCGCGGTAGTGGCGCTCCGCCAGCTGAAAGAGCATCAGCGTGCGATAGCCCGCGGGATCGAGGTCGGGATCGGCGCGTCCGACTTCGATCGTCGGACGCTGCACGACGGCGCGCCAGTCGCCGCGCTCGGCGTCGGCGAGGCCCGCCGCGTTGGCGGAGTGCGCCAGCACCAGCCGGTTACGCGCGAAACGGGCGTACCACGTCACCTGCTTGGGCATGAGCATGCGCGGAAACACTTCTTCGTCGGCGAGCGCCACGACGTCGGCGTGTTTTCCAAGGTCGGTGAGCCGGCGCGCCAGTTCGAGGCTCCCGGCCGATTCGAGCGTGTACGGAATGCCGCTGCGCGCACTAAAGGAGTCGAGCACGGCCCGCAGCGGACGAGCGAGACTTCCCGCGGCAAAGACGGTCAGCGGCGCGGCGTTGGCCGCCGCGCGGTCGGCGGCCGTCGCAGCGCCTTGGTCATCCCCCTCACGCGAACACCCCCACGCCGCCAGGAGCAAGGCGGCCGTGAGGGCGTGACGCGGCATGAGGCGGCGCCGGAAATGAGCGCGCACCACGCGCCTACTGCTTGATGCTCGGAAGCTGGATCATCGGCATCCCGCCCCCCGACACCTGCGGCATCGCCCCGTTCCACTTCTCGATCAGGCGATACTGCACGAGCGTGGGCGTGATGCTCTCCGACAGCAGGCGGTTGGCGCGCGCCTGCGCCTCGGCCTCGGCGGTAATCGCCTTGGCGCGACCGGCCGCCTTGATCGAATCACCGCGTGCCTGGAACTCGTTCTTCTGCAACTCGTTCTGCGCCGTCAGCGCCTGCTGCTGCATCACGTTCTTGGCGTTGATGGCCTCGATCACCGATGGCGGCGCGCGGAACTCGTTGAGCGTGAACTGCTTCACCATGATCCCGTACTGCAGCAGGCGTTGCTGCAGCAGCGCCTGCGCGCGCGACACCGTCTCGGCCTTCTTGGGGCCCATGATGTCGGCGATCGCCTCGTCGCCCACCACTTCCTGCAACGCCTGCCGAATCGTCTGCTTCACGTAGCCGTGCTGGATCGTCCCGATGTCGGTGCGAAAGGTCTGGTACATCGCCGGCACCTTGACGGGATCGATCTCGAACGACATCGCCACGTCGAGCGAGAGCGGCTGTCCTTCCTTGGAGTTGACGTTGATCTCGTCGTTGGTCGGCGAACCTTCCGTGCTTTCGCGCGTGAGCACGAGCGTCTGCATGAAGACCGGGTACTCCTCGATCGCGCTCAGCAGCGGATTGCGGAAGTGCAGCCCCGGGCCTAACGGCTTGGGATCGACGCCGCCCCCCGCGCGATGGATCAGGATGCCGACGTGCCCAGGCTCCACGTAGGTGAACATCGACGGCAGGAGGAAGACCAGGGCAAAGAGCACGATCCCGATCTTGAGCAGCTTGCCGAACGTTCCACTCGAACTCACGTCATTCCCCCGTTGTCGCATGTTGTTGAGCATGTCGCTTACCGGGTTTGCCATACAGTCTCCTTGAAGCATTCGGGGCACACACGTTCACCCGAGGGAAGCAGGACCATCTTCTCCTCCGTGAGCGCCCCATGAATGGGACAGGTGAGCTCCGCCGCGCGCTCGATCGCCTTTCGGTTGCGGGTCTGGGCCAGACGCTTGCCGAGCGGGGTGAAGGTCGTCAGGCCAAAAAAAAGCAGGGTACCTGCCGCCACGACCAGCGCGACGAAAAGCACCCCTTCCATGATGATGGCAGCCATTGTTGCCTCTATCTACGAGCCAAGGGGGCCGGGGGTTTCGACAGCGTGCTAAGGTATGCGTCCAGATGGACTTGGGAGAAGACGCCGGGCTCAGAAGACGGGAAGACGAGAAGACGGGAAGACGAGAAGACGGGTGACTACTTGACGCCTTCGGCGCGGAGTGCCTCGGCGAGCGTGCGGTGGCTGAATTCGAATCCCGCGTCCAGCAGCTTCTTCGGGAGCACCTTCTGTCCTTCGATGACCGTCGCCTCGCCCATTTCGCCGTAGAGCAGCTTGATCGCGAACTCCGGGACGGGGGCGATGGTCGGGCGGTGGATCGCCTGGCCCAGGATCGACGTGAAATCGGCGTTGGTGACGGGCGCGGGGGCGGTGAGGTTCACCGCGCCGTCCAACGTCTCCGAGGTGACGAGGAACTCCAGCGCGCGCAACGTGTCGGTGCGCGAGATCCCGCTCATCCACTGGCGTCCGCTGGTCCCGGGGGGGACGGGAAGCCCCGGGGGCGGAAACGGGGCGGTGCGCGGGTCCAAGCGCTTCCACGGGGTGCCGCTCCCGTTCTGGCCCCCAGCGCCTAACGGGAAAATGGGGAGCATCTTGTCGAGCGCTCCTCCGTCGGGGCTGAGCACGATGCCGAGCCGCGGGTGCACCACCCGGATCCCGGCGGCACGCGCCGCATCGGCGCTCCCTTCCCACGCCGCCCCGATCTCGGCTAGAAAGCCGCGACCGATCGGCGATGATTCGTCGATCGTATCGTCGCCGCGATTGCCGTAGATCCCGATCGCCGACATGCTCACCAGCACGCGCGGCCGGCGCGGTAGCGCCGCCAGCGTCCGCGCCAGGAGCGACGTCCCCTGCACGCGCGACTCCCGGATGCGCCGCTTGGCGTCGGACGTCCAGCGCTGCGCGATCGACTCTCCCGCCAGGTGCAGCACCGCGTCGACGCCGTCCAGCTTGGCCGCGTCGATCGACGTCGCGGCGTCCCACACGATGTCGGGGGTTGCTCCGCCACGGGCACGTCCGATCGTGAGCACCGTGTGCCCCGCGTCTTGCAGCCGGCGGAGAAGGGGTGTGCCGATGAACCCGCTCGCCCCGGTGATTGCCACTCTCATGTAGGATTCCTCAGGACGCCTCGCCGTCGATCGACCGCCAGAGGTACCAGCAGGCAATCGTGCGGTAAGGCGCCCACTTCGCGCCAATGGTGTGGACCTTCTTGGCATCGGGGAGCTTGCGCAGGCGATACGCCTGCTGAATCCCCTTGCGAATGCCGAGATCGAGGTCGGGAAGAACATCCGGGCGCCCGAGCCTGAACATCAGGAACATCTGCGCCGTCCACACACCAACGCCCTTGATCGACGTGAGGTGCCTGATCACGTCGTCATCGGGGTGTTCGTGCAGCGTATCGATGGGGACCTCGCCGGCCACCACGCGCGCCGCGAGGTCGCGCAGGTACGAGATCTTCTGCCGCGACACGCCGGCGGCGCGCAGCGCCTCGTCGGGGAGCTCGGCGAGCGCGGCCGCATGCGGGCGCTCGGGGAGGAAGAGCGTCTCGAAGCGCCCGTGGATCGTCCCCGCCGCCTTGCCCGAGAGCTGCTGATAAATGATCGACCGCGCCACCGCCTCGAAGTGCGAGAGGTGGGGCGCGGTCTTGAATCGGCACGGGCCGACGGCGTCGATCACGCCGGCCATCACCGGGTCGACCCGGCGCAGGTGATTCACGGCTTTGCGATGCATGGCCCAAGACTACCCCGGGCTCCTGCTCCGCGAAATCCGCCGGCGCGGCGGGCACATCCGGGAGCGTCCCGAGGAAATCTCCTCCGGACCCCCCTGCGTGCTCCCTAGAACTCCAGGTCGCCGCTCTCGAGCAGGCGCATGGCCAGCGCGTTCATCACGTCGGGCGAGTTGTACGCGCCGGTCTCCAGGCGCATGCGGATCTCGGCGATTCGGGCCGGCGACAACCGCTCCAGCCCGCGATCGTGCTGGATGACGGCGTGATCGTACGAAACGAGGCGCTCGGAGAGCGGCTGGGAGTCGACCACCGGCTCGGCCTGATGCGACGGTGTCGGCCGATTGGGGAGGACGACGTCGTGCGACGAGGGGGTCTTCATATGATGGGTGACGAGGCGGCGGTCCACGTTGGCTCCGTGAGTGTGCTCCAATTGTTCGTATCGGCCGCGATTGCCAGAACTTGAGCACATCTGAGCGAAAATTTCCGGCAAGTCCTGCCGGGAGGGGCACGATCTACCCTGTTCGGGCTGGGGCTCACAGTGGGGTGGCAGAGCGGCCCAACCGCGTGACGCGGGGCACAAATCCATGCCCTTGAACGACTTGAGACTTCGGTCGCAGCACGCGCTTCCCCAAAGTATCGGTTGGCCTCGGCGTTGCTTTACCTCCAACCGTCGACGACGCGCATTCGGCGCCTCGGCGACCAGCGAGGGATCGCAATCGACTCATCGATCGGGGAACGGACTCCATGGCTCCAGCAACCGCCAGCCGCCAGAACGTCGCGAACCACGGCGTTTCCGCCGAAGCGCGTCAGCAGATCCTCGGCGAGCATCTTGGCCTCGTCTACCACGTCGCGCGGCAGCCCTGCCGCGCCAAGCAGATGGACGGGGAGCTGGACGAGTTGGTGAGCGCAGGGACCATCGGACTCATTGAGGCCTTCAACAACTTCGATACCGGTCGCGGGCTGGCCTTCAGCACCTTTGCCGCCCCGCGCATTCGCGGCGCCATGCTCGACGAACTCCGCCGCCAGGACCACGTCCCGCGTTCGGTGCGTCGTCGTTCCCGTGAACTGCACAGCGCCACCGAACAGCTCACCCGCGAGCTCGGCCAAGCCCCCGACCAGCAGCAGATCGCCTCCAAGATGGGGATCGACCTCCCCACGCTCTTCCGCTGGCAGAGCGAAGGCGACAACTCGCGCTTCATCCCGCTCGAGCGCACCGTCGAAGGCGCCCCCAGCGGATCGCGCATCCCCATGGAGCACCTGATCGCGTCGACCGAAACCGAGATCGAGGATCGCCTCACCCTCGGGCAGGAAGTCACGCGTCTTCGCGCCTCGCTCATGGCGCTCCCCGAGCAGGAGCGCAACGTCCTCACGCTCTACTACTTCGAGGAGCTCAAGCTTCACGAGATCGCCGCCTTGTTAGGCGTGAGCGAGTCGCGCGTCTCGCAGATTCGCGCCAAGGCCATCACCCGCCTGCGCAAGTCGCTGGCGTCGCTGCGCGATCCGGTCGCGTAAGGCGAGACCACCCTCGTGAACGAAACAGGGCCGCCCGCGGGCGGCCCTCGTCGTATCCAGGTGCAACGGCGGGGAGTGCCGGGGCTACAGCAAGAGCGCCGCCTCGCGCTCGCGGCGACGCGCCTCGGGCAGCGTCGGCAGCCGCAACTCGTAGCGGATGCGTTCCCCATGGGCGGTGTTCACCACCGTGACCCCCACTTCGGCAAAGGCGTGTGCGAGCGCCGAACGCACCGCATGCACCAGGCTCCCCTCGCCGGTGAAGATCGCCTGCCCCTCGGGCTGCGGCGCCTCGAAGATCACCGAGACCCACGTGCCGTCACCCGTGTACGCGAGCTTGAGCGAGCTCGAACCGCCGGCACGCAGCGCGTTACCGGCGCCCGCCTCCAGCACCACCAGCAGGCAGCGCAACAACGCTGACGGACGCACCAGCAGCGGGAGCGTGTCGAAGTCGGCGTCGAGTTCGACGGAAATGCCGCGCAGGTCGGCATGGTGACCGTGCAACTCGAGCACCTGCGGGACGATGTCTTGCAGCCGCACCGGCTCCGCCCCGGCAAAGGGCTCGGCCGGCATGCAGCGGAAGAGCTGAAGGAGATGATTGAGGCGCGTGACTTCCTGCGCCAGCGCCGCGATCACCTCCGGCTCGAACGGCTCGCCGTCCTGGAAGATCCCGACCACCGCCTCGAGTGAGGCGATGCGATTCGTGAGCTGGTGATTGAGCCCCTTGAGCACCTTCTCGCTTACGCGCAGCCACTGATCACCCCAGAAGCGCGCTGGCGTCGGCCCCTCGGTCTGCAATTCCGTTGATGCCTGACGAGTCTCAGCCACGTACGTGCTCCGGTCCCACGCGAGAGTTGCGGTCATCGTGCGATCGAGAAAGAGGTGCAGGGGCAGATCGCATCCTTGACGACTCATTCGTGACCGACGGCACGGGCAATTTCTGCCGGGAGCAGCCCAACGACCAGATGACATGAGGGGCGCGCCTTCGCGCACCCCTCGAACATCCCCTCACGCGACCTGCCTGGTACCGGCTAGTTGCTCGGCGCGGCGAGATACGGAAAGGTGGTGAGAAACGGCTTGTCGTTGGCATTCACGTTGTCGGTCGCCAGCGCCGCCGAGACGTTGCGCGGACTCAGGAGCGATCCGAAGATCGCGGACAGTCCCGCGTCGACCACATCGTCGGTGAGCTTGCGTCCGCCGTACCCATTGGCGAGCGCCCAGGTGAGCCACCCGGCGGTGTTGCCGGGCTTGTCGACCTGCACGACCAGCATGTCGGGGAGAAGCACGGCGGCGAGCGTATTGGCCACGTCGTCCTCGCGCCCGGCCACGGTCTTCACGAACGACTTGAGCTCCGCCGCATGGTTGGCGGCGTCGGTGGAGGGCATCCCCTTGTTGTGGAAGCCGTGGTTGCGCTTGGCGAGCGTGACTTCGCTGACGAGCGGATTGCCGAGTCGCTCGACCTGGTTGTAGACGCGCACGTTGTCGGGCGCGGTGATGGTGTTGTCGTCATCGCCGCAGGCGGCGAGCGAGAGCGTGGCGGTCGCGAGGGCGAGCGCCGAACGGCGTGTTATGGAGAATCGCATGGGAGTCGTCGGTGGGTGTCGTTAGGTGGGCGAATGATCAGCGGCTGATGGTGCCCCACACGCCCAGCTTGGGCGTCCCGCCGGCCGAGAGCTGGGCGGCCGGGAGTTCGATCACGATGGCCAGCGTGTTGAGCCCGCGCAGGTAGTCCACCGCCTGTCCCACCGGGCGGAACGACGACGCCGTCGGTGTGTCGGGGAGCTGCGACAGCGCCCCCGTCACCGGCTTGCGATCGGGGACGATGCGGAAGAACTGCTCGAGGTCGAGGAAGAACGGATCGTCGCGCAATCCGGCAAAGACCTGCATCCCGGTGGCCGCGCCGAGCGAGGCATTGATGGCGCCCGACACTACAGGACCGCTGGTGATCAGCGTGTTGGAGGTACCGAGTTCGTTAGGCGCCACCGGCCCGCGCACCGTTACGCGCTGCGACGCACCGCTCCCATCGAAGGTGACCTGGAAGACCTTGTCCTCCACGCCGTCGCCGGTGTTGTCGACCTTGAGTTGATACAGGAGATTGGGATCGAAGGCGGCGCTCGCCGACTGCCCGGGGGTGATGGGCGAGGACGTGGTGAGCACGAGCGCGATGCGATCGGGCGACGAGCCTGGAAAAGCATAGACGTCGTTGATGTCCATGCGCGGGGAGAGTTCGACTTCAGGGGTGTCCTGGTGATCGGACGCGCGCGACACCGACGACTGCGTGACGAGGGCGGTGACGGTCACGGCGAGCACGGCGACTCCGGTAAGGGCGGCGACGCGACGGCGCGTGCGCGAGCTTCCGCGCGCACGATCGGCGCGCGGCGTAAAGAGCGGCGGCATGATGAGAATCTCCTGAGTGGCGTGATGTGTCTGTGCTACGCCACTCGCGCCGTTGCGGATTTCTTCTGGCGCGCGCTTCAGCGCCCGGTAGCTTGGTCCGCTGCGTCCAACTCGAGGAGCCCACCGTGTCCGTCGTCGTCCGTTCTCCGCTCGCCGTGCTCGTCTCGTCCGTACTCGCTGCCCTGACGCTCGCGCCGCAGGGGGGCGCCGCGCAGGGGGCGAGCCCTTCACGTCCGATCGTCATCACCAACGCGTCGCTCATCGATGGGGCGCGCGGCGCCTTTGCCACCGGCGCCACCGTGGTGATTCGCGACGGCAAGATCGCGCAGGTCACCACCGGCGCGGTCACCGCTCCGTCAGACGCAACCGTGATCGATGCCCGCGGGCGCTTCCTCCTCCCCGGGCTCATCGACGCGCACACGCACGTCGCCTCGTTGGCCAGCGCCCGTCGCGCCCTCGAGTCAGGCGTCACGACCATCCGCTCCGCCTCGGTCCCGGCCTATCAGGACGTGGCGCTGCGCGAGGCAATCAAGCAGGGGGCGTTCGCCGGCCCCGACGTGGTGGCCGCCGGCGTCTTCATCTCCCCAGAGTTAGGGGAGACGGTGCTCGCCGACGCGCGCTTCGCCAAGCTGGCCGGCGGGCTGCAGACTGAAGCCGAGCTGCGTGAGGCCGTGCGCATCAACCTCGATCGCGGCGTCGATGTCATCAAGACGCGCGGGACCGAACGCGCCGGACTCCCCAACACCGACCCGCGCAAGCAGTCGTACACCGAGACACAGCTCTCGTGGATCGTGAGCGAGGCGGCCAAGCGCAACGTCCCCGTCATGGCCCACGCCCATGGCGACGAAGGCGCCTACGCGGCGGTCAAGGCCGGCGTGCGCAGCATCGAGCACGGGACGTTCCTCTCCGACAGCACGTTGCAGCTCATGAAGCAGAAGGGGACGTACCTCGTCCCCACCTACGTCACGGTCTACGACCTCACGCAGCCCGGCGGCGACTACGACGACCCGATCCTCACCGTGCGCGGCAACTTCATGCTCCCGGTGCTCGGCGAAACGGTGCGCCGCGCCCACCGCATGGGGATCCCCATCGCCACCGGCGCCGACACGCAGTACGGAAGCGAATCGCTGTCTCGCATTGCCGGCGAAGTCGCGTCCTTCGTCGAACTCGGCATGACCCCGCTCGAAGGGATCCGAGCCGCCACCACCGTCTCGGCCAACCTGCTGGGATTGGGGGATCGGATCGGCGTCATCAAGGAAGGGTATGAAGCCGACCTGATCCTGGTCGAATCGAACCCGCTCCAGAACATTCGCGCCCTCGCCGACGTCCTGGTCGTCATCTCCAACGGACGCCTGGCCCTCAACCGCACCCCCTTCGCAAAGACGGGGATGTAAGGTCTGAGTGCCAAGCCGTCACTCGTCTTCTCGTCTTCTCGTCTTCCCTTCTTCTAGAGAATGCGCCCGACCTTCGTCGCTCTGATCTTCCTGCCCGCGCTCGCCCTCGCCCAAGACGGCGGCATCACCAACGGTGCGTCCACGATCACCGAGCGCGACATCCGGCGGCGCATTGCCATCATCGCCGACGACTCGATGGGAGGTCGTGACACCCCCTCGCGCGGGCTCGATCTCACGGCGCGCTACATCGCCGGCGAGTTCGCACGACTGGGGCTCAAGCCGGGGGGCGACTCGGGGCAGTTCGAGCAGCGCTACCCGATCCACCGCACGCGCATTGACGGTGATTCCACGCGCGCCGTCTTCTCGTCAGGCGCAACGAAGGCGGTGGCGATCGCCCGCCGCGACTTCATCTACGTCTTTGGCCCGCGCACCGGGCGACCGGTCAGCGCGCCTGTCGTGCTGGTGAACGGACCGCTGCACGTCGACAGCGCCAAGACGCTCGACATCGCCGGGAAGATCCTCGTGGTGGTCACCGATTCGCGCGCCCCCAACGCCACCCCGGTCAACCAGTTCCTCGCCCCCGCGTTCGAACGCAACCCGGCGGCGGTGATCATGGTGCTCAACAACGACACCACCACGCTCGCGCGCCAGGTCGCCAACCAGTTTCGCGAACGCACGATGGTTGCGGGGGAGTCGCCGGACGACCCGGTGGTGACCATGGTGCACGAACGCGTGCTCGGCGACGTCTTTCGCGCCGCCGGCGTCGAACTCTCCGAACTGCGCCGCGCGTCGACGTACCGCGTACGCACCGTCCCCACGCTGTCGGTGAGCGTGACGGTCGCCAACGTGGGCGGCGCCGGCATCACCGCGCCTAACGTGGTCGGTTTACTTGAAGGGAGCGACCCCATGCTCCGAAACGAGTACGTCGTCTTCTCGGCGCACATGGACCACGTGGGGACCAATGCGAGCGCCAAGGGCGACACGATCTTCAACGGCGCCGACGACGATGCCTCGGGGACCATCGGCGTGGTCGAACTCGCCGAGGCCTTCACGCAGCCGGGGGCTCGCCCCAGGCGGTCACTGATCTTCGTGACGGTGAGCGGCGAGGAGAAGGGGCTGTGGGGGAGCGAGTACTTCGCCACGCACCTCCCCGTGCCGCTACCGCAGGTGGTGGCCAACCTCAACATGGACATGATCGGCCGCAACTGGCGCGACACGATCGCCGTGATCGGGAAGGAGCACAGTGACCTCGGCGCCACGCTGGCGCGCGTCAGTGCGGCGCATCCGGAACTCGCGATGCATGCCATCGACGACATCTGGCCTAACGAGAACTTCTACTTCCGCTCCGACCACTACAACTTCGCCCGCCGCGGCGTGCCGGTCCTCTTCTTCTTCAACGGGACGCACAAGGACTACCATCAGGCCTCCGACTCCCCCGACAAGATCGACGCCGAGAAGGAAGCCCGGATCGTGCAACTGATCTATTACCTGGGGCAGGAGATCGGAAACGCCGCCGACCGCCCGAAGTGGAATGAGGAGAGCCGGAAGAAGATCGTGGACAAGAGATAGAAGACGGGAAGACGAGAAGACGAGATACCGACCCTCGGGCGCCGAGACTCGACTTGGTCACGGCCAAACTCGTCTTCCCGTCTTCCCGTCTTCAGATCTTCGCGATGATGTCTCGCACCGCCGCCGTCTCATCATCGATGACCGTGTGCGGCATTCCGGGATAGATGCGCTCGTCCACGACCCCGCCCAGTGCAGTGAGCACCGTGGCACTCTCGTGAACCCTGGCGAGCGGGATGTGCGCATCGACGTCGGAGCAGCCGAGGAAGACCGGCGTGCCGTCCAGTGATCCGGCGTAGTCGCGCGGTGTGCCATCGGGGCCGATGAGCCCTCCGCTGAAGCCGACCAGGGCGCCGTACCGACGGGCATGCCGCGCCCCGAACTCCAGCGTGAGGCAGGCTCCCTGCGAGAAGCCAGCGAGCACGATGCGCTCGGCGGGGATGCCGGCTTTCTCGATGTAGGCCACCAGGTCGCGCAGCACCTGGATTCCCGACGTGATCCCCGGCTCGTTCTGCGGAATGGGCGACAGGAACGAGAACGGATACCACGTGTTCCCCGACGCCTGCGGGGCAAACCAGGCCAGGTCGTCGGCGCCGAGCAGCGGCGCGAGCGAGAGGATGCTCTCGGCCGTCGCGCCTCGGCCGTGCGTGAGGATGAGCGCACCGCGCGCCGTGGCGAGTGGTGCGCCTCCCGTCACGATCGGTTGCCCCTGGTGTGGTCCGGTATTGCTCGTGGTCATGCCACGTCCTCCCTCTCGTGTGCGGGTTAGCGTGCGCTCGAGGGCGACAGCTCGAGCGGCTGAAGTCCCTGTTCAATCTGTTCGCGCTCCGACTGCAGCCACGCCGGGAGGCGAAGCTCCGTGCCGAGCGATGCGACCTCTTCGTCGATCGTGAAGCCGGGGCCGTCGGTGGCCACCTCGAGCAGGAGTCCGTCGGGGTCGCGGAAGTAGATCGACTGGAAGTACGTACGATCCATCACCGGCGAGACGGAGATACCTAACGACATCAGGTGGTCGCGCCATGCCAGCTGCTCATCCTGCGACGAGGCGCGGAAGGCCAGGTGATGTGTCTGTCCCACCCCGCCCTTGGCCGCGCGCCCGCCCTTGGGCCAGCCAAAGAAGGTGAGCGCCGAGTGCGGCTTGACCTCGCTCCCGTCGTACGACGCCCAGAACCAGTGCTTGGTGTTGGGGTCGTCCTGGTTGAACGACTTCTTCACCAACTTGAGGCCGAGCGCGCTGTCGTAGAAGTCGTTGAGGCGATCGAGGTTGCTGGTTATGGCCGAGACATGGTGAATCCCCTCGAGCGCTATGTCGGGGGTGATGACTGGCACCGGCCCGGGCCCCGTTCGGGCCTTGGTGGCCCTTCCCAGCGCTTGGCTTCGAGGCGGGCGGTGGGAAAGGTGGCCGCGGAAGTGTTGCAGTAGCCGCGGACCATTTCGAGATATTCGTCCTGGCTGCATTTGTGAAAGC
>CAZLLP010000066.1:0-27560 GCA_964560345.1 uncultured Gemmatimonadaceae bacterium
GGTACCGCGGACCGTCGGAAGCTGAACGTTGCGGTCGTCGGTGCCGCCGAGGTTCGTCCCGCGCGGGCTCGGCGATTCGGCAATCGACGTGATGGTGCCATGGTCGCCGACGCCGTCATCGCGCGACAGGGTAGTCGAGTCGCGCACGATCCCCATGATCGGCAGCGTCTTCCATTCCTGGTTGCGCGAGAGATCGGGGCTCACCACGTCCCACGACTGCCCGCCGTCCCGGGTGCGAAAGAGCTTGTTGCCGCCGTAGTAGATGGTGCGCGCGTCGTGTGGGGAGCGCACCATCGGCGTGCTCCAGTTGAAGCGGTACGTTTCCTTGGCGTCGGGCGGCACCGGACGAATGCCGCGCTCTTCGCGTGTCGCCAGGTGCACGCGATAGGCGCGCCCGCCCTGCGAGTTGGCATAGATGTAGCGCGGATCGGCCGGATCGGTGACGGTAAAGAAGCCGTCACCGTAGGCGATGTTGATGACGTCGGCGTTGGTGATACCGACGCCGTTGTAGGTGCGCACGGGAAGCCCCCACGTCCCGTTGTCCTGCGTCCCGCCGTAGACGTAGTACGGATCGCGATCGTCAACGTCGATGTCGTAGAACTGCCCGATGGGGAGATTGTCGACGAAGTCCCAGCTCTTCGCGCCGTCGTAGGTGAAGTACAGCCCACCATCGTTGCCGAGCATCATGTGGCTCCCGTCGTTGGGATCGAGCCAGAGTGCATGGTGGTCGACGTGAATGCGGTCGCCGGTCTTGTCGGTGGTAAACGTCTTGCCGCCGTCGATCGACTTGTGCAGCTCGGTTCCCAGCACCCACACGCGATCGGGGTGCTGCGGGTCGACGCGAATCTGCGAGTAGTACATGGGGCGGGGGTTCAACGACGATTGCCGCGTCCACGTGGTCCCCCGGTCATCGGAGCGGAAGACGCCCCCGACCTTGGATTCCACGATCGCGTAGACGGTGCTGGGCTGGCTGGGCGCGATGGCGAGTCCGATGCGCCCCTTCACGCCCACGGGAAGTCCGTTGGTGAGCGGCTCCCACGAGTCGCCGCCATCGCGCGAGCGATAAATCCCGCTCCCCGGCCCGCCCCCTACAAAGCCGAAGCCGCGACGCTGTCGCTGGTACATCGCGGCGTAGACGGTTCGCCCATCCGGATCGAGCGCGACGTCGACCGCCCCTGTCACGTTGGATCCCGCGAGGACCTTCTTCCACGTGGTTCCGCCGTCAGTCGTGCGATAGACGCCGCGTTCGTCGTTAGGGCCCCAGAGGTGACCGAGCGCGGCGACAAAGACGATGTTCGGATTGCGCGGATGAATGACGACGCGCCCGATGTGGTGCGTGTCCTTCAACCCCATGTGCGTCCACGTCTCGCCGCCATCGAGCGAACGGTAGATGCCGTCGCCCCACGTGGAACTCTGCCGATTGTTGGGCTCCCCAGTCCCGGCCCAGATCACCCCGGGATCGCTCGGCGCGATCGCGAGGTCGCCGATGGAAGTCGAGCGTCCGTCGCGATCGAAGACCGCGGTCCACGTGGTCCCGTTGTTGGTGGTGCGGAAGATCCCCCCTCCGGCCGTCCCGACGAATACCGTGTTGGGTCGCCCGGCGACCGCCTCGATGTCGTCGATGCGCCCCCCAAACGACGACGGGCCGATCTGCCGCCACGGAAGGGTGGAGAGATCCTGGGCGGGAAGGCTCGAAGCGAATGCGGAACCGCCGAGCAGCGTCATGGCGACAGCAAACGTGCGACGCATGGAAATCACGGGAAGGAGAGAAGTGATGACGTGGCGCATGATGTGTGCGTGCGTCTCGAGCGCGAGGTGCGAGTGGTCGACCATCGATCAGCGAATTGCCCCAACCTGCCGCAGCAGGAACTCCATCTCGCGCGCCGCCAGTTCGACGGTCCCGCTCATGGAGCGACCGCCCGCGTGGCCGGAGCGGAGGTCGTGCAAGAGGATCACCGGGCGCCCGGAGGTGGTGGCTTCCTGCAGGCGAGCGGTGAATCGGCGCGCCTGCCACGGCGGCACGCGAGTGTCGTTGATCCCCGTCTGCACCATCACGGCCGGATAGCGCACGCCGTCGCGCACATTCTGGTACGGCGAGAACTTCCGGATCGCCTCGAACTCCGCCGGCCTTCGGGCATCGCCGTATTCGAGCAATGCCGGGGCGTTGTTGTGCGTGACAAACCACGGGAATCGCACGATGTCCAGATCGGGGACACCGACGAAGGCTGCGCGGAAGAGGTCCGGGCGCTGCGTGATCGCGGCCCCCATCAGCAGCCCACCGTTGCTCACGCCACGAATCGCCAGCCTCTCGGGCGAGGTGAAGCCGCTGTCGACCAGGAACTGTCCCGCCGAGGTGAAGTCGTCAAAGGCATTCTGCTTGTTGGCCAGCATCCCGCCCTTGTGCCACGCTTCGCCAAACTCGTTGCCGCCACGCAGTGTCGCCTGCACGTAGATGCCACCGCGCTCGACCCACAGTGCGGCACGCGCGTCAAAGCGAGGGCCAAGGCTCACGGCAAAGCCGCCATACCCGTGCAAGAGCGCCGGCGTGTTGCGGCTGCGAACATGCCCGCGCTTTTGCACCACCCACAGCGGCGCGCGCGTCCCATCCTTGGAACGGTACCAGTGCTGTTCGACCGAGAAGGCGGCGGTGTCGAAGACGACCTTCGTCTGCTCGTGAATCGTTCGCGCACCGGTGGCCAGGTCCAGCTTGTACGTGACGCCCGGTTGCGTGAACGACGCGACGGTGAGCAGCGCGGTGCCATTGCCCGCCCCGCGAATCGATGCCGTCGCGTTGGGCGGCACGGCGACCTCGCCCTTGGGCTGCCCCTCGCGCGCAAAGACCGCGATGCGATGCGACGCGTTATGCAGGTACGTCACGTACAGCGCGCCATCGATGAGAGTGAACGCATCGAGCACGTCGTCCCCCTCGGGAATCACCGTGCGCCACGCGTCGCGCCGAGGATTGTTGAAGTCGACGGCAACCAGGCGACCGCGCGGCGCATCGAGATCGGTGCGCAGCCAGACCTCGTTGTCCACCACCTGCGGCGTGAAGTGCGCGTCGAGTCCCTGCGTGAGGTCGACGAGGTTCCCTGTCTGCGTGTCGAACAGGTGCACCTCGTTGCGCGCCCAACCGTGCGAGATGGTGTAGATGCGATAGCGCCCTTGCAGTGCGCTCGCGACGCCCAGAAAGTGCGTCGGCGGGAGGAACTCGCCGTAGAGCAGGCTGTCGGAGCCGAACGAGAGTCCCAGGTGGTGATAGCGATAGCGCGGCCCTTCGATGCGCGAACGGTGCACGTAGTAGAAGCCGCGCCCACTCGGCGAGAACGTGAGCGAGGCGTAGAGCGCCGCCGGAAGCGAGTCGGCGAGGTCCCTTCCGGTGCGAAGGTCGCGGATCTTCACCGCGATCTCGTCGGGGCCCCCGTCGCGCACCGAGTACATCAGGAGCGAGCCGTCAGGTGAAATCGCCTCGATCCCGACGCTGGTGGTGCCGTCGCCGCGAATGTCGAGCGGGTTGATGAGTCGATCGTACTGGCTGTCGGGGACGACGATCCCGGCGTTGGCCGACCAGCGGCGGCGGTAGATCGACGCCACTTCCTCGCCGGTGCGGCGCAGCGTGAAGTATTCCCAATCGCCGCCGCGTCGCGGTGGACTCGACGATGGCACGTCGAGCAGGGCGCGCAGGCGCGCGGTGATCTCGCGCCGGGCCGCGTTCGAGGGCCCCAGCACCTGCAACGCGCGCCGGTTCTGGGCCTCGATCCAGGCCAGCACCTCGGGCGAGGTCTGCGACTCCAACCACCGAAAGCGATCGGTGATCGCCACGCCGTGCAGCGAGTCCAACGTGGGCGTGGCCCGAGTCGGTGGACCACCCTGGGCGAGCGCCTCCCCGGCGGACAGTGCGAGCGTCACGGCCAGGCTGGCGGCGACGGCGAGACCAAACACACGAGGGGAGGTCGGGGCGCTGCGGCGACGTGTCATACGGGCGTGTGGCGTGTCGTGCTCAGGGGGGAGCATTGGGGTCGCAGAAGCTACGCCCGGCAGCACCGTTCCGCTGCCCTTATCACCCCGCGGCCGATCCCGATGCGCGCATCGACTTCGGCATCGCGGGGCGTCTGGTGGGTGACTGGTTCCACGAGAGCGTCCCGAATACGTCGGAGGCAATGGGTCCGGTGGAATGGCCCAAGTCGGTCGCCTTCTTCTACGACTACTACGACCCGACCAAGGTGCGCATAGCCATCGGCGGCACCATCGCCCCGCCGGGCGTGTGGGGACTCCCCGACGACGCGCCACGGCCGAGCGAGGTGACGGTGGCCCACGACAAGGTGGCCTATCGCCTGATGTACACGGAATCGACGACGGTGCAGTACGGGCTGATGCTGGTGCAGATGCTGGTGCAGATGCTGACCGACGATCGGCTGAAGATCCAGGTCTTTGTCGGCAGCCAGGCGCACGACGCCGACTTTGACGGAGGGGCGCAGCTCTACCTGCGCTGAGGGAGCACGGCCTCGCGCCTCACGCGCAGCGCGCACCACGGACGGTTCGCCCCGGAGTCTTGCGCGAGGGCGCGCGAGCGAGCAATTCGCGGGAGTCCAGCGGCTGGCATGCCGCGCACGCACGCGCCATGGCGCTGCTCCACTCCCAGTCCGGACCGCTCCCATGCTTCGCACGGCCGTCATTCGCGTTGTTGCCGCGCTGTTCGTCCCCTGTTTGGCGCCGGGCATCGGCGCGCAGGGCACGCCTAACGTCGCCGCCCGCGTCGATTCGCTGTTCGCCCAGCACAACCGCACCGACGCGCCGGGGCTCGCCGTCGCCGTCGTCCGCGATGGGCGCGTGATCTTCGCCAAGGGGTACGGGATGGCCGACCTCGAGCATCGCGTCCCCATCACCCCATCCACCGTCTTCGACGTCGCCTCGGTCTCAAAGCAGTTCGCGGGGATGTCCATCGCGATGCTCGTCGGCGAAGGGAAGCTCCGCCTCGACGACGACGTGCGGCGCCATATCCCCGAGATGCAGGACATGGGGCGCCCGATCACCATCAATCACCTGGTGCACCACACCAGTGGGCTGCGCGACTGGCCCGGGACACTCGGCATTGCCGGCTGGCGATTCGACGACGTGATCTCGTTCGACCAGATCCTCACCATGGCCTATCACCAGCGCACGCTCAACTTCGTGCCGGGGGCCGAGTACACCTATTCCAACACCGGCTACAACCTGCTGGCCGAGACGGTGCAACGCGTGAGCGGGAAGTCATTCCGCGCCTTTACCGATGAGCGGATCTTTGCCCCGTTAGGAATGCGCCGCACCGTCTTTCGTGACGACCATACCGTCGTGATCCCCGACCGCGCAATCGGCTACTCGCGCGGCACCGACGGTCGCTGGTACGCGCAGACCAACAATCTCACCGCCCTGGGCTCCAGCTCGATGATGAGCACCGTCGAGGACCTGGCGAAGTGGGTCATCAACTTCGACTCGATGCGCGTGGGTGGCGCCGAGGCGATGGCGCTTACCCGCACGCGCGGAGTGCTCAACGACGGCACCACCATTCCGTATGCGTTTGGCGTGTCGCACGGCGAATATCGCGGCGAACCGACCATCAGCCACAGCGGATCGTGGGCGGCGTTCGCGACGTACGTGCTCCACTTTCCCACGCAACGCTTTGGCGTGGTGGTGCTGGCCAACACCCCGGTGGTGAATGCGGGGCGCGCGGCGTTCCAGTTGTCGGATGTCTTTCTGGGAACGACGCTCTCGCCGATTCCGGCGACACCGACCGTTCCCGCCAGCGTGCAGCTGCCGGATACCACGCTCGACGCACTGGCCGGCACCTATCGACTGGGGCCGGGGTGGTACGCGCAGGTGCGACGCGAGGGGCGCGGACTCACCGTACAGGCGTCGGGCGAGGGAGTCGTCCCGATGCTCGCGCAGTCCGACACGTTGCTCTGGGTGCCGTCGTACAACGCAGCGATGACGGTGCGGCGTGCCGCCAACGGGAGCGTGACCGGGGTGACGTATCGCGGAAAGTTCTCGCCGCGCATGCCCGACCGCGAACCCGTCGCCGCCGCACTGGCGAGTTATGCCGGCGAGTACTTCAGCGACGAGTTACAGGCGACGTATCTGGTCGAGGTGCGCAGCGGTGGGCTCATCATGCGCCACCGCCGGCACGGCGTCATCATGCTCACCCGGCGCTGGGGGGAGGACTTCGGCGGGAGCCTCTGGTTCCTGCGCTCGGTGGCGTTCACGCGCGACGCCAAGGGGAAGGTGAACGGCTTCGTGGTGAATGCGGACGAGCGGAGCCGGGACGTCAAGTTCGCGAAGGTGCGTTAGGCGTCAGGCATCCGCGGGGTGGTCGCCGGTGAAGCGCACCACCCCCTGCCGCCCCCGATCCACCACCAGGCGCAGCACATCGGGGCGCGCGTAGTGTCCCACCGCATCGAAGTTCTGCCGCTCCTCGCGGACGCGCGCATGATCGAGCGTCGCCACGATCACACGTTCCTCTTCGGAGAGCGGCGGCACGACCCAGCTCCCGTCGGGTGCGGCGATGCACGACCCACCGTTGGCGATGACCTCCGGGAGTGACGCACGCAGCAGCTCCACCTGTGGCAATCCATCGGGGATGTCGCTCGAGCGCAGGACGCCGCACACCGAGATCACATACGACCGGCTCTCCTTCGCGATGAAGCGCGTGATGTCGGGGGTGTTGTGCATGCCGCCCGGCCAAATGGCGACGTGCAGATCCTCGCCCTGCGCGTAGAGCGCCGTCCGCGCGAGCGGCATCCAGTTCTCCCAGCAATTGAGCCCGCCGACGGTGAAGGGGCCGAGCGGGTGCGTCCGCAGTCCGTGTCCATCGCCTGGGGACCAGCTCAGGCGCTCCTCGTAGGTCGGCATCAGCTTGCGATGCACCGACTGGATGGTCCCGGAGGCATCGATGTAAACCAGCGAGGCGTACACGCTGTGCCCGCCGCGATCCGACGGTCGTTCCATGCACCCGATCACGACGGCCACGCCTAACGCCGCCGCCGCGTCGACGATGGGCTGCAGGTGCCCCGCCTCGACCTGCACCGACTGATCCAGGTAGTGGGCGTGAAAGACCTTCTGCGCCTTGGACTCGAAGCGCGCGCCGTCGGTGCGTTCGATCCAGAAGGGGTAACCCGGGATGAGCGCCTCGCCAAAGGTGACGAGCGTGGCACCGGCTGCCGCCGCCTCGTGCAGCCGCGCGACGACCTTGGCAATCGTGCGCTCGCGATCGAGCCAGACCGGGGCCATCTGGACCGCGGCGACGGTGAGCGAATCGGCGGGGCGTGCGGTCATCGAGAGCCGGGATGTGGAGTGATGGGGCTGGCGTTAGGCGCGGGAATCGTGCGCGCGACTCCCACAAGCTGTCACCCGCGCCCCACTAGCGGAATCACCGTCGTGGCGACGCCGACCGCAAGCATGAGGAGCGACGTCAGGAGGCACCACTTGATGGTGAAGCGCTGGTGGTCGCCGAATTCGACCCCGGCCAGCCCCACCAGCAGGTAGGTCGACGGGACGAGTGGGCTCAACAGGTGCACCGGCTGCCCGATCACCGACGCTCGCCCCATCTCGGCGGCCGAGATGCCATAGGCCTGGGCGGCCTTGGCGAGGATCGGGAGGACGCCGTAGTAGAAGGCGTCGTTGGAGATGAAGAAGGTGAAGGGGATGCTGACGATTCCGGTGACGATGGCGAGGTACGGGCCTAACGCTGACGGAATGACGGCAATCACGCTGGCGGCCATCGCGTCGACCATCTTGGTCCCCGATAGGATCCCGGTGAAGATGCCCGCAGCAAAGATGAGCCCCGACACGGCGAGCACGTTGCCAGCGTGGCGCGCGAGGAAGGTCTTCTGCTCACCGACCGACGGGTGGTTGATCATGAGGGCCACGGCGAAGCCGATCATGAAGAGGATCGGGAGCGGCATGACGCCGGCGACGAGCGCCGCCATGAGTGACACGGTGAGCAGCGCGTTGATCGCGAATCGTCCGGGGCGTCGCTGCGCGTCGTCGGTGCGGAATTCGGGATCGGCGGGCGTGTCATCGAGGGCCACGGCGTCGGGGACGATCGGCGCGGGCGCTCCCGCCAGGCGCACGCGCTCGTACGTGCCAAGTCGATATGCGGCGTACAGCACAAAGACCGAGCAGACGAGCATCGCCGGGATCATCGGCCTGAAGATCTCCGACGAGTCGATCCCGAGGGCGCTGGCGGCGCGTGCGGTGGGGCCTCCCCACGGAATCACGTTCATCACCCCGCCCGCCATCATCGTCACGCAGGCCAGGATCAACGGCCGTATCCCGAGCTTGCGATACAGCGGGAGCATCGCGGCGGTGGTGATCATGTAGGTGGTGGACCCATCGCCATCCAGCGACACCAGCAGGGCGAGCAGCGCGGTCCCCACCACCACCTTCACCGGATCGCCGTGCACGCGGCGCACGATCAGCTGCACGAACGGCTCGAAGAGGCCAGCGTCGATCATGATCGCGAAGAAAAGGATCGCGAAGGTCAGCATGATCCCGGTCGGGGCGAGCTTGCTGACGCCGTCGAGCATCATGGTCCCCAACGCTCCCGTGTATCCCGCCAGCACACCAAAGGCGAGGGGGACAAGAATGAGCGCCGTGAGCGGCGCCATTCGCTTGGTCATGATCAGCGTCATGAAGACGATGACCATGCCGTACGCGAGGAGTGTCAGCATGCAGGGAGCGGGGGTGACGAGGCGCGGCAAACCTACCGCGCGCCTTCCCCCCCGGCCAGCACGCCACGCGTGCGCGAGATCGTGCCTACGGGTGTGGCGTCCGCGTCGCCGTCAGGTGCTGGGTGAACCAGCGTGAGGCCAGCACCGACACCTGCTCCAGCGTCCCCGATTCATCAAAGAGATGCGTGGCGCCAGGGACAATGGCGATTTCGTGACGGCACGTCATGACGCTCGCCGCCTCGCGATTCACCTCGATGACCGGCAGGTCGCGACTGCCGATGATGAGGAGCGTCGGCGCCTTCACGCGCGCGATGGCCTCTCCCGCGAGATCGGGACGACCGCCGCGCGAGACGACGGCACGGACGAGCGCCGGGCGATCGGCCGCGCCCACGAGTGCCGCGGCCGCGCCGGTCGACGCCCCGAACAGGCCGATGCGCAACCCGTTGGTTTGCGGATCCCCCGCTGCCCAGTCGATGGCGCAGATGAGCCGGCGCGCCAACAACGGAATGTCGAAGCGCAGGTGCGCCGTCAATCGATCGACCTGTTCCTCCGCGGGCGTGAGCAAGTCGAGCAGCAGCGTCCCGCAATCCGCCAGATGCAACACGTCGGCGACCTGTTGATTGCGCGGGCTGTGACGACTGCTCCCGCTCCCGTGCGCAAAGATCACGAGGCCGCGTGCCCCGGCGGGAATCGAGAGGTCACCGTCGAGCAGCTCGTGTCCGGTCGGGATGCGCACGTGCAGCAGCCGCGTCGACGAAGTCGCGGTCATGTGGCCTCCCGGCGACAGGTCGAGATCCCGAGATAGCGATACAACGGGCACATGCCGGTAAGCCCCGTCCCAAGCGGCACGACGCCGATGAGTGCCCACCACGTCGTCCGCTCGCCGGCGAGCGCGAAGGTGAGCAGGGCAATACCGAGCGCTACACGAAGTACCCGATCGAACGTTCCCACGTTGCGATACATGGTCACCTCCAGCGACTGGCAGCAGGAGCGAGCGCCAAGCGCGTCGCTCCAATGACAGAATGCGGGATGACGCGCGATTGCGCAGCCGGGAGAGAGGGTGAGAGGCGTAGGCGTGGTGCCGACAGCCCGGCAATCCCCGACAGACGCTTCGGGAACACCTTCCCACCTTGGGATTGCGGTGCCGCGTGTGGCGACGCCCCAACACGGAGGCGATCCGTGGCCGACAAGTCTCGCCGCGACCCGGAAGGACCCGTCACACCACGGTCCCCGTCCGGCTTTCCGACCTGGGTCATCATTCTGATGATCGTTTTCCCCCTGCTGCTGATTCCGCTGTGGGGGGCACAGCAGGGTGAAGCGGTCACCTACAGCGAGTTCAAGGCGCTGCTGGCCGCGCGCAAGGTCGACAGCCTCGTCGTGAGTCAGAGTCGAATCAGCGGTCGACTCGAGCTCGCTGGGCTCGACTCGATTCTCGGCCAACCACGCGCACGCGCCCTCGTGGACGCAGCCCGTAAGGAACGCCGACTCTCCTTCTCCACCACACGCGTCGACGACGACAAGCTGGTGGAGCAGCTCCAGGCGGCGAAGGTCTCGTACGCTGGCGAAGTGGAGAGCAACTTTCTCCCGTCGCTGCTCGGCTGGATCATCCCCCTCGCCCTGCTCTTCTTTCTCTGGCGCACGCTGCTGCGCGGGAGTGGCGGCGCGACCGGCGGTATGATGGCGATCGGCAAGAGCCAGGCGAAGCTCTTCGTCGAAAAGTCGATCGACATCACGTTCAACGATGTGGCCGGCATCGACGAAGCGCGCGCCGATCTCATGGAGATCGTCGACTTTCTCAAGAGCCCCGATCGTTATCGCCGCCTGGGTGGCAAGATTCCCAAAGGGGTCTTGCTGGTGGGCGCCCCCGGCACAGGAAAGACGCTGCTCGCCAAGGCGCTCGCCGGCGAGGCGCAGGTCCCATTTCTCAGCCTCAGCGGTTCCGACTTCGTGGAGATGTTCGTGGGCGTGGGAGCGGCGCGCGTTCGCGACCTGTTCGTGCAGGCACAGGCGCATGCGCCGAGCATCATCTTCATCGACGAGCTCGACGCGTTGGGACGCGCCCGCTCGGCGGCCTCCACCATCGGCGGACATGAGGAGCGCGAGCAGACGCTCAACCAGTTGCTGGCCGAGATGGACGGCTTCGACTCGCGCAGCGGAGTGATCATCCTCGCGGCGACCAATCGACCGGAGATCCTCGATCCGGCGTTGCTGCGCCCGGGGCGCTTCGATCGCAAGGTCGTGCTCGACCGCCCCGACGTGCGGGGGCGCGAGCAGATCCTGCGCGTGCACACCCGCAAGGTGAAACTTGCGCTCGACGTGGACCTCGCGGGGATCGCAGCTCGCACGCCAGGCTTTGTCGGTGCGGATCTCGCGAACCTGGTGAACGAGGCGGCGCTGGCCGCCGCACGCCAGGACAAGGCGTCGGTGGAACCGGTGGACTTCGAGAACGCGATCGATCGCGTGATCGCCGGCCTCGAACGCAAGTCGCGCGTGATTTCGGAGAAGGAGAAGACGATCGTCGCCTATCACGAGGCGGGGCACGCGATCGTGGCCGAGCGACGTCCGACCGCCGATCGCATCTCGCGCATCTCGGTGATTCCGCGCGGGATCGGCGCCCTGGGCTACACGCGCCAGCAGCCCACCGAGGACCGGTACCTCCTCACGCACACCGAACTGCTCGAGCGCCTGGACGTGTTGTTAGGCGGTCGGGTGGCCGAAGAGGTGGTCTTTGGCGACGTCTCGACCGGGGCGCACGACGATCTCCAACGCGCCACCGACCTCGCCCGCGAGATGGTCACGCGCTACGGGATGAGCGGAGCGTTGGGGCTGGCCGCCTTCGAGCGACCGTCGCGGGCGCTCTTCCTTGATATCCCGGCCACCGGCGCGGTGGAGTATTCCGAGGAGACGGCGCGCACCATCGACGCCGAGATCCGGCGGCTGCTCGACGAGGCGCACGAACGCGTGCGTATCACGCTCGAGGGCGAACGCGCCGTGCTCGAACGCGTGGCGCGCATCCTTATGTCGCGTGAGGTGATTGACCGGCAGGAGTTTGTCGCGGCGCTTGAGGGCGCTCCGAAGGTGATGGCTCCGGTGCCAACGGAAATCGCCGCGGCCACCGCCCACTCGTAGCGATTACCGCCAGCAGCAACGGTTGACGTCGCGACGATCAGTGCGCGAAGGCCAGCACGCGTGCGGCGATGGCGTCGCCGGCGCGGTTACCGCTCCTCGTCCGTGGGGCGAGCTCGCGGCGAACGAGCGCCGGCTCGAGCGTCGGGCAAAAGGCGTCGTGGTCGTCGCGCCGGTACAGGCAAAGCAGCGGAATGCCGCGCATGCGCTCCAACTCGGGGAGGATAGGAAGGTCGGTGGGGCGCGGCGCCGCGCGCCACGGCCCCTGCCAGCGCCGGTGAAAGCTGACGCGCTCGGGCGGATCGATAAGGATGACGGCATCGACGCGATCGCGCAGGTCGCGTCCCATGCGATTGGCGACAAACGGCGCCATGCCGGCGCCGCGTGCGCTCCCCAGCAGCAGGAGGCGTTCGCGACTCCATTTGGTGAGGTGCTGGCGCACGATCACCCCCATGGCGGCGCTCGCCGCGTCGGGCGACTCCGACCATCCGGCGATGGTGAAGACGACGCTGGGGACACCACCGGCAGCGAGATCCAGCGCCAGCGTGTGCATGGCCGGCGTGAGACCGTCGTCGCCGGTGAAGACCAGCGCCAACCGTGGCCCGCCGGACCGCGCCGGATACTCGGCGACCGGTTCCGCGTCACCTAGGCGACAGGCCAGCAACCAGGCCGACCCCGCCAGGAGCAACGGTGCGATCACGCGGGTCAAGGCGAGGCGCGGGCGCATGACAGGCCACCGCCCTTCGCGAGCGGCGCCGGTGTGGCGCAGCGACGCCCTCGCGAAGTGGGGTGTGTTCCACGGTTAGTGCGGCTTCTTCGCGGCCGCGGCGTGCTTCTTGGTGACGTGCTTGCCCGAGTCGGCCATGGTCTTGTGCGACGAGTCGGTCGACTTCGCGGCCGCGGCGGGCTTGGTGCTCGCCGGCTTCTGCGGTGCCTGGGCGGAGAGCGCAGCGGCGGACAGGACGAGGGCAGCGGCCGCGCCGAGGAAGCGTCGTGCTTGCATGGGAATCTCCAGCTATGTTGTCGGTGGCGACGCCGGAGTGGCGCCGGAGACCGCGAGGAAGGGTTCGAGGTCCCGCGCAAAGGCTATCGCCCGCCGGCTTAACGGAGCGTTACAGCACATCAGCCGCCATGCGACTCCTGCTTGTTGAAGACGATGCCCGCCTCGCCGACCTGCTCGTGCGGTCGCTGCGCGAAGAGGGCTACGCGGTTGATCATGCCACGGATGGCGACGCCGCGATCGTGCAGGCGGCGGTGAATCCCTACGACGCCATCGTGCTCGACGTGCAGTTGCCTCGCCGCAACGGCTTCGAAGTGTGCGCCGAACTCCGCCGACGCCGCATGAAGGTTCCGATCCTCATGCTCACCTCGCGCGACGCCGTGAAGGATCGCGTCGCCGGTCTCGATGCCGGGGCCGACGACTATCTCACCAAACCGTTCGACCTGAGCGAACTGCATGCGCGCGTTCGCGCCTTGTTGCGCCGCATGCCCGAGATGGCGCCGCAGCGCATCACCGTTGGCAACCTGGTGATCGACCTCGCCGCGCAGCGCGCCGAGCGTGGAGGGCGCGTGCTCGCGCTCACCACCAAGGAGTACGTGCTGCTGGAGTATCTCGCACGCAATGCCGGACGCGTGATCGGTCGCGCCGAGCTGGTCGAGCACGTCTGGGACGAGAATCACGATCCGTTCACCAACGCGCTCGAGGTCTACATCAATCGCCTGCGCAAGAAGCTCGACGATGGGGAGACGCCGCTCATTCACACGCGTCGCGGGGCCGGCTACATGCTCGCCGTCGACTCGGCGGACGCTCCCCCGGTTCACCCCTGAGCGTGATGGGGACGCGTTCGATCCGCCTGCGCATCGCGCAGTGGTATACCGCGGTCTTTGCCCCATTTCTCGCGGCGCTCGCGCTCGCGTCGTACTGGTTCCTGGCCTACACGTCGCAGGAGCGCGTCGATGAGTTCCTCGCCGAGTCGGGGGCTACCATCGCGTCGGCCATCGAGTTCGAACGCAAGCAAGGCGCGGCCGACACGAGTGCCATTCAGTCGGTCGTCGCGTCGATGCGCCTCCCCGACGTCGCCGTCTACCTCATCGACGAGTCGAGCGGTCGCGCCCTGTCATCGTACGAAGGGCTGCGCTTTCGCCGCACCGGGATGCGTTCGCTCGAGTCGGCGCTCGACTCGGCGCTGGCGCGCGCCGCTCGCAGCGCGCCGCGCGATCCGGCGCTCGTCACGCTCGTCGCCGCGGGACAGGACGTTCGCCTGCTTACGCTGCCGTACCGGATTGCCAATCGCTCGCTGGTGATCGGGGTGGCGCAGGTGATGACCGCACGCTCGCTCATGCTGCGCGATGCCCGCTGGGCGTTAGGCGTGGGACTGCCGCTGGTGATCATCATCGCCTCGCTCGGCGGTTGGTGGCTGGCGGGGAAGAGCCTCGCCCCGGTCGACGACATGGCGCAGCAGGCGCAGCGCATCGGGGCCAGCAACCTGCACCAACGACTCCCGGTGGCCAACGAAGCCGACGAACTGGGGCGCCTGGCGACGGTGTTCAACGGGCTGCTGGCGCGATTGGAGGCAGCGTTCGAGGCGCAGGCACGATTTGCCGCCGACGCCTCGCACGAGCTGCGTACCCCGGTCGCGGTGATCAGCGGCGAGGCCGAGTTTGCGCTGGGTAAGTCGGAGCGGTCGCGCGAAGAGCTGCGTGACGCGCTGCGCATCGTCGGCGACCAGAGCCACCGTCTGCGCACGATCGTCGATGATCTCTTCTTCCTGGCTCGCGCCGACAGCGGCGAGCCCATGCTGCGCCCGACCCCGCTCTACCTGCACGACCTGCTCGAGGACAGCGTGCGCGCCATGCGCTCGTTGTGCATCGCACGCAACATCACGGTGCAGCTGACGGGATCGGTCGAGGCGCCGATCGTCGGCGATGAGGTGCTGCTGCGACGCGCCATCGACAACCTGCTGGTCAACGCGATCAAGTATTCACGTCCCGGCGGATCGGTCACGCTCGCGCTCAGCGACGGCGGTGCGCAGTGGCAAGTCGACGTGCGCGACACCGGCCCGGGGATCGCCGAGGATGCGCAAGCCCGCCTCTTCGAACGCTTCTTTCGCGCCGAGGACGCACGCGCGCAGGGATCGGTGGACGGGGCAGGGTTGGGCTTGGCCATCACCCGCTGGATCGCGCGCGCTCATCATGGCGAAGCGCTGCTGGCCGAGTCGTCAAGCGCGGGGAGCACCTTTCGGTTGCTCCTGCCCAAGGGCGAGCACACCGCCACCATTGCGTCACGGTCCGTCACACCCGCCACGCCGTCCTGAATCGTTCATCCTCGCGTAAGGTGACGCACCCGAGCTTGCATGCGAGGCTCGAAGGCGAGCCCACGATCTCGGTGGACTGGAGCGATGAGCGAATCGAAGCGAGAACGACGGGCGTGGCCGCGCGTCGCGCGCGGGTTGGGCGCGACCGCCATCACCGTGGCCTTCGTGACGTTGGTGGTGCTGGTGTGGCGACGCGAATTGACGCAGTTGCGCGCCGGCTCCATCGCGCGCGCGCTCGACGCGCTTTCATGGACGCAGTTGCTCGCCGCCGCGGCGCTCACCGTCGCGACGTACGCGCTGCTGCCGGCATATGACCTGCTCGCGCTGCGCTACGTGCGCCAGCGCATCGGGACGGGGCGCGCCGTGCTCGCCTCGACCATCGCCTACGGCATCAGCCACACGTTAGGCTTTCCCGCCGTCACCGGGAATGCGGTGCGGGCGCGCTTCTGGTCCTCGTGGGGGCTCGGGGCGGGCGACATCGCCGTCGCGGCGGGCTTCGCGGGCTTCACCTTTGTTCTCGCCGTTACCGCGGTAGCCGGCGTCGCCTTGCTGGGCGAACCGCCAGCGATGCTGGCGCACCTTACGCTCGCGGCGGGTGCCGCACGCGGCGTCGGCGTGCTGGCCGTCGCGCTGGTTGTGCTCTACCTCGGGTGGTGCTGGCACGCCGGGGGGCGCGAGGTCACCTGGCGTGGGCGCACCCTCCGCGTTCCCACGCCGGCCGTGGCCGTGGCGCAGGTCGCGTTAGGCTTCGCGGACTGGGCCGCCGCCGCGGGGGTCCTGTTTGTCCTGCTGCCGCCGGGCAGCTCGGTGGGACTGTGGGGTTTCACCTCGGCGTTTGTCCTGGCGCAACTGGTGGGGTTGGTGAGCCACGTGCCCGGCGGCCTTGGCGTCTTCGAGACGTTGATGGTGCTGCAGCTGCACGACCGCGTCCCCACCGGGGCGCTGCTCGGCACTCTGGTCGCCTATCGCGCCCTCTTCTACTTCGCCCCGTTTGTGCTGGCCGTCTCGGCACTCTCGGGACACGAAGCGTGGCGCCGGCGGCATCACCTGCGTCACGCCGCGGGACTCGTGCGCAGCGGCGTCGATCGCTGGGGACGCCCGCTCCTTCCATCGGCCATCGGGATGATGACGCTCTCCGGCGGGGCCATGCTGCTCATCTCGGGGGCCACGCCAGCGGTGCACGGCCGGCTGCGCATGCTGGTCGACGTGCTGCCGCTGGGAATCGTCGAGCTCTCGCACTTTGCCGGGAGCGTGGTGGGGGCGTTGCTGCTGTTCATCGGCTGGGGACTCACGCGCAAGCTCGACGCGGCGTGGTCGATGGCCTGCGCCCTCCTGGTGGCGGGTATCGTGGCGTCGCTCCTCAAGGGATTCGACTACGAAGAAGCGATCGCCCTGTCGTTCATCCTCCTGCTGCTCGCCCCCAACCGCGCGCTCTTCTATCGCACGTCGTCGCTCACGCAGGAACCGCTCTCGCCGGGCTGGATCATGTCGATGTCGGCCATCGTGGCGTCGAGCGTGGCGATCGGGCTCATCGCCTATCGCCATGTCGAGTTCGGGCAGGAGCTCTGGTGGCGATTTGCCGTGCGCGGCGACGCCCCGCGCTTCCTGCGCGCCTCCGTTGGTGGCGCGATCGCCCTTGGCGTGCTTGGCGTGGTGCGGTTGCTCCGGCATGGCGCCCTGACGGCGTCAGCGCCTGACGAGTCATCGCTCTCGGCGGTGCGAGGCATCCTCCCGTCGTCGGTCAATGTCGAGGGGAACCTGGCGCTCCTGGGCGACAAGGAGTTCCTCGTCAGCGACAAGGGCGACGCCTTCCTGATGTACGCGGTGCGCGGGCGGAGCTTCGTCGCCCTGCACGAGCCCATCGGCAATCCGCAGGCGTCGCGCGAACTCATCATCCGCTTCATGGCACTGGCCGATCGCGCGGGGGGATGGCCCGTGCTCTACCAGATCGGCCCCGATCACCTCCCGCTTTGCATCGAGTTGGGCTTCTCGGTGGTGAAGCTGGGCGAGGAGGCCTTTGTCCCACTCGCCGACTTCGCGCTCGAGGGGGGACGTCGCAAGAACCTGCGCCGCAGCCATCGTGACGCCGCCCGGAACGGTGCCACCTTCAGTGTCGTACCGCGCGCCGAGGTCGATGCCATCCTCCCCGACCTCGAACGCGTCTCCAACGTCTGGCTGCAGGAGAAGTCGACGCACGAGAAGGGCTTCTCGCTCGGCGTCTTCGATGCCGACTACCTGCGAAACTTCGATATCGCGATCGTACGCGTCGACGACCGGGTGGTGGCCTTTGCCAACATCCTCACCGCCGGGAGTGGCGACTTCTCGGCTGACCTGATGCGCTATGACGCGAGCGCTCCTGATGGCGTGATGGACTTCCTGTTCGTGGAAATGATGCTTTGGGCGCGCGCGCACGGGTATCGGCGCATGGGGCTCGGGATGGCGCCGCTCTCCGGGCTCGAGCCGCACGCCTTCGCCACGCGCTGGACGCGCCTGGCGGCGATGCTGTACCGGCATGGCGAGTCGGTCTACAACTTCCAGGGTCTGCGTCGCTACAAGGAAAAGTTCGACCCGTACTGGGAGCCGAGGTACCTCGCCACCACCAGCCGCCTGGCCCTGCCGCGCATCCTGCTCGACGTGATGACGCTCATCTCCGGCGGCGTGCGCGGGCTGGTGGCGAAGTAGGCCCGCGCGCCTAACGCGACTTCGCCGGGGCGAGGGCGGGAACGAGCAGGTCGACGATCGCGTCGAAGCCATCTACCAGGCGATGTCCGCCGGCGCGCGCGTTGCGCTGCACGATCGTCGAGTCGACCTGCAGGCACCCGGCGTCGCGCTCGGATTCGCCATACACGCAGATGACCCGCAACCCGCGGAGCCGGGCGATTTCCGGGGCGATGGCGACGTCATCGTCGCGCGACACGTCGCGCACCAGGTCGATGAAATGAAACTGGAAGTTGGCGCGTGACGACATCGACACCAGCGCGACCATCGCCACCTTGTCGCGAAGCGCCTGCGGCCAGCGCGCGGCGGCAAACGGCGCGATGTCGGCGCCGCGCGAGTATCCGAGCAGGAGAACGCGTTGGCGTCGCCACAGTTGCAGGTAGCGTTGCGCCACACAGGCCAGGTCGCGCGCGGCCTCGTCAGGCGTGCGCCGAGTGCCGAGGTACGCGCGCATGTTCACCCCGATCACCGGGCTCCCGCGGCTGACGAGACCCTCGGCCACCTTCTGGTCGGCGTTGGCCCAGCCGCCATCACCGGTCAGCAACAGGACGAGCGGGCCGCTCCCCTGACCGGTGGGTCGCTCGATGAGCGGGAGCGCCTTGCCATCACTCGTTAGGCAGGGCGCGACGGAGGGCGCGAGCGGTGTGGTCTCCTGGGCACCGGCAGCCAGCGCCGGGAGCGTCGTGAGGAGCGCGATGGCGATCGATGTGCGCGGCGAGGGCATGCGGAGCAGCCGGGTGAGGGAGACCAAGCGGCGGCGCGCAGTCGATGCGCGCCGCCGTTGGACAAGCTCACCAGCCGGGGCTTTCACCCCGATGAACGAGCGTCATGCACTCCCGGCCGTGATCGCGTACCGGAGACGCGCCACCACGCCTTCGGCGCGCTGGTCTATCTCCTGCGCCGCGAGACCGTGCACCTCGCGCACCTGCGCCCCCTGGCTGAAGGCGTGGCGCACCATGTCGTCGGTGTCGGTGGGGAAGAGTTCGACGAAGCGTTCGCTCAGGATGAGGTCGGCCACTCCTTCGCGATCGAGCATGGCGCGCGTGGCGCGCACGCCGGCGACCGCGCGTCCGCGCGAGCCATGATCGTCGATGATCCCGCGCACCAGCTCCGTGTCGCGCGTCTCCTCATGCGCCAGCGTCACAGCGGCCACGGCCTGTGCGATCTCGAACGGCGTCGAGTGCATGTCGAGCCCGTCGGCCATCAGCGTGCGCGCTTCCAGCGTGCGGGGGACGACCGCTCGCGCTGCCGCCACGGCTCGCGCATTGCCGCCAAGGACGAGCCAACCGTCGCGCCCGGCGACTTCGACTGCCCGCACCATCGCGTCGTGGAACAGGCGGTCGCGCGCTGCCATCTGCTGGCGATCGATCTCTTCGGCGGCCGTTCCGCCTCGCGTCCCTGCGTGGAACTTGGCGTTGCCACCCCCCAGATGCCGCTCCACGTCCATCTCGACGTCGGCGGCCAGCGTCTCCAACTGCTCGAGGTGCCGAGGCGGCGTGAAGCGATAGAGGTGGGCGTTGCGGGCGTCGACCACGAGGACCGCGGCGGCCACACCTAACGACACTTCCTTGAGCAGCGGCGCGACGTGGATCCCGGTCTGCCAGGTCGCCACGTTAGGCACCGCGGTGTCTATGGGCGTGCTGAAGAGCACTTCATGCGGTGCCACGATGGCCAGGACCCCCGGGGCACGCAGCGTCGTCCGCTGGGCCACGAGCCACTCATGGAGCGTTTCGATGGCGGCGTCGAGCGCGGCCCGATCGGCATGACTCGCCCCGGCTTCCCGGTCACGAAGCGCGCGCAGCACCTGTTCGAGTTCGGCCTGCCACCGGTTGCGGTCGGCCGGATTGTCGACCGTCGCGTGCAGGTACACGGTGAGGACCTGGCGTTCCTGGTAGGTCGCCGCCAGTTGCATCAAATCGCGATGACTGAGCATAGGACACCACGGTGAAGTACAAGTCACGAAGGGGTCGGCACGCGCACGATCCTTCATCGATCACCGTCCCCTTCTGCGTTCTACACTGGAGCGTGTGCGCGCGGCGCGCCATCCGAGAACCCCCTGTGCGTGAGGCTGGAAGTCGCCGACAGCGCACGGGATTTCGCGTGTCGCGTCGAGCTCGTCAGCGGGTCGCCGCGGGCCAGCGCGTCGCGCAAGCAGCACCTCCCTGACGCCTCCCCTGCATTCCCCCGCTGGATGACCGGGGAAACGGCCCACACCGTGGTGACATCCTGCGGCGCGCGACGGCTCGCCAAGGCGTCACGCTCCGGGGGGTCGCCAACTACCGCCGGTCGATCACGCCCCCGCTCCGCAGGAGGGAGGGTCTATGTCACGATTCGCCGATCGACAGCACGCGGGGCGACGCCTCACGCACGCGCTCGGACAGTACGCCGACAACCCGGACGTCGTCGTGCTCGGTCTCCCACGAGGTGGCGTGCTCGTCGCCGCCGAAGTCGCGGAATCGCTCCACGCGCCGCTCGACGTCTTCACCGTGCGCAAGCTCGGCGTCCCCTGGAATCGAGAACTCGCCGTCGGGGCCATCGCCACTGGCGACGTCGCCGTGTTCGATCACGACACCATGCAGCAACTCGGCCTCACGATGAACGACCTGCGCGAGGTCATCCGGAGCGAGGAGATCGAGCTCGCGCGACGCGACGCGCTGTTTCGCGGCGGACGTCCTCCGCTCGCCCTCGCGGGCAAGACGGTGATCGTCGCAGACGACGGCCTGGCCACAGGTGCGACGATGACGGCCGCCGTCGACGCGCTTCGCAAGCTGGGCGCGACGCGTATCATCGCCGCGGTGCCTGTGGCATCCGACAGCGCCTGCGACCTGATCCATCACCGCGCCGACGAGTGCGTCTGCCTACAGGTCCCCCAGCCGTTCTACGGCGTGGGGTACTGGTATGAGGACTTTCATGATGTGAGCGATGCGGAGGTGATGGCGGTCCTCGCCGATCATCCTCCTGCAGCGCAACCCGCCTGACGAGTCGATCGGCGCCCCTGCACGACGCCAGTCGAGGAGGTGGACCATGGCGATCTTCAAGACGATCAGCGACGCGTCGTACGTGGCGCGAGTGGTCACCGAGCACGCGCACCATCTCGAAGGCGGGCCCGCTGACTTCGATCCCGTGCTCGAACTGGCCGCCGGGACGCGGTTTGTCCTCATCGGTGAAGCCTCGCACGGGACGCACGAGTTCTACCGGGTGCGGGCCGAGATCACCAAGCGCCTGATCCGCGAGTTCGGCTTTACCGGAGTCGCGGTGGAAGCCGACTGGCCCGACGCCTTTCGCGTCAACCGCTATGTGCGCGGACAGTCGGACGACGCCGATGCCGATGAGGCACTTGGCGGCTTCACGCGCTTCCCGCAGTGGATGTGGCGCAACGCCGATGTCCTCGACTTCGTCGGTTGGCTGCGCGCGCATAACGAGGCACTGCGCGCCGACGCGCCGCGCGTCGGCTTCTACGGACTCGACCTCTACAGCATGCACGCGTCCATGGCGCACGTGCTGTCGTATCTCGACGTGGTCGACCCCGACGCCGCCAACCGCGCGCGGCATCGCTACGCCTGTTTCGATCACTTTGGGGAGGATCCGCAGGAGTACGGCTTCGCGGTGTCGCGCGAGATGTCGGAGTCGTGCGAGCAGGAGGTCGTCGAGCAATTGGTGGAGATGCAGCGCACCGCCGCCGCATGGGTCGAGCGAGACGGGCGCCTCGGCGCTGACGCGCACTTCTTCGCCCAGCAGAACGCGCGCCTGGTGCGCAACGCCGAGTCGTACTATCGCGCCGTCTTCCATGGCGGATCGGCCTCCTGGAACGTGCGCGACCGGCACATGTCCGAGACGTTGCGTACGTTGGCCGACCACCTGCGCGTGGGACCGCGCCAACCGGCTCGCCTGGTGGTGTGGGCGCACAACTCGCACCTCGGCAACGCGGCCGCGACCGAAATGGCGCGGCACGGCGAACTGAACCTGGGACAGCTCGTACGACACGACTTCGGGAGCGATGCGCTGCTCGTGGGCTTCTCCACGTACGACGGAACGGTGACCGCCGCCTCGGACTGGGGCGCCCCGGCGCAGCGCATGGCGGTACGCCCCGCCCTCCCGGGATCGTACGAACTGGTGCTGCACGAAGCTGGGCCGAGGCTGCTGCTCGACCTGCGGCGTTCGCTCGACCTGCGCCGCGTGCTCGACGAACCACGCCTGCAGCGCGCCATTGGAGTGATCTACCGTCCGCAGACCGAACGGCTGAGCCACTACTTCGAGACACGCCTCCCTGAACAGTTCGACATCCTGCTGCATTACGACCGTACGCGCGCCGTTGAACCGCTGGAGCGCACTGGAGCGTGGGATCATGCCGAACTTCCGGCCACCTACCCTACATCGTTGTAGCGAGCGCTGTTGGTCAACGGGCGCCGGGGCGTATCACCGTCTGGTACCAATCGTCTTTCCTTGTGCAACAGGCGGTGATTCCCGGATTGCGCGCCATGTCCGGGCGCCCCACTGTGGGCGCCCATGGCGACGACTACCGCTTTCGTCGTATGCCCCGGAGGCGTCGCCTGCTGTATCACGTTAGGGCAAGACAGAGGAGCGCGACATGTCAGACATTCGCATCCAGCTCGCCAACGAAGGTGAGCGTGACCTCCCGGTCTTCAACGAACTCGCGCAACGCATGGACGCCGTGCGCCAGCGCGCCTTCGCGATGTTCGCCGAACGCGGTGGCACCGAAGGGCGCGACCTGGACGACTGGATCGCGGCCGAGCATGAAGTGCTCGGCTGGCCGGCCGCCGAACTCAAGGAGGCCAACGGGGCGTTCCAGATCGACGTGACACTCCCCGGCTTCGCCGCCAAGGATGTCGAAGTCACCGCGACGCCCACCGAGCTGATCGTACATGCGGCCTCCCAACGAGAACGGAAGGGCGAGGACGAGTACATCGTGTGGAGCGAGTTCGGCTCCAACGACGTGTATCGCCGCTTCGGCTTCCCCAAGTCCGTGGACGTCGACAAGGTGACGGCCAGGCTCGAGCATGGGATCCTGAAGGTGATGGCTCCCAAGGCGGAGGCGCTCGCGCCGCAGGGTACGGCCAAGGCCGAGATCGCGCCGGAGATGAAGCCCGAGTTGAAGGCGGATCTCAAGGCTGACCTGAAGGCTGACCTGAAGGCGGACGTGAAGGCCGAGCCCAAGCCGGACCTGAAGAGCGAGAAGATGAAAGGCCTCGGCGAGATCGCGGTCGCCGGCTAGCACCGCCGCGTACGAGGTGCGGCGTCAGGGATGCTGCGCTTGCGAGGACCTGGGGGCCCACCCAGCTTGCCTTGCATCCGTTAGGCAGTCCGACGCCGCACGTCGAGGGTCACATGGCGTTCACAATTGCCCGCCACTCCGAGCAGCATCGCGCCTCGCGCATTGGCTGGCTCAGGGCCGCGGTGCTTGGTGCCAACGACGGGTTGGTCTCCACGGCCTCGCTCGTCGTTGGCGTCGCCTCGGCGCAGGGCAACGCGCGCGCCATTCTGGTGGCGGGGGTCGCGGGCCTCGTGGCTGGCGCGATGTCGATGGCCGCGGGCGAGTACGTCTCCGTCTCGTCGCAGTCCGACACCGAGAATGCCGATCTCGCGCGCGAGCGGCGCGAACTGGCGACCGAGCCTGAAGCGGAACTCGAGGAACTGACGTCGATCTACGTCAAGCGTGGCGTCTCACGCGAGGTGGCCAGGCAGGTGGCGATCGAACTCACCGCGAAAGACGCCTTGGCCGCGCACGCGCACGACGAGCTGGGCTTCACTGAAACGTCTGCCGCTCGACCGTTGCAGGCGGCGCTCGCGTCAGCCGCGACGTTCGCCGTGGGCGCCATCATCCCGCTGGTCATCACGCTGCTGGCGCCGACCGCTGCCGTCGCGTACTGGGTCTCCGGCGGCGCGCTGATCGGCCTCATGGTGCTGGGCGGGATCGCCGCGTACACCGGCGGCGCCCCACTGCTCAAGGGGATCGTGCGCGTGACGTTCTGGGGGGCGCTGGCCATGGCCGCCACCGCCGGGGCAGGGCTCCTGTTCGGCGCCACCGGCTAGGATCGCCGCGCCAAGCCTAACGCCGCTCGGCGACACGTCCCGTTAGGCGGCGGTCGCGCGCTGTCCCTCGGCCGGCACCGGCGCCGGCTCGCGCAGCGACCCGGCTAGCATCGCGGTGAGTACGCAGGCCAGTGCCACGGCCAGCATCCCGCCGCGCAGCGTGGTCAACTGCGCCACGAACCCGATGATCGGCGGCCCCGCCAGCAGGCCGGTGTAGCCTAACGTGGCCACCGCGGCGATCCCCGCCCCCGCCTTCATCCCGGGGACGCGGCTGGCCGAGGTGAGGACCGAGGGGAAGGCCGTCGCCAGCCCCGCCCCAACCGCGCCAAAACCGATCGCGACGCTGCGCGGGCTGGGATCGACGAGCGAGAGCGCGATTCCCGCCGCGGCGAGCAGCCCGCCGAAGCCCACCATGCGCTGGGCCCCCCAACGTTCCGTGAGGCGATCGCCCACCACGCGTCCCAGCGCCATGGCGATCGAGAACGCCGCGTAGCCGCTGGCCGCGAGCCCCGGCCCAGCCCCCGCCACATCGCGCAGGTAGACCGCGCTCCAGTCCCCCATCGCCCCTTCGGCAAAGAGGACGCTGAAGGCCAGGACGCCCAGCCAGATCACCCGTCGCCCAGGTGGCGCCGCCGGTTCATCGCCCGTGTCGTCGTGCGAATGCGTGTCCGCGGCGGCGGGAAGCATGAAGCGGGCGGCGAGGAGCGTGGTGACGATCATGAGCGCCGCGATCGCCGCCAGGTGCGTCGACGCGCTCCATCCGCCAGCCGCAATCAGGCCACCGCCGGCGGCGCCGGCGAGCCCACCGCCGCTGAACAAGGCGTGAAACGACGCCATGATCGGGCGCCCGTGCACGCGCTCCACCGTCGACGCCTGCGCGTTCATCGCCACGTTGAGCGAGCCGTTGGCGGCTCCGTTGATGAACAGCGCGGCGATGAGGAGAAGGAGCGAGGGGGCCACCGCCGGGAGCGCGAGCGTCGCGGCGTAGGCCAACGATGCGAAGCAGGTCACCGCACGACTGCCGTGCCTCGTGACCAGACGCCCGGCGAGCGGCATCGCCACCAGCGCTCCCGCCGCAGCACCCAGCAAGGCGAGCCCCAGTGTCCCCGCCGACAGCGTGAGTGCGCGCTGCGCGTCGGGGATACGCACCACCCAGCTCGCCACCGAAACGCCGTTAAGGAAGAAGATGGCAGCCGCCGCCACGCGCGCCGCGTGCACCGACGGAGTCGACGCGGCGGCGATCGCCAGCAGATGCGGGGGACTGGTGAGGCGTTCCCGTCGCTTGCTCATCGCGCGCCGCCCGCGGCACCGCGCGCCTCGACGATGACCTCATCGGCAAAGAGCCACGACGGCTGCCCCGCCCCCGGATGTCCCGGCGGCAACACGCCGGCGTTGCGCGCGGTGAGCTTCACGAACCGCCCCCTGGTCTCGGCGGGGAGATCGAACTGATACGGCTTAACGAAGGCCCCCTCTCGCGCCACCGGCACGTCGTGCCGTTGCAGCTGAGGGGGGCTCCATGACACACCGTCGCCCGACCACGAGACGCCCACCACCGTCGGCACGAGAATCCAGCTTCGCACGCTCTGCAGAAAGTTCACCGAGACGCGGGCCAGCGACTGCTCGGACGAAAGATCGATGACGACTTCGACATCGGGTCCCCACCATCCCATCCACAGTCCGTCGCCGTGCGCGGGGCTGCCGAGCAGCCCGTCGGTGAGCGTAAAGGCGCCAGTGCCGGGATACGACTCGCTCGGCGCAGGCGTGATGCGCGGGCGAAGACCGACCGCGAGGTGCGGACGCATGCGGACCAGCCGCTCCTCGAGTACGCGCCCTTCTCCAACAAACGCCTGAAGGCGGGCCATTCCACGCGTTCCCAGTGCCTCGCCCCGCGCCAGCGCGCGCGAGGTGGCATCGGGGGTGCGCCCGTCGAACGTCGCGCGCACCGACATCCCCGAAAGGGTGTCCGTCAGCTGCCATCGCGCCTGGCGCGCGGCGGAATCGAAGGTGATGGCGATGCGCGGCAGCGTGCGATCTGACGGGCCCACGACGTGCCCCATGGCCGCGAGCCGCGCCTGATGATCGCGCGCAATGCGCCTCGGCAACTCGCTGGCGTCGCGCGGCGCAGCCCCCCACACCACGTCGGCAAAGGCGAGCAGGCGCGGGAGTGCCATCAGGTCGAGGTTCGTCCCCGAGGTGATGTGTTCGCTCCAGAACGTCACTTCGCTTCCCAGCACGCGTTGCACCTGCGCCGAGTCGAGCCCGCGCGGGAGGGGGTCGAACGTTTGCACCTGCGCCAGCGACAGCTCTCCGGCCGGGCGATTGAGATACGCCCACTCGCTGGGCGAGGCAATCACGCGGTGCCCGCGCTCCACCGCCGTGCGCGTGAACGACGAATCGCGCCACGACTGCACGATCCCGTCGGGGACAAAGCCGCCGTCCAGCACCTCGTCCCACCCGATGACGGTCTTGCCGCGCGACGCCACATGGGCGGCAATGCGACGCAGGAACCACCCCTGCAGCTCTTCTTCGTTGGCCAATCGCTCGCGGCGCATCACCGCCTGGCAGGATGCGCACTCGCGCCAGCGATCCTTGGGGACCTCGTCGCCGCCGATATGGATGTAGGGTGACGGAAAGAGCGCCATCACATCGTCGAGCACGATGGAAAGGATGCGAAACGTCTCTTCCTTGCCGGGGCAGAAGACATCGGCAAAGACCCCCCACGTGGCCGGGACGACGAGGGGATACCCTGTGCACCCCAACTGCGGATAGGCGGCGATGGCCGCCGAGCTGTGGCCGGGCATCTCGATCTCGGGGACGACCATCACGCCGCGCTCGCGCGCATAGGCCACCACCGCGCGCACGTCGGCCTGCGTGTAGAAGCCATCATAGAGCTCGCCCGACGCCTCACGCCGACGCCCGCCAACGCGCGCCAGCAGTTGGAGCGCCGGGACCTCCAGTCTCCATCCCTGATCGTCCGTCAGGTGCCAATGAAAGACGTTGAGCTTGTAGCGCGACAAGAGGTCGATGTGCCGCTTGATCTCGGCCACGGGAAAGAAGTGGCGCGCCACGTCGACCATGCTTCCGCGCCATTGAAAGCGCGGCGCGTCCTCGATGTGCACCGCGGCGATGGACCACGACGGCGCGCGAAACCTGCGCACATCGTCGAAGTCCGGCGGCAGGAGCTGCCGAAGGCTCTGCACCCCCCAAAGCACGGCAGCCGACGACGCGCCGCGAATCGCGATGCGCTGGGGCGTGACGTCGAGCGTGTAGGCCTCGCTGGCGATGCCGCCCACCGCCGCGGCGGCGCGCGCGTCGCCCGCCGTGTCGAGCGTGATCAAGCCATCGGGCGCCCGATCGACGTTCCCTGCCCCCACCGAGACCGCGAATCCGGTTCGCTCGCGAATGGCCTGCGCCAGCAGCGCCCCGACCTCGCGCAGGCGCGGGCTCCCGGGGGTGACGATGATGCGCACCGGGTTCCGCAGGACGAATGCCCCGTCCCGGGATTCCGCGCGGGCCGGCCTCGGGATGATCGACTCAACGCCCTCCTGTCCCCTCACCATCCCCACCGGTGCAGCGAGCGCGACCAGAGCGAGCCATCGTACCGCAAACGCGCACCGGGTTCGTTCGAGCATTCGAGCAGGGGGCGTGC
>CAZLLP010000067.1:0-27305 GCA_964560345.1 uncultured Gemmatimonadaceae bacterium
AAGTCGGACGGTGCGAGCAAACCACAAAAACTCGAGACAGTCGGAATCCCTGAGCACGATCACGGGCAGCGGCTCCCGAGTCCGTCGCGAGCCGTCGACTATCGTGAGAACGCGAGCATCTATCGGCAATTAGGATCATGCGACAGAACTGCGACACGACCTAACGTTGGTCGAGCTTGTCATCGGGTACACTCAGTCGCCCGCATTGGCGCCCGTCGGGACTCGAGAAGCTGTGGCGCAGCTCGCAAGGCTTCCGACTCACTTCGGGCTGGCGTAGCTGGAGATCGTTGCAGGAGACCGGCGGAGATGCGCGGCAACAGCGGGAAAGGTTGCCGCCGAATCGGGGAAGAGCGTTGGAGGCGCCGCCTGAGTGATCGCTACGGGCGCCCCTTGGGAGTCACGGTGGTAGCCGATCCGAGGGCTTTCGCGACCATTCCATCGAGCGAAGGCGTCGCCGAGTAGGCCCGCACGAACGGCGCCCCCTCCTCGGTCTCCCCGGCGAGCACCAGCAATCCATGACCGAAGGCGATGTCCGTGGCGGCATACGGAAGTTCGATGGAGAAGAGGTACGTGGCGTCGGTCACTGAGTAGAAGTCGACGAAACGCCCGCGCTTGGGGCCCCGGCCGCGAAAGAGGACAGCGAAGGCGTCGCCGACGGCGGTGGCGCCCTGCACGGACTTCACGCTGGGGAGCATCTCCCAGGAGCCCTTGCCGAGCGGCTTCGCCTCTCCCATCGGGATGTCTTCTATCCATCGCGAGCGAACGCGCACGCCTGACTCATCCAGAATTGCGAACATCGGCCCATATGTCACGGAGACCAGGCAGACTCCAGCGCTTGGGTGCTCGAAGATCTTTGACTGTCGAACGAGGGAGGGCAAACTTCGCAGCTCAGGCCACGGAAGATCCTCGGTGGTGGACTTGCCGGACGGATCTCGAACGCGTTCGATCTCGCCGTTCTCGGTCGAGCGCAGCGAGATTCGCCCACGGCCAGCGTCACACACTCCCCGCGGGTTGATGCCCATTCGGAAATCCAGTCGCTCACCGGCTTTGCCGTCCTCGGTTACTTGGGTGAGGCGGGCGTTCGTGAAGTCAACGACGTACGTCCCTCCGTCGCCACGAGCCGTCACCTTGGCGACACCGCCAAATTCTCCAGGGCCTGCGCCGGGTCGTCCGAAGCGCCATCTAACCTTCCCGTTGCGCGGCGCGAGGCCGATGAGGCGCAGCGCCATCGCGTCGTAGACCACGAAATGCTCTCGCGTCGCCCGCACCTGCAACGGCAGCAGAATCGTCGTGTCATTCGCGTCACCCCCGACTTCCCAGCGTTGTCTGAGGCCAATGGTCGCGACGGTCCTTTTCCCTGATTGCAGGGGAGGACGGTCTTGGCCTTGCTTTGTGACGCCAGGCGTCCGGGCTATCGGCGCAAGCAAAGCCGACATCACAAATATCCAAACAGGAGAAAGCATCGAGATGAGCGCGCTGACGACTGAGCTACCGAGTGGCAGCTCCTGCTCGACTCACAAGAGTCTCAAGCGAAGGCGAGGCGCTCATGGCACGAATGAAAGGAGCACCATCAGATGTCTCCCCCATGGTGACGAGCAGTCCATGACCGTAGCCGATAACCTTGGCTTCGAACGGCAGAACGATGGAAAACAGGTAGGAGGCGTCGTCGATGGAATAGAAGTCGACAAGGCGCTTTCGCTGCGTCGATCGCCCTTCGAACAGAACTGCAAAGGCTTCTCCCACACCGGTCGCGCTCGTTGTGGTAATGACGCTGCCGGGCATCATGGTCCATGATCCCTTTCCGAGTGAGCGAGCTCTCGCCAGGGGAACCTGCTCGATCCAGGAACCGGTGGCGCGAACGCCATCCTTGTCGAGTATCGCGAACTTTGGCCCGAAGGAGAGCGTCGCGAAGCACACGTCCCCACTAGGATGCGAGAAGAGCAGGGATTGTCGAACCAGTCCGGGCTGCCCTGCCAGTTCTGGCCACGGCAATGGTCCGTCGGAGACTACCGTGGTGTCGTCGACGACTCGTTGAATCTCATGGTCCACCAAAGCTCGCAGACGTACTTGAGATTTCTGCAGGTCGCAGACCCCGCGCGGGTCGGCACCGAACGGGTACGCATACCGGCCAAGGATGGTGCCCTGGTCCGAGAGACTCGACAGTCTTTGATTCCCGAGGTCGAGAATGCGCACTCCTCCAGCCGGTCGTGGACTGACGAACGCAATGCCGCCGAACTCGTTCGGTCCACGGCCGGCGCGGCCGAAGCGCCATGCTGCCTTCCCCGAGACGGGCGAGAGTGCCACGACTCTTCGGCCGATGGCATCGTACACGACGAAGTGGTGCGCCGTTGAAGTGAGGGAGAACGGAAGCAGGAATGTCGTATCGGCATCATCTCCCCCGAGTGCCCATGTCAAACGAAGACGTACCGGAGGAAAGCGGCGCGTGCTCGCTGACGCTGATCGCTGGAGGCGATCCGTGGAGATCACCCTCACGCCCTGCTTCTCGGCGAGTCGCGAGTACGCGCTTGGTGCGCGATCATCCTCCGCGAAGTGAACGGCAGCGACTTGAGCCCTTGCCGATGGCGCGACAGCGGCGAAGAGCAATAGGAGCAACGTCGCCCGGTTTGGCACTAGCCCGGTGCGTTCGCGCGAGTGTTCGCTGCGCATGATCAGTTCGCGTATTGCGAGAGTGCGAGTACCGCCGCGACGACTCCGTACATCTCACGGGCGGATGGACGAATCGAGTATTCCGCTAGCTGCGAACCTTTTCGGTCCAGCAACAGGAGAGTGGGCGAAGTGACGTTACGCGAGGGAATAGTTGGCTTGTGTCGGGGGCGTTTCATCGGTAGCACGACAAAGCCTGCATCGACGAACACAGAGAGTGCTTCCTGGTTACTCTCCTTCAACCACCCGGGTTCGGACACGAGTACAATCACCGGTGAGGCGAAGTTATCCGGCGACAACTTCCGCCTTAGAAGCTTCGCAAACCACAGGTAGTTTGTGCAATCGCGAGTTGACAGGAGTAGCAGCGCATGGAAGGAACTCTCCGGATGGTGATCGACAACTGACTGCAGCGATTGTTCGAACTGTGATTCGTTGTCGATCGAGACACGAATGCGAATGAGGAAGCCGAGAAGCAACACCGCGAGTACGGCGGCGATGGACCGCGATGCATGCGAGCGAGACCAATGGACGGCACCGTTCGAGGTCATCGGGTTGACGGTGTCCACGGTCTTCGCTCGCGTGCGAACTCACCCGATCAATTGTAGCCCGCCAGTGTGACCGTACAGCCGGGGCCGCAGATCTCCGAGAGGTCGATCGTGGTGCAGAATGTCGGCGCAATTTCCGGGCAGGCATACACATCGGTTTCCGCCCGGGCATCGGCCCCGAGCGCAGCGATCCCTCCGATGAGAACTAGCCCAACGACCCAAAGCTTGCTCTTCATTGTCGAATTCCTCCTCTCCGAGAAAGGTGATCTGCATCACGCCACGAGCGACCCGCTTCTCAGAGAGTCCGAGGGAACTGGTGCTCGTCGCGCTCGAGAGTTGCGCGGACAAGCCCACGAGACAAGTACACGAGTGCGACAGATCGAGACGATAGTGCGACAATGAAACGTTGTGTGGCAACGGTTCGGGTAGGGTGGACCTGCGACGGCCCGGCACCTTTAGAGGCTTCATTCGGACACCACGGACCGTACGCCGCACGTCCGACCGGGCCAAAGTCGCGTACAAGAGATGCTGTGAGCGGCGGTTTCGCTGGCATTCGCGAATGTCCTGGTCGACGAACGAGCCGCATAGGATCAAGCACCCGGGGCGACAGACTTCGGGACACATTGGTCCGGCAATGAGGTCGGCGACTCATTGATGACGATACAGGCCGATCTTGACACCCGGGTGCGTCCGTTGGATTCTCTGCGGTGATCGTGGGACGAACCGCTTGTCTGACGCTGGCTCGCGGCGAACCCATGGAATCGATCATGGGAGGGGAGAGACGGGATGAGAACGGGGAGGAATGGGGATCGTGACATGGGGAAGAGTAGTTCTCGTTCTCGCGGACGCGTTGACCGCAGGTGACTTGTGCGGACGGCTCGGCCAAGCGCAGGGTGATCTTTCGATCGTGACGTGCGAGCGCATCGAGGATCGTGACGACCTTGGACCGCGCGTGGCTACCCTCGGCGCCGACGTGATTGGCGTGGTCGTGGACCCGGAACTCGCCGCACCCGACGATCGCGCGGCTCTCGGTCTCGCGACGCAACTGCTCCGAACCGGTCGCGACCTTCGAGTTGTGCTGTACGCAGCAGCGACGCCCGACGCCATGCGCGCCGTGCTTCGGGTCGCCTCGTGTATGCCATGCGAACTGATGGTGCGCGGCGTGGATGAGATGCCGACGTGGACGGCGCGAACGACTGCGAAAATCGACGCGCCCTCTCGACCGCGCGAAGCCCTGCGGCAGCTTACGCATCTCCCGGCACGTTATCGTCTCGCCTGGCTTGACGCGATCGAGGCGCCGGGCGCGGCCACGGTCAAGCGAGTGGCGGCGTGCGCGAGCGTGGAACGGCGCACACTCGAGCGCGCGCACAGGCACGCCGGTGCATGGACGCCCGCGCGGTTGCTCCGCGAACTACAGGTCCATGCTAAATCAGCACTACTCGGGTCCTCGGATCCTCCGAAGACTACTTGGTCCTCACGAGCGGTGATGCGAAGGCGAGGCAGTTAGCATCGTTTGACCCGTGCTAGTCGAAAGTGCCGACTTTCGGCACCGTAAGCAGAGCGCGCGTGGGCTTGATTGCACGACTTACGTCGCGAAGGGACCCTTTCGCGATGGAGACTTGCGGCGTTCGCGCGAGCCTAGCACCACGAGCGCCGACGGACGCCGAAACCGACGGATCGAGCAGGCCGAGAACACTCGCTACCATGTCGCAAGTACGTCGCAATCTATTCGTTGCGCACGAGAAGTTGCTGCCGCAGTCTCTCCCTGCGACCGTGCGTGGTCGTCGCCGCGTTTGTGGCCTCAACCCCAAAGTGCCTCTCTCAAAAAGGAGCGACTCGAATGACGCGCATTACGAGAGTGATCCTGTTAGCTGTCCTCGCGCTCGCCGCAACGGCCGCGATACCGCGGTCGGCCGACGCCGTCGCCTTCGATTGTTTCGCTACAACGATCGGTTGTGGAAATGCATGGATCAAGACCTGCAACTGTACGCCGCCATTCTGACGACCGGCTAGCCTAGTCGGCCCGAGCGCGCAGCTCTTTCGTTGTCGAGTTCCACGCACGGTCAACCACTCGACTTCGCACCGCACGAGAAACATCACGTGTTCGACATCGACGGCTGTCCGCGACGACGCGGTTCGCAACCCGGCGAGTCTGTGATTCAGCATGCATGTAAGAACCGCCACTGTCCTCGTCGGCGGAGAGCCGCTTGCGATGCGCGGAGAGGGTGCGCCGCGGTGTCTGATGCGCGTGCAGCTTCACCGATGGAGGCGGGACGAAGAGGACTCGGAACTGAGCATCGCCTCGCCTTTATGCACTGTCTTGCGCCGGCCCACGAAGCTCCAAGCACCTTTGGTCTTGGCCTCGTACGCACAGTGAAGTTGCGCGAGAAGAGCGAGGTTGTCCAATATCAGCATCTAAGCCAAGCCGCAAATCGGACGGTGCAGTCGAGAGGCGAGCGAGATGTGACATCGATGCGACTCCTGTCGGAAGCACCGAGAACGCAGCTCCAAGACGCATCGCACCGAGTTACGCCCCTTGATGACAACCCTACTATCATGAGTTTGTCGAATGTGAAGTTGTATCGGGGCAGATGGAGAGGGTACTCGTCGCTCATGATCGTCTGTCTCCTGCCCGTGATGTTGGCGTGTCGCGGCGCAGGGGATCGGAGCGAGGGCAATCTCTCGTCGGCGTCGACGGCGGAAAACGGCCCGGTCGTCAGAGCCCTCGGCAAGATCGATTTGGCGGAAACCGACAGCGAGTTCATCGGGAGGCCCATGAGCCTTGCCATTCGGTCCGATGGCGCGATCCTTGTGACTGACGCGTTGTCGCCCCGAGTGGCGGTTTACGGTCGTTCAGGTGACCCAATCGGCACCATTGGACGACGAGGAAGCGGCCCCGGCGAGTTTCTAAATCCAGTTGCGACGGCCGAGCGCGGTGATTCCGTTCTACTCGTCGCCGACTACGGGAGTCTTCGTCTGGAGGCGTTCGACAGCCGTACCGACTCTGTCTTGTGGGAACGTCGATTTCCGTCGCAAACCTGGTCACTAGCCGCGGCCGGTGGACGCATTGTTATCGGTTTCCATAGTGGGGCTGGCTTGGGGTCGTTTGCTGTTCTTCGAGGTGCCGACGACTCGTTGGTCGTTGAGGGGCCAACTCACGATCTCTTCCGACGTATTCCTGCCGCGGCCTCCGTGTTCGGGACAGTAGCGGTACTGGTTCTTGGCGACACAGTGTGGACGACACATGAGGTGTCCAATCATGTCTACCGCAATGTCTTCGGCCAAACCATGGACAGTGTGGACGTGGCGGTGCGTCGTCGCCGAGGCGCTAGAATCGATCTCTTCCGCAGCATGACAACCCGGGAGGATGCTGCTGAGGCGGCGTACCAGTCATCGGTTCCACTTTCTCTTGCGAGACTCAGCAGTGGCATGCTGGTGGCCGTGACGATTGATCTGAATTTGGTGAACAGCCGCCTAACTGGAGAAGTCCACCTCTCGGTCGTGGACTTCGCAAACCACCGGAGCTGCGTCGACGCGCTTCTTCCACTCCCGGTCGACCCGATGCCCAGGCTTACTATGAAGGGGGATACGCTGTTCGCTCTCGTGCAGGAAGTTGGCGAGGCCGCGCGGCCACTGACAACTGTGCGTATGTACACTGTAGATGTCGCAACATGTAGATGGCTGCGAGAAGACAATTCGTCGGAGTGAGGACGAACATGAGGCTGAGGCGCTGGGTGTTGGTTGTGCTGGCCGGTAGTGTCGCAGCCGCGTCTTTGTTCGTGTGGCGTTACGCTACGATGGACGTGCGTAGGGAACGTCTGCTCTCTGGACTTCAAGTTGGACAGCTTGTGAGGACGGACAAACCGACAGTCCTTCTCGTCTACTCTCCGACGAATGCGTTCGCGTGCCGTGCCGCCTTGGACGAATGGAAAGAACTTGAGCGGCGAGGAATTGTGCACGTAGTGTTTGTCCTTTCCGAACCGCCGTCAGAGGGTGACCGTCGCTCGCTCGCTATTCGTCGCGTCCGGGTAGACGGCGTGCTAAAGACAAATGCGCTGCTACCGCGCCGGCCCTCGCCGCGCGCCTATCTTGTGAACGCGCAGGTGAAATCGGCGGAGCTCGCGAATCTCGACGCGGTCCCGCACTGGCGCCGTCTTATCGGGCGCCTCCGACGCATCTAGGAGACTCGGTTCATCAGAGTGCCAGATGAACTGGAGGCGAGTACGACGACGGCGGCCGAGAGCTCGCGCGCGCTGGAGTATCATGTCGAAGATCTCTGGAGGGCAGTACCTGTCGTCGCTTGGTCAGAGGCGCAATTCACTCAGCGCACCGCCGCGACTGCGACGCGTGCTGCTTCTGAAGAACAGATTCCGCTCGAAAGGATGACCGCATGCTCAAGGATTCGGCCTGAGGATGTACGTTCCGCGCATCATAGGAGATCTCAACTGTGTCGCTTAGGCCTGCGCATGCGAAAGCCGAGCAACGTGTTGCACTCGCGTGTTCAGTGCTTCTGATACTTGGAGCCTCGCTCCTGGTCTCGCGGTCGCTCCCAGCTCCGCCGCTGTACTCCGAGGCGAATGCGGATTCTATAGCCTCCGACTTTCACGGGACGCTCATAGCCGGCGACGATGCCGGTACATCGACAAGGTCGCTCTCGGACTATCACGGTCGTGTGGTCCTGCTTGAGTACCGGGCCACATGGTGCACGCCCTGCGGCATAGGACTGCGTGACCTTCAACTTCTCCACAAGGAGTTTCGGGCAACGGATCTCCGAGTCGTCGCGGTGAGTATCGATCCGAGTTCAAGGCGAGCGGAGGTTCAACGTGAGCGGGTGCTACGACAGTTCGGCTTCGATGTCCTTCAGGATTCGGACGGACACGGCCAGCGGGCGTTTCGAGTCTGGGGCGTGCCGATGAGCTTTCTGATCGATCGTGCTGGTCGGATTCGCTATCGTACGTTTGGACTTCAGCCCGATGGCGCTAGTTCGTACTGGGCTTGGCCCGAGGCAAGAGCTAGAATCCACGAGTTACTTCGCGAACCGGCGCCGTAGCCGACTTCCGAATTCGGAGGCTGCCTGCATCAAAGCGACGCTTCAGTCTTCCCCGCACAGGTAGGCTCCGCGAACGAACATCCGCGGGAGCCTAGGAGAGGAGGAGCGAAGATGCGCGGGGTGCGGCAACGCAACGCGGACGACACGTCGGAGCCGCCCTGGAATCGGTGGAACGCGTGGGCGGGAGTAGCGTTGTGGGTCTGGACACTGCTGCCGTCGGCGACACCGACGACGGTCACCGCCCAACTGTCCGCCGAGCGCATCCTACCGCCCGCCACGGCGCGCCTGCCAGAAGACTTCACGAGCATCACCTCCGTGCGCGAGTTGCGTGACGGTCGCGTTCTCATCACCGATCCGCGCGGTGACCGGTTCGTCGTCGCCGACTTTCGGACTGGTCGCCTCGACACGATCGGGCGGGTGGGGCGCGGACCAGGTGAGTTCGCCTTTCCGGCCCCGGTCTTTCCACTGAGCGACGACTCCACCGTGATGTCGGTCCCCACCACTCGCCGGTGGCTCCTCCTTCACGGCTCGCGGATCGTCGCGACCCTCCCGCCCGACGCACCGGTCGTTCGCAACGGGCAGTTCCTCGCCGGTGCGGACAGCCTGGGACGAGTGCTCGAGCACGTCACGCCGCGACCAAAGCACGGCGTGTCGGAGATTGGCGCGAACGACTCGTCGCTCCTGGTGCTCGCCGATCGTCGCACCGGGCGCGCCGATACGGTGGGGCGCGTGAGGCGCGCAGGGGCCAAGGTCGACGCGGCGCTGGATGCGTCGGGGAGGATCACGCGAATTCAGGCAAAGCTGTTCAGTCCCCTCGAAGTCGACGAACCGGCCCGGCTCTTTCTCGATGGATGGATCGCGGTCGTGCGCCGCGATCCGTACCGCGTGGATTGGCGGTCGCCCGACGGTGCGTGGAGAAAGGGGAGCCCGATTCCCTTCACGCGTGTGAAGGTTGATCGCCGCGAACGAGAGGCCACCGTGCGCTTCTTTGCGGAACAGTCGGGCACGACGGCGAGCAACCCCGATTCGTTCGATCGCTGGCCCGCCGAGCTGCCACCCTTCACTGGATTCCGAACCTATCCCGTCGTTCCCACACCCGAAGGACACATCGCGATCCGTCGCACTCGCTCCGCGCGTGCGCCCGAACCGCGCTACGACGTGGTGGATCGGCAGGGACACGTGCTCGCGCGGCTGGTGCTCGAGCGCGGCGAAGCGATCGTCGGCTTCGGAGCGGGCACGGTGTACGTGGTGCGCACCGACGAGGATGGCCTCAACTTCCTGTCGCGTCATCCTTGGTCGCTGACTGGGCGCCGATGAAGGATGGCACGGAGGGACGACGCTCCGCGTTAGGCTCCGGTGGCGAGCAGCGCGCAGGTGAGTTCAAGAGCGCTACGCCATGTTGAGAGTCCAACCCCATCGCGCGCTGCTCGCGGCAGTCGTCCTTGTGCTGACCGCGCGATCCGTTGCACCTGTCAGCGCCGCTGCCGCGAAGTCAGCGCTTCCCGCGGACCACCTCCCCAAGTGGAGCGCCCCCCGCCGCGACGCCGGCATCACGCTGCGGCCGCTCTGGCGCTCCGACACGCAGCGCGGCGCCGCCACGCTCACCTATCCGTTCGACCTCGTCTTCGCCGCGCAGGGACTCGCCATCTACGACTACGGCGAGAAGCGCGTGCACGTGGTCGACGCAGCCACCGGACGCCCGCGCTTTGCCGTCGGACGACATGGGCAGGGGCCCGGTGAGTTCGGCGATCGTGCGGTGTCGTTCTTCGGCCCTTCCTCGCGCCCCTTGATGGTCGAGGCCATCGACGGCCGCGTGACCGCTCTCGAGGGAGAGAAGCTCACGCCGCTGCGCGTGCCGAAGGAACAGCGATGGTCGACCGGGTGCCAGTGGGGGCGCGACCGATTGCTGTTGCAGGTGCGTGGATTGGAGCATCACGACAGTTACGTCGTCTCCCTGGGAGACGGCGCACGCATCGTCGATTCCCTGGCGGCCCCGTGGCCGCGCCATCGCACGCTCCCGTTTCTCGTGAGACAGGCGCCGCTCAAGCAACTCGACGACTCAACCTGCGTGTATCTCCCCGTCTATCAGCAGGACTTTGCGATCATCTCGCCCACTGCTCCGCCGGTAACCGGGACGCACATCGAGTCACTCCCCGAAGCCCGAGAAGCGGTGAGCGGCACCACCAAGCGGCGCGTGCATTCGTTGGCAGAAGGAACCAGGTCTGGTGCGAGCGACGTCGCTGCGTGGCGCGACGTGATGCTCGTGAGCTTCCGGGGAACGTCGCCGCACCGCCAGCGCGTGATCGACGTCTACGACCGCCGCATGCTCGCCTATCGCGGGTCGGTGCTCCTCCCCTACAAAATCGACCACATCGCGGTGCACGGCGACACGCTCGCGGTGACCGCCGAGGTGGACGATGAGCCGGTGGTTGAGGTGTTCCTGCTGGGGCGCAGGGGAGGGGCGGCACGCGCTCGCTGAGGCACACCCACTCCAGGAAAAGCAGGACACGGGGGTTCACGGAGGTTTCACGGGGGTTCACGGAGGACTGCCGCGAGAATGCGACCTCCTCCGTGAACCCCCGTGTTCCCCCCGTGAACCCCCGTGTCAAGCTTCAGTGGTTGCCCTCGTTGACGACTGGACCGCGACGCGAAGGAACCGGTAGCGCAGACATGAGCACATAGACATCGAGCAAGACTTCGGCTACGTCCCGCCCATGAAGTCTTCCAACGAGCTCGAATGGCTCAGTTCTACGCCCCGCCAGAGCGCACCTCCTCGATATGTAGCGAGCGGCTCTATGTGGCGCGCCGCCTTCTCTGGCTGACGCAACTCGGCACGCAGGCAATCTCCCAACAGTTGCGTCAGGGTGCGCCCGGTCTGCCGCGCGCGACGTTTGGCAGCGCGCAGCAAATCGTCGGGAAGTCGAACGGTCAGTCGCTTCATTTGTCGCAGCATCGTCATGAGGCATTCCGTTGTCCAGTGCGATCGAGAGCGCCGATCACACCGCCCCGGACGACACCCCTCGGCAGCCCTCCCGCGCCTCCCCGGGTACTACCTTACGAGAGCAGTCCCACCACGCTTCACCGCGCGCCGTTCCAGCCCATCACCTCGCAGCGCCCCCCGATCCGTCGCCGTCGTGACCCCAGTCGTCCTGATCCTCGTTCTCGTCAACATCGCCGCGTACCTGCTGCAGTCCATGGTACCGGGGCTCGGCAACTGGTTTGCCTTTGTCCCATCAGCCGCGCTGGTGCGGCCGTGGACGCTGGTGACCTACATGTTCCTGCACGGCAGCCTGTCGCACATCGGCTTCAACATGCTCGCGCTCTACTTCTTCGGCCCGCGCATCGAGGCCCGGATGGGGTCGCAGCAGTTCGCCACGCTCTACTTCGCCAGCGGGATCACCGGGGCGCTGCTCTCGATGCTCTTTTCCGGCGCGCCCATCATCGGGGCCTCGGGGGGCGTCTTTGGCGTGATGCTCGCCTTCGCCTTCTTCTGGCCGCACGACGTCATCCTGCTCTGGGGGATCGTCCCCGTGCCGGCGCGCGTGCTGGTGATCGGGACGACCGCGCTCGCACTGTTCAGCGGTTTTAGTGGCGGCGGCGACGGCATCGCGCACTTCGCCCACCTCGGCGGCTACGCCGGCGCGTTCCTCTACCTCAAGTGGCTCGAGCGCGGGCGCGCGATGTTCAAGCAAGCGGCTACGAACGCGTCGGCCCCCCCCATCCCGCCCCCGGTGCGCTCGGCCCCACCGTCGATGCGCAAGGTCGAAGGCGTAGGCGAGATCGACATGTCGGGCGTGCACGAGGTGAACCGCGAGGCCGTCACGCGTATCGTCGACAAGATCCAGGCCGAGGGGCTCGCGTCGCTCACCGTGCAGGAGAAGTCGTTCCTGCGCGCGTTCCTGCCGATGGACGAGCCGCGCCGGCGGGTGTAGGAGCGCGCACGCCGACTTCGATCGGCGCACGGAGCCCTTTCGCTCCGTGCACGCCGCGTCTCTCGCGGGCAGCAAGCGTTGCGGGTTGGAGCACGACGGCTGATGCGCCGTACGCCGTGGTTGTCACGCCGTACTGAGTGCGTGCCAATTCGTACACGGCGGTTGCCACGCCGTGCACAGCGCTTGCCAATTCGTACACGACGGTTGTCACGCCAGACACGGGCGTTGCCACTCTGTACACGCCGCGTGTCACGCCGGTCACGCGAGTTTGCGCGTGAAACGCGTGCGATTGTTGGAAGGACCGAGGCGCGCCGTCGGCGCCCTGCTCGATCCCCAGGCGCGACGCGCCGCATTGAGCACCGTACGCGACGCCTCGCGCCTCCATCTGACCCGCGTCGCAGCCGAATCGGCTCATCGGCGCCCGGGCACACGCGTTTGAAAAACGTACACGCGCGTTTGTCACCCAGACTCGAGCACCTGCGCGCCGGACACGGTCACTCTGCAACGAGACACGCGGCCTTGTCACCGGGATCGACTGACCTGCCAACGGGACCGGTCACATGGCGCGCGAGTCGTACTGACGTGCGCGCCGGATCAACCGCCCTGTCAGTGAGACCACGCCACCTGTCCGCCGTACACGGTCGTTTGCCAGGCGAACCGACAGCCTTGTCAACGAAACACAGGCGCTTGTCAGCGAAACATTAGAGCCGGGCATTCGGACATGGTCGTCGGGCAGCGGGACAAACGAGTGAGCGGCCGAACATGAGCGCGGGTCACCCAGACCGACGCCATTGCCAACGGGACACGCCCTCCTGACAGCCAGACACGACGGGTTGTCAACGAAACACAGACCTCTGCCAGCGAAACACGCGCCTCTGCCAGCGAAACACGGGCGTCTGCTCGCGAAACACACGCCTCTGCTCGCGAAACGCAGAGGGTTGTCACGCAAACACGGTCCCTTGTCAGCGGGACACGCACCCGTGCCAGCGAAACACGGCGGTCTGTCACCTGTCACCACTGTCGGGCATGGGAAATCGAGCGCCCGACAGTCGCGCACGCCGCTGCGTCCGGCGAAATCCACGCTCGGTGATTGATACCGACTCGCTCCGCACACAAACGCACCCCGCCGCACCGTTTCGCTCGCCACGTGTTGTCGCACACCAACGCTTGACAGCGAGACCGACACCCCCGAGCGTGAATCCTCCCGCGCCGGTCGCCACACCTCGGAGGTCTGCATGCGCCTCATGCCGCTCGTCATCGCCCCGGTCGCCTTTGCCGTCGGGATGCGCGCTTCGTCGCCGGCCATTCCGCCATCGACCGCCAGCACCATTGACCACATCCCCGCTACGGCGCTCAACGCCGCGCTCGACTCCACCATGCGCTCCGGAGCAAAGGGGGTGCAGTTCCGCCTCGCCGCCGACCGCAACGCGCAGTACCTCATGAATCGACGCACCTCGCCGAGCGAGGTGGAACTGCATTGCGACTGGGACGACATCCTCGTGGTGCGGGCGGGTTCCGGCATCGTGTCGCACTCCAGCCGGGTGCAGAAGCCGGTGAAGTACACGTGGGGTGAGTGGCGCGCGGCGCGGCTGGTGACCCCCGACGAGGTGACGGTGATGCCCGGCGACGTGGTGCGCATCCCCGCCGGTGCGGCGCACCAGGTGCGCCCGTTAGGCGACGTCCCGCTGGTCTACCTGGTGGTGAAGGTGCGCTCGGCGATGGAAGGGATGTGCGGGAGCCTGGAAAGGTCGGAGCGCCGGAAAAGGGGAGAGTAGGCAACGCTCAGCCGGCCAACAGTGGCGAGAACGATCCCGACGCGCGCGCCGTGGCGCTTGCACTGGTGTACAGGTGTACATACGTTGCAGCATGGACTTCGAGTGGGATCCGGCGAAGGCGATCGGCAATCGACGGAAGCATGGGGTGGAGCTCGCCGACGCAGTCGGAGTGTTCGAAGACCCCATGGCACTCACGCTGGAAGACGACTATCCAACTGAAGTGCGATACGTCACGATCGGGCGCGACACACTCGATCGGGTGCTGGTTGTGGTGTGGAGCTGGAACGCCGCGTTCATTCGCCTCATTTCGGCGCGCCGTGCCACTCCCCGAGAACGACGACAGTTCGCTGAGGATTCCGATGCGTAGGCAATACGACTTCTCCGCCGCGCGTCGTGGTGCCGTCATTCCCGCGCCAGCGGGCAAGACGCGGATCACGATCCGTCTGGATGATGATGTCCTGAATTGGTACAGGGCGCAGGTCGATGCGTCTGGTGGGGGAAACTACCAGACGCTGATCAACGACACGCTGCGTCGCGCCATGAGCGAGACGGTGGAGCCGCTCGAGGCCGTGCTGCGGCGGGTTGTTCGCGAGGAAATCGGGCCGCGCCCGGTCGCGCGAAGCAAGGTGAAGCGCGCAAAGAAGTAGGCGTGCAAAGAAAGAAACGCGGGAGCGCCGACGTCATCGGCGTCCCCGCGTTTCGTTTCCAGTCGAGCCTGCGTCTACTGCACCCGATACCGCTGCAGGTACTGCAGGTCGTCCTCATCGGTGCGCACGACATACGCCGTCCCGTTCCCCAGTCCCACCAGTCGCGTCTTCTTCGGCAGCACCACCTGCATCGCCACCTTTCCGCTGGCATCGATCACGTCGAACTTGGGCGCATCGTCGCCCGCGGCGCGCGTGCGGTTGACCCACACCTGACCGTTAGGCGCCACGAAGACCGCGTTGTCCAGGAAGGGGGGGAGCACCTCCGGCCAGTCGCCCGGGTCGGGGGCGTCGGCCGGCGGCGGGCCGGTGCGCACGGAGCGCTGCCCGTTGTTCATCGTCACCATGATCGACGTCTGCTGCTTGCGCGACTCGCGCCAGTCGGCCTTGTGCTTTTCGGTGACCTTGATCGGCTGGTAGGGAATCGTCGCCGTCGCCCCCTTGCCACCGGGGCCGTACCACTCGATGCGGTACTCCGGCGCGCGCAGCACCAGCACGCGGCCGTCGGGGGTCACCGCCCACTCATCGCGCGGCTGGAACGGGTTGGCCATGCCGATGCGCACCGACATGTTGTTGCTGCCGCCGCTGGTTTGCACGTTGTTCTTGGCCAGGCGCGTCCACGCGAGCGTATCGGTCTTCTTCGCCTCGCGATCGTAGCGGAGCACCGGGACCGAGTCGGCCGACTTGGGGGGCTCGCCGGGACGAGGCGCGTTGAACGGCTGCCCGGTCCAGTACAACCGCCCCCTGGCGTCTGCATAACGAGGGGCGCTCCCCCCGATGCGCACGGTGCCCCCGCCGGGCCCCTGGCTCGAGGCCTGCTCGATGGTCACGAACGGCCCGGGTTTCCCGTTAGGCAACACGACCAGCAGGCGCGCGTTGAGCATGTCGTAGACGCCTGACGAGTCGCCGGGGAGCGGGACGAGTCGCATGGGGAACGCGTACTCCCCCGGCCCCGATCCCTCGCGCCCGACCTTGGTCCCGGTCCCCGCCTTGAAGTCGACCACCTGGACGATCTTGTCGCGCGAGTCGATGGCGACCACGCGCCCATCCTTGAGCTCGCGGATCCCGCTCACCGAGGTGAACGGCTCGCTGAATTCGGCGTCGGGCTTGCCGAGTTGCCGCGCCGCCTGGGCACTGGCGAGCACCGGGACAAATCCTCCCAGCATGAGGACGAATCGAAACGGACGACGAGCCAGCATGCGCAGGGTCTCCGAGAGATGTGGAGGGCAATCCGGGGGCACCCCACGACGTGGGAGCGCACGAGATCGCCGCCGGGTGAAACTGCGGAACACGAGGGACAACACGGGGTCCACGACATTAGTCGCCGCACATCCCCGGAGGGTTTACGACGTGTGTCGAACCGATCAAACATCGCCGGTCGGGATGACCGAGCGCCACGCCCCAACGGCGCGCGTGTGCATCAAGCCAACGCCAATGCGAGGCGCCGATTTGGCGGCACGGGGCTCGGCCTCGCCATCAGCAAGCCGCTGTGCGACCTGCTGGGCCATCGCAGCGATCGCATCTCGGTGGCGTCGGAGATCGGGCGCGGGAGCGTGTTCCACGTCGCGCTGCACGGCGCGTTGCACGACGAGCGCGTACGAAGAAGGGAGCGCGCCAGCGGCACGCTCCCCGTTCGATGTCTGGCGCAGAGCCTAACGCGAAGGGCCTACCGCGGAATCCCCTGCTCGCGCTTCCAGCTCTCGTAGCGCTGCACCTCGGCGTCCAGCTCCTTGAAGACTTCGCTGGCGCGGAAGCGGGTGTAGAGCTGCTCCTGCTGCCGGAGCTGCTCGAGGAGTCGCTTGCTGGCCTCGCCCACGGGAAGCTCCATGAGCACGGTGGCGCGATAGACGTCGCCCTCGGTGCGCAGCGCCTGCTGCTTGGCGCGCGTCCCGTACAGCGTCTGGCTCACGACGGCCTTGTAGGCCTGGGTGTATTGGTCAAGGAGCTGCGACCCTTCGCGCCCCACTTCCTCGACAAAGCGCTTGGTGAGGGCGCCGTACTTCACTTCGAGCTGCTGCGCGAGTCCGGCGCGCCCTTCGGCTTCGGCCTTGTTGATCGCGACCTGCACGTCGCGCGACACGGCGGTGGCCGGGGCGTAGAGGAAGTTCTTGTCCGTGGGCGGCTTGAGGTACCAGCCAGGGAGCCCCTTGATCGTCTCCTTGCTCGCGACCGGCGCGATGTCGGTCGAGCGCGGGGCACGATGGCACGCGACCGCGAGGAGCGCGAGAACGGCGAGGGATCGAGTCGTCATGGCAGTCTGAGGGAGGGCGTCCCTTCTAGTATCGGCAGCTTTTTGCGCCGGACGACTGGGGGCGGGGCGTTTTGGGGACTTCACAAGCATGACACGGGGGTTCACGGGTGTTCCCCCCGTGCCCCCCCGTGTCAAGCTTTTCCTCGCCCCCCCGCGAACCTAGCGCCGCTCAACGGCAGAAGCCCGCCTAACGTCATAGCTCGCGAAGGCGAGCGCCCGATCCTGCAACGGAATCCGCACCAGCCACCGCTGCAGCTCCATGACCGTCAATGCGATGGCCGGTGGCGCCGCCGCGTGACGCGTGGCCACCACGAGGAGCAGTTCCCGCCGCTCGTCCACCCGCGGCGGCAGCGTGGCCCGCAGTCGCAGCCCGCGCTCGCGCCACTCGGGGTCGGGCAACTCGACGAGGCGCCCGGAGTCGGACGACACGACCGGCAAGTACGCGTTCGGGAAGAGGCGCTGCGCACTGTCGCCGACGATGGTGAAGAGCGTGAGCTGCGCCGCACGTGAGGTGCGCACCGTGGCGATGATCTCGTCGTTGCGGCTGGCGGCGTCGGCGCGGACCTCGTAGCGCGGGGCGTTGAGCGAGAGGTCGACGGTGAAGGCGGCATCGGGCGTCCCCACCTCGCGCTCCACCACGGCGCGCAGCGTCAGGTGCAGGTAGAGCTGCGACGCGCCGTCGAGGCGCCGCGTCTCCCAGTCCTCGCTCGTGACCCGGTAGTCCACGGCGCGCGCGGCGGCGTCGAGGGCGATGACGCTCGTGTAGCGCGAGTCGATGCGCGCCCCGCGCTCGTCGAGCGTGCTGAGTGCATTCGCTTGCACGCGCACACCGGCCACACGGCGCACGGCGTCGGCGAGCGCGGCGTCGATGGCGCGACGCCGAGCGTCGGCCGGCGTCAGGTCGGGGGTCATCAGGATGCGCTGTTCGACCGTGACGGTGTCGGCTCCTTGCGCGCTCGCCGTGCTCGCGAGCGACGCTATCACGAGGCAAACTGCCAAAAGCTTGACACGGAGGTTCACGGAGGGAACACGGGGGTTCACGGAGGAGATCACTCCGGGGCGAGTTTGGCGACCACGGTCGTGCTGTCGCGGGAGATCACCAGGGGGCGTTGATCTCGATTCAGGCGCGCGGCAGTCTCTCGCACGTTTCGCTCGGCGAAGCGTCCCAGTTCGGCGATCGTGATCGTGTGGTTTCCATCGCTGTCGGCTTCACCGCGTAGCCCGCGGGCCACCCAGTAGGTGAGGAGCCCGTGTCTTGCGTCGGGGAGGTCGCCGGCGGGCTGCGCGCCGCGCGAGGCGGTGATGACGCCCATCTGGCGCCTGACGAGGGCGGGGTGCTCGATGGACAGCACCGTCGGGCGCGTCCCGGCGGCCAGCGTCTGGCCGTCGCGCGTGAGTCCGCTGAAGCAGGCGTCGAGGATGATGGTGATCGAGCGCGCGGGGAGGCGCGCCACGCGGTCGTACAGCTCGCCTAACGCGAAGCCGGTCTCGGCGACAAAGGCCGGGTCGGCGTCGAAGGGGAGGAGATACGGCGCGCGGCGCGCGGCGTCGGGCGCACCGTGCCCGGCCCAGTAGATCACCAGGTCGGTGTTGGCGGTGACGCGACGCGCCAGCCACCCGGTCTCGCCGAACAGCTTGCGCAGCTCGCCGCTGGTGACGTCGGCGCCGGTGCGCTCGTACAGGTGCTCGACGTCATCGTTGACCCCCATAGCCTCGACCGCATAACGACGCATGAGCGCCGCGTCACGCTCGGCGAAGCGCGCATCGGGGAGCGCCTTGTAGCGTTCGACGCCCAGCACGACGGCGATGGCGTCGGGGCGCCGTGTGGCCGCGCGCGGGAGGTCGCGGTCGACATCGGCGGAGCGCGAGCCTGCGTTCGTTGTGGCGCGCGGGGCACTGTCGCGCGTCGACACCACGTCCATCACGCCGCTCGGCCGCCCGGTGACGGGAAGCTCGATTGGCAGGCGGGCGAGCACGCGACCGCGCTCATCGGCGAGTTCGAGTCGGAGCCCGGTGTCGGCGGCGCGGTTGTTGGTGTAGACCGCGAGCGAGATGGTCGATTCGCCCCCCGTCGGGAGTGCCCCTAACGAGAACGTGTCGCGCGCCCCGGCGGCCAGGAACAGGTCGCCCCCACGCCACAGTCGCGCGCGCAGCGGCGGCGTGGGGGCGGTCCCGGTGTTGGCGAGGCGGATGGTGAGGTCGGCGATCTCTCGAGGCGCCAGGCGCCCGTCGCGTGAGGCGTCGTCGATGCGGGTCTCGCGGATAACAATGCGCGGTGCACCCGCGGCGCGCGCGGGGATGCGCACGCGCAGGGCAGGGGCGAGGTCGAAGCCGTTGGCTTCACTCGCGGACGCGACGACCACCACCTCGGTGGCCGATTGTGCGCTGTCGGCCGTCAGCCGAAAGGCAAACTCGCGCGTCGCGCCGTTGGCGATGGTGAGCGCGCCGGGGGCAATCGAGACGCCGACGCCGCTCGAGGGCGACTCCACGCGCAACTGCGCGCGCACCCCTCGCCCTTCGCCGGGACCGTCGTTGGTCACGGCCAAGGTGACGAGCGCCCCCTCGCCAGGGGCGAGCGCGCCGTCGCCATCGTCGTCGCGCCAGCGCACGGTGCCACGCAGCGTCGCCGGCGCTGCCGCCTGACGAGCGGCATCGACGCCCGGGCGTCGCACGTTCATCGCCTGTTCTCCCTCCGCCAGCTCTCGCGCATCGACGCGGATCGCCGAATCGCGCACGAGCCACCCTGACACGCGGTTGTCGGCGAGCGTGAGGCGGATGATGCTCTGGCCGTAGGCGAGATAGGCGTTACGCGCCGCCGCATCGCGCGTGTAGGCCCACGGCGTCCCGTATCGGCGGAGCACGTCGTCGCGCGAGGCGCCGAGCGAGATGGGGGAGCGCAGGCGCACGGGGGCGGACTCGCCCTTGCGTTTGACGGTCGGGTTGAGCACGACCTTGAGCCGGCGCTCGCCGTCGATGTACTGCACGACGTGCCCGGTGTGCGGATCGAAGGTGACGGTGGACTGTCCGTAGTTCCAGGTCTCGACGCCCAGCGAGGTGAGGCGCTCGATGTAGTCGGGGGCCCCTTGCACCTGCCGCACGCGCTCGCGGGAATCGCCGAGGGTGAAGCGTTCGGGGACCTGCGCGGCGAGGGCGACGGCGGCGAGCAGCAGCGTCAGCGCCGCCTTGGACACGATGCGCGCGGTGAGCCCCGCATCCGACGGGCGTGCGCGAGTCCCTCCTGCACGAGCGGAGCGCGTTGCGCCGTCATCCGGTGGGGTCGCGGCTGGATACTCCATCGTAGGAAGTATCGGCGTCGTGCGGCGAGGCTTAACCGGGGCGGAAAAGCTTGACACGGGGGTTCACGGAGGGAACACGGGGGTTCACGGGGAACAGGAGTGCACGACGGGACATCCCCGTGTGCTCGCGCTTCCTCTGTGATCGCTGCGGTGACTGTCATTGACTGAAGGCCCCCGAAGAGCCTTAACACCGAGAACACAGAGAAGCGCATAAGAACACGGGGTTCGGGACGGCACCGAATTGCTCTCCTCCGTGAACCCCCGTGTTTCCCCCGTGAACCCCCGTGTCAAGCTTTTGCAGTTCGCGTCGGCAGCCGTCGCCACCTACCGCGCCAACCGCGACTTGAGCGCCAGCACCTCCTTGGACGCGCGCGGATACTCCGGCTTGAGCTCCGACAGCGCCTCGTTGATCACCCGTGTGATGAGGTAGTTGCGCGCCGTGCGGCTGTCGGACGGCACCAGGTACCAGGGCGCCCACGGGGTGCTGCATTTGCGGAGCGCGTCGCGATAGGCGCGCGTGTAGTCGCCCCACAGCGCCCGGTCCTCCAGGTCGCCGGCGCGGAACTTCCAGTTCTTGGTCGGGTCGGTGAGGCGCTCGAGGAACTGTTCTCGCTGTTCTTCTTTGGAGATGTGCAGGAAGAACTTGAGGATCACCACCCCGTTCTCGCTGAGCATCTTCTCGAAGTCGTTGATCTGCCGGTAGCGGCGCTGCCACTCGCGCTTGGGCACCAGGTTCTTCACCCGCACCACCAGCACGTCCTCGTAGTGGGAGCGGTTGAAGATCCCGATCATCCCCTTGGGGGGGATCACCTGGTGCACGCGCCAGAGGAAGTCGTGCGACAGTTCGAGCTCGGTCGGCGCCTTGAACGACTGCACCTGGCACCCCTGCGGGTTGCAGGCGTCGAAGACCGAACGGATCGCCCCGTCCTTCCCCGAGGCGTCGCGCCCCTGCAGGACGACCAGCAGCGCATGCCGGCGGTCGGCATAGAACGCCGACTGCAGCTCTCCCAGCCGCTCCTGTTCGTGTTCCAGCATCCGCTTGAGTTCGTCGCCGTTCGGGAGCCCCTTGGGAGACTTGGCCGCGGCGTCATTGAGGGGGAGGGAGCGCTCGGGATCGACCGGTTTGAGAATCATATATGCGTTATGCCACATTTCAGGGAATGTCGCCGTCGAGGTCGGGAGAACCCGCACACGACACGAGCGCAGCGCTCCTGATATTGCCCCCCGACCGGCGATCGCGCGATGGTGAAATCCCCCGCGCGCGCGCCCTTATCGACCGCGGCATGGGAGTAGCGCGATGGATTGGTTCTCGAAGGCATTCCTGAAGTCGAGCCTGGCCTGGTTCGGGATCGGCACCACCCTGGGCGCGGTGATGTCGTCGTGGCCTAACGCGGCGGTCTACCGCACCGCCCACTTCCACATGAACCTGCTGGGCTTCGTCTCGATGATGATCTTCGGCGTCGCCTATCACGTGATCCCGCGCTTCATGGGGCACCCGCTGCACGACAAGCGACTGGCGGCGATCCACTTCTGGGTGGCCAACCTCGGCCTGGCGACGCTCGCTACCGGTTTCGTGCTCGTCCCCACCCTTGGCGCGCGCGCCATCCCGGTGCAGGGGGCAGGCGGGATTCTCTCCGCGCTCGGCGCCTACCTGTTCATCTACAACCTCTGGCGCACCATCGACGGGCCCAAGGCGCTGCAGCGCGTGCAGCAGCGCGCCGCGGCGCTCCCCGTGATGCAGCCCGACTGACGCGATCGCCACGTTCCGGTGCGCACGCTCTACTTCACGCTCGTCACGCTGCACATCCTGGCGGCCATCACCTGGATTGGCGGCGTCCTCTTTCTCGCCCTCGTGGGGGCACCGGCGCTGCGCAAGGTGGAACCGCCCGCGCTGCGCACCGCGCTCTTCGAAGCCATTGGAATCCGCTTTCGCTGGGTAGGGTGGGGAGCGGTGATCCTCCTCCTGCTCAGCGGGACCTGGCTCCTCTGGTATCGCGGCTGGCTGGCCTGGTCGCTCCTTTCCAGTCGCACGTTCTGGGGTGCGGGGGTGGGTTTGGCGTTAGGGTGGAAGCTGGGGATGGTCGCGCTGATGCTCGTCCTGAGCCTGGTGCACGACGTGGCACTCTCCCCGTCCAATGCGCGTGCACTGGACGCCCGCCCCGACGGGGCGGCCATTCGCCGGCGCGTGGTGCTGCTGGCGCGTGTCGGGGCGATTGCGGCGTTAGGCGTGGTGGTCGCCGCCGTGCGCCTCGTGCGCGCCTGACGAGTCCGGGCCGTGCACAGCATCGTCCGTCGCTACATCAAGACCGCGATCGGCTTCCTGGCGATCGGCCTCGTGCTCGGGCTGGTGAGCATGGTGCAGCGCGAGATCGGTCGGTCGTGGCCTTCCCCCTACCAGATCTCGGCCCACACGCACGCCATCCTCGTGGGCTTCGTGATGATGATGATCCAGGGGGTCGCCCTCTGGCTCTTCCCGCGCCCCGACAAGGAAGATCGCCGCTACGACCCGCGCCTGGCCGAGGTGGCCTACTGGTGCATGGCGATCGGGACGGCGTTGCGTCTGGCGGGAGAAACCGGGCGCATCTGGAGCCAGGCGCCGGTGCTGCGCGCCGCGGTGATCGCCGCCGGCACGCTGCAGGTGCTGGGGATCGCGACCTTCTTCTACACGATGTGGTCGCGCGTACGGGCGGTGGGGAGCGCGGTGCGCGAGGCCAAGGGCGAACGCTTCTGAGGCACCGCGCACAACGCGCGACGCGCCCGTGCGATCACCCGAAGAGCCGAGCGCGCGCCTCCGAGGTGATCTCCTTCACCACCGGGTGCGTGATCCTGCGTTCGATGGAGATGGCGTAGAAGCGCTCCTTCAGCGTCTCGATGCGCCCCACCGGCTTCACGCCGTACTGCTGCATTACGTCGGCCTCGATGGCGGTGGGCGAGGCGAAGAGCCCGATCCCCCCCTGTCCGAAGACCTTGAGCACGGCGCTGTCGTCGATCTCCGCCACCACGTTGGGGCGCACCCCCACCGAGTCGAACCACGCGGCGAGCGAGCGGTGCATCGTCGTCCCCTCGGTGGGGAGGAGGAAGGGGGCACCGCTGAGCGACTCGGGAAAGCGCTTGCGATACTGCGTGGCCAGCGCCGGGGCGCCGTAGATGGTGACGTCGGTCTCGCCTAACAAGTGGTTGAAGGCGCGGACCTTGGCGTTGGCCCCCACCGGGGCGTCGGAGATGACCAGGTCGAGCGAGTGGATCGCCAGGTCGGCAAAGAGGCGTTCGGGCTTGTCATCGCGCAACACCAGGTGCACCGGCTCTCCACGTTGCAGCACCGTCTCGAGCAGTCGAAAGGCAATCAGCTTGGGGACCTGGTCGCACACCCCCACCACCAGTCGCTGCGGGCGCCCGCTGGGGCGGCCGGCCAGCGTCTCCTGCATCTCGCGCCCGAGCAGGAAGATCTCATCGGCATAGCGATAGACCAGTCGCCCCACGTCGGTGAGGGCGAGGTTGCGCCCGCGCTTCATGAAGAGCTTTTCGCCAAAGGCGCGCTCCAGCATCCGGATTTGCGCGCTGACGGCGGGCTGCGTGAGATTGAGCTCCTGGCACGCCTTGGTCACGCTCCCGGTGCGCGCGACGGTCCAGAAGTAGAGCAGGTGGTGGTAATTGAGCCAGGGCATGCGTGGCAACGCTGGAGATGGAAGGGCTCGCTCGCCGTACAACGCACGTGCGTGCTGGTTGGTTCTCGGGGAAATGCGGAGGTGGGCGGCGGATGCTGCCGATGCTGACCGAGATCGAGGCGTTGGTGGTGCTTAGTCCTCCGGCACCGCACCAAGGCCCGCTCGCCGCAAGCGGTCGGCAACGGCGTCCCAGGCGTCGCCCGTCGGGAGTTCTTCCACGAAGGCCACGGTGCAGCTGGCGTCGTCCAGGGTGTGGAGCGCCGCATACAGCGCGCGTGCAAAGCCCGCCGCATCGCGGGGCATCTCCACCGCCACCGTCGCGGCGTGATCCTCGATGTCGAAGGCCAGGAGCCCTGTGCGCGTCCCGTCGGCCTCGAGCGCGGCGATGCGCCCCCACACCGCGGGGCGATCGCGATCGGCAAAGGGGACCAGGCGGGCGCGCGGGGCGTAGTGGCGATCGATCATCCCCGGCGAGGGGCGTGGCGCCTCGCCTTCCGGGGCGTGCCTAACGACGTCGACGGGGCCGACCACCCGTTCCAGCGCCTCGCGCGTCACCCCCCCCAGCCGCAACAACAGCGGGCGCTCGCCGGTGACGTCGACCACCGTCGACTCGATCCCCACCGAGGTGGAGCCGCCGTCGAGCACCAGGTCGATCGCTGCGCCGAGTTGGGCCACCACGTGCGCGGCCGTGGTCGGGGAGACGCGGGTAAAGGCGTTGGCGCTCGGCGCGGCGATGGGGACACCGGCGCGGGCAATGAGCGCGCGCGCCACCGGGTGCGACGGGACGCGCACCCCCACGCTGTCGAGCCCCGCACTCACGACGTCGGGAATCGCCGCCACGCGCGGGAGGACGAGGGTGAGCGGCCCTGGCCAGAACGCCTCGGCCAGCGCCCGAGCCATGGGCGGGACTTCGCGCGCCACCGCCGGCAGCTGCGACGCGTCGGCGATGTGGACGATGAGCGGATTGAACGACGGACGCCCCTTGGCGGCGTAGATGCGCCGGACGGCTGTGTCGCTGAGCGCGTTGGCCCCCAGTCCGTACACCGTCTCGGTGGGGAAGGCGACCAGCCCGCCGCGTCGAATCACCGCCGCCCCTTCGTCGATGGCCGCGTCGAAGGCCGCGGCGTCGGCGGGGTTGGTGATGAGGATGCGGGGGGACGAGTCGGTCGTCGGCACGGGGTGCAAGGCGAAGTGAGAGGAGCGCGCGAGGACAAATCTAGTCGCGGCGCCTCCTCCCTCGCGTTTGCCGGGGGACCGCTCGCGGGCTACGTTCCGGGCGAGTGTTTCCCCGTGAGCCATGATGGGAGGCACGTGAACAGCCCGAGTCGCGAACCCCACATGTCCGTCCCGTTTGATCCCATACGCCCCAAGGAGCGCCTGTTCCAGGAGATCGTGGAACACGTGCAGGCACAGATCCTCTCGGGGGAACTCAAGCCGGGTGACCGCATCCCCGCCGAGCGCGAACTGGCCACGCACTTCGGGGTGAGTCGCGCGGCGGTGCGCGAGGCGATCAAGTCGCTGGCCGAGAAAGGGCTGGTGGAGGTGCACGTGGGGCGCGGGACGTTTGTGGCCGCCCTCACCACCGACCACGTGGTGGAGTCGATGACGCTGTTGCTGCGCGACGCGCGCAACACGCCCGAGCACCTGCAGGAAGCGCGAGAGATCATTGAGGTCCCCATCGCGCGCCTGGCGGCGATGCATCGCACCCCCGAGCACATCGAAAAGCTGCGCGCGCTGATGCGGACGATGGAGGCGCAGCAGCACCTCACCCGCGCCTTCATCGACGCCGACGGCGACTTCCACTACGAGCTGGCCCGCGCCACCGGCAATCCGGTGTTGGAGATCGTGAGCCGCACCCTGCTCACGATGCTGCGCTCCGAGCGCGTCTTCATGGTCGGCTTTCGCGATGAGATCGGCGGGGCAATCAAGAGCCACGCGGAGATCGTCGCCGCGGTCGAGCGACAGGATGGCGACGGGGCCTCGGCGGCGATGGCGTCGCACCTCGGGCACGTCTCGGCGGTGCTGCGCTCGCTGCGCGGCCCGGCGCCGGTGGCGGCGACCCCCTAACGAGTCTGCGTACGGCTGAAACGACACGAGGCGCCCCGGGTTCGGGGCGCCTCGTTCGTTTCAGGTCATGGTGAACGCGAGTGGGTCCGCTAGTGCTTCCTGGTCTGCGAGAGGGCGAAGGCGAGGATGTCGGCCGTCTCGGCGATGAGCTTGTCGGTGGGGCGATACCCGTGCGACCCTTGCGTCTCGACGCGAATGAGGACCGGCTTGTTGCACCCGTCGGTGGCCTGCGCGGCCTGCAGCGCCGCGGCAAACTTGAACGAGTGCGACGGGACGACGCGATCGTCGTGGTCGGCGGTGGTGATGAGCGTCGCCGGGTAGCACGTCCCCGCCTTGAGGTTGTGCAGCGGCGAGTACGCCATCAGGTACGGGAAGGCCTCGGCCTCGTCGGCCGACCCGTATTCGGTGGCCCAGGCGGCGCCGCCGGTGAACTTGTGGTAGCGCAGCATGTCGAGCACCCCCACCGCGGGGAGGGCGACGGCGAACAGGTCCGGGCGCTGCGTCATGGCCGCGCCTACCAGCAATCCGCCGTTGGAGCCTCCCTCGATGGTGAGGTGCGCGCTCGACGTCACCTTGTCGGCGATGAGCTGCTCGGCCACGGCGATGAAGTCATCAAAGACGTGCTGCTTCTTCTCGCGCATCCCGGCCTGGTGCCACGCTTCGCCGTACTCGCCGCCGCCGCGCAGTGACGCGGTGACCCATACGCCCCCCTGTTCCATCCACGCCACGTTCGACACCGAGAACGACGGGAGGAGGCTCACGGCAAAGCCGCCGTAGGCGTAGAGCATCGTCGGGTTGGCGCCGTCGAGCGGGAGTCCCTTGCGATGCGTGACGAAGTACGGCACGCGCGTCCCGTCCTTCGACGTGGCAAAGCGCTGCGTGGTCTCGTACCGCGACGGATCGAACTCCAGCTTGGGCTGGTCGAACGGCGCGCTGGTGCGCGTGGCGATGTCGTAACGGAAGACGGTGGTGGGGTAGAGCGGGGAGGTGAAGGCGTAGTAGAAGCCGGAGAAGTCGCGTGAGGCGCTCACGCCGGCCACCGTCCCGATCCCGGGGAGCGCGACCTTGCCGGCCGCCTTGCCGTCGAGCGTGTAGAGCGACAGCTCGCCGCGCACGTCGACCAGTCGCGTGACCACGAGGTGCGTCTTGGTGAGCTGCACGCTCTCGATGGTGTGCGTCCCTTCCGGGATGATCGTGCGCCACTTGTCGCGCCCCCGCTCGGCGAGCGGGATCCCCACCACCTTGCGGCGCGGGGCGCCGAGGGCGGCTCCGACGTAGAGCGGGCTCCCGACGTTGCCGCTGACGGGCACCCCGCCATCGTCCTCTTGCACCACGGGCGCCGGAGCCGCCGAGGCC
>CAZLLP010000068.1:0-27178 GCA_964560345.1 uncultured Gemmatimonadaceae bacterium
TCTTCGAGCGCTTCAAGGAGCTGATGCACGGAAAGACCGGCGTCCTCATCTCGCATCGTTTTTCCAGCGTGCGCATGGCCGACCGCATTTTGGTGCTGGTCGACGGGACGGTGGAGGCATCGGGAACCCACGCCGAACTGCTGGCGCAGCGCGGACGGTACGCCGAGCTGTTCGAGTTGCAGGCGGCGGGATACCGATAGGGCAGAGGACGGGAAGACGGGAAGACGGGAAGACGAGATGGGGCTAGGGCTTGGGCTTCCGGGTTTCGAGACCTGGGAGGCGGCGTTTGTTCTTCGAGTGCTCGATCAGTTCGGCCAGGCGGCGTTCTCGTGTCACTTCCATCTTGGCGCTGACGATCCACCAGATGGCGGTCTTCCGGTATCCCGGCGGTTGCGACTCGAAGAAGGCAAAGGCGACGCGCGCCTTCTTGAACGTGCCGAGGTAGGGTTCGTCGAGCACGTCGCGACGCTGTTCGTAGGCGTAGATGCCGGACTTGTTCTCGCGTCGCCTGGCGAACGCGGCGCGACCGGCGTCCTGCATGCGCCCTTCGGCCTCGAGTTCGCCCACTCGCTTGATGTTCACGGCGCTCCAGATGCTGGTTGATCGGCGCGGGGTAAAGCGAATCGTGTAGCGCTCGTCGTCGACGCGCTTGCGCACCCCGTCGATCCATCCGAAGCACAGCGCCTCGTCCACCGACTGCGGCCACGACATGCTCGGCTTGCCGGTTGCCGTCTTGTGAAACCCGACGAGCAGCTCCGTCGCCGAGGCATGAAACTCGGTGAGCCATTCGCGCCAGGCGGCGGCGGAGGGGAAGTAGACAGGCTTCATGAGGGCGGAAGACGGGAGGACGGGAAGACGAGATGAGGGGTTCGGCGGAATTTCCTGCGTGAAGCGTGACCAAGCCAGTACAAAGCCTCTCGTTGCTCCCCTTGCCGCTGGACCACGTGCGATCCACCATCCCCACGACGCTCTCACTCGTCTTCTCGTCTTCTCGTCTTCCCCCAATGGATCGTCGTCTTTTCCTCAGCGACCTCACCCGCTACGCCGTCCTGTGTGCCGGGGCCCCGAACCTGTGGCGCCTGACGACTCGGCCGGCGCTGAGCGGCGATCCGTTTGCGCTCGGCGTCGCGAGCGGCGATCCCACGCCTAACGGCTGCGTCATCTGGACGCGACTGGCCCCCGATCCGTTTGCCCCGCAAGGTGGCATGGACGGGAGCAAGACAATCATCAACTGGGAGGTGGCCGAGGACGAGGGCTTTTCGAAGATCGTGCAGAAGGGGCGCTACACCTGCGCCCCCGAGTTGGGCTACTCCGCGCATGTCGACGTGCCGGGGCTCGCTCCCGATCGGTGGTACTTCTATCGCTTCACCATGCCCGCCGCGCAGAGCCAGGTGGGGCGGCTGCGCACCACGCCCCCCGACGGCGCGCAGCAGCCGCTCGACTTCGCGTTCGTGTCGTGCCAGCACTACGAGCAGGGACTCTTCACCGCGTTCGATCATCTAGCTGCGGAGCGGCTCGACCTGGTGGCGCACCTGGGCGACTACATCTACGAAACCGCGTCGCGCGAGCAGCAGGTGCGACGACACCACGGCCTCGAGGTGATGACGGTCGAGGACTACCGCACTCGTTATGCGCAGTACAAGCTCGATACGGCGTTGCAGGCGGCGCATCGTGCGTGCCCCTGGATCGTGACGTGGGACGATCACGAGGTCGACAACAACTATGCGGGGACGTTCGGCGAGAGCGTCTTCGAGTCGGAGGAGCAGATGCGCGCGCGGCGCGCCGCCGGCTATCAGGCGTGGTGGGAGCACCAGCCGGTGCGTGTGCCGCGAGCGAAGTCGTGGGCCGACCTCACCATCATGCGCACCGCCAACTGGGGGGCGCTGGCGCGCTTCTGGGTGATGGACACGCGACAGTATCGCTCCGACCAGGCGTGTGGCGATGGCACCACGGTGGTGCCTTGCGGCGAGTGGAACGACCCCACGCGCACGATGATGGGCGGCGCGCAGGAAAAGTGGCTGGTGAACGGGTTGGGCGAATCACGCGCCACGTGGCAGGTGCTGGCGCAGCAGGTGATGATGGCACCGTTCGACACTCGCCCCGGCGCCGAAATCCAGGTGTCGATGGACAAGTGGTCGGGCTACCCGGTGGCGCGCGACCGACTGCTCGGTGCCATCGGCGAGCGGGCCAAGGGGCGCACCATCGTCCTGACGGGTGACATCCACGCCAGCTTCGTCAACGAGCTGCAATCTTCCTTCGACCGCCCGGGGCGCCCCGTGGTGGCCGCCGAGTTCGTGGGGACGAGCATGTCGTCTGGCGGCGACGGGACGGATGCCTATCAAGGGTGGAACACGACGCGCGCCGACAACCCGTACATCAAGTGGCACAACGCGCGGCGCGGGTACGTGCGCTGTCGCGTCACGCCTGACGAGTGGCGCGCTGACTACCGCATCGTGCCGTTCGTGACGCGCCCGGGGGCGCCGGTGGAAACGGCGTCGAGCTGGCGCGTGCAGCACGGTCGCACGGCGATCGACCGGCTGTAACGCTGGGCTAAGCGCTGCACGCCGCGGCGGTGTCGGAGTCGCGAGTCATCGCCGATGCCGGCCGTCACAGCGTCCACGGTCGCGTGCGCTAGATTCTCGCCCACCAGATCACTGTTCTCCACGCTTGAGGCGATGTTGTCGTCGGCGTGGTTCGCTGTCATGGGAGTCCGCGTCGTGCCCCAATTGATTCATCGTCCCGCGTTGCGGCATTGCCGCGTTGACTCGCCGCGCCTCATGCTATCGTCCGTTGTGATCGGCTGGCGACGGGGCACCGCGGCACTCGCGCTGGCGCTCGCGCTCAGTGGCTGCGGTGAAGATCCGGCTGGCCCGCCAAACGTCGTCATCCCGCCCGCGCCGTCATATCCCGTCGCCGAGGCGCTTCCCACGCTTTCGATCAGCACCACCTTCGGCGCCGCCATCACGTCCAAGGTGGAGTACGTCACTGGCAACTATCGCATCACCGGGACCGACGGTGTGCTGACGCAGGAGGGGGCGCTCGAGATCCGCGGTCGCGGTAACACGACCTGGACGATGATGCCCAAGAAGCCCTATCGCCTCAAGCTCGGCAGCAGCACGGCGCTGATGGGGATGCCGGCCAATCGACACTGGGTGCTGCTGGCCAACTACTCGGACAAGACGCTCATCCGCAACGACGTCACCTTCGAGTTGAGCCGCAAGCTGGGGATGGAGTGGACGCCGCGCTCGCAGTTCGTGGAGATGAGTCTCAACGGCTCTTACCAGGGCGTCTACCAGTTGGTGGAGCACGTACGCATCGCCCCGGATCGCGTCAACATCCCCGAGCTCAAGGCGAGCGACACCTCGGCGACCAATGTGAGCGGCGGCTACCTGATGGAGGTGGACGAACGACGCGGGGAGGATTTCTGCTTCAACTCCACGCGCACGGTGATGATCTTCTGCCTCTCCAACCCCGAGACGCTGAACGATCCCGCGTGGGCCAAGCACCGCACCTATATCACCAACTACATCAAGCAGACCGACGACGCGATCTTCGGCCCGCGGTTCACCGATCCGCAGGCGGGGTACGCGGCGTACATCGACGTCGAATCGGCCATTCGGTACTACATCATCAACGAGCTGTTCAAGAACGTCGACGGCAACCTGCGCTTGAGCACCTACCTCTACAAGAAGCGTGGCGGGAAGCTCTTCTTCGGGCCGGTGTGGGACTTCGACCTGGCGATCGGCAACGTGAACTACGACGGGGCCGACCAGGTGCAGGGATGGCACATTCGCACGGCGCCATGGTTCACGCGCCTCTTCCAGGACCCGGCCTTTGCCGCGCAGGTAAAGGCGCGCTGGGCGGAGATGCGGCGCGACAAGGTGGTCGAATCGATCTTCACCTATGTCAGCACGCGGCAGGCGTACCTCAACAAGGTGCAGGTCCGCAACTTTGCCAAGTGGCCCATCCTCAGCACCTGGGTCTGGCCTAACCGCGTGGTGACGGGGAGCTACGACGGCGAGGTCAACGCGATGTCGTTCTGGCTCTTCCAGCGCCACGTCTGGATGGACGCCCAGATCGGCCAGTAGCGCACCACACCGCCAGGCGCCGCGCCCTACTTCGATCGGCGATAGGTCACGCGCCCGCGCGAGACCGTCAGATGCACGGCGCCAGCCAGCAGATCGGCCGGTGCCGCGATACGGAAGGGATCGACGTTTATCACGGTAAAGTCGGCGCGCTTCCCCACCGCTATCGTCCCCGCGTCCTGCTCATCGAAGCCGGCGAACGCCGCCCAGCTCGTGTAGCCGCGTACCGCTTCCTCTGCCGTGAGGCGCTCACCGGGATACCATCCCCCCGGGGGCGTGCCTAACGTGTCCATGCGGGCGACGGCCGAGTGCAGGCCGTAGAACGGCGACCACCCCGAGCCGGGAAGGTCCGACGAGAAGGCGATCGCCGCGCCGGCGCGGCGCAGCGTGCGCCAGGCGTATGCCCCCTTGATGCGCTCGCTCCCCAGGCGCTGCTCCGCCCACCCCTTGTCCTCCACCGCGTGCGGCGGCTGCATCGAGGCGATGATCCCCGACGCGGCAAAGCGCGGGATGTCGGGCGGCGACACCACCTGGGCGTGCTCGATCCGGTGCCGAAGTCCGCGTGCCTTGGGGGCCGCGGCGGTCACCGAGTCGATGAAGTCGAGGGTGGCGCGATTCCCGGCGTCGCCGATGGCGTGGATCCCCACCTGGAAGCCGGCCGCCATCGCATCGCCCACCACGGTGCGATCGAAACCATACGCGCCCCCGCTCACGCCGCGGTGCCCCGGCCTGTCGGAGTAGTCGGCCAGCAGCTGCGCCCCGCGCGAGCCTAACGCGCCGTCGAAGTACGCCTTCACCGAGCGCACGACCAGCATCCCGTTAGGCGAGGTGAAGGTCCCGCGGGCAATCCACTGCCGCACCAGGGCGGAGTCGCGTCCGCTCAGCATCGCGTAGACCCGCAGCGGCAACGAGTCGGCGGCCGCGAGGCGTTCGAACGACGCCATGACATCGGGCGCGACGCCCGCCTCGTGCACGCCGGTAAAGCCGGCGTCGGCCATCACGTGCAGCGCGCGCATCACCTGCGCATCGCGCTGCGCCGGCGCAGGGGCAGGGACGGCGTCGTCGAGGAGCGGGACGGCGCGGTTCAGCACGAGTCCCGTCGGTTCGCCCGACGCGTCCTTGCGGATCTCGCCGCCGGTTGGCGCCTTGGTGTCGCGCGTGATCCCCGCCTTGTCGAGCGCCAGCGCGTTGCCCCACGCGGCAAAGCCGTGCAGCCCGCGCATCACCACCGGATGGTCGGGGACGCGCGCGGTGAGAAGGCGCTTGTCGGGATAGTGGTTGGCCCACGCCCCTTCGTCCCAACCCACGCCGATGATCCACTCTCCATTCGGCGTGGTCGCCGCGCGCTCGACGATGCGTGCGACCGCCTCTTCCTCGGTTGCCAACCCGGTGAGGTTCACGCGATCGAGCGACTGCCCGAGTTCGGCCACGTGCGTGTGGGCATCGACAAAGCCGGGAAGGAGGACACCTCCCGCGAGGTCGAACACCTGCGATCGCTCGCCGCGCAAGGCGAGCGCTCCGGAGTCGTTCCCCACATAGACGATACGACCGCCACGTACCGCCACCGCAGTCGCATCGTGGTGCCAACCGCCTGACGAGTCGTACGGCGCCCCGGCCGCCGGAACCCCGTCGCGCGAAGGATCGTCCCACGCGAGGGTGTAGGCGTGTGCGTTGGTGAGGATCAGGTCGGCGGGCTCACCCTTGGGCGCGCTGCAGCTGACGGAGCCAAAGGCGAAGACGATGACGGCGGCCCTTATGGCGAGGCGGGAGGCGTCACAGTGGTGGCGGACGAAGGGGTTCACGAATGGCTCGGCTCGGGTAGTCTGATCTCGCGATCCATCTGCACAAAACGAAGCGGGGTGCCGTCGGGGAGCGGATCGGTCACCTCGCGCATCGGGCGAAAGCCGAGCGCGGCGTAGAACGGGACCCCGGGGAGTGTCGCCATCAGCTCGACGCGCGTGAAGCCCGCCTGCGCCGCAGCGGCGAGGCAGGCATCGAACAGGAACCGCCCCACGCCGCGGCGCGCAAAGTCGGGCGACACGAAGAACGCGCGCACCTTGGCCGCATCGACCCCGGGTTGCAGCTGGTCCTCCGCTGGCACGTGCGGCACGCCGGGCGCATCGGCGTCCACCGGACGCTGGTCTCCCCCGTAGAGCGTCCGCCGCTTGCTCCATCCTCCGCACCCCGCCAGCGCCGCGCCATCGTGCACGACAAAGTACGTTCCATCGGCCACCAGGTTGGTGTCGACCCCAAAGACATACGTCACCGCCGCGTCGATCTCGGCGGGCGTATAGAAGCCGATACTCAACTGGCGCGCCGAGCGCTCGATGAGCGCGTTGAGCGCGGGGATGTCGTCGAGGGTGGCGGGGCGAAGGGAGAGCGACATGGAGGACGGGAATGGTCTCCCAACTTGCACTCCCGGCGTGCACCTGCGCCAATTGTGGGAGCGCGGCCGCCCGCGTCCATCTTCGACACCCCGACGCTCCGAGCCCACCCCATTCGATCGCCTCACGTGCCGGACTATCGCGGACGCCTCGCCCCGACGCCAACCGGAGAGATGCACCTCGGCCACGCCCGCACCTTTTACGCGGCGTGGCGGCGCGCGCGTGACGCCGGCGGCACGCTGGTCCTGCGCATCGAAGACCTGGACCCGCAGCGCTGTCGCCCCGAATACACGCAGCAGCTGCTCGACGACTTTGCGTGGATGGGGATCGACTGGACCGAAGGGCCCGCCTATCAGTCGCAGCGCACCGCGGTCTACGTGGAGGCGTGGCGTCGCCTGCGTGATGCCGACGTGATCTATCCCAGCCACGTCTCGCGCAAGGAGCTGCGCGACGCGGCGCTCGCGCCGCATGAGGATGAGGAAGGGGCCGAGCCGATCTTTCCGCCGTCGTGGCGTGCACCTGTCGGATCGGGTCGCGAGTACACGTCGCCGCACGGCGTCACCTGGCGCTTTCGCGTCCCCGATGGCGACACCGTGCAGTTCACCGATGCACGGCGAGGGGCGCAGTCGTACGTCGCTGGCGTGGACTTTGGTGATTTCGTGCTCTGGCGGCGCGACGGCGTTCCGGCCTACGAACTGGCGGTCGTCGCCGACGACATCGCGATGGGGATTACCGAGGTCGTGCGCGGCGAGGACCTGCTCAAGTCCACCGCCCGGCAGCTCCTGGTCTATGAGGCGTTAGGCGCCCGGCCGCCGGCCTGGTGCCACGAACCCCTCGTGCGCGATGCCGAGGGGCGGCGACTGGCCAAGCGATACCAGGCACTCTCGCTGCGCACGCTGCGCGAACGCGGGCTGGCGTGGGACGACGTGCGCGACGTCCCTCCGGAATCGCTCATGTCGCTCGGCGGTCGCGAATGACCTGGTCCGCGCAGGGGACGATGCTGGCAGCGGTGGCGCTGGTGCTCGCGCTGGTGGCGCTGCTCCCGCGCACCGAGGTACGGCACCCGCTCGTGTCGCTCGTCCGCGTGCTGGTTCCGTCGTGGCGATTCTTCGACGACCTGCAGGTGACCCCGACACTCCTGGTGCGCGTGGCACGCGACGGGGAGGCGTTCGGGGAGTGGGCGCCGGTACTCTCGCCGCCGCGGCGATCGATCGTCCATCTGGTGTGGAACCCGGCGGGGAACCTCTTGCTGGCGCAGCAGTCGTTGCTCGAACGGCTGCTCATGGACGTGGAAGAGTGGGACGAGCGCGGCGCCACCGGCCCGGAAAGGCTGGTGTCGTACCAGCTCGTGCTGAACCTCGTGCGCGCCTCGCTTGCGGCTGACGGAGTGCGCGACGCGACCTGTCAGTTCAAGCTGGTGGAATCGGCGGGCGAGGGCGGGGGAGTGGGCAGCGACCTCGTGATCTCCCGCGAGCACGCAACATGACGACGCTCGACGCCACACGCGCCCTGCGCCTGGTCGAGGTGCTCGCGGCTGTGGCGGTGATCCAAGGCTCGTTGGAACTTCTGGTCACGCGGCGCGCCCTCTCCGACGAGGGGACGTGGCGGTGGCCCACGCTCGCTCGTGAAGTCCCGTGGCTCTCACCAGTGCTCGCGTATCGCCCTTTCCTCGCGGTCCTCGGCGCCCGCGTCATCACCGCCGTGTTGCTGCTGGCGGGCGTGCACGGCGGGACGGCGGTGGTGCTCTGGGTCACGTCGCTACTCGTCAACATCCGATTTCGCGGCAGCAGCAACGGCGGGAGCGACATGATGCTGATGGTCGTGCTCTCCGCGCTTGTCGTCGCCCAACTCGAGGCGACGTCGCCGGTGCTGGTCAACGTCGCGCTCGTCTACATCGCGGCACAAGCGACCATGTCGTACTGCATCGCCGGCGTGGTGAAGATCATCAACGCGCCGTGGCGATCGGGCGATGCGCTCGCATCGTTTCTCGCCACGCCGCACTTTGGCACACCGGCCACGCTGCGACGGGTGATGTCTGGTCGCGGTGCGCTCCTCGCCACCTCGTGGAGCGTGATGCTGTTCGAGTGTCTCTTCCCCGTCGCGCTGCTGGGCCCTGCACCGGCAATCGCCATGGTGACGATCGCCTGTCTCTTCCATCTTGGAAACGTCGCGGCCTTCGGCCTCAACCGCTTCCTGCTGGCCTGGGCGGCAACCTGGCCGGCGGTGATATACGCTTCATCCCTGATGGGTTGATGCCTCCGACCTGCGTGACGAGTGTGGTGACAACGCTCGTCAGCGTCCGGCACACCCGCGCGCAAACACTTCGAGGAACCTCGCGATGATGGCTTCGTCTCGTCAAACGCTCGTCTCGGCCACCACGACGCTCGCACTGTCAGCGATCGCGCTCTCGGGGATCGCGCTGCCATCGATCGGGGGGGCGCAGCAGGTCCCTGACAGCGCCTTTCGCCCACCCGTGCCACGCCCCGCCTTTGCCGCGGCGCGCGGACCGGCGCTCTGCCTCGACGAGGCGCACCGCAACTTCCACACGCTCGACAATCGATTCTTCGCCTTCGGCGAACTGGCGCGACGCGATGGCTTCCGCGTCTCGCCGTCGCGAGCGCCGTTCTCGCGCGACGCACTCGGCAGCTGCAACGTGCTGGTGATCTCCAACGCCGAAGGGGGCAACGGCGAGTGGAACACGTATCCGACGCCTACGCCATCGGCGTTCACCTCACAGGAGATTGCCGCGGTGCGCGCGTGGGTCGAGCAAGGGAACGCACTGCTCCTCATCGCCGACCACATGCCGCTCGCTGGCGCCGCCTCACAACTCGCGGCCGCGTTCGGCGTGTCGTTCACCGACGGCTTCGCCGTGAAGCAGTTTGCCAGCGAGGCGGGGCGCGACTCGTCGTTCGCGACGCCAACGCTCTTCCGCGACACGGACGGGACGCTCGTCGCGCACCCCATCGTGCGTGGCCGCGATTCCACCGAACGCATCACGCAGGTGCGCTCGTTCACCGGGCAGGCCTTTTGTGCGACGGCACGCGACGTCGCACCGGTGATGGTCCTTCCCCTCGACTTCGTCTCGCTCGAGCCTCGTTATGCATGGCAGTTCTCGCCCACCACGCCGGCACGCCCCGTGGGCGGGTGGCTGCAGGGAGCCACGCGACGGGTGGGGCGCGGGCGGGTCGCCTTCTTTGGCGAGGCGGCCATGTTCAGCGCCCAGCTCGGAGGACCCAAGCGCAACCCCATGGGGATGAACGCGCCACTGGCCGAGCAGAATCCGCAGTTCGTGCTCAACGTCCTGCATTGGCTCACTGGGGTCATCGACCCGTGAGCCCTGGGGCGGGCGCCGTGCGAGGCGCCCGCCTTCGTATCCCTACGGGCGTTTGGCGACCAGCTCGATCTCGACGAGCGCGCCGAGCGGAAGGCCAGCTACCGCCACCGTAGTGCGCGCCGGGAACGGACGCGAAAAGCGCGTGAGATACGCCGCGTTCATTTGCGGAAAGTTGGCCATGTCGGTGAGGTAGACGTTGCACTTGATCACGTCGTCCATCGTCAATCCGGCATCCTCCACCACCGCCTGCAGGTTGTCGAAGGCGCGATGCGTCTGCGCTTCCACATCGCCCTCGATCAACTTCCCCACGGCGGGATCGATCGGCGTCTGGCCGGAGCAATAGAGGAGATCTCCCGCCCAGACAGCGTGGGAGTACGGACCGATGGCGGCGGGACCGCGCGGGCTTTCGACGTGGTGACGGGGCATGACGTGCGCGTGATGAAGGGTGAAAGGAGGAACGGTTTTGCGGCTGGCGACGTCGCTCCCTACGGCACCTTGGGTGCGGCCGGAGCGACGACGGCGGCCTGCGCAGCGTCGACGACGGCACGGCGCTCGCGGGCGGCAATCACCTTGCTCAGTCGCTCGCGCGGAAGCGTCCACTGTGGTGCGCGCCACCCGCCGCGCTCGAGCGGCGACACGCCACCGCGCGCGGGGCGCAGCGCATCGACAAACTCGGCGTAGCGCGAACCCGGATTCCACAGCGCCCAGCTCCTGGCACCCGCGTCGTACACGGCCTGGATCTGCTGACGCAGCGCGTCGGGGCCATAGCTGGCACCGCGAATGCTCATCGCCTCGAGCCACGGCATCACTTCGCCAACGGCCACCTTGGCGGAGTCGCGCACGAAGCGGGTGCGCTCCATCGCGTCCGACGTCGCGAGACGAACGATCTCATATGGCTTGGCGATCGGGCGCGGGAAGCCGTACAACCCGGTGGAGTAGTGTGACGGATACACCATCGGGAGCACCACGTCGGCCGCGGTGATCACCGTCTCCCAATGCTGCCCGATGTCGACGTCCCCTTCGAGGTGCGTGACGAGCCCGAACACATCGGCCGTCACCGGCACCTGGTACTCCTGCAACTTCTCCTTGGAGTACCGAATGAAGTTCCGGATGTTCTCGGCGCGCGAGACGTCGTTGCTTCCCGGGTACGCCATCACGGTGCGCATGCGCGCGGTGACGTCGGGAAAGCGCACGTAGTCCCATTGCAGCTCAGAGAAACCCATATCGAGCGCTTCGCGTGCAATGGCGACGTTGTAGTCCCACACGCGGCGATCGTACGGATTGACCCACGCCCCGCCCTTGTTGTCGCGCCACACGCTCCCGTTGGTGTGGCGAATGGCCAGTTCCGGCTTGCGCTCGGCGAGCTGGCGATCCTTGAAGACGACGATGCGGGCGATCGAGTAGATGCCGTGCGACTGCAGCGTGTCGATCAGCGCGGGAAGCCAGGTGGTCGCCGGACGCTGGTCGGCGCCGATCTCCTTGGCCAGCGGGATGGTAGTGCTGTCGTACGCGAGATACGTGTCCGACTCCTTCACGTCGATCACGAAGGCGTTGATCTCGGTGGAGTCGGCGATGCCGATGAGCGCGGCCATCCGGCTTCGCGACCCTGCGGCCCACGCGTTCACGTAGAGCGCGCGCACCGAGTCGGGGCGTGGGACGCGGTTGCCAAAGCGCGCGCGCCATGCCGTCACGCTGTCGGCCGCGCGCTCCGCCGCGGTGCGCGCGCGCGGAGCGGCATTAGGCGCGGACTGCGCCGCGGCGTCGGACGATCCCTTCCCCTCGCAGGCGGCGAGGGTCAGCGCGAGCGCGGCCGCGGTCAGCGCGCTCGCGCCCATCAGCCGTTGCGTCACTTGGCTGGGGTGACGACGATGTTGCGGTATTCCACCGGGCCGTGGTCGCCCTGCAAGAAGAGCGGGCCAGCCTTTCCTTCATCGCTGTCCAGCGCGCCGCCCGTAATGCCGGGGATCACCTGATCGGCGATGATCGTCTTGCCGTTGAGCACGATGGTCACGCGCCGCCCGATGAGCGTGATGTCGTAGCTCTGCCACGTGTCGGGGCCGAGAGCCGCCAACTCGTTAGGGATGAGATGCCCGTACACGGCGCCGATGCCATCGATTTTGGGCTCGTTGCCCTGCGTGTCCTCGACCTGCACCTCGTAGCGCCCGCGCAGGTACACACCACTGTTGCTCCCCTTGGGGTAGCGGAACTCGACGTGCAGCTTGAAGTCGGTGAACGTACGCTCGGTCACCAGGTCGGTGCCGGATGCCTTGTTGCGCAGCACGCCGCCCACCACTTCCCACTGGTTCTTGCCTTCGCCGAGCGTGGTCCACCCGGTGAGGTCCTTCCCGTTGAGGAGCTTGACCGGCGCGCCCCACACGGGCGCAGCGGCGCGGACCAGCGATGGCGCGCGCGCACCACGAAAGGCGCTCTTCTGTCCGTTGGCATAGCTGATCGTCCCGCTGATCGAGTCACCCTTGAGCTGACCCGACACGGTGTTCTCGCCTTCGTCGTCGTTCCACTGCGGCGGAAGCTTGAACGAGAAGCTCCCATCCTTGTAGTCGATGCGGGCGACCGGGCGCGCACTCCCCACCTGGTTCACAAAGGCCCCTACCAGCATGCTGCGCCCGGAGTGGCGCACCTCGAGCCACGCGGCCTTGTGGCGCCCAGGGACGTCAACGACCAGGTCCCAGCGCCCGATGAGCGGCGCCTGCGACTGCACGGGGGGAAGCGGAGTCGTGGCGGCGACCGCGTGGACGTGCACCGCGGCGACGAGGGCGAGAAGAGGAGTCATGAGCGTCGAGGTTCGGGAGATCGCTGGGACGATGAATGATACCCGCGAAGAGCTATCGGCGCGCCGCGGCGTTGAGCCGCTGCACCTCGCGCGCGACGTCGGCCAGCAGCGCGTCGAGCGCCCCACGGTCGCGCACGGTCCCGCGCATGACCATCGCGTGGATCGATTGCGTGGCGGTGATGTCATCGAGCGGGTTGCGGTCGAGCAGGAGCAGATCGGCCGCGCGCCCAGCGCGTAGCGCCCCGTGCCGGTCGTCGCGCCCGAGAAAGCGCGCGCCGTTGATCGTGGCGGCCCGCAGCGCCTCCAGCGGTGTGAGCCCCGCCTTGACCATCAGCGCCAGTTCGTGATGCAGCCCCAGCCCAGGGTAATCGAACGAGTTGAGAAAGCCCGCGTCCGTCCCGGCGAGGATCAGCACGCCGGCGCGCTGCAGCAGGGGGAGCTTGGCGCTGGTGAAATCGTAGAGCGCGTGTCGTCGAGCGATGGCGGCGGCGTCGGCGGTGGCGGCGCGCTCCACACGCCAGGTGTAGGTCGCCCTCAGACCGGGACCGATGTAGCGCAGGTAGTCATCGCGCGAGTGATCCTCGCTGTCGAGCCACGCCAGCACACGGCTGATGTTGAGCGTCGGCGTGATCGCCGTCCCTCGCTCGGCCATGCGGCGGTAGGTCGCGCGTGCCGTCACCAGGTCGAACGCGGTCATCACGTCGCTCCCGGGCTTCACGTCGGCTCGCTCGGTGCCGGCGCGAATGGCGTAGGAGAGGTGCTCGATCGACGACAGCCCGGAGTCGATTGCCTCGCGAACCGGGACGGCGACCGGGATGTGCGCCGAGGTGCGCATCCCGCGGCGGCGCAGTTCGCCTAACGCGTAGCGAAAGAGGTCGGGGGAGAGCGTATTGTCGGTGAGCTTCACGAAGTCGACGCGCATCGCCTGCAGCTGCGCGATGGCGGCGTCGACTTCCTCGCGGCTCCCCACCTCGAGGTCGCCGGGCCAGATCGAATTCTTCCCTTCGAGCTTGGGCCCCGAGGTGAAGATCGTGGGGCCGTCGAGCTGGCCGCGCGCCACCGAGTCGCGCCACGCCAGCACCGAGGGGGACAGGTCGCCGGCGGCATCGCGCACCGCCACGATGCCGTTGGCCAGGTAGAGCGGCAGCAGCAGGCGATTCTCGGCGATGAGCGAGTCGCCCCCGCCAAAGTGGACGTGCATGTCCCACAGCGCGGGGATGGCGTAGCGCCCGCCCGCGTCGAGGGTGCGCGTGGCGCTGAGCGACGTCGCGGCGCGATCGGCGACGATCGAGATGATGGTGTCGCCGCGGATCGCAATCGCCTGGTCGCGCGCGATGCGTCCCGTCTGTACGTCCACGACATGCGCGTGCCGGACGAGCAGGTCGACCGCGCGCGCTGTTCGCGCCGTGGCTCGTGGTGTAGAGCGTTCGTTGGCCTGCGCCCGTGCAAGGCGTGCGTCGGCGTGTGCGAGCAGCAGGGCCAGCGCGAACGCCTGGAGTGGTATGGGGCGCATGCAAATCGGGCGGCGAGAGAGGTGGGGCAGGCGATCGGGACGAGTCTACATCACTCGGCCGACTCGCTCTACCCGCTCCCTCTCACACGCGCTCGGCGCTACGAACCGCGCCGTCCCGACTTGGCCGACGTCGCCTGCGGCTTCACGCCGGTGGTCTTCGGCGGCGTCGGTGGCTTTCCCTTCGTTTTTCCGCTCCCGCCTGCCGGGAGCCCCTTGGGGGCCGCGGAGAAGTCGGGGATCTGGGTCTTCTTCATCGGAGTGTCCTCGCGCAGAAGGATGGAGGGTGACTCGTCAGGCAGGAGAAGTGTATCCCGCGGGCGAGACCCGCGCATCCGGAGAGTCCCGTCGGCGCGATCGGCATTCCGGGCGACTCACTACGTCGCCCCTATCTCGGCGAGGCGGTCGGGCGTCCCTCCGGCTTGTAGACCTCCACGGTGAGGGAAAAGGTGCGCTCGTCGCCCGCGGCGATCGCTCCGACTCCCATCACCTGCCGAGCCACTTCTTCGCCGCGTTCGTTGCGAATGGTGAGGAGGACCGAGTACTCCCAGCCATCTCCGCCCTCCGCATGCCGAAGCGTCCCCTCCACGCGGAGGGGAGCAAAGGTGCGTAACGCGCGGGCGGCGGCGCCGGAGTCGAAGCGAAGGTGGTGCTGGCACTTGGGGCACCGCACGGCGCTCTCGAGGATCGTCGTGCGGCAGTGCGGGCACTGCCGCGTCGACCCAGCGGCGCTTTCGCGCACCGGACTCATGGCACGGTGCCGTTCTCCCGCACGATCGAGATGGGCGACGGTGCCGCCTCGCTCCACCCGAACTCCACCCGGCCGCGCATCCGCGATCCTGCGGCCACCGTCAGCGAGTCGGCCTTGAGGTCGCCCACCAAGACGCCGGTCGCCAGGAGCTCCACGCGCGCCGCGTCGAGCACATTCCCCTCGAGCTCACCGGCGATCGTCACCGAGTTGGCTCTCACTCCGCCATTGAGCTTCGCCCCCACCTCGATGGTGAGGTTCCCCTCGACGGTCACGTCGCCCTTGAATCGCCCGGCTATGCGGATGTGGCCGCTGCCGTCGATCTTCCCCTCGATCGTCAAATCGGCGCCGATCACCGATTCGGTGGCGTCGCGCGGCGCCGTCTTGCGTAGCGCTTCGCGACTGTAGGCCACATCACCCGGCGAGTCGATGTCCTTGCGCGGGGCCGGTTCGGTTGCGAGTCCGGCACCCTCTTTCCGAGGGGGCGTCTGTTCCTTCCAGAGTGCCACGGGCACGTCTCCTGTTGAGGTCCCAGACGATTGCGTCATGGGGGGCCTCCGGCGCTGTCAGCTGGGTCACCAACAGTGCAAACACTCGTCAGGCAGTTTCGAAGCGTTGGGCACGCGTCAGGCGGACTCGGCTGGTCACATGGCGCTCGAAACGTCACTCGTCACGCAGGCTCGGCTGATCGGATGGCGCTCGCGCGTTCACTCGTCAGGCAACGACGAAGCCTACGATTTGTCGCGCCGCCAGCGCTCACCCCTCGCGCTCGAGTTCCCGCGCGAGTTGCTGGTCGACCTCTACCGCACGACGTTCCGTCTCCTCGTCGAGGATGGCGCGCAGTCGGGCCAGCAGCGGGTGATTGGCGGTGTGCTGGCGTCCGTACCCCAGGTTGAAGCGGTAGTCGAAATCGTGCGGGTTGGCGCCCTGCGTGTGCTGCAGGATGGTCTCCAGCTTGTCGAGCCCCTTGGCCAATCGCGCCTCGGGGGTCACGCCCCCTTCGTATTCATCCCAGAGGGCGACGATCTCGTCGCGCTGCGCAGGGGGGAGCGACGCCACCAGCGTCAGCAGGTCGCGTCGTTCGTCGGCGGACTTGCTGGCGCCGCGTCGAGCCTGCTCGGGGGCGGGGACGTCACCGCCAATCGCCTCGCCCAGGTCGTGCACGATGCAGATGCCGATCACCCTCGCGAAGTCCACCTCGGGAAAGCCGGAGCGCAGCACCAGCGCCATCAGGCACAATCGCCAGGTGTGTTCTGCGACACTCTCGCGCTCGCCGGCGGTGGTGTAACCGCTGCGGGTGGCGGTCTTGAGCGCTTCGGCGGCGCGAAGGAAATCGAGGACCTGCAGCAGTTCGTTGTGTTGCATGGCGATCAGCGTGTCGAATCAGGCGTCACGGCGCGGTCGGCACACCCTCGCGCCGACGGTACACGTCCACATTGCCGAACGAACGCTGGAGCGCGAAGTGCTGCGCAAGGTATGCCTTGAACTCGGGGAACTCATCGAGCGTGCGTGCCTTCCCCGAGAACAGGAGCCCCACCACTACGTACGCCGGGACGTCGGCGAGCGAGGCCATGTAGTCGCGCCGGTACTCCGCGCGGAACGCGCTCGACGACCGATGCCCCACCAGCGGAAGCGCATAGCTGTAGCGCGTCGCGTTGGTGCGCCCCGAGAGGAAGAGCACCGGCGCGTCGTAGCCGAAGATGGCCACGCGATCGCGATCGGTCGTATTGGCGCGAATGAACTCGGCGGCCGCCATCTGGTCGGCCGCGACGTAGCTGCGGTCGTCGAGCCCGAAGCGCGCGTAGTACTGCGCCCGCGAGTCGCTCCCCGACACGAATCTCAGCCAGTGCATCGCGTCCGACGCCGGTTGCCGCGCGAGCGGGAGCACGATCGCCAGGACCATTGCGGCGCCGAGCGCTGGTCGAATGCCGAATGGTGGGGACGCCGTGTCGGTGGAAGGCGTCGCATTCGCCGGTTGCCCTCCGTCGATGATCGCCGAGATGCCCACCGCTACGAGGAGTGCCGCCGACGGGAAGATCACGGCCCAGTGGTAGACGAAGAACTTCCCCTGGCTCACCACCAGCGCCAGCGCGCCCAGGAACCAGCCGAAGATGAGCAGGGCACGACGGCGGTCGCGACGCAGGATCGACGCGCTCCCCACGAGCATGGCGAGCAGCGCGATGGCGCGCGGCCATGGGAGGAAGTAGCGCACCACCCCCATCACTCGCTGTCGCAGGGAGAAGTCAGTGACCCCCGAGTAGCTGCTGGCGTTGTAGCGGATGTACACGTCGATCATCTCATCCAGCGCCCCGCGCGCGGCAAACCACCCCAGCATCGCCGCCACGGGAATCGCCGTCGCCACTCCAACGATCAGCAGCAATTGGATGCGTGCGGCTACATGGCGCTCCGTCGACTGCAGCACCACCAGCCCCGGAACGAGAAGGAAGACGACATACAGCGGCTTCATGAGCATCGCGATCCCGATCACGACGCCCGACATCGCGAGTGCCCGTCGCGTGGGCGACGTCACGAACAACGGGGCGAAGGCGACGGTGAGCGCGAGCGACACTGCACCGTCGGGCTGCGCGGTGTAGAAATAGCCGAGTGACGCGTGGGCGAGCACGAGTCCGATGGCGATCCAAACGGCGGCCGATGGTCGCGCGAGCTGCCGCCCGACCCGCGCCAGCGCGAAGGCCGCCCAGATGAGGAGCGCCAGGTCGACCACGCGAATCCCCAACTGCCCTCGCCCAAAGAGAAGCTGTCCGATGGCGAACCAGACGTGTGCCACCGGTCCCTTGATGTCCCACGCCTCGCGATAGGGCATGCCGCCGTGCAACAGCGTATCGCCGACGCTTGCCATGATCCCCTGATCCCAGCCAAAGGGATAGCTCAGCGACGTGGCACCCCACGCGGCGCACAGCAGGAGGAGCGCAACGCGCACCGTGCGCGCGAGGTGAGCCTGGGCGCTCACGAGCGCTCCGGTGGGGCGAGCCGGTCCTTGAGGGCGAGGAACGGCATCTCGATCCAGCGATAGCTCACCCACGCCACCGCCAGCGTCAACGACGTCATGAGGGTGATCCAGACGAACTCCGCGGGGAGCTGCGAGCCCAGCACCGGGGGGAGCTTGCGGAAGAACTCCTTGGCTGGATCCACGGCCAGCTGCAACAGCAGGTGATACACGTAGGCGCCATAGCTCACCTTGCCGATCCACTGCAGCCAGCGCCAGTGAAACGGGCGGAAGATGGCCAGCGACGGGCGATCGAGGATCCCGGTGAGGCAGGCGCCAAAGACGATCGCGTTGAGCACGTACCCGACGGTAAGGACCGCCAGGTCGTCCTCGTGATACTGGCGCTTCCAGACGATCATGGCCAGCACGCCGGCGAGCGCGACCAGCGCGATCGGGCGCCACCAGCGTCGCAGCCACGCGCTCCCCTGCGGGTCGCGCGCGAGGATGGCCACGCATCCTCCCATCGCCAACGCGTCCATGCGCGCCGGCATGAGCGAGTAGGCCGCCCACGCGCTCCCGCCAGATGCAATCAGTCCGATCCGGATCGCCAGCGCCGCCACGATTGCGACGCCGCAGGTCACCAGCAGCGACGACGCGGTGGTGAAGCGGACCACCAGCGGCCAGAGGAGATAGAACTGCTCCTCCACCGACAACGACCACAGGTGCAACGTGTTGAAGTAGCTCATCTCCCCGTGCGTGAGCACCTGGAAGACGTTCACCGCATACAACCAGTACCACCCCTGGTGCGGCACCAGCGCCATCAACTCCGCCGGTGGCGGCTGCAACACGCGCGGCAGCACGAAGAAGAGCACCGCCAGCGTGAGGTAGTAGACCGGAAAGAGCCGTAGCAGGCGCCGCACGTAGAAGTGGCGGAAGTAGTGCGCCGCCGACTTGCTCTCCAGCAGGATCCCCGTGATGAGGAATCCGCTCAGCACGAAGAAGAGGTCCACTCCCATCCATCCCGAACGAAAGATCCCGTCGACGAAGGCGTCGATCGGGTTGCTCCACGTGCGGAACTTGAAGTGCACCAGGAAGACGAGGACGATCGCCAGTCCGCGCACGCCATCCAGCACCGGCGAGTGCCGGAGCCGGCCATGCACGAGTACCCCGTCGCGTGCGTCGCTCATTGCGCCGCGGTGCCCGAACTCTGCGACTCCTGCCACGCGCGGAAGTACGCGCTCTTCCAATGCTCCGGCCAGTCGGTCATCTGCCACTCCCCTCCGTCAACCACGAAGCCGCGCTCGATGCGCTGCGGGTCGCGCAGCGTGAGGTTGGGGGCGGGGTTGGGAGTGCAGGGGACCGGCGTGTCCCAGCACCGGAACTCCGGTACCTGCACCACCAGCCCGCTCGTCGTGGTGAAGGGTCGTACGTTAGGCGACGCCTGGCGCGGCTGGAACCAGTGCCCCGCCGGCGGAATGCGCACGTCGTGGCGCAGGACGACGGTGACCAGCCCTTCCTTGCGCCCCTCGCGCCACCAACTCAGCGCCGGGTTCAACACCAGGGGCGACACGCCCAGCACGGCACCGCATGCCACGACCAGTCGCCCGGCGCGCGCGCGACGGTCCATCGGCAGGCGCGCCAAGGCTTGCCCGGCCAGGATCCCGACCACGCTCCAGAAGAACGCCATGGCATACCGAGGGGCCGGGGCCATCACGAACCACAGGACCAGCGCAACGCCGAGCGGCAGCATGAGCCACCACGCTGCCCGCGACGCACTCACGTCGTGCGCGGATTCGGCGCGTCGCCGCTGCAGCAGCAACAGCGCCCCGAAAATCGCCACCAGCACCAGCGGAATTACCACGTGGTACCAGTCGTCAGCGACGGCGGGGAGCCAGTCGGGCAACCAGGCGCCAAGGCCCTGCGTGCGTCCCGAGACATACGCGAGATTGCCGGAGGTATGCCGCGTGGAGTGCTGCACGTAATCGAATTCGGCACGCGCGTGCGCGAGTGGCGCGCGCCACTCCACCGGCATCCCCAGCAGCGGGGTCGGGAAGAACGGGTAGCCGCTCAGCACGATGCCGCGCCCCATCCACGCGGCGCCGTAGACGACCGCGATGGAGGTTCCCCACACTAGCGTCTTGTTCACGACCCGTCGCGCCGGGCGCTGGATCGTCCACCAGAGCGCCAGCGCCGTGAGCACCGCGGCCACCGAGAAGATCGCCGCGTTCATCTTGAGCGCGACCGACGTCGCCGAGAGCGCGACGACACACACGATGTCGTAGGCCTCGACGTGGGCGTCACGGCGCTCACGTGTGAGCGCGCGATACCAGAGCGCCATGCAACCCAGCCGCACCGCCGTCAGCGACAAGTCGGTGACAAAGCTGACCACCTCGTCGCGCATCGCCATGTCGAGCGCGACGGGGAGGAGGAACACCATGAACAGGTCAGCCGCGCGGCGCGGACGCGCGGGATCGGCGAAGCGGCCGAGCCCGACGATCCCCTGCGCGGCGAGCGCCGCGAGCAGCACTCCGTTGGCGATGCGCCACCCCTGACCGGCCCACGGGCCGGTCCCCAGCATGGCGTCGTACAGCAGGCTGGCGTTGTTGAAGGCGATGGGACCAAAGAGGTTGGCCAACCCCGGAACCACTGGATACGTCAACGCCCACTGCACCCCCTGCATGTGGTAGAGCGTCGTGTCCCAGTTGGTCATCGCACCAGTCGCGAGGTTGGCGAGCCAGAGCCACGTCAGCGCCACCGCCCCTATCGTCCACCAGGTGGCGCGTCGGTCACGAGCCTCCCGCCACAGCGCCGCGAGTGCCTGACGAGCACCCCACACCCCGGCGACCCCAGTCAGCACCACGATCGTCAGGGCCGCCACCGTCACCGGCGCGGCAAAGTTCCAGAGGAGCAGGAAGAGGATGACCGCCCCGAATCCCATCCAGAAGGCGGCCAGGCAGTCGTCGACATCCGGGGCCGCGGCCACGAAGGCGCGACGAATGAGGAGGCCGATCCCCATGAGGGCAGCGGCCATCACCGCGAAGGTCGCGGCGATGCTCAGTGTTCCCGGCAGGAGGTTCAGCACCACGCGCATGCTCGCGCGTCGCCTGCAGTCTTCGATCGTGCCACGTTCGCGAGAGGGGGGCTGGCGTGACGAAAGTCACCAAACGACAAAGGGCGCGGGACGCGTGCGAACGGTTGTGCCGTCGCATGTGCCACCGTCGCCGCCATCGCCGCAGTGAGGGCGTCAACCTATTCGCAAGCGCAGGGCCACGCAGCGGGGACGAGCCGTCTGGTCTCGCGCCAGACGCGGCCGCGGTCAAACCCTCCGGGTGCTCGCGATATCCAACCAATCATGACCCCCCTCTCGATCGAACTCGCGACGGACCTGCGGCTGGCCTGGCGGTCCCTCAGGCGTCACCTCGGATTCACCGCGCTCGTCGTCGTCACGCTCGCCTTCGGCATCGGTACGACGACGACGCTGTTTGCCGTGGTGAAAGGCGTGCTCCTCGCCCCGCTTCCCTACAGCAAGAGTGACGAAGTGGCCGTCTTGTGGAGTGCGTGGAAGGGGTTCGATCGCACCTGGCTGTCGTACGACGAGTACGAAGCCTGGAAGGCCGAGATCCCCGCCTTTGCCAATGTGGCGCTGTACAGCGATGGGAGTGCCTCGTTGACCGATGGCGACCAGTCGGAACGCGTTAGGTCGGCCTCAGTCGATCGCGATGTCTTTGCGGTCCTCGGCGCCTCGCCCGTGGTCGGACGTGGCTTTACCGCGGAGGAGGACCGGCCTAACGGTTCCTTAGCGGTGATCCTGAGCCACGACGTGTGGCATCGGCGATACGGTGGGGACCCCGCACTGGTGGGGCGAACCATCCAGCTCAACGGGCGAGCCGTCCCGGTGGTCGGCGTGATGCCGGCCGGCTTCCGCCTGCCGATGGATTACAGCGCCGGCGCCGCGACGGCCATCTATCTCCCGCTCGCCACCGATGCCGCCAGCGAAGGGGCCGTCCCCGGGCCGGCCTTCAACCGCGGCGGGGGGAGCCATGGCTACTACGGCGTCGCGAGATTGGCCCCCGGCGCCACCGTCGATGCGGCCAACGTGCAGCTGGCGCGGCGGGTGGAAGCGCTCGTCCGCGATGGCACCTACGGCACCGACTTCCACGCCTTCGCCGTTGCAGTTGACGAGCAGGTCACCGGGAGCGTGAGCACCCCCATCGTCGTGCCCTTTGGCGCCACCGCACTGGTGCTGCTCATCGCCTGCGCCAACCTCGCCGGACTCCCCCCCCTCCGTGGCGGGCGCCGCCGTCGCGAACGGGCGATTCGTGTCGCGTTAGGCTCGGGAACGGCGCGCCTCACGCGGCTGCTCTTTGCCGAGAGCGCGGTGCTGGCGACCCTGGGGTCGCTCGCGGGGGGCGCGCTGGCGGTGGCCGGAGTCGCCCTCGTCAGGCGCACCGCGCCCACCTCGCTCCCCCGGGTGGCGGACCTCTCGCTCGACCCGACGCTCTTCGTCTTTGTCCTCCTGGTGGCCTCGCTGTCGGCGCTCCTCACCGGGCTCCTCCCGGCGCTGCAGGCCACGCGCGTGGCGCCAGCCGATGAACTCAAGGAAGGGGCGCGCGGGGCCACGGTGGGGGGCGGGCGCCTGCGCTGGCGCCAGGCGCTGGTGAGCGCCGAAGTAGCGCTCGCCGTCCTGCTGGTGGTGGGGGCCGGGCTCATGGTCCGCAGCGTGGGGAACCTGCTCGCCATCGACCCCGGCTTCTCCCCGCGAGGGGTGCTCGCGCTGCAACTGTCGACACCGTCCACCTGGTACGGCGATTCCGCCGGCATCGCCACCTTCTGGGACAACCTGCAACGCAACGTTGGGCGCCTCCCGGAGGTGAAGCAGGTGGGAGCCGTTCGCCTCCTTCCGCTGGCCACCGAGATGGGCGACTGGGGGCTTCGCGTCGAGGGGTACACCCCCCCGCCGCGCACCGGAACGCCCGGAGACTGGCAGGTGGTGACCCCCGGCTACTTCGAGACGATGGGGCTACGCCTCGTGAACGGTCGCTTTCTCGAGGGGCGCGACCGCATCGACGCGCCGCTCTCGATGGTCGTCAATCGCCGCTTCACCGACTTGTACCTGGCGGGACGCGCCCCGCTTGGCGTTCGCGTACGCATCGGCAGGTCGCCCGACTCGCTGGCCTACACCATCGTCGGCGTCGTGGACGACGTGAAGCACAACGCCCTCACCCGCGAGGTGAAGGCGCAGTTCTATGTCACGCTCGCGCAGTTTGCGCGCGCGCCGGGCAACACGATGCGCACCATGAACCTCGTGGTGCGCACCGACGGCGATCCGCGCGCCCTCATCGCCCCAGTGCGTCGCGTGATTCGCGAGGCCGATCCACGCCTCCCCGTCTCCGACGTGCGCACCATCGACGAGGTCCTGCGCAACTCGATCGCCGCCCCGCGCTTTGCCATGCAACTGCTCGGCGTCTTCGGGATCATCGCCCTCACGCTGGCCGCCATCGGCATCTACGGTGTCGTCTCGCAGGTGGTCGCGCTCCGCGAACACGAGTTCGGCATTCGCTCGGCGCTCGGCGCCCGACCGGTGCAACTCATCGGGCTCAGCCTGCGCAGCGGGGTGCGCCAGGTGGCCGCGGGGATCGCGGTGGGCGTCGTGGGGGCGCTCGCGGCCACGCGCCTCCTCTCCAGCCTCCTGGAAGGGGTCACCCCAACGGACCCGGTCACCTTCGCCCTGGTGATTGTGGTGACGGGGGGCGTGGCCCTCCTGGCCAGCGCGATTCCGGCCCGGCGGGCCGCTCGTGCACACCCCGGCGTGGTGCTTCGGAGCGACTGATGTGCAAGTCTTGAGGGGTGGTGACGTCTCCTGTTCAGACCCACAACAGGAACGTCACCATGCCCGCCAGAAATCGCTCCCTCGTCACGCTGCTGGTCGCCCTCGCCGCCGCCGTCGCGCTCGTCCCGCGCGACGCTGTGGCTCAGGGGCGCCTCATCGGCCGCCCCTGCCTCCCCTCGCCGCCGCCCCGCTGCCGCCCCGACGCCGACTGCGTGGTGCCGCTGCAGGCGCCCTGCGGCCCGACGCTCGTACGCCTCAGCAGCGACGTGAAGATCGCGCTGGCCGATCGCGTGCTGCGCTACGAGGTGACCGAAGTCTTCAAGAACACCTCCGGTCGCGTGGCCGAGGCCGACTACGTCTTCCCGCTCCCCACCGGGGCCGCGTTCGAGGACCTCAAGCTGATGATCAACGGCGAGTTGGTGAGCGGCGAGACGATGACCGCCGACAAGGCGCGCGGCATCTACGAGGAAATCGTGCGCCGCCAGCGCGACCCTGCTCTCGTGGAGTGGATGGGGAGCGGGATGCTGCGCACCCGCATCTTCCCAATCGCGCCAGGGGAGGAGAAGACAGTCGTGGTCCGCTACCAGAGCGTCGCCGAGCGTGAGGGCGATGCCCTGCGCATCGACTATCGCCGCGGGACCGATCCCAACGGGAGCGGCGCCGTGGCGCGCTCGGGGCAGGGTGTTCCCGTCGTTCCGGCGGTGAACGATGTGCGGCGCGGCGAGGAAGGCGAGTGGTCCAAGGTGCGCTTCGTCTATCGCCCGGGCTCCAACTATGGAGAGCCGTACTCGCCCACGCATACGCTGCGCACGCGTGATGAAGGCGGGTTGCGACAGGTCGAGGCGCGCGGCAGCGCCGGCGACATGACCATCCTCCTTCCGCTGCGCCGTGCCAACGCCGCCGCGCTCAGCGTCCTCGCCCATGCACCTGGCGGTGAACGCGGCTTCGCCCTCATCACCATCACGCCCCCCTCGACGGCACGCCGCTCGATGCCGCGTGACCTGACGTTCGTGGTCGATGTCTCGGGGTCGATGGCGGGGCGCAAGCTCGAGCAGGCCAAGGCGGCCGGGCGGGCGCTCCTGGAGACGCTGCGCCCCGAGGATCGCTTCCGCATCATCGACTTCTCGACCGACGTGCGTGGCTTCCGCGACGGCTGGACGACCGCCACCAACGACCACATCGACGACGCACGCCGCTACCTGTCGACGCTGCGCGCCGAAGGGTCGACGAACATTTCCGGCGCGCTGGAAGAAGCGTTGCAGCAGCGCGCCTCGTCCGATCGCCTCCCGCTCGTGGTCTTCGTCACCGACGGCGAACCCACCGTGGGGGAGCGCAATCCTGACGCGATCGCGGCCATGGCCGCGCGCCGCCGCGGCGCCGCCCGCCTGTTCTCGGTTGGGGTGAGCGCGGATGTGAACGCGACGCTCATCGAGCAACTGGCGGTCGAAGGGCACGGCACGGCGCACTTCGTCCGCGACAACGAGTCGGTGGAGCGTTCGGTGTCGCTGCTGGCGCGCCGCCTGTCGACGCCAGTGCTGACCAACGTACGGCTCCGGGCCGATGGCGTGCGCCTCACGCAGGTGCTGCCGGTGGGTGAACTCGACGTCTTTGCCGGCCAGGACCTCGTCGTCCTTGCCCGCTACGATGGCGATGGCGAGGCGACGTTGCGCCTGGAGGGCGAGTCGGTGGATGGTCCGGTCACCTGGTCCACGCGTGCCACGTTCCCGGAGCGTTCGCGCGACAACCCGTTCGTGGCGCGCTTGTGGGCCGCGCAGCGGGTGGGATGGCTCGCCGCCGAGAAGCGCAAGCGCGGTGGCACCAGCGAGATGGACGACGAGATCAAGTCGTTAGGCGAGCGGTACGGCATCCCGACCGAGTTCTCGTCGTACCTGGTGGTGGAACCGGGGATGACGGTGGCCAACCGCCCGGTGGGCGCGGGGCGGCAGCCGATGCTGCAGGATGTCGTCACGACCGGCGCCCCGGCGATGATCTCCGGCGCCACCGACGGCGCGCGCCGTGCCACGACGCGCGAGAAGCTGGCGACAGGAAGCACGACCGCGCCGGCGGCGGCCCCGGCACGAGCGCGCAGCGACAACGAAGTGCGCTTCGAGGCGGCCAAGGCGTCGGCGGCGCAGCGCGAGACCAAGTCGGTCGCCGAGCTGGACTCGGCCGCCGAGCGGAATGCGGCCGCGGGCACGCAGCGGCGCATCGCCAATCGGCGCTTCTCCCTCGTCAACGGGGTATGGACGGATGCACGTTACACTTCCTCCATGCGCACGGTGACCGTGAAGCCATTCTCCAGCGCCTACTTCGCCCTCGTGCAGCGGTTGGGTGAGTTGGCCGAGCCGTTTGCCCTGGGCGACCGGGTGGTGGTGGCCGGGCGGAACGTGGCCGTGCGCATTGCGCCTGACGGCGCGGACGCGCTCGAGCGGCTCGATGCTTCGGCGCTCGACGCGCTGGTGCGGGACTGGTAGGAGACCCGGACTCACGATGGAAGACGACGCGCTGGAGCGGCTGTTCAGGCTCTACCACACGCCATTGGTGCGATACCTCACCCGGCGTCTGGGCGATCGCGACTGGGCCGAGGAGGTCGCGCAGGAGACGTTCCTGCGCGCCCTCCGCCAGGAGGCGCTCACCAGCGAACGTTCCTGGCTCTTTGCCGTCGCCACCAACCTCGTGCGAGACGAAGCCCGCAAGGACGACCGCCGACGCCGCCACCTGCAACTCCTTGCGGCCGAGGAGCGGGAGCGGGTGGTGGAGTCGGAAGACGAGACGCAGGAACGCGCGCAGGAACGCGCGCAGGAACAGGCCATGGCGCGCCGCGCCGTCGACGCACTCGCCGAGCGCGACCGCCTGGCCCTCCTGATGCGCGAAGAAGGACTGGACTACACCGAGATTGCCGAGGCGCTTGGCCTCTCGGTGGGATCGATCGGCACGACGCTGGCGCGCGCTCGGCGCCGCCTGGCGGAGACGTATGAGGCGCTGCAGGCTGACGCACAGCGGCGTGCTGGAGGGAGCCATGGAACACATTGAGGAAGGAACGATCCACGCCTGGCTCGACGACGCCCTCGCGTCGGACGAGGCCGCGCGCGTGGAGCAGCACGTGCGCGAGTGCGCGGAGTGCGCGGCGGCGGTGGCCGAGGCGCGCGGGCTCATCGCGGCCTCGACCCGCATCCTTTCGACGCTCGACGATGTGCCGGGTGGCGTGGTGCCGCGGCGCGTGGAGGGAGACGGCGCGACGGATGCAGCCGCGGCCGTGGTGAACGCGGTGGTCGTTGCGGCGGAGCAAGCCAAGGGTGCGGGCGCAGCGCCTGCGCGCCGGCGTCGCCCGTGGTGGCAGCGCCCGCAGTTTGCGGCGGCGGCCGGCATCGCGTTTGTTGCCGTCGCGTTGAGCGTGGTGTGGCAACGTTCGCCACAGCGCACCGTCTCGGACTTTGCGCAGGAGTCGGCGTCGGGGCCGTCCGCGGCGCCGCCGACCGCCGCGCCCACGAGCGCCGCGCCCGCGCCGGCCGCCGACGGGTTGCCTAACGCGACAGCGGAGGCGCCGCC
>CAZLLP010000069.1:0-27046 GCA_964560345.1 uncultured Gemmatimonadaceae bacterium
GTGGGAAGGACAAGGGAGGGGAGGGGGGGGGTTTACGGGAGGAAGATGGGTGAGGTGGATGCGGGGGGGCTGGAACGGCGGGTGGCGACCGCGGCGGTGGCGAAGCAACAGGAAGACGTCGGCTCGGCGAAGTGATCAAGCGAATCAAGGGGTCAGAGTCCTTGAATCTTTCATGGACTCTGACCCCTTGAACGAACCTCCCATCAACGACAGCCGCGTCGCTCGATTGCATCACCGCGTCACGAGGATGAACGGCACGCCGTCGATGATCCCCGGCATGGTGAGCCGGTACGTGCCATCCGGTTGGCGCAGCGCGTACCACCGCTCGTTGTTGAAGAACTTCCGGGTGGTGCGATCGGGGGCCACGCTGCGGTAGTCCTCGATGGCCGAGGCGGGCCCCTCGAGGCGTTCCAGCGACCCCTGCCCTGGGCCTAACGTGACCGTCACCTGCCACCACTCCTCGAACTGCTCGCCGGGGCGCTGCGGGTGCAACAGGTGGCGGGTGAAGTTCACCTGGCTGGTGATGCGTGCGGTATACGGCTGTCCGGCGCCGAGCGGCGGATCGACCTGCAAGGTCACCGGCCCGGCCTGGTAGCTCGAGGCCCGGTAGCCGAAGTCGTTGATGAGGCGGTTGTTGCGACGCGCCACGTCGGCGGCGTCGAGCCCGCCAGTTGCAACGACTCCGGCCGAGGGCTGTGGCTGCGGCCCCGGCTGCAATTGGGGCGGCGGCGGCGGGGGCCACGACGCCGACCACGGCTGCTTGATGAGCGAGCCGCGCCGCCAGATGTCGTCGATCGCGCCCACCGCGCTCGCATCGCCCGGTCCGTTCAGCGTCTGGTCGATGAGCGGAATCAGCGACTCGAGCGTCCGGCACGGCGGGACCAACCGCGTCGATAGCTCGATAAGCTGCCGTGCCACGCGCAACGCCTCGGCCGCCTCGGGAATGAGGCGACGATGGATCTGCGTCGTGGTCTGCGCAAATCCCAGGGCCGCGCCAATGCGAACGTCGAGTTCACCGCAGGTGCGCGCCTGCACCACCTGCGAACCATCAAAGCGCCACGCCAGCTGGCCGGCCAACCCGTCGCGCAACCCGCGGATCGCGTTCACGAGCTGCGAGCGATTCATGAGCCCGCGACGATACATGTCGGCGATCTGGTTGATCCGCGATTGCACCTCGCGCCAGTTGGACCAGGCTGGCCACGGCGGCGGCTCCTGCGCACACGCGGTGTTGGCCGCCTGCACGTGAAGCCCAGCGGCGACGAGATGCTCGAACAGGAGGTTGTCCATGTCCGGCGGCCCGTACCGTGCGATCGACTCTGCCCAGCCGAGCCGCGAACCAGTGGCCCAGAAGTGGAAGTCGCAATCCTGGATAATGCCGCCCGGTGGCGTGGGCGGTGGCGGCGGCGGCTCCGTTCCCAGCCGGTTGATGAGCGAAGCCATGTTCCACAGGTCGTTGACCCGTTGCACGGTGCTCGCGTCGGCGGGATGTCGCATCGCCTCGTCGATGTCCCCGATGAGGCGCGACATGTCGCGGCAGGCGGGACGTAGGGTGGTCGACTGCTGCACCAGTGCGCGCGCTTCCTGCAGGCGATTGGTGGCGGTGCCGGTGAGTCGGCCGGCGATCTGCGTGGTGGTCTGCGCGTAGGCGAGGGCGGCGCCGATGCGCAGGTAGAGCGCGTCACAGGTGGGATCGGCGCGCACGTCCTCGCCAAGGCCGCGGAACGCGGCGTCGCGCGCCATCCCTTGCTGCCAGGCCAGTAACCGCAGCGCCATCTGGCTCCGATTCATGAGCCCGCGCCGGTACTCGTCGATCATCTGGGTCAGCGAGCCTTGCAGCTGGCGCCAGTTCTGGTAGATGGGCCACGGCGGCGGCCCCTGCGCACACGACGCATTCGCGGCCTGTGCGTGCGATCCCGCCGCGATCATGTTGGTAAACATCGTGGCGTCGGACTCGGGGCCGGCATTGCGCGCCAGCGCTTCGGCCCACCCGAGTCGGGACCCGATGGCGAAGAGATGCCCGGGGCAGTTGACGGTCTGGGTGACCTCGGCGCGGGCGACGCCGGACACGACGAAGAGCGCGAGCGTCGCGATGGCGCCGCGCGCGCGATGGATGCTGCGAGATGTGGTGGACACGAGCGGCCCCCTTCGAACGGGGAGAAACCAGCGTGTACCTCCACGCTAGTCCTCGCGTCACGCCCTCGCATCGGGTGACGATGCGCGAAGTTCAGGGGTTCTCTGGATGCGCGCCGCACACGCGCGAGGTCGTGCGGATCTATTCGCCCGTCGAGCATTGCCGACACGACAAACCGCCGGATCCCAGCGGGACCCGGCGGTTTGCGCGTGCTGCCGATCGCCTACGTCATGGAACCACGACCGACTTGGTGAGCGCGTTGGTGGCCCCCTTGTTGTCGGTCACGGTGAGCGTGAAGGTGCGCGTCCCCGACACCTCGAATGTCACCGTGGCAACGGCGAGGTTTGACAGCAGCTTCCCATTGGAGCGTGTCCAGCGATAGGCCACGATGCTGCCGTCGGGGTCGCGCGAGGCGGTTCCATTGAGCGTGCACTGGTGCGCCGGCGCCGGCAGGCAGGTGGCGCTCCACGCGGCCACCGGCGGGAGATTGGTCGTGGTGCTCGTGATCGTCACCGTCTGCGTGACGGCATTGGTGAGCCCCGCGCCATCGGTCACGGTGAGGGTGACGGGATACGAGCCAGCGGCGGCGTACGTATGGGACGGCGCGGCTCCGGTTCCGGTGCTCCCGTCGCCAAAGGTCCATCGATATGAGGTGATGCCGACGTCGTCGCTCGATGTGCTCCCATTGAAGCTGCAGGCGCGCGTGCTGTTGTTGCAGCTGTAGGTAAAGCGCGCGACCGGTGCCTGGTTAGGCGGTGGGCCCACCGACGGAATCACGTAGTTGGCCAGCGTGCCGCGCGTGCGATCGAGCGTGCGCGTACCAAGCGTGGCCCCTTCGACCAGGAAGGCGATGGCGCCCACGCCACACAGACCGGTGTGCGTCACCGCCACCACCCCGGACGCATTGGTCGTCCCGGACACCGGCTTGTCGGTCCAGTAGTCGTCCATGTAGCGCCCGCGCACCGTCACGTTGGGGAGCGGAACGCCGTTCTCGTCGGTGATCGTGAGCGTCGTGGTGGTGGTGTTGTACATCTTCCCGCCCTGGAAGCAGCTCCCCGGGAATTGCGGGTCCTGTACAAATCGCCCGACCATCGCGAGCGAGCTGACGACCAGGCAATTGCCCACGCACGGCGTCGTTGGGACCAGCTTCACCAGGCGGGCGCTGCGTCCGATGAACGCCGAGGCGAGGATCTGTCCCGCATTGTTCATGGCGCCCGCGCCGCCCAGCGCGACTCCGGGGTAGGCCGGCGAGACGAGCGTGCTGAGTGATTGTCCGGTGCCGGCCGGACCAGCGGCGATCATCGCGGTGCTGAGCACCGTGAAGGTGACATCCTGCGCGTCGTTGATCGATCCGATTCCCGACGACGAGAGGTTGCCGCTCCCGGCGCTGGAGAGTTGCTGCCACGTCCCGCCACGCGAGAGGCGGAACGGGTAGCGCAGGTTCTGTGTGCTGGTGGAGACCAGCATGTGGGCCTGATCTCCGTTGTCGTTGATGGCGCTGCCGTTGGAACCGGCGCCCACGAAGCCGCGCGGGAGCGGCGGCATGGCCGCGATGCTCGTGAGGTCGCCCAACTGGTAGGAGTAGCCCCACGTCACGACCCTCCCCCCGGGGCTGATGGCCGCGGGACGCTCGTTAGGGTACCCCTGAAGCTTGAGGTCGACCATCCCGCTGGCCTGTGTCCAGGCGAAGGGGAGGGCGATCGTGGGGATGGCTCCCCCGAGCGTGGCCCACCCGACGATGCGCCCGAGATCGTCGATGCCTCCGACAAACGCCTCGGAGGTGCCGGGAAAGAGTCCCAGGTCCTGGAACGTGTACCCGGTAGCGTTAGGCGTCCACCGCGCCGCGTGCGTCCCGGCCTGGCCGGCGATGACCCCCTGGTTATTGATGAAGAGCGGCGATCCGCCGCCAGGGAGGACAACGCGCGACGCGCCGCGCCAGACGACGTTCTCCTGCGGTGGGAGGCAGAAGGAGCCGCACCCCGTGTCGAGGTAATGCTGCCCCACCACGTCGCCCGCGTCGTTGAGGTCCGAGCCGCGCGCGGCGGTCCCGACAAAGTCGATGGCGTACAGCGACGCCACGGCGGACGTGCCGGGGGTGGTGGCCTGCACGGGATCGCTGGGACGCACCACCGAGTTGGGCGGTGTGACATCCATGCAGGCGGTCCCGGCGAGCGCGACCGCCAGCAATGCGGACCATCGAGGTGTGGACATGTCGTTCTCCGGTCGAGAGGCGGCGCGCGGGGATCGAGTCGGTGGTGACTCGGGCACCAGCGGTCGCGCCGTGTGGCCGCCTCGTTAGGTCCAACCGTGCGATGCGGGCTGGTTGGCGACGGCATCGATAATACGGCGACGGTCATTCGGCATCGGGGCATCGCCCTACGCTATTTCGCCTCGCCTCGCTCGCCGCGTTGCAGGTGCCGGGACGCGCTGCATCGATTCATGGCAGCGGGAGCACGGCGATATGGCTGAGCCGGCAACCGCGTCGCGACGCCTGTCGCACGTCGCGAGGTTCGGTCAAGGTGTCCCCGCGTCGCGGGCCGATCCCGACGCGGAAGCTTTCGCCCCTTGCCCCGCGCACCGGGTTCGGGCATTCTGCGACTCCTTCTCCTCGGAATTCGAGTCGCATTCCCGGCATGATCTGCAGCGCCCTCAACTCGCGTCGCACGCTTGCCTCGACGCTGATCGTGCTGATCGCGGCGGGGCTCTCGTCATGCGGTAACGACTCCACGTCTGAAGGCGCGGGGGTGAGCCGTGTTGTCGCGACGCCGTCGACGCTCTCGCTGCAGGTGGATGAGACGAGGGCGATGTCGGCGCGAGCAGTCGATGCCGCCGGAACGCCGCTCACACGCCCCCTGTACTGGTCGGTCTCCGATCCCACCATCATCAGCGTCACCCAGTCGGGAATCGTGACCGGCGTGACGGCGGGGGCCGCCGCGCTGGCGGCGAGTGCAGGCGGAAAGTCAGTCGTCGTGCCGGTGACGGTCGCGCGGCGCGCGGTGGCGCTGGTGCGCGTGAATCCGGCCACGGCCACCATTCGCGTTGGCGCCACGACGGCGCTGGCGGCGCAAACGCTCGATGGAACGGGCGCGATACTCACCGGGCGCGCCGTCACGTGGACCACCTCGAGCGCCGCCGTGGCGACGGTGAATGCCGCTGGCGTCGTCACCGGAGTGTCGACCGGGAACGTGACGATCACCGGCACGTCGGAAGGGGTGAGCGGGACGGCGGTGATCACCGTGCAGCCGATCCCGGTCTCGACCGTCGTGGTGACGCCGGCCACGGCCGCGATCTTCGACGGTGCCACGGTCGCGCTGAGCGCCGCCACCCGGGACTCGTTAGGGCGTGCGCTCACCGGGCGCGTCGTGGCGTGGCAGAGCAGCGCCGCCACGGTGGCCAGTGTCTCCTCGACCGGCGTGGTGCTGGGCGTTGCGCCTGGCACCGCGACGATTACCGCTACCAGCGAAGGCAAGTCCGCGACGTCGCGCGTGACGGTGTCGCCTGTGCCGGTGGCGTCGGTGACGGTGAGCCCGACCGCCTCGACGATTGCCGTTGGTCAGACGATGCCGCTGGTCGCGCGCACCGCCGACTCCACCGGCGCGCCCCTCAACGGGCGCATCGTGCGCTGGACCACCGATCGCGCCGCGGTGGCGACGGTGAACGCGACGACCGGTGTGGTCACGGCGGTTGCCACCGGCACGGCGCGCATCACGGCCACCAGTGAGGGAAAGGCCGGGCTCGCGACGATCGATGTCTCGACGGTCCCGGTGGCGAGCATCGTCGTCACACCGCCCAGCGCCACCCTGCTCCCCGGGCAGCCCGTGCGGCTGTCGGCCAGGACGCTCGACGCGCAGGGGCGCACGCTCACCGGGCGACCGGTGACCTGGATTGGCGGCGCGCCAACAGTTGCCACGGTCGACTCGACGGGGCTCGTGCGTGCCGTCGCCGTCGGCTCGGCCAACATTGTCGCCTCGAGCGAAGGGGCGCTCGCGCGCGTCCCGATCACGGTCAACCCGATCATCGTCACATCTGTCACGGTCGCACCGCTCGCGGTGCCAGTCGAGACGGGGAACAGCGTGCAGCTGTCGGTGCGCATTGCCGACGCGCTCGATCGCACGGTCGCTGGCAAGGTGGCCACGTGGACGTCGAGCAACCCGGCGCTGGCGACCGTCTCGGCCAACGGCCGCGTGACGGCGCTGGCCGGCTCCGGGACGGTCACCATCTCGGCGAGCTGCGACGGTATCACCGGGCAGGCGACGGTCACCGTCACCTCCACGCCGGTCGTGTCCATTGCGCTGGCGCCGAGCAATCCGTCGGTTGCCATCGGGGGGACGCTGTCGCTCATCGCGACGCTGTATGGTACCACGCCTAACGTTCCGCTTCCCGCCACGTATCGCACCATCACCTGGGCCATTGCCGGTACCGCCGCGTCGATCTCACCCACCGGTGTGGTGACAGGACTGAGCAGCGGGACGGCGACCGTGACGGTCACCGCGTCGTCGCCGGGGCAGACGGTCCCCGCGACGGCGACCGTCGACGTCACGGTCCCCTAGCCGCGTGCGTCCGTCCTGGGTGCGCAGCGCGTGATCCCTCATCGCCCCGCGGCGATCGTCTGCGACATGGATGGGCTGCTCGTCGACAGCGAACGGCTCGAGCGGCGCGTCTGGCAGGCCGCCGCCGTGGAACATGGTGTGGAGATGTCCGACGAACGCTTCGCCACCTTCATCGGGCACCCGATCGACGAGTGCGAACGCATGCTCGCCGGATACTACGGCAATGCCTTCGACATCCCCGCCTATCGCGCCACCTGCCATCGCCACATGCGCCTCGTGGTCGACGCCGAGGGGGTGCCGCTTCGTCCGGGAGCACTCGCGTGGCTACGTTTCATCGCCGAACTGGGCATCCCGTTAGGCCTGGCGACATCGAGCGGTCCGGCGCTGGTGCAGGAACGGTTGGGCGGGCACCTCCACGCCTTCGCGGCCGTGGTCACGCGCGCCGACGTGCAACGCGGCAAGCCGAACCCCGACCTCTACCTCGAGGCGGCGGCGCGACTCGGCGTCTCACCGCCGGCCTGTCTGGCGCTCGAGGATTCGCCAACAGGCGCCCGCGCCGCGATCGCGGCGACCATGCCGGTGATCATCGTTCCCGACATGGTGGCGCCGCCGCCCGAACTGGCGCGGGCGGCGGCGGGGATCTACGCGTCGCTCGACGACGTGCGCGAGGCGGCGGCGCTGGCCTGGCGCGGACGCGCGCCATCACGACCGGCGTCGTGAATCGCGGCGCCGACGGAGCCTAACAGTCGACTGCAGGACCGCTCCCGCGCGTCCGTCGCGTCAGCCGTCGCCGCGTTTCTGGCGCATGCGACGCACGAGCATGCCAGCGGCAGCGCTCGCACCAGCCATGAGCGCCGCTTCGGCGGCGACACGACCAACCCGACCCGCGGCCTTCTTCGCCGCGCCTACCTGGGCGCGAACCGCCTTGCGCCCCACCGCGGCCATCACCTCGGTCTCGATCTTGTCGACCGTCTTGCGAGCGGCTCGCGCTCCGCGCTTGACCAGCTTCTTCGTCGTCGACTTCATGAGGACCTCCGTGTTCGTTCGTTTGCCCCCTATGCATTGGCATGCGGGGCGGCGGCCGCAATCGGCGCCCTTCCGTGACGTTGTGCGAGCTTCCGAGGCCGTCGTCGCCTCCCTTCCCGAGATAGAACCCGTTTTTCCCGAACGGTGCACATGGTCTGACCCCTCGCAGTCAGTAGTGTTGCGCCCGACGCGGGCCAGGATCTCCGACGCGTGAGCAGTCGGCGCCGCCATCCGCAGGCTGGTCGAGAGATCCGCTCACCATCACTCTGTCCGGTTGAGGCAGGCGATGGTACTATGAACCGTCCTACCGAATCGTCGCGGGCTGACGTTCTCCATGCCCATTCCCACCACTGGACGATGAGGCCGGTTTCACCCTCCGAGTGCGCGTGAGGATATCACCACCACGCGCCACGGCCGCCATGCTTTTGACGCAGGTCCGTTGGCACCTCACATGGGCGCGTGCTCCGCGCCTTCGCCGAGCGTGGTGTCGAACCCTGGGCGTCGTCTTCGCACTACTCCCGTGCGTGGCCTTCTTGCCGGTGCTGCACGCGCAACCGCCCGCGGCACGCGATACGGCAATCGTGCTGCGCGCGCTCGCTGCCGCACGGGATGCCGAGCGGATCCCGCTCCTCATTGAACTGGCCGCGCTGCGCCGTGATGAACCGGCGCGAGTCCTGCCGCTGACGAGCGACGCGCTCACGCTCTTGTCGAAGTTCCCGTCCTCGCGAGACGAAGTACGCGCGCGACTGGCGCGCGCGTACGCGCTGCAGTTGCAGGGCGACTATCCGCAGGCGCTGGCTGAGGCGGAGCGTGCGCGACGCACGAGCGCCGAGTGGCGTGCGGCTGGCGACGCGTTGTCGCCGGAGGATCGCGACCTGACGGCCGACGCGTTGTACCACGTGGGGCTCGTGCAGTGGCGGATGGCGAACTACGCCGACGCGGTCGCCAACGCCGAGCGGGCGCGGAAGCTCCTCCTGCCCATGGGCAACTCCGCCATGCTCGCCAAGACGTTGTCGCTGGTGGGCGCACTCCACTACGCGCAGTCCCAGTTCGCCGAAGCGTTGCAGGAATACATGGCATCGCTGCACATGAGCGAGGCGATTGGCGACGAGATCGCGATGGGACGGGCTCACAACAACATCGGGCTCGTGCTCATCGACCTCAACCGAAAACAGGAGGGGTACGAGGCGCTCAAGCGCGCGCTGGCGATCCACGACCGTCTCGGGCCGCAGCAGTTTCTCGTCAATACGCTCAACAACATCGGGCTGGCGCTCCTCGAGCTGGAGCGGCCACGCGAGGCGCTGCCGTATCTCCGTCGTGCGCTGGCGATGGACCAGGCCACGGGCAACCGCTACGGCCAGGCGAAGGAGCACAGCAACATCGGCTTCGCCTACGAGATGCTGAACGAGCCTAACGTGGCCCTTGGCTATCACCAGAAGGCGCTGGCCCTTCGTGAGGCGATCGGCGACAAGGACGGCATGGTGCGCTCCATCGGGGCCCTCGCCGAGCTCCGCCTGAAGCAGGGTGACGCCAAGGGGGCAATTCCGCTGTTCGAGCGTGCCATCGCGCTGGCGAAGGACATCAACGACCGGCGCGACGAAGCCGACCAGTTGCAGCTCCTGTCGAGGGCGCGAGCGGCCGTGGGCGATACGGCGGCAGCCTTTCGCGACTACCAGCGCTTCCACGAACTGCACGCCACGCTCAACGACAGCACGCTGCGCCGCCAGATCGCCGAACTCGAGGCCCGGTACCAGGCGCTCGCACGGCAACGGGAACTGGCGTCGGTGTCGGCCCTGGCCGAGTCACAGCGAGCCAAGGTGCAGGGACTGATTGTCGGGAGCGCCCTCCTGGCGGCGTGCCTCGCCTTGCTCGGCGTCCTGTACGTGGGGCGCGGTCGCGCACAACGCGCGCTGAGCGAATCGGAACAACGCTATCGCGCGCTCTTTCAGGCGTCGGCGACCCCGACCTTCCTGGTCGAGGCGGGAACAGCGCGCATCATCGACTGCAACGGGCCGGCGCGTGCCCTCTCCGACAGCGCGCCCGAGGCGGAATCCGCGGTTCGCGCCGTGGAGCCCGAATGGGTGCGCCGTGCGCTCCTGCGGTCGTTCGAGTCGGCCCACGGCCAAGCGGTGGCCGTTGACGATGTGTGGACCGATGCGACCGGGGGGCAGCGGTGGACCGAGGTGCGCGGGAGTCCGGTGGCGTTAGGCGGGCGCTCGTGCCTGCTGGTGACCGTGCGCGACACCACCGAGCAACGGCAGCAGGAACAGGCGCGCCAACGCGAGGACAAGCTGCAGTCGCTTGGTGTGCTCGCCGGCGGGATCGCGCACGACTTCAACAATGCTCTCACGGCGATCCTCGGGCACATCGCCCTCGCCCGAGTCGGCGACGACGCCGATCGACAAGAGATGCTGGCGGGGGCAGAATCGGCCGCGGTGGGCGCGAGCCGGTTGACGGCGCAGCTGCTGGCGTTTGCCAAAGGCGGAATGCCGATGCGGCGCAGCATGGACGTCGGACGACTCCTGCGCGACGCCGTCGCGCTTGCCGGAGCGGGTTCGCACATGCGCGTCGACCTCGAACTCCCCGATGACCTGTGGCATGCGCACGTCGACAGCGGGCAATTCAGCCAGGTGGTGAGCAACATCGTCATCAACGCGCAGCAGGCAACGCGCGAAGGGGGGCGGCTCATCGTGCGCGCGGCCAACGTGAGCGGCGAACTCCCGACAATGGTCGCGAACGACGCGTCCGGAGACGCGGCTCCATCCACGAACGAGCTGCGCTACGTGCGCATGGACTTCGAGGACAACGGCGTCGGCATTCCCGAGGCGATTCGCTCCCGCGTCTTTGATCCGTACTTCACGACCAAGAGCGGCGGAAGCGGGCTCGGACTCGCCACTGCCTTTGCCATCTGCCGCAATCACGGGGGCGCACTCACCTTCGAGTCGCGCGAGGGGGTCGGCACCACATTTCATGCCTACTTCCCCGCCAGCAGCGACGCGGTGGCACTGCCAACGCCCCCGGGCGCGGTGACGCCGGAGGGGAATGGGAGCATCCTGGTGCTCGACGACGAACCGCTCGTGCGAAAGATCCTCACGCGCATGCTCGGGCAATGGGGATTCGACGTGGAGTCGGTGAGTGATGGCAGGGCCGCGGTGGAGCGCTACGTCGAACGGATGCGCGCCGGTCGCCCGTTCGACCTCCTCATCATGGACCTGACCATCCCTGGCGGCATGGGAGGGCGTCAGGCCATGGCCGAGATTCTCACGCACGATCCGTCAGCACGCGCGATCGTCGCCAGCGGCTACTCCGACGATCCGACCATGGCCCACTATCGCGAGGCAGGCTTCCAGGGAGCGCTGGCCAAGCCGTTCCAGCGCGAACAGCTCGCGCAGGCGGTCAACGCGGTGCTGCCCCGCAGTGTGGCGATGCCGGCGAACTAGCGGCGATGCGGGTGGCGATGCTGGTCGCGATGCCGGTAGCGATGCGCGTGGCGCCCCGCGCAGCCTAACGCGGCAACAGCGTGGCTGGCGGGACGGACGTGCGCATGCAACGTCTCACGCTCGTCAGCGCGCCCCGATCCAGTAGCTCACCTTCACCACCACGAAGTTGTCGCCGTCGGCCTGCACCGCATCCCAGAGGTTGTGCGGGCGCACGAGCTGGCCGTCGAGCTCCTGCCCGGCGCGGCTCTGCTGCCACACGAAGAACGCCGTGCTGCCGGGGAGCCACTCCCAGCGCAGCACCAGGTTCGAGCGGAACGACAGGCGCTGGAAGTCGAGTGCCGGAAGGCCAAAGGCATTGGCGCCGTCGGTCACGGTCGACGTGCCGTCGTTGTTGCGGCTGATCGTCGTCCCGCTCCCGGGCTCGCCGTACACGCGCAGCACGTTGCTCCGCGGCGCCGGCACCTCGCCAAAGCCGTAGAAGTGCCCGCTCGCTGCGAACGGCTCGGCGTAACCTTCGACGGTGAAGTTGGGGGTGAGCGCGTAGTTCACGCGAAAGCGCGCGGAGAGCGTCGAGCGTTCGACTGCGGCAAAGATGTAGCGCCGCCCGTAGGTCTCGGCGCCGCCCCCGCTCCGCGTGACGACGTACTGCCGCGCGTCGACCGAGCGAGAGTAGGTGGGGTCGACGGAGCCCTGCCACTGCGGCGCGGGACGGGTGGCGATTCCGGTGCTCATGTCCCACCGCCAGCCGCCAAAGGCGTCGTGATAGTACTCGGTGCGCGCGTTCCAGGTGGTGGGGACATTGGCCCGGCTCGTCACCTGCCCTAACACCGAATAGCCGGCCGGCGTCCCGATGAGCGGACCGCCGCGCGTGAGGTCGTCGGAGAGCGATGGGACGTACAGCGTCCCGCGCGCGTTGAGGCGCAGAAATGAATGCAGGATGGCCTGCGCGGTCTGATTGAAGCGCAGGTACTGCTGCACCCCGCCGTAGTTCCACCCGGCGACGGCGGAGGTGCCGAACTGGTAAAAGCGGACGTATCGGTTCGGCTTGGTGTCGCGGAGCTGGATGTCGGCGTTGAAGTCGATGTCGTCGCCCGAGCGCATCTGCCCGGCGTCGTTGATCTCGAAGCCGGGGGTGCGGGTGGAGAGCTGGATCCCGCCTAACGTGAAACGCCCGGCGTTCTTGTCGAGGCGAATCGACGCCGTCGCCCCGCTGAGCGAGGTGCGCAGCGAGTCGTAGTGCACATAGTCCTGGTCGGGGCGCTGGAAGAAGTGGGCGCTGTTGCGCTGCAAGCGGGCGATGGACGCGGCATCGCCGCTCACGAGCGACCCGCCGAGCCATCCCGTCACTTCGTACATCCCCTGCTTGTAGCGCAGCTTCCAGTCGACGCCGCCGGCGATCGCGTCGCGCGGGAGGAGCGACGCGAGCCCCCCGCGCGCGTCGAGCGAACGATTCACCGTCGTGAACGAGGTCCCGACGTTGGACTGCTGGCGTCCGAATTCCTGTTGCAGCCGCAACACGGCAAAGCGACCCGGCGGCTCCACGGCCACACGCCCGATGCTGTCACCGGCCAGCGAGTACGTCCGCGCAAACTCGCGCGGCGTGACCGCCGCCAGCGCCCCGATCGACAGCCCCCGCGCGAGCCGACCCGTGACCTTGGCCGCGGTGGTAATGGTCGTGTTGGTCGGTGCGTCGACGAAGTCCCCAGACGCCGTCCCGCGCGGCGAGGCGCCGATGCGGCGTGAATAGAACCACGTCGGGCGTCCGATGAACGACTGGCCGCGTCCGGTGAGCAACTCGTTCCCTTCCACGAAGAACGGGCGCCGCTCCTCGAACACCTGCTCGAAGGCGGTGAGGTTCACCACAGCGGGGTCGGCCTCCACCTGCCCGAAGTCGGGATTGATGGTGGCGTCGAGCGAGAGGTTGGGACCGAGCCCCACCTTGAGGTCGGCGCCGGCGCGCGTGCCGAAGCGGTCGTTGAACGGGTTGCGCGCGTCGACGTTGGAGCGGTTGGTGAACTCGCTGGCCACGTACGGGAGCAACTCGATGCGGCGCGACGGCGGAATCCCCTCGATCCCCTCCAACTGTCCAAAGCGCGACGCGTAGCCGGCGGCCGACACCGGGATCAGGACCCATTGCAGGCGCTCCGCCTTGTCGGCCACATAGCGCGTCAGCTGCAAACCCCACGTCTGCCGCTCGGCCTTGTTGAAGCGGAGTTGCGAGAAGGGGATGCGCAACTCGGCGGTCCACCCGGCGCTGTCGACGCGCACCCTGGCCATCCACAGCGGGTCGAACTGCGGCTCGCGTCCCGAGTCCTCGCTGTCCTGGGCGTGATAGGCGTCGCCGCGTACCCCGCCTGACGAGATGGAGAAGGCATACGCGGTGCGGCGGTCGTGATACGGGTCGAGCGAGACGGTGAAGACCTCGGCGTCGCTGTCGCCGTCGCGTCGCGTGACCGAACGCCGGATCGATTGCGGGTCGGGGCGCATGAGTCGCGCCCCCACGTAGATCGCCGCGTCGTCGTACAGGATGCGCACCTCCGTGGCCACGCTCGGCGGCGCCCCTTCGATCGGGATCTTCTGCACGAAGTCGCGAATGGGGGGCGCATCGTTCCACGCCGCCTCGTCCATCGCGCCATCGATGTGCAGCGCTGCTCCACGCAGGCGCGACGCGCGGGCAGTCTGCAGCGAGGCGGTGGAGGGAGCGGGCGTTTGCGCGCGTCCAATAGCGGCAGGCGAAACCGCCCCCGTGAGCGCGAGGGCGCAGGTGACGGCGGCACGACGCGTGCGCGTGCGGCGGTTCGCGCGAGGCGCGTGGAGAGAGTCGAGGTGAGGCACGACGCAATTTCAGTCGTGGGGGCGGCCGAGGGAATGCTGGTGGGGCGAAGCGGCGCTTCCCGTCGGTCGGTCGTCGTCGACGCCTGCCGTCATATCGCCACGCGCTCGTGGCTCGCTGGCTCCGTGCGCCCGCGTGAGCGCCGTCGACTATTGGCGTGATGACCTGTAGAATTGCCCGCCCCGCGCATCACGCGCGGCGCCCCCTCACGCCGGAGCGCACGGATGTCGGAACGCGGGCTCGTTCGGAGCCTCGGGTTGCTGCAGGCGATTGCGCTCAACATGAGCAACATCGTCGGCGTGGGGCCGTTCATCACCATCCCGCTCATCATCTCGGCGATGGGGGGACCGCAGTGCATGCTCGGCTGGTTGCTCGGCGCCGTGCTCGCGCTCTCCGATGGCCTGGTGTGGAGCGAACTCTCGGCGGCCATGCCCGAGACCGGGGGGACCTACATCTACCTCAAGGAGGCGTTTCGCGGCACCGCGCTGGGTGGGCTCCTGCCGTTTCTCTTCATCTGGCAGTTTGTGTTGAGCGGGCCGCTGGAGATTGCCTCGGGGTACATCGGCTTCGCGCAGTATGCCGGCTACTTCTGGCAGGGGATGGGCACGTGGGGGGCGCGCCTGGTGTGCGTGGCGGTGGGGGTGCTGACGATCACCCTCATCTACCGGCGCATCGGGGCGGTGGGAAAGCTGATGGTCGTGCTGTGGGTGGGGATGCTGATCACGGTGATTGCCGTGATCGTGAGCGGGCTGATGCACTTCGATGCGCGCCTCGCCTTCGACTTTCCGCCCGGGGCCTTCACCTTCTCGATGGGCTTTGCCGCGGGGCTGGGGTCGGCGATGCTGATCGCGATGTACGACTTCATGGGCTACTACGACATCGCGTATGTGGCCGGTGAGGTGCGCGATCCGCAGCGGGTGATCCCGCGGGCGATCCTCTGGTCGGTGGTGGCGGTGTCGGTCCTGTACGCGCTCATGAACCTGAGCCTCATCGCCGTGGTCCCGTGGCGTGAGGCGATGCGCTCGACGTATATCGTCACCGATTTCATGCAGAAGCTGTACGGCCCGCGCGCCGCGTCGGTGGTGACGGTGCTGGTGCTGTGGACCGCGTTGGCGTCGGTGCTGGCGCTGCTGCTCGGTTACAGCCGCATCGCCTACGCGGCGGCGTCCAAGGGCGACTTCTTCCGGATCTTCGCGCGGCTGCACCCCGGCGGGCAGTTCCCGCACGTGGCGGTGCTGGTGCTGGGCGGGCTGGCGATCGTCTTCTCGTTCTTCACGTTAGGCGACGTCATCTCGGCCCTGCTCACGTCGCGCATCCTGGTGCAGTTCATGGGACAGGTGGCGGCGTTGCACCTGCTGCGGCGCCGGGCCGGCTTCGTGCTCCCGTTCCGGATGTGGCTCTATCCGCTCCCTTCGATCATCGCGCTGGTGGGGTGGAGCTACGTCTTTGCCACCAGCGGCTGGCGATTCGTGGGTTTTGGCGTGGCCACGCTGGCGCTGGGTGGCGTTGCCTACCTCGTGCGGGCGCGCACGCTTCCGCCACAGGCGGCGTGAGTGTTAGGCAGTCCCGTTGCGTCCGAGGTCGTAGCGATAGACGTTGGTCTCGCGCCGGGTGAAGCCGAGCCGCTGGTAGAGGCGGTTGGCGCTCGCTCGGGCCGGGTTCGACGTCAGGTCGACCGACGTGGCGCCGCGTTCGCGGGCGAGTCGCAGCGCTTCGCGGGTAAGCGCTGCGCCCACGCCGGCACCGCGCGCCGTTTCGTCCACCACCACGTCCTCGATCGTCACACGCAGCCCGCTGGGGATGCGCAGGTGCGTCAGCGTGAGCGCGCCGACGATGCGCCCGTTGGCCGCTCTCTCGCGGGCGACGAGGAGTGTGGTACTCGGTGACGTCGCCATCGCTTGCAGCTGTTCGGCCGACGGGACGCCGGCGCTGGCCGAGAGCTGCGGGATGAGCCGGGCAAAGGCGTCGGCCACCTCGGACGTGACGTCGGTGACGACGGCGATCTCGATCGTGTCGCGCATGCTGGGAAGCGGGAGGCGGTGGGGCGAAGTCGCTGCCACGCGTCACCCAATCTCGGCCATGCGCGCGTTTGTGGGAATGCAGGCGGCAACGCGAGTGCGTGCGGTGGCCGCCTTGTCCGTCACCCCAGATACCGCGCCACCGCCATTCCCCCGGCTCCCACAATCAGCATCACCATGGCGGCTGCGCTGGCGCGCGCGTTGCGGCGCCGCACGACGGCGAGCTCGCGGGCAATCGACGCGCGCTGCTCCTCGGCGGCACTGGCGAGCGCCTGCCCGAGCTCGGCCGCGCGCATCTGCGTGGGGCGCAGGACGAGCATCGCGAAGAAGAAGGCGATGATGGCGATGCCGCCGGCGACGCCGAAGGCCAGCCCGTGCGGGGTGGTGAAGTAGCCCGGGGCGAAGCCGGCGGAGGTGATCCACATCAGGCGGAGTCCCGAGCCGATGGTGAGGAGCGCCACCGCCGGCATGAAGAGGAGAAAGCGCCGCTCCTTGAGGGCCGCGATCACCGGCCCCGCGTTAGGTCCCGACGCCTCGAAGGCGGGGCCCAGGAAGACCGTCATGAAGAGGGCGGACCCCGCCCAGGCGATCCCGCCCAGCACGTGGACGAGGCGGAGGATGACGAGTTCGGACAGCATGGTCGCAAGGGGGAGTGAGGGGGCGTCGCCGGCAGCGTGACTCGAATGTCAAGAAACCGGGCACGCGCCACATGGGGCGTCTGACCCATCACCCTCTATGCTCCCTCAGGACTCCTCGTCCGCTACGCACGCGCGTCCATAGGGGAGCATCATGGCGACTGCCCCCCGGTGGGACGACTGCGCGTGCGCGTCGCGATCGCGCGAGGTGCGCGCGACGTCAGTCGGCGATGACGAACGTCACCTTGAGTGCGACACGATACCGGACGATGCGACCATCGTTGCAGTCGACCTTCATGCTTTCCACCCAGGCCCCCTTCACGTTGCGCAGCGTCTCGTGGGCGCGTGCGATCCCCAGCTTGATGGCATCGTCGAACGACGTGTCGGAGGAGGCGATGATCTCGGATACCTTGGCCACGGACATGGACGTCTCCGGTGAATGACTGTCGCGCGGGGAACCCTGATGGCTCCCCGCGCGGTCGTACGTTTCCGTCAGCTGCATGTCGTGCGCGCTACTTGTGAATCACGATCGATCCGCCACCAATCGCCGTGGTCGGGGGCTGGTCGTCCGTTCCGTTGTGGTTGTTGTACAGGATGTTCGACGGATCGGCGAGGCTCCAGATCTTGATGCTGAACTTGTCCACGCCGCTCCCGCCTGCTACCTGCCCGTCCCACGCCGACAACATGAAGCCATAGCCGGGGATGCCGTTCACGGTCCCCTCGCCCCGGAACTTTGCCTGCGGGCCAGCGATCACGAGCCACTCATACGACGTGCTCGAGAAGTTCATGCCGGCCGTGTGGAACTGGAACTCGGTGTTGCCGGTCGGAATCGTTGCGCCCTTCTTGTACCGCGACACGAACCCAAACGTTGCCTTGCCAGTCAGCAACGGGTCAGGGCGATAGGCACCGGCGGGGGAGAGGATCCACCCACCCCCCGTGACGAAGCCAGCCGACGGGTCGTACACGACGGCGAATTCGAAGCACGCGGTGTTGGAGACGCCCCCGTCCTTGTCGGTGACCGTCGCGCAAATGGTGTACACGCCGGCCTCGGCAAAGGTGTGGCTGAACGAACCGCCCGGATACGCGGTCGTGCCCGCTGCCACGAATCCGGCGCCCTCGCCCCAGTCGACACGTACCGCGTATGGTGCATCGCCTGCGCCCGCAGGATCGGTGAACGCAAGCGAGATCGAGGTCGACGTGTTGATGGCGATCGGCGTGGTTGCACCGGTCACGCTCGTGAGCGTCGGGGCGACGTTCGTCACGTTGACGAGCAGCACGTCGGTCCCGATGTCCTTGCCGTCGTTGACCGTGACGGTCACGGTGAATGCGCCATTGTCGGCGTACGTGTGGTTCAGCGCAAACGTCTTGCCGCTGAGCGGGAGTGCCTGGACGCCCGAGCCGTCACCGAAGTCGACGGTTGCGGTCCAACTATTGGCATCCGGATCGACGAAGCTGCCCCCCTGTGAGAAGGGGCTCCCCTCCGTGACCGATGCGTCGGCGCCAGCGTCGACGGTCGGCACCACGTTAGGCGGCGGCGTTTGGTACAGGATGGCAAAGCCCGCGTTGGACTCGTACACGCCAGGCGGGTGCCGGGTCGCAACGATGTCCGACGTCCCGTCGCCGTTGAAGTCCACGACCGAGAAGCCGTGGCGGCTCCCCAGGCCGTAGGCGTACGGGACATTCTCCGCGGTGAAGTTGCCGGTCCCGTCGCCGCGATAGGCACGGAAGCCCAGCGCACCGGACGAGCCGCCAACGAAGATGTCGAGGTCGCCGTCGTCGTCGAGATCGGCGACGCCGACCGGCAAGCCGCGATAGGGGAGGACGTCGAGCGTCCGCATCGTCCACGACGGACTGAGCGGTGCGCCCGCCCCCTCGAAGATCACAACCGTCATCGGCGGGAAGTAGCCGCTGACCGCGTGATACGACGCGACCTGGTCCAGGTTGCCGTTGCCATACAGGTCGAACGCCGACGGAGCGTTCTCGCTCACCAGTTGGAAGGGGTGGGCAGTGGGCGGGCCGAGGTTTGCCGACCAGGTTCGCCCCCCCAGGTTCTGGTACGCCATGAGGCGTTCAGTTCCGAAGTCCGGCCCAATGAGGTCCGGCAGCCCGTCGTTGTTGAAGTCGGACACGCCCACGGACATGGAGCCGATAAACGCGGGAGACGATCCGAGCACGAAGCCCCCGGCGCCGTTTCCGTACAGGAGAGCGACGCCTCCGTAATCGAGCGAACTGACGGCATCGAGATTTCCGTCACGGTCAACGTCGGCGACCTGCACGTTCCAGGCATACCGCCCGTCGATGTTGACGATGCTCCAGCTCCCTCCGCCGTTGTTGCGGCAGAGGAACGTGCCGTAGCCGCGAATCGCGGTGAGGACGTCGACGTCACCGTCCTTGTCCATGTCGCCCGTGGCGATCCCATTCACGTCGTACGGGAGCCCGCCGATCGTCTGGGCGAGGACCGCCTTCTGGAGCGCTTGATCGTACTGCCAGATCTGGATCTGATGCACGTCCCACCCCCCGATCAGAATGTCGGGGCGTGCGTCACCGTTCATGTCGGCGATGTGCACCGGATGGTACCAACCGGTCGCGGTGGGGACTTCGGCCACGTAGGCCAGCGGCCCGGTCGAAGAGATTGAACTGCGGAGTCCGACGTTGCCGGACGTGAGAGTGGGTCCAACTGGTCGCTCGGAGTCCACGCAAGCGACAAGCAGGGCGCCAGCCAGCGCATACGCTGCCCTGGTCCACTGCATAACGGCCTCCTGGAACATCCTGCGTTGTCCTGCTTTTTGGCGATGGCTGTGCTCCGCGCAGCGCGTCAGCAGACCGACCGCGGTTCTCTCCGTTGTCTGGGGGGGATGATTGTCGGCGACTTGGCGCGCCGGCGAGCGCACCTACGCGTACCCGAGAGTGACGCGGTGCTCACGCGCTGTCAGTCAGGGTGGACCTGCTTGTTGGGCGCGAAGTGCGAATGCGCGGCCGATGTCATGCGTCGCGCGTTGCGCGCGGCGGTCGCCGATCCTGCCTTGAGCACCGACCCTGCGTGCCAGGTCTCCGCTCGCTACGCCCCAGCGGGCCCGGGGGCGTCGTCGTCCTCGTCGGCGAACGACTCACCGTCGCCTTCCGTGAGCAGGTTCGTCCCCATGTGCGCCGGTCCGCCGATCTCCAGGATGCGATTGAGCCCCGCGGCGGTGATGGCGAAGTGGCCGTTCTCGAGTCGCTGAATCAACCCGCTCTCGCGCAGGTACCAGACGTGGAAGTTCATCAACGCTTCGGAGCAGGAGAGGATGCGCTCGAGTTGCATGGCCCCCATCCCCGGTTCGTGCGAGAAGTTGCGGCGCTTCTGGTACAACAGCGACAGGATCCCGGTGCGCGTGCGCGAGTCGGCCAACAGCTCGGCTGACCCCACCGTCTGTCCCACCCCGGGGCCAACGGTGCTCTCTTGCGCGTGACCGACGCTGCGATCGTACTCCGCACGCTGCTCGGGATTGGACAGGACGCGATACGCCGACATCAACTCGGCAAAGCGCTCGGCGTCGCCGCTGTTGGCGTTGTCGGGGTGGTAACGCTTGGCCAGGTGCCGGAACACGCGTTCAACCGTCTCCTGATCGGCGCGGGGAGACAGCTGCATGACCTCGTAGTGATTGAGCGGCGCGGGCGACGTCATTCGGGGTGGGCGGCTGCAGCGGGTTGGTAGGTCATCGACGAGCTGCAAGGTACGCGCCCGACCTGCCCAAAGCCAAGCTGCCGCCCCGTCGCGGTCGCGTCGTTCCTACCGCATCAATCCACCCAGCATCGACTCGAGGCTGTTCCCCGACGCCAACTGGCGAATGCGCCCTTCGACGCGCGGAAAGACGGTGTTGGCATCGCCCTGGAATCGCGCAAACAACGCCTTGAGATCGGCGGCACTGAGCGAACGCCCCTGTGCGTAGTACTGCTCGGCGGCGTGCCCCAACGCGTAGGTGGTGGCGAAGGTGACGGCCACGCCGGCCGCTGCTCCGGTCGCCGCACCCAGCAAGCCGCCGAGCAGCCCACGCCCCACGCTGCCGAGGACCCCGCGCACCACGCCCTCGAGCGTGTGTCCCATGGCGCCGATGCCAAGCACCGCCACCAGGTCCTTGGCCTGCGACATGTCGAACTGCTGCCCATGGCGCTGCCCGATCTGGTAGACCATCCGCAGCTGCAACGGGAGAATCGCCAAGGCCGAGAAACGATGCGGGAGCAGCTCCGCGGCACCGGCCATCATCGCCTGGTCGAGGATGAAGGTGTCGAGGTCGCCCGCGGCGCCTGCGGCGGGGGGCGTCGACGCCGCCTGCGCCGCTGCGCCCATGGTGGCCGCCGCATCGGGCGACGCCGCCACCGCCCCGAGTTCCCGCGACAAGGCGGCGAGAAACGCCGACTCGCGCGCGTTGGGGGCACCGTCGGCGTGGCAGACGGCGGCCGCCACATCGTACGCGGCGACGCGCGCCTCATCGCTGGAGAGCGCGTGGGCGAGTTGCGCCACGTCGCCGCCACCGTTCATGACCCCGTGCAGCGTGGGGTCATCCTCGGCGAGCCCCAGATGCTCGGCCGCCGACATGATGCTGACGCGCTCCTGCTGGTCGAGCGTGCCGTCGGCGTTGGCGGCCAGCGCAGCGAGGGCGATGATGATGTGGGCGTCTTGCGGGGTCATGGCAAAGCTCCAACGGTGGGGTCGGCTGATGCGGGACTCAGGTGAACGTACGTGTCCCGCGGCCGCATCGTGTCAGCGCTCCACCGCGTCCCACGACCAAACCGACGCCGCGCTCATCAGGACGGGAATTGCAGCCGCGGGGTTCCCGTCCTGCGTCGAAAAGTCGAACGCGACATACCGGTTGGCGCAACCGGTGCGTGCCGAGCCTAACGCGACATCTTGATGCGCGGCATGGGGCGATTCGGGGAGACATAGGCGCTCACCAGGCTTTCGTGCCCGTCGCTCCCGATCGCTGCCACGCCAAAGACGTAGTCGTCGATCGAGACGTTGGGGAGGACGAACTGCGTCACGTTCCCGACCACCTGCGTGCGCTGCCAGTCGTTCGCCCACGCGTCGCGCCAGTAGACCTTGTAGCCTACGGCGCCCGGCGTCGCCACCCAGCGCAGGTCGGCGTCGTAGCCCGACTGGCCGCGCCCGATCATGGCCTGGCCGCGCTCGCCGATGATGACCGGGGCCGGCGGGGCGAGAGCGACCGAGGCGGCACCGGCCGCGTTCACGCGCGCGTTCTGCGCCAGATAGGTGAAGTCCATCCCCTCGATCTTGTCGTCGGCCGAGTGCTGGCGGCGGTAGTTCTCGTTCGCTTCGCGGAAGACGACGGCGGGGAAGTTGTTGGCGGTGAACGACGAGTGGTCGCTCCCGCGCCCGAAGCGATCCTCGCGCGCCATGAGGCGAATGGTGTGCGAGGGGACGTAGATCCCGGCGATGCGGACGATGTAGCGCGCCAACGAACGCGACATCGAGTCCTCCGGACCTAACGAGTAGATCTTCACGCTCTCGGCGTCGACGATCCCGCTCCCGCCCAGCGACGAGCCGACGATGTCGTTGTTGAAATTGGCCTCGACGATCCCCTTGGCATCGGCGAGCGACTGCGCGTGCGCCATCGACCCGATCAGCCCCTGCTCCTCGGCCGCCCAGGTGATGAAGACGAGCGTAGCGTCGAACTCGATTCCACTTTCGGCAAAGACGCGCGCCAGCTCCATCGTGAGCGCCGTTCCGCTTCCGTCGTCGTTGGCGCCGGGGGCATCGACGTCATGGTTGGGCTGACCACCGCTCCCCGCCGCCATCGCCCCGCGCAAGTTGACCGTGTCGTAGTGCCCGCTGATGTACACGCGGCGCGGCGACTTGCCCGGAAGGATCGCCACCACGTTGACCACGTCGACGTCGCGGGTGATGCGGCCGCCCTGCGCGACCGGATGCCGATCGAAGGCCACTTGCAGCTTGGGCGAGGAGCGCTTGAACTCCTCGAAGATCCAACGACGCGCCGCGCCAATGCCGCGCGTGTTGGAGAGCGTGTCGGAGAGCGTGGAGCGCGTGCCGAACGACTCGAGCTTGGTGACGATGGCGCGCAACCGCTCGGGCGAGACGGCGGCGACCAGCTTCTGGATGCGCGGGTCGGCGTCCGGAGGCGGGGCACCCTGGGCGGTGGCTGCCACAGGGAAGCAGAGGAACAGGGCCGTCAGGAGACGAGGTGTGCGGGTCATGGACATCGGGGGAGGCAAGGGTGGGGGAGGTGCTGCAGGAAAACGCACCGTCTCTGATCTGCGCTGTAACACACGGTGCGGGGGACAGCCTGCGCGGCGGCCTCCCCCCTCAGCGTTGACTCTGATGCGGCTTTTCGGTCGGCGTCGGTCGTCGGGACTTCCGCTGGCCTAACGCACCACGAACGGGTGCCGGAAGACCAGCTGCCCGTTCCCGTTCAGCACCCGAACCTCCCATGTCCCCGCGCTCTGCACGTCGTGGTAGCCTCCCATGCGAAATCCGGACTCGACGCGCGTGTCGACCGTCTCTGGCTTGGACTTCTCCTTCACGCCGTCACGAAGCCACTCGAAGGTCAGCTTCTTCGAGCTCCCGGCGACATACCATACCTTGACGCCGATCCGCTGACCCGTAGAGAACGTACTGGTGAGCCGGGCGGAATCGTCGCAGGGATAGCCTGGGCAGACGCCGGCCTTGAGTACGGTGCCGACCGGTGCGGGATCGAGTTCCGCGAGGCGCACGCGGTCGGCGGCGAGCGTGGGCCCATGTCCCTCGCGCACCGCGGTCACGCCGTCGACGTAGGCCTGGAGCGCCGCCCGCTTGATCTGGACGGTCGTGTTGGCGTCGGCGCCGACCGAGTCGGCCCGTGCACGTGCCGCGATGAGCGCGCGGCTGCCGTCGAGCAGCGCCGTCAGGTCCTCGGCGCGCCCGCCGGTGCCGCGCAGCAGTTCACCGTGCAGGGAATCCACCCTGAGGATGCGCGAGCGCAGCGCGGCATCCGACACGCTGTCCGACCGCGCGGCGGCGCGCGCATCGCTGAACGCAGCGATGGCCGCCTCGAACGACGCGGACGAGCGCGTCACCGTGACCGTGGTCCGCTGCTTGGTGCCGGCCGAGTCGCCGTTGCTCCTGACGATGAGGGGCCAGATGCGCGCGATGCCGGGCTTCATGCCGACCAGGTGGAAGCTCCCGGCGGCGCGATGCGTCGAGTCGATTCCGACGATCGATGGGTCGTCCGAGACGAGGACGATGCGGTCGCCGCTGACCCGCATCGCCTCGGTGGCATCTGCGACGGGCGTCTTCCTGTCTCCTGCAAGAACCTCGTAGGCAATCATCGTTTCCCCACCGTTGACCAACGGGACGGTATCGGCGGTGGTCGTCAGCCGCACATCGCCGATGGCAGCCGCCTTGGGGCGCGTCATGAGGTAGGCGCCGCCGGCCCCCGCGATGGCGATGACGATGGCGCCGATGATCGCGGTGCGAGCGAATGATCCACCGGGTGCGGGAAGAGGCTCCACGCGCTCGCGGCCGTTCGGTGCTTGGTCTCCCTTGTCCCGAAGGCGCGGCGCAGGCGGGGCTGGCGCTGGCGGGTTCGGAACCGTCGCCTCGCGTTCGGCGATCGGCGCGGCACGCTTGTCCTCGATCGCGCCAACCGGGGGTTCCTCCCTCCGGGTGAACTGCCCCGTCGCCCGCGCCTGGCTGACCGTCGTCCCGTCGATGCGGAACAGGACGCCATCGGGACTCCGCATGTGCAGCACCGGCGTCCCCCACTCCACGGAGTGTGGTGCCGCGAAGCTGACCGCCTTGCGCGCGTCCGAGACGGCGGCGTCGATCGGCAGGCCGTCGGCAATCGCCTCGTAGAGCGACCGCGAGAACTCGATCGCGGCGTCGTCACTGATCTCGAACTGCATCGCCACGACCGCCGGCAATCCGCGGCCGACGAGAACGGCCGACGTGCTCGACATGGCGTCGGTGCTGCTCCCCTTGGCCCCCAGGCAGGAATTGAGCACCGCCAGCCGCAACGTATGGTGATCGGACAGCAGCCGAGCGACTGCCGTCGCGCCGATCATCGACGACTTCCCCTCCTCGTCGGTGAAGAGGAGCACCCCCTCGCCGGCCGCCGAGTCGAAGCCGCCATGCCCGACGAAGTGGAAGATGTGGAAGCGCTGCCGCCGCATCGCCTGTTGCAGGTGGCGCCACGTCGATCCCTCCAGCCACTCGATGCGCATGAGCCCAGCCTTGCGCAGTGGAGCGGTCGCGATCTCGATGCGCTGGCGCTCGCGGGCCACATCGAGCGCCGGCCGATCGTTAGGACTGGCGATCATGACCAGGAGTGACAGCGGAGGCTTGACGGTGACCGCGCTGGGCGGTTGGTCGAACTCGAGGTAGCGCACCACCGGCGTGTCGGTCGAAAGACAGACGTAGTCCCGCTCCTGGGGATCGTACATGTACTCCCAGGGAAGCGCGGAGAGCTCCGGCGCCTCGATGCGCAGGCGCACGCGCAACCCCTTGTTCTCGGCTCGGGCGCGGTCCTGGCTTCGTCGAAACGCGACCTGCAACTCGGGAGTGAACAGCGCCTGAAAGAGCTGCTGGCCGAAGTCGATCACCCCTCGCGTCTCCTCAGGGTCGACCATCGCCTTTCGCCGAAGGGACCCTGAGCGGAGGAGGGCGTTCTGCAGCCCGAGCATCTGGTTGTCGAGGGCCAGGCGGTCGAACGGGAATCGCATCGTCCCGCTGGGTTCACCTGCCGGCGAGCGGACCACCGAGACCGGATAGTCCCGTCCGTTGCCTGTCGCGATGCGAAGCTCGAAATCGAGGTAGTCCACGGTCGCCTCCCTGCGGTCCAGTGGGGAGGCGAACATACGACGTGCGCACCGTGCCAGCTACCACGGGGGTTGCGTCACTAGGCCAGTGTTGCAGTGAATCGGCAGGCCATGAGGCCCCGGAGCCCGAAGTGGGGCATTGCACTGGCGGCAAGCCACCGGCGTGCCGCACGTTTCCGCAGCCAACCGTACCACCCCGTTCCGTCGCTCCCCGAGCCCCGATCTGCCGATGCGCACCCGAATCCCTTGGACGTACGCCCTGGCCACCATCGCCTTCGCTGCCCCGATGGGTGCCCCGCTGTCTGCCCAGGGGAAACCCCTCTCGGCGAGCGACATGTTCGCGATCGAGACGGCGGCTGACGCGCAGATCTCGCCGGACGGGCAATGGGTGGCGTATGTGCGCAACTGGAGCGATGCCACCACCGACAAGCGATACAGCAACATCTGGTTGGTGAAGAGCGATGGCTCGATGCATCGCCCGGTGACGTCGGGGAAGACGCACGACGGCTCGCCGCGCTGGTCGCCCGACGGGACGCGGCTGGCGTACGTGTCCGACAAGGGGGGGAGCGGGCAGCTGTACGTGCGGTGGAACGATACTGGCGAATCGATCGCGCTCACGACCGGGGCGATCCCGCCGTCGGGGCCTGCCTGGTCGCCCGATGGCAAGCTTGTCGCCTTCACGCAGTTTGTCCCCAAGGCGCCGCTGGTGATCGGGACACCGCTCGCCCCGCCGCCGGGGGCAACGTGGCAGCCGCCGCCCAAGTACACCGACGCGCTCGTGTTCCGCTTCGACGGCGTCGGCGAGGTGCCGGTCGGGTTCACCCACGTCTTCGTGGTGCGTGCCGACGGCGGGGCACCGCGGCAGCTGTCGAGGGGCGACTACAACCACGGCGGTGTGTTCGGCGGGGGTGGCGTCGCCTGGACCCCCGATGGCACGGAGGTGATTGCGGCGGCGCGCCGCCGCGACAAGGCCGACGAAGAGTTGCTGGAAAGCGACATCTTCGCCTTCGCGGTCGCCGATGGGGCGATGCGCCAGTTGACCGACCGAAACGGCCCCGATGGCGAGCCGGCTGTTTCACCTGACGGCAAGCTCATCGCCTACACCGGTTTCGACGAGCGCCATCAGGGCTACCAGAACACGCTGCTGTACGTGATGAACCGCGACGGCTCGGGCAAGCGCGCGCTCTCGAGCAAGTTCGATGGCAGCGTGGGCGCACCGACGTGGAGCGCCGACGGCAAGGGGATCTACGTGCAGTACGACGACAAGGGCGACACCAAGGTGGGGCTCTTTGCGCTGGATGGATCGTGGCGCGTGATCGCGAGTCACCTGGGGAGCGGGATGATGGCCTATTCCGGCGGGTCCTACTCGGTCTCGCGCAACGGGAGCGTGGCCTACACGATGTCGACGCCGTCGATCCCGTCCAACGTGGCGGTGGTGGGGAGCGCCCCAGCCGCAACGCCGGTGGCGGTGACCTCGCTCAACGCCGAGTTGTTGTCCTCGCGCACGTTAGGCACGGTGGAGGAGATCTGGTACGAGTCCTCCAAGGACAAGCGCAAGATCCAGGGGTGGATCATCAAGCCGCCGGGCTTTGACGCGAAGAAGAA
>CAZLLP010000070.1:0-26972 GCA_964560345.1 uncultured Gemmatimonadaceae bacterium
GAGGACGGGAAGACGGGAAGACGAGTGAGAGCATTATGGTGCGGGCGCGGGCTGTCGGGCACGGGGGGGGCGTCCTTCACTTGTATCGTCGCGACTTTCCGGTGAGACTGCGGACGTCTGCGCACGATCTGCCTTCCGGCCCATCTTCTGTCCCGTCTTCCGTGACCGCTTCTGACCGCCCGGTGCCATCGCTCCCCGTGGCCTATCAAGCCGAAGGGCGCGTCGCCCGGCGGGTGTGGGGGCGGATGCCGTCGGGGGCGGTGGTGCATGCGTACGACCTCACCAACCGGCGCGGGACGCGCTGCACGGTCATCACGTTAGGCGCGATTATCACCTCGCTGGAAGTGGCGGCGCGCGACGGGAGCGTCGATGACGTGGTGCTGGGAATGGACGACGTCGACGGTTATCTCACGCGCTCGCCCTACTTTGGCGCGGTCACCGGACGGTACGGCAATCGCATTGCGCGCGGGCGCTTCACGCTCGACGGCGTGGAGTACACGCTCGCCACCAACAACGCCCCCAACCACCTGCACGGCGGCGTGGTGGGGTTCGACAAGCACCTGTATACGGCACGCGCGGTGGCCGGCGCGGAGGGGGCGGGGGTGCGGCTGTCGCTGGTGAGTCCCGACGGTGACGAAGGGTATCCCGGCCAGGTGCACTTCTCGGTTCGATACCTGCTCGACGATGACGACCGCCTGATCGTCGACTATTCCGCGACCACCACGCGCGCCACGCCGTTCAATCCCTGCCAGCACAGCTACTTCAACCTCGCCGGGCGCGCGGGCGACGACGTGCTGGGGCACGAGCTGCAACTCGAGGCCTCGCGCTTCACACCGGTCGATGCCACGCTGATTCCCACCGGCGAACTGGCCTCGGTCGCGGGAACGCCGTTCGACTTCCGCGCGAGCACCGCAATCGGCGCGCGCATTCGCGACGCGCACCCGCAACTCGCGCTGGGCAACGGCTACGACCACACCTTCGTCCTCGACCGCCCGCGTCGCCCCGGCGCCCTCTCGCACGCGGCGCGCCTGCACGATCCGCTCACCGGCCGCACGCTCGATGTGCGCACGACGGAGCCCGGGTTGCAGCTGTACACCGGGAGCTGGCTCGACGGCACGGTGGCGGGCAAGGGAGGGCGCCGCTACCCGCAGTACGCCGGCGTCTGCCTCGAGACCCAGCACTTCCCCGACTCGCCGAACCATCCCGACTTCCCGAGCTGCATCCTGCGCCCCGGCAAGCCCTTTCATTCGCGCACCGTCTTCGCGTTCAGCACGGCGTAGACGAGGAATCGACGACTCGTGAGCTGGATAGCCCAGCAAGCCGAGTCTGGGCCGCGCGCCGACGTCTCTCGTCTTCCCGTCTTCCCGTCTTCCCGTCTTTCCACTCAGCGCAGCTGAACAATCGCCTCCACGACCGACTTCCGCTCCCCCGTCAGCTGCCGACTCACCCGCGCCCCGACCCACACGCTGGTGCGCAGCCCGAGCGGCGAAAGCTCCACCGTGACCTCGCTCCCCACCGAGCGATAGTCGACCCGATGCGCCCCCGTGCGAGTGGTGCCACGTCCCACATCGCCAAAGACATTGCCTTGCACTCGGCGCAAATACAGCCACGGGCCGAGCGCGACGTCGGGGTAGAAGAGCGGGGCGTGATAGGTCGCACCGGCGCGCGTCAGCGACTCGTGAAAGCGCGAGTCGAAGCCACGAGTAAAGCGTACGAGCGACGAGAAGCGATAGGTGTCCGGGCGTTGCACCTCACGGGCAGCGTCGAGGACCAGCGCATGGTGGCGGAATGCTCCCGGGAGATACACCGCCCCCGACAGCGTCGCCTGGTGCGAGCGATATTCGCTGGGCGCCGGCGTATGGCGATACGCGGCCGAGACGACCGCTCCCACGGGGAAGAGATCGCGATACGCCGCGCTCCGCACCTGTGAGGCCGTGAGCGCATAGGTGAGGGTGCTGAAGTCGCCGTTGTTGTTCTCGTTGCGGAACGCCACCGGCTGGTCGCTGATGTGCGTGCGACCCAGCGTCGCACTGGTCAGCAGCGTCTGTCGCACCTGTCCGTTGAGCCGGGTGAGCGGAAAGCGCAGCGACGCCGCGACCGAGCGCTCGTTCCAGGTGTATGGCTGCGTGGCGCCGGCACTGTCGATGTAGGTCGACGCGCGCGCGCCGAGGCGCCCGGCCACGTCGACGATCACGGGGAGCCCGGCGTAGCTCACTCCCGCCTCGAACGACGTCGTGCGCTCATTGAGGTTGAAGGTGGGGCCGGCGATCACGCCTACGGTGTTGAGGACGTTGCGCGACTCGAGGTAGAGGCTCGTGTTGACGCCGTCGGTGATGGGGGCAATCGACAGCGAATGGAAGTCGAAGAGCCGCGACCAGCCGGTGAACGGGCGCGACGTCCACACGGTGGCCGGCAGCGAGTCGAGGATGCTTCCCCCCTGCTCCTGCTGCGTCAGTTGCGTCGCCGCGGCGGTGGTGTGCGTCGTGGCAAACGACGCCGCCATAAAGCGTGTCGGCTCGATTGCCATCTCGGCCACGTCGTACCCGAGTCGCGAGTAGTCGCTGAAGGCGAGGCGATCGCCGTCAGGCGACAGCGTCGGCCACATGGCCCCCAGCGGGCGCGACGTCACCTGGGAGATCGCGCGGGTGGTGAGGTCGACGACATAGACGTTGTCGATCCCCGAGTGCGGGCTGCCAAAGTAGACCTGCTCGCCATGCACCACCGGGCGCGAGATGGCGTCGTGCGTGAAGGGGATGATCGTATCGGCTGGGGTGCCGTCCACCGGCACGCGTACCAGCGCATTGCCACGCGAGTGGTCGACCGCAACGGCGACGATGGCGCGCCCATCACCCGTCCAGGTGGGGGTGACAAGGAAGTGCGACGACACATTGGGAAGTCGTTGCAGCTCACGGCCGCTGGCGGCGTCGAGGATCACCAGCGCGGCGGCGCGCGTGCGCGAGAAATCGACCGCCACGATGCGTCGTTCGTCAGGCGACAGCGCGGGGGCAAACAGGCGCGAGCGATTGGTCAGGCGGCGCACCGCCTTGGAGTCGAGGTCGAGCGCCTTGATCACGAGGAAGCTCTCCTCGCCCCAGCGCGGCGACACCTCGTACTCGCTCCACACCACCGTCTTGCCACGCACGTGGAACTGCAGGTCGCCGAACAACCCTACGCGACGGTGCAACGCCTCGACCTTGCCGTCGCGGATCCGCACCAGCCGGCGGGGCGTCGCCAGGTCACCGTAGAGCGCGATGAGACTTCCGTCCCCGGCGTACTGCGGAAGGAGGAACTCGCGGTAGTCGGCGCGCGAGAGCGGGAGCACCGTCGCCGGCGTCTCGCGCACCGAGTCGCGCTGGGCGCGCCACGAGACGGTCGCCGCCGCGACGGCATCGTTATGCAACTGCACCAGCGTGCGCCCGGTCTCGCGCTTGAGCGCCATGCTCAGCGCCATGGGCGCCAGCGGGTTGCGCGCGGCGCGCGTGATGGCGCGGCGCCACGCCGAGTCGCCGTAGGTGCGGCGCACATGCGTGGTGAGCAGATAGCCGAGTTCGTACCAGTCGGGGTAGTACGTGCGATACGACCCCTGCCACGCTGGGTAGTAGCGATACGGTTCGCCGGCCAGCGCCAGCGCCCGAATGCGTTGCGTGAAGCTCGGCTGCCGTCCGCGTCCGTCGGCAGTGAGCGCTGTCTCCATCCCGACCGCGTCTCCTTCCCAGAACCACGACGGGAAGTAGAGCGCGCCGCCGAAGAAGGAGGTGGTGTTGTCGCCAAAGAGACGCGACAGGATGCCGATGATCCCGGTGCGCACGGCGCGCTCCTGCACGATGTGCCGCCCCTCGTGCACCGCCAGCAACGAGTACCACTCGACCGGTCCCATGCCGTCGACCGTGGTGCTGGGGAGCGCGTACCACTGCGAGCGCCGCGGCCCCCACGCCACGAAGGCGTTGGAGACCATCGACGAACTGTTGAGCACCACCGGGATGCGCTCGGGCTTGCGGGCCAGCGTCTTGGTGAGCGGTTCGTACGCGCGCTCGAGCAACGTGGCGGCGCGTTGCGCCTCACGGGCCAGTGAATCGGGATAGATGATGGTGAAGTGCGGCGCATCGATGCGTCGCCAGTGCAGCCCCCACGGGTTCTGCTGCGACGACAGCGAGTAGAGGATCGGCACCTGCGCCTGCGCGTGTGGCGCCGACGTCGTCGCGGCAGCCACCACGGCGACGAATCCGCCAACGCCGCGGGCCAGCGCAGCGAGCACGCGGCGCACGGGGCGCACGCGAGGTCGCGAGTTCGTGCGAGGCATCACCGAATTCCTCACGCTCACCGCTTGACGCGGCGCACCCCCTTCCCGGCCAGCGTTCCGGTGAGCTTTCCTTCGCTCACCGCGAGCGCCCCGTTCACCACCACGTACTGCATCCCTTCCGCCAGCCGCTCCGGCTGCTCATACGTCGCACGCTCGGCCACCTTGGCGGTGTCCATCACGATCACGTCGGCCTTCCACCCGGGCGTCAGGGCGCCGCGCTTCCCCAGGCCTAACGCCTTGGCCACCTCGAACGACGAGCGCTGCACCATCTGCTCGAGCGTGATGACCTTCTTCCCCAGCACGTAGTCGTGGAGCTTGCGCGGATAGGTGCCGTACTTGCGCGGATGGCCATCGGAGCCGTCGGAGCCGGTAAAAACCCACGGCTCCCGCATGAAGCGCGCGATGTCGTCCTCGTTCATGTTGAATGACGCCAGCCCGGCGTCACCGTCCATGATGATTTCCAGCGCGGTGAGGATCGGGTCGGCGTTGCGCGCCTTGGCCACCTGCTCGAGCGTCTTCCCCACCAGCGCGCGATCGCGCCCGCCGGTGATGAGGAGCGAGGCGGCCCCGCCGCGCCGGCGCATGTTGTCCTGCATGGCGGCGACGAGGCGGTCGCGCTGCTCGGGATTGGTGATGCGCGAGCGGAGCGAGTCGCGCCCGCCGGCTTCGGCCCAACGCGGGAGCAGCGCGGCACCAACCGCAGTGCCGCTGGCCGTATACGGATACTGGTCGGCGGTGACCACCTGCCCCGCCTTTTGCGCGCGCGTGACGAGGGCAATCACGCTGTCGCTCTGTCCCCACACGTCCACGCCTAACGCCTTGATGTGGGCGATGTGCACCGGCAGCGACGCTTCCTTGCCGATGCGCAGGATCTCCTGCACCGCCCCCATCAGCCCCACCGTGTACGAGCTCTCGTCGCGCAGGTGCGAATCGTACACCCCGCCACGCGCGCCGGCCTCGCGGGCGAGCGCGATCACTTCGTCGGTGGTGGCATAACTCTGCGGGGCATAGTACAGCCCCGTGCTCAACCCCAGCGCCCCTTCATCGACCCCCTTGGCCACCATCGCGCGCATGCGGGCAAGCTGGTCGGCGTTGGGCGACGCTGACGTGGCGCCCAGCACGCGGCCGCGCACCGTCCCGAAGCCGACGAAAAGCGCCGCATTGGTCCCGATGCCGCGCTGTTCCCAGCGGGTGAAGGTGTCGCCGATGTCGACCGGACCACCGCCATCGTTGCCGGTGATGACTGTCGTGACGCCCTGCATGAGGTACGCGGCGTTGGTGCGTCGCTCCACGCGCTCGCTTTGCAGGTCGCCGAAGGTGTGCGTGTGCGGATCGATGAAGCCCGGCGCGACGATCAGTCCCCTGGCGTCGATCTCGCGCTGCCCTTGCACGCCCGCACGGCGCGCATCGCCGACGAAGACGATCGTGTCACCATTGATGGCGACGTCGGCCACACGCGGCGCGGCGCCCGTCCCGTCAATGACGGTTCCGCCGCGAATCAGCAGCGTCGCCCGTGTTGGACCCTGTGCCTGTGCAGGAACGAACGCCGACGCCAGCAGGGAGGCGCCGACGACGGCGCGGATGACGAATGAAGACATGATCGCTTGGGAAGACGGGTGGCGGCGAAGCTACTGCGTGCACGCCGGTCGGACCACTGGCACCATGATCGCATGCCCACGTGCGCCGCGACGGGGAAATACCGCACGTTCTTTGCGGCTTTTTATCGTTTGGGGAGAACAGCGTCACGATCGGAATTTTCCGCCGCACGACTGCGGTGTTCGGTGGCAACTCTCGTCCTTTCCGCGTGTGCCCTCTCACCATAACTTCGCCCCACTCTTCCTACCCGATCGGGCGGTTCGGTGCGTGCGCCCGCGGCGAATGAGAGTGGCCAAATGGCCGTTCGGTTTTCTCCCGCATCGCACTGGAGATCCACCATGGGTGTCCTCGGTCAGGTTCGAGCGTCATTGCGCGCTCTCCTCGCCGCGTCCGCGCTCGTCACTGTGGTGAGCGGCGTCGCCTTGGCACAAGGCGGCACCATCACCGGCAAGGTGGCGGCACAGGGTTCAGGCGAGCCACTGCCAGAGTCCCGCGTGATCGTCGTCGGGACGCAGCTCTTCACCTCCACCGGCGGCGACGGGCGCTACACGCTGCGCAACGTCCCCGCCGGCACGTACGACCTGCGCGTGCTGCGCGTGGGGTACACGGAACAGAAGAAGTCGATCACCGTCGCGTCGGGGCAGAACCTGACGGTCGACTTCGACATGCCGGCCGCCGTCATCCGCCTGGCCGAAGTCGTGACGACCGCCACCGGCGAACAGCGCCGCGTGGAACTCGGCAACTCCGTCACCTCGGTCGACGTCACGCAGCGCACCTCCACCGCCCCCGTCACCGACGTCGCGTCGCTTCTGGTGGCGCAGTCGCCCGGCGTGCAGGTGATGCCGGGGAACGCCACCGGCGTCGGCGCACGCGTGCGCATTCGCGGCGTCAACTCCATCACGCTGGCCAACGACCCGATCTACGTGATCGACGGCGTGCGCATGCGCTCCGACAACGGCTCGCTGTCGGGGAACATCTTCACCGGCGGCGGCGCCCAGAGCCGCGCGCAGGACATCAACCCGGCCGAGATCGAGAGCATCGAGATCGTGAAGGGGCCGTCAGCTGCCACGCTCTACGGCACCGACGCCTCCAACGGCGTCATCGTGATCAACACCAAGCGTGGTCGCGCCGGCCAGACGCGCTACTCCGTCTTTGGCGAACAGGGGATCATCACCGATCGCAACACCTGGCCCACCGCCTATACGCTGTGGGGACGCGCCCCGGCCGGGACGACGCGCAACTGCTCCAACACCTCGCTCACCCAGGTCTCCACCGGGTTCTGCGTCGCCGATTCGCTCTCGAAGTTCAACCTCTTCGAGAATGACCGCACCACGCCGCTCGGCACCGGGAGCCGCCAGACCGCCGGGCTGCAGGTATCCGGTGGCGTGCAGGCCGTGCGCTTCTTCGTGAGCGGACAGTACGAGAACGAGGAAGGGCTCCTCAAGATCCCGGAGTTCGACCAGCAGCGCCTGGACACGCTCAACGTCAAGATCAAGGACGAGTGGGCCACGCCTAACGCGCTCAAGCGCGGGACGTTCCGCGCCAACATCGACGCGGCGCTGAGCCCCAAGCTCGACGCGCAGTTCTCGTCGGGCTTCATCACCCTGGCCAACCGCCTGCCGCAGAACGACAACAACGCGCTGGGCCTCCTCTCCAACGCCTTCGGCGGCCCCGGCTACGAAAACGGGCGCACCAGCACGCAGGGCTTCAACCTGCACGGCTACCGCGCCTCGACGCCGGCCGAGCACTTCCAGGACGTGTACACGCAGTACATCAACCGCTACATCGGCTCGTCGAACCTCAACTATCGTCCGCTGAGCTGGCTCGCCGTACGCGCCGACGCTGGCGTGGACTTCATCGGCCGCATCGACCAGCAGTTCTGCGCCCGCGGCAACTGCGCCGACGTCGGCACCACGCGCCTGGGCTTCGTGCAGGACGACCGCACGAACATGCGCACCATCACCGCCAACGCCATTTCCACGGCGTCGTACAACCCGTTCACCTCGGTCGCCACGCGCACCTCGCTCGGCGTCCAGTGGGTCAACAACACCTTCGACCGCAACGGCGCCGGTTCGTCGAACCTCACGCCGGGCGCATCGACCATCTCGGGCGGCGCCACCAAGCTGGCCGACGCCTCGTACGACCGGAACAAGACCTTCGGCGTCTTCCTCGAGGAACAGGTTGCCATCCGCGACCGACTCTTCCTCACCGCCGCCGTGCGCTCCGACCAGAACAGCGCCTTCGGCACGAACTTCCAGCGCGTGTACTACCCGAAGTTCAGCGCCTCGTATGTCCTGTCGGATGAGGCGTGGTTCCCCAAGAGCACCGTGCTCACGCAGTTCCGCCTGCGCTCCGCGTACGGCGCCTCGGGGGTGCAGCCGGGAGCAAACGACGCCATCCGTTACTACTCGCCCACCACGACCAACGTCGCGCTGCAGGACCAGCCGGGGGTCACCTTCACCTCGCTGGGCAACGACGTCCTCAAGCCGGAGCGCGCCACCGAGTTCGAGGGTGGCTTCGATTCGCGCCTGTTCAGCGATCGCGTCTCGCTCGAGCTCACGTACTACCGCAAGCTCACCAAGGACGCCCTCATCGGCGCCGTCGTTCCGCCGTCGCTCGGCACCGGCAACTCGACGCAGCGCGCCAACCTTGGCTCCGTGCGCAACAGCGGGCTCGAAGTGCTGCTCAATGCGCTGGTGGTCGACAACCGCGCCATCACCTGGAACGCCTCGATCAACGGCTCCACCAACGACAACAACCTGGAAACGTTAGGCACCGACGCCCAGGGGCGCCCGTTGGCGCCGCAGGTGGGCACCACCACGCGCAACCAGCCCGGTTATCCGCTCTTCGGCTACTGGCAGCGCCAGATCCGCAGCTACGCCGACGCCAACGGCGATGGCATCCTGACGCTCAACGAGATCGTCGTCGATGACTCGTCGACCTTCGTGGGCTACTCGATCCCCCGCTATGAAGCGGTCTTCACCAACAGCGTGGAGCTGTTCCGCAAGCAGCTGCGCCTGACGGCACTCTTCGACTACAAGGGCGGGCACCACCTGCTCAACGGCACCGAGCGCATTCGCTGCGGCAGCCGCAACAACTGCTTCGGGGCCTACGACAAGTCCGCGCCGCTGTGGCAGCAGGCCCGCGCCGTCGCCGTGCGCGAGCACGCGTCGCGCACCCAGGCCGGCTACATGGAGAAAGCCGACTTCCTCCGTTTCCGCGAGTTCTCGGCCAATTGGCTCCTCCCCAAGTCGCTCACCTCGCGGGCCTGGGGCGCCAAGGACGTCTCCCTCAACTTCGCTGCCCGCAACCTGAAGATCTGGACGGACTACAGCGGCATCGACCCCGAGAGCAACTCCGACGTCGGTTCGACGTCGTCGCTCCCGAGCGATTTCCAGGCGATGCCCGTGCCGACCTACTTCATCCTCCGACTCAACGTCGCGTTCTGACCCGCGCGAGGTGACTACTCAAATGATCCGATACATCACTCGATATCGGGCAGTGGCCCTGGCCGCCGCGGTTGTCACGCTGGGTGCGTGCTCCCGCGATCGCCTGCTCGGCGTCACCGACCCGGACATCATCGCCCCCGACAACCTCAACTCGGCCGATGGCGCCGAGGGGCTGCGCGTCGGCACGATCCGCGTCTTCAAGCTCATGACCGCGCTCGACGAAAGCTCGTGGTTCTACGGCGGACTCCTCGTCGACGAATGGAAGTCGGCCGACACCTTCACCCAGCGCGACGAGACCGACCAGCGCAACGTGACCGAGGAGAACTCCCTCGTCACGGTCGCGTACCGCCAGATCCATCGCGCCCGCATCCAGGCCTTCTCGGCCGCCAAGGCGCTGCAGACGTTCCAGCCCACCGCGCGCGGCAAGATCGGCGAGATGTTCTTCATCAAGGGCTACGCCGAGCTGCAGTCGGCACTCGACTTCTGCAATGGGCAGCCGTACGCCGATCTCTCGACGGGGACGCCGGACATCAGCGGCGCCATCGATGGGCCGGCGGCGTTCAACACCGCGCTCGCCTCGTTCGACTCCGCGCTCGTGGCGGTGGGGAGCGCGACCGACACGCTGTCGCTGCGCGTGAAGTACGCGTCGCAGGTGGGGCGTGCGCGCGCGCTCATGGCCACCGGCAAGTTTGCCGAAGCGGGGCAGGCGGTCGCGGGCATTCCCAAAACGTTCACCTTCAACCTCACCTGGCCGGGATCGCAGGGGATCGAGGACAACCTGATCTGGGGGCTCGCCACGTCGGCGCGCCGCTACACCGTGCAGGACTCGGCCGACTCCCAGGGCGGGCGCATCGTCAACGCGATGCCGTTCGTCTCGGCAAAGGATCCGCGCGTTCCCACCACCAAGCCGGCGGCGTTCCGTTTCGGCTTCGATGGCGTGACGCCATACGACCGGCAGGACGTCTTTCCGGCATACAACTCGCCGGTCCCGGTAGCCAACTACGTCGACGCCCAGCTCGCGCTGGCCGAGTCGCAGTTGGTGGCCAACAACGCGGCGTGGCTCACCACGCTCAACGACCTGCGCACCGGACCAACCAGCATCGGGACGCTGAACATCTCGGGGTTGGCGCCGCTGACCGATCCCGGATCGCAGGCAGCACGGTTGCAGCTGTTGTTCCGTGAGCGGGCCTTCTGGACGTTCGGGCGCGGCCAGCGCCTGGGCGACCTGCGCCGGATGATTCGCCAGCACGGCTTCTCGGCCGCGCAGGTCTTCCCGGGCCAGGGTGGCATCAACCCGCGCAAGAACGCGGCGTACGGTCCGGACGTGAACCTCCCGGTGCCGCAGGCCGAGCGCAACAACCAGAAGTACACCGGGTGCATCAACCGGAACGCATAACACCGTAGGGCCCCCCGTCTCGGCCAGGCTCGGCGAGGCGGGAGGGCGTCCGGGCCTGTGCACGAGGGGGGCGCCGAAATCGGCGCCCCCCTCGTTCGTCGTTAGGGGGCGCGGACCGAGGGTGTCGAGCCTCATCTGGAACGAGCGCCGCGCGAACGGGTCGGTTCGCTCCCCTCGCGCCTCCCCCCGCCCCCCTCCCTCCCTCTCCCGTCTCCCGTCTCCCGTCTCCCGTCTCCCGTCTCAGAGCCCCCAGCATCGCGCGCCCTCTGGTCGTAGAATAGGGTGGTCCAATCGCATCACCCTCGTCCGGAGTGCTCCCCCGATGCCCATCCCTCGTGCATTCGTCGTCTCGCTCGTCACCTCGGCGTTAGGCATGCCGTTGGCGACGGGGGCCGCCCAGGCCCCTCGTCCCATGACCTTCATGGACCAGCAGCTCATGCGGCAGGCGGGAGGAGCGGCGCTCTCTCCCGACGGCAGCCGCGTGGTGTACACGATCTCCGTCCCCAACTGGAAGGAAGCCAAGCGCTACACCGACATCTACGTCGTCAACGTCCGCGACGGGCTGCCGAGCACGCGCCAGCTCACCTTCACCAAGGACAAGAACGAGAACAACCCGCGCTGGTCGCCCGACGGGTCGTTCTTCGTCTTCAGCAGCAACCGCGACGCCGCGCCTAACGCCGCCACGCAGCAGTTGTACGTGATGCACCCCGATGGCGGCGAAGCGCAGAAGATCACCGACGCCAAGGACGGCGTGGGGAACTACGCCTTCTCCAAGGATGGAAAGTGGCTCGCCTTCAGCGCCGGCAAGAGCGATGAGCAGCAGGTCTGGGTCCTCCCGGTCGCGGGGATCGACACCGCCAAGGCGCGTCCGCTCACCAAGCACGCCACCCCGGTTGGCTGGTGGCGCTTTTCGGAGAGCGGGAAGCAACTCTACTTCGTCTCCCCCGACTCCGTCGACAAGGCCAACAAGGAGCGGATGGAGAAGAAGTTCGACGTGCGTATCCGCAACCAGGACATTCCGCTCAACCACCTGTGGGTGCTCGACGTGGCCACAGGGAGCGAGAAGCGGCTGACGAGCGGCGACGCCTTCTCGGTCGAAGGGGTCTCACTGTCCGACGACGGCAAGTGGGCCGGGCTCCGTGCCCTCCCCAACGATCGCTACGCCCGCACCACCATGGAGGGCGGCAATCACGGCGACCTGTATCTCCTGAACCTCGAGTCGGGCGCGTTGGAGCGCCTCACCACCAACAAGGGCATTGGCGAGTCGCTCCTCTCCTTTGCGCCTGACGGCAAGACGATCGCCTTCTCCGCCTCCGACGACTTCGTCTACTTCCGCGCCAACAAGGTCTACCTCCGCGACATCGCCGCGACCAACGGCGCATGGAAGAAGCTCGGCGCCAGCTACGACGGCGATGTCACCATCGGCTGGTGGTCCGACGATTCCAGGACCATCTACTTCAACGACGGCGTCAAGGCGACCAACCAGGTCCTGGCCCTCGATGTCGCCGCCAACACCGTCAAGCAGCTCACCAGCTACCGGGCCGCCGTCGGCGCCCAGAAGGACGCGGAGAGCGGCAAGCTCGTGGTCCAGTACACCGACCCCAAGACTCCCGCCATCCACTTCGTCGTCGACAAGGTCGACGACCTGGCCAACAAGGCGAGCTGGCACCAGGTGAGCAACGCCAATCCGCAGGTCGCCAACCTCTTGTTAGGCGAGGAGGAGGAGATCTGCTGGAAGTCGGTCGACAAGAAGGAGACCTGCGGCATTCTCGTGAAGCCGGTCGGCTACACCCCCGGCAAGCGCTACCCGCTCATCGTCGCCATCCATGGCGGGCCGCAGTCGGCGGACGTGCTGGGATTCAATGGCGGCTATGGCGCGCAGGCCTACGCCGGCGACGGCTACATGGTCCTCAAGCCCAACTACCGCGGCTCGACCAATTACGGCGAGGCGCACAAGTGGGGGATCGTGAACGACTACTTCAAGAAGGGCTATGAGGACATCATCACCGGCGTCGACAAGCTGATCGCCGACGGGATGGTGGACGGCGACAAGATGGGCGTCCTGGGGTGGAGCGCTGGCGGGCACTGGACCAACTGGACCATCACGCACACCACGCGCTTCAAGGCCGCCTCGTCAGGCGCCGGCACCGCCAACTGGATCTCGATGTACGCCCAGAGCGACATGCAGGACGTGCGCATGCACTACCTCGGCAACAAGCTCCCGTACGAAGACTTCGAGCCGTACTGGAAGCAGTCGCCCATTCGCTACATCAAGGCCGCCAAGACGCCGACCATGATCCACGTCGTCGACGGCGACCCCCGCGTCCCGCGCCCGCAGAGCGAAGAGCTGCACATGGCCCTCCGCAAGCTGGGGGTCCCCACGGAGCTCTTCGTCTATCCGGGCAACACGCACGGCATTCCCGACCCGCGCAACCAGCTCCTCAAGTCGGTGGCCGAGAAGGCGTGGATGGACCACTGGATCCTCGGGAAGGGAGGCTTCAAGTGGCAGGACGTGCTCAAGACGCTCGACGACTCGACGGCGGCGCCGAAGGCGGCGACAACCTCCAACAACTAGAAGACGCGAAGACGGGAAGACGGGAAGACGAGTGACGGCACTCGGCTTCCCGTCTTCTTTCCCTATCGGCCTCACGCGGTCAGTCGCTGCGCGGCGATTCCACCGGGGCGCTCCGCGGCGCCAGCACCCGCTCGATCTCGGCCACCAGCGTCGCCGCTTCCACGGGCTTTGACACCACGGCCGCCAGCGATGCCTTTTCACGGTCGCCCTCCTGCAGCGCGCCGCTCAGCAGCACCACGGGGATCGTCGGGTAGCGCGCGTGCACCTGCCGCGCCACTTCCAGCCCCGACATCGCCGGCATCGTGCGATCGGTGATCAGCACGTCGTAGGCACCGTGCATCGCCGACAGCATCTCCAGCGCGCGCGGCGCATCGCTGAATGCGTCAACGGCAAACCCGGCGCGCAGCAGCACCTTGGTCATCGTGCGCAGGACCGGCTCGTCGTCATCGATGAGCAGCAGGCGTGCACCGTTAGGCATGCGGCGGCGCAGCGGCGGCCGTCCCACCGCGCGGCGCGGTGCGTCACTTGCCGCCCCCGCGTGGAGATAGATCGTGAAGCAGCTTCCCGCGCCCGGGGCCGACGTGACCTCGACCGCGCCGCCGTGCCCGCGTACCACCCCCTCCACCACTGACAGGCCAAGTCCGGAGCCCTGATCCACCGACTTGGTGGTGAAGAACGGTTCGAAGATGCGGCGGCGTACCTCCTCGCTCATCCCCACACCGTCGTCGCGCACGCGAATGCGCGCGTACTCGCCCGCCGCCACCTCCAGCCGCTCCGCCTCGGCGTCAACGACCGTGACGCGTTCGAGGGAGAACGTGATGTGTCCCCGTGCCTCGGGCATCGCCTGGCTCGCGTTCACGCCAAGGTTCATCAACACCTGCGTCACCTGCGCCGGGTCGGCCACCGCTACCACCGGCTCGCGCGGCGGATCCCACACGATCTCCACCGAACTCGGGAGCGTCGAGCGCAGCAGGTGCACCGTCTCGCCGATGATGGGGTCGAGGGCAATGGCGAGGCGATGCTCGGCTTCGGGGCGCGCGAAGAGCAGGATGCGGCGTACCACGTCGCGCGCGCGCGTCGCCGCGGTGCGAATGGCCGCCGCCGATTCGGCGAGTTCGGTCTCGGGTTCGGTCTCCTCGCCTAACAACTCGGCGTGTCCGAGGATGACGGTGAGCAGGTTGTTGAAGTCGTGCGCCACCCCTCCGGCAAGCGTTCCCAGCGCCTCCATCTTCTGCCGCCCCTGCAGGCGCCGCTCCAGCGCCAGTCGTTCTTCGGCAGCCGCGAGCGCCGACTCGCGCATGCGCGCCACCTTCTGCTCAGCCGCTTCGCGCAGGCGTTCGCTCGACGCGGTGCGCAACCCGATGAGGATGGCCATCCCCGTCGCCACCAGGATGCCAAGCACCGCGACTTCGTAGACGCGGCGCAGCCACGCGTTGTAGCGCGAGGCATCCATCGTGATCCCGACGTATGGATGACCCGAGGCGTTAGGTGGCGTGGTCGTCGCGATGGGGGCGTACGCCCGGATGCCCGATCCCCACGCCGTGGCCGTCGGCGCGCGCTCCACCACGGTCACCCCCGTGCGGGCAATCTCGCGCTCGCCATCGGTGGGGCGATCGCGCTCCATCACATGCGCGCGCTGCGAGGAGGTGTCGCCGTCGAGGATGTAGAACATCGTGTCGCCACGCACGACGCCGCTGTACGCAAAGCGGATGTCGGGGTTGCTGCGCAGCAGGGTGCGTAGCGGCGCCGACGCGACGCGATGCGCGGGCGAATCGGTTTGTGCCGAATCGGTCAGCGTCGCGTGCAGGGAGGCATCGACCATGGCCGCGGTCGTTTCTGCCGTGCGACGCAGGTAGGTGCGCAGGTCCTCCAGCAGTACGCTCCGCACGGCAACCGAGACGACGCCGATGCTGACGATCGATGTGAGCGTGATCGCCGCCGCCGTCACGACCCCGGCATTGCGCGGCGAACGCGTAACGCGCGACACGCCGGATGACGCGGCATCGACTGATGCAGGAGCGGTGGCGCTGGCGCGTGCTGGGCGCTTCGATGCATCCGGCGACATGTCCGAAGTATCGGAGATGGACCTGCGGGTGCAAAGCATGCAACGCACGCCAATGATTGCGCGTCGCGCCTCATGCATGACGCCGCTAGCGCGCTTTCACGAGGGGCCGGCGATCACACGCGCGCGGCGCTTCGACGTGATCAGCGGCAGCGTTGCACGGCGGGGAGTTCCGCCTCGACCGCCAAGGCGCGGTTGGCTCGCGCCGCCTCGGCCACCACGCGCGGCGGCGACAGCGCCAGCAAACGGTCGTACCGATCAACCGTTTCCTCTTCGAGCGTGACCGATATCTCGCAGGCCTGCTCGCGCGACTCGTACACGCCACCCGGCTCGACCGAGCTGGCCGCCGGCATCGGCGACACCAGGCGATACGGATTGTTGGGCGGGAACTGCGCGACGAGGATGTAGACGCGCTCGAGTGACGTCGCCCGGCGGGCGCGCGTACCGCGCAGCGACGAGAACGGCGACACGTTGCCGAAGGCCTGCAACACCCGGGTGTACCGCGCCTGCGCGGCCCATTCGTCGAGCATCAGCGTATCGAGCGTTGCCTTGGCGGCCGGGCTCAGTCGTTCTGACGGTTCGAACATTCCGGCCCCCCCCGAGCACGCAATCGAGGTGACGAGAAGCGCGACACCGACGGCCCCCCGGACGAGATTCCGGGCGGGCGGACGGTGGCATCGGGCGGGACGGCTGACGATGTTCGACATGGGCAGCAGGACGAAAGGGAAGTCCTGTGCCACAGCCCTCAATCTGTTTACTAGCTTTTCATACTCCCGAATGGCCCGCGAGACCGACGCTTCGCTCATGACCGAATTCGACGCCGACGAGGCACTCGACGCACCGCCCCCGACCATTCGGCAGGCGATGGCCGTCCTTGCCCTGCTCAACGCCGGGGTAGCGCTCTACCTGCACCTATGGAAGCTCGGGTACATGGGCGCGCTCAGTTGCGGCAGCGAACATGGCTGCGAAAAGGTCCAGCTCTCGTCATGGGGGTGGTTCCTCGGCGTCGACGTCGCCCTCATCGGGGCGGTTGGCTACACGCTGATCCTCATCGTCGCCATCCTGGGCACGCAGGACCGCTTCGCCGGCGAGCGCTGGCCCACGAAAGCGCTGGCCTTCCTCGTCTACCCCGCCTTCCTTTTCACGCTCCGGCTCAAGTACGCCGAGTTTCTGCTGATGCAGACGTTCTGTCCGTGGTGCGCCATCTCGGCGGTGACCATGACGCTGTTCACCGTCCTCGTCTGGCGGGACTGGAAGCGCGTGAAGGCGGAGCGATAAAGTCGCCAAATCGCGTTCGCGACGATTGACGCCGGTACGATAGACGGGAGCTTGGAGACGACGAGATTTTCCGTCTCCCGTCTCCCGTCTCCCGTCTCCCGTCCGCCCTCCCATGTTCGAGCATCGCACCGAACCGCTCATCCCGAGGCGGCAGTTCTACCAGCGCCTCGCCTTGTCCACCGGGCTGGGTCTCGCGGTCATCGTGGTGTCGCTGGCCGGCGGGATGCTGGGCTACCACTCCCTCGAGGGGATGGCGTGGATCGATGCGTTCGTCAACGCGTCGATGCTGCTCGGCGGGATGGGGCCCGTCACGCCGTTGTGCACCGAGGGGGGCAAGCTCTTCGCAGGGCTCTTTGCGCTCTACTGCGGGCTAGCGGTGCTAGTGGTGGCCGGCGTCATCCTCTCGCCAGTCGTGCACCGCTTCTTCCACAAGCTCCACCTCGACATCGAGGAGCAGTAACGACCGCGGGCGCGCACGAAGGTTCGCGCGCGCCCGCCGGTGTCATCCGTCTGCAGCCTACTTGTAGACCGGCGCCAGCCAGCCGCGATACTTGTCGACCTTTCCGGCCACGATGTCGAAGAAGAGGTCGCGCAGCTTTCCGGTGATCGCCCCCATGCTCCCATCGCCGATGGCGCGATGCTCGACCTTGGTGATGGCGCAGATCTGCACCCCGGTCCCGCACATGAAGCACTCGTCGGCCAGGTAGACCTCGCTGCGATCGATGTTGCGCTCGACGACGGTCACGCCGAGTTCGTCGCGCAGGAGCTGGATCACCGACCGGCGCACGATCCCCTCGAGCACATTGCTCTGCACCGGCGGCGTGATTGCCACGCCATCGCGCACAATGAAGAAGTTGGCGACGCTCATCTCCGACACGTGGCCATCCTCATTGAGCACCAGCGCCTCGTCATATCCCGCCAGCCGCACGTCGGTGCTGCTCAGCGCCGAGTTGACGTAGGCACCGGCAATCTTGCCGCGCGCGGGGATGGCGTTGTCGTCCACGCGCCGCCACGCCGAGAAGGCGACGTGCACCCCGGTCTCGTTGGCCGTGTAGGAGCCGAACGGAAGGGAGAAGATCGTCACCTCCGACTCGAGCTCGTGCAGGCGCACGGAAATGTTGGTTGCCGATTTGTAGGCCAGCGGCCGGATGTAGCAGTTCTCGCGAAAGCCCTCGGTGCGCAGCAGCTCGGTGACGATGTCGGTGAGCGATTGCGGCGTGTGCCCCAGGTCCATTCGCAGCAGCGACGCCGACTGCAAAAAGCGCTTGAAGTGTTCGAGCGGGCGAAAGACGTAGAGCTGCTCCTCGCCGGCATTCCAGTACCCGCGCATCCCGCCAAAGACCGCCGTGCCGTAGTTCAAGGCATGCGTCATCACGCTGACCTTGGCGTCTTCGATGGGGACGATGCGGTTGCCGAAGTAGGCGAAGCGGGTCATGGAAAGCTCTCGTCGGGCGATGGTTCGCAGGATGGCAGCGTGCGCCGCCGGGGTGTCGTGCGTTCGATACAACCTATCACCTCGCACAACCGCGGCGTGATGCGACGCCGCACCGCGCGCTACGCCGCGAGTTCGCGCAACGCTTTCACAAAGACATCCAGTTCGGCCGTGTTGGTGAACAGGTGCGGCGTCACGCGCACCCCGTGCACCCCTGCCCCATCGATGGCCACCGTCCAGACGCGGTACTTCTTCATCAGGATGTCCATCAGGTCGCCCGGCTTGATCCCCGCCACGCCCACGTTGGCGATGGCGCACGAGCGCGACGGATCAGTGGGCGTGTTGAGCACGATGTTCTTCGTTCCTCGCACCTTGCCGACCCAGTAGTTCTGCAGGTAGCGCAGCCGCGCTTCCTTGCGCGCCGAGCCGATGGCCTCGTGGAAGTCGATCGCCGAGTTGATCGCCAGGTCGGTGTGCACCGGATGCGTCCCGGTGTGATTGAGCTTGCGGATGTCGTCGTCGGCCGGGCCGCTGTCGCCGTAGATGGGCCACAACCCCGCGATCCTGTCGCGCTTCACATAGAGAATCCCCGCGCCTAACGGCGTCGCCAGCCACTTGTGCAGCGAGGCGCCGTAGTAGTCCACGCCAAGGTCGGGGATACGGAAGTCGAGATGCGCGAACGCGTGCGCTCCATCCACCATCACCGCCACTCCCCGTGCGTGCGCCATCTCCGCGATCTTCTTCACCGGCAGCACCTGCCCCGTGATGTTGACCATGTGGCACACCATCAGGAGGCGCGTGCGCGGGGTGATGGCGTTGGCATACACCTGCACCAACTCGTCGTCCGACTTGGGATCGTTGGGGAGCGAGACCACGCGGTTCACGATGCCGTAGCGCCGCGCCTGCAGCTTGAACATGTCGAGCATGGCGCCGTAGTCCTGCTCGGCCATCACCGCCTCGTCACCGGCCTTCCAGTCGTAGCCGGCGATCACCGTGTCCAGCGACTCGGTCGTGTTGCGGGTGATGATCAGCTCCTCGGGCGAGCAGCCGACCATGGTCGCCAGGCGTGTGCGCACCGCCAGCTTGTCGTCCGCCTGGCGCGTGCGCATGTAATGCGACGCCTCGAGGTTGATGTCGCGTACCCGCGTGATGAACGCCTCCAGCACCTCTTGCGGCTGCAAGCAGAAGAAGCCGTTCTCGAGATTGATATACTCGGGAGTCAGGCGAAAGCCGGCGCGAATCCTGGCCCAGAAGGCCTCGTCCTGCGCCAGCGCGTCGTCTGACAGGCGTGCATAACGAGCGAGCTGGCCGGGCGCGAAGTACGCGCCGAGAGTGACGCCGCCGAGCGTGCGAAGGAAGTCGCGCTTGTGCATTGCGTGCCGGGATTGGAGTGGAACGTCGTGCGTCCAAATGAACAGGGCGGACGTGTCGGTCGCGAGAGGCAACAGCCGGCGCCACGTCCGCGTCGCGCGAATGTCGCATTTCACCGGGGGTCATTCCACCCATTCGCCGACGTCGAGGCGATGACATCATCCCTCCGCGCCGCGAGGCCACGACACGAACGATCCCCCTCCTTCAGGTATAGTCACATGCTCTCGTCCCTTACGTCCTTCCTGCCGACGCCGCACGTGCCGGCGCTGCGCACGCTGCATCGTATCGCCCTAGCCACCGCACTGCTCTCGCTGGCCACCGGGACCACCGCCTGCTCCAACGACTCCACCTCGCCGGGCGCCCGCATGGTGTACGGTGTTTCCCAGCACCTGGGCGACGGCACCGCCCGCACCTACGTCGCGCTCGACGCCGCCGGACGCGCCACCTCGTTAGGCGTGGCCATCTCCGAGACGGCCATGAGCAACCTCCCGCAGACGCCGATGCCGGGGATGCCGTCGGCGGCCATGCTGTCGCTCGCCCTCCCCGCCGAAGCCGCCAGCACGGGCTACAACCACGTCATGCTCGATTGGAACCCGGCCGGGCACGAGCCGGAGCACGTATACACGCACCCGCACTTCGACTTCCACTTCTTCCAGATCACCCCGGCCGAGCGCGACCAGATCGTCCCGACCAATCCGCAGTTCGGCGCCAAGGCCGGCATCTTCCCGACGGCCGAGTACGTCCCGGCGGGCTTCGCCGCCGCCTCCGTCCTCGCGAACGCCCCGGCAGCCGCCGCGGCCGTTCCGCTCATGGGGATGCACTGGCTCGACACTTCGTCGCCCGAGCTGCAGCCGCCGCCTAACAATCACCTGTTCACGCGCACCTTCATCTACGGCTCCTACGACGGCAAGTTCATCTTTGTCGAGCCGATGATCACCAAGGCATTCATCGAATCGGCCAAGACCAAGGACGGGGGCTACTCGTACCCGGTCAGCGTCCCCACCAAGGTCGCCAAGAGCGGCGGGTATCCGGCGGCGTACTCCATCACGTACAATGCCGCGGCCAAGGAGTATCGCATTGCGCTCGACGGGCTCGTCATGAAGCAGAGCGCGCACTAGTCGCGCGCCGCTTCGGTGCTCCGATCTCGCGCGAAACACGATCTGCCGCACCGGACGTGAGACGGCCGCTCCCCCACCCGGGGGGCGGCCGTTCTCGTCTCCACAAGGCGTTCCTCGGCTTGCGTGACGATGCGCGCAGTCTTTCCTTAGGGGCGCTCACGCGCCGGGCGATTTCCCGCCTCGTCGCGTCGCACACGGCGTCCTCAGTGCGTCCTCACCGCGTCCACCTCGCGCGCATGTCGCTTCCGTCACGTTCATCCCGTCGTGTCGCCGTGCTGTTGTGTCTGACGGCGGCCTCTCTGTCGCTCCTCGCGCGCGACGCCGCGTCCCAGGACGCCGGGCGTCGCTGGAAGGTGCACGACCTCGAACGCCCCACCCCTCGCAAGGTCACCCCCGGTGCACAGGTGGGTCAGCCGCCCAGCGACGCCGTCGTCCTGTTCGACGGCAAGTCGCTCGACGGCTGGAGCTCACGCGATGGCTCTTCGGCCAAGTGGGTGATTCGGGATGGCTACATGCAAACCGTCCCGGGCGCCGGCCCCATCGTCTCCAAGCAACGCTTTGGCGACGTGCAGGCGCACGTCGAGTGGGCAACGCCATCGCCGGGTGTGGGCAAGGGACAGGACCGCGGCAACAGCGGCGTCTACTTCATGGGGCTGTACGAGATCCAGGTGCTCGACTCGTACGAGAACGTCACGTATGCCGACGGACAGGCCGCCGCGCTGTACGGTCAGCACCCGCCACTCGTGAACGCCTCCCGCGCACCGGGTGAGTGGCAGTCGTACGATGTGGTCTTCCGCCGCCCGCGCTTCAACGCAAGCGGCAAGCTGGTCTCGCCGGCGCGCATGACGATTTTCCACAACGGCGTTTTGGTGCAGGACAACTCCGAACTGTGGGGGCCGACCAACTGGCTCCAGACCGAGCCGTACGTGAAGCACGACGACGCGCTCCCGTTCACGCTGCAGGACCACGACCACCCGGTGCGCTACCGCAACTTCTGGGTGCGCCCGCTCCCCGACCTCCCAACAGATGAACGTGGACCGCGCGAAGCACACCCCGCGGCCTCTGTTCCGCCCGCCGTTCTCGACCGCTACGTCGGCAAGTACGGCAGCGCCACGGAGACCATCGCGATCGTCACCCGTCGCGGCTCGCGACTCTTCATCGATCCCTTCAACCACGTGATTCCACTCGAGCTGATTCCGCAGAGCGCCACGCGCTTCGAGTTCCTCAAGACGGCCGGCACCGTGGAGTTTGTCACCGCACCCGGCGCCCCGACCAAGGTCACCATCAAGGTCGCGGGACTCGACCGCACCGCGGAGAAGCGTCCATGAGCGTCGCCGCGCTGAAGGACCTCGCCCTCATCTTCGCCCGCGACCTCACCACGCTGCGCGCCGAGGTGCTCTCGTACCCGGACGACGCCACGCCGTGGATCCTCCCGGCGGGGGCACCTAACGCTGGTGGAACGCTGGTGCTCCATCTCTGCGGCAACCTGCGCCACTTCATCGGCGCCGGCCTGGGCGCGTCGGGCTACGTGCGCGATCGCGACGCCGAGTTCAGCACGCGCGGCACCTCGCGCGCCGAGATGGCGGCGCTCATCCACATCACGTCGGCCGAAGTGACCCTGGCGCTCGATTCGCTCCCCGCCACGCGGCTCCAGGAGTCCATCCAGATCGGTACCACCGCCATGCCACTGCAGCGCGGACTGTTGCATCTGGCGGCGCACCTGGCCTATCACCTCGGCCAGCTCGACTACCATCGACGCATCGTCACCGGCGACGCGCGCGGCGCCGGCGCCATGGCGCTCCCCGCCCTCGCCGAGTAAGCCCGAGGGCGCTCGACTCACGGTGACGGGTAAGGCAGCGGCGGCCGCCAGCTTCGCGCTGGCGGCCGCCGTGTCGTTCACGCTACCGGGAGAGCCCGGCGCGCGAGTCCCTACTCGAGTTCTTCGGCGACGACTTCGGGAGCTTCAACCGGCACGGCGGCAGCGGCGGCGGGCTTGGCGCCGTTCCCCTGCCCACGCCCGCGCCAACGCGGCTCGGCGGGCGCAGCACGACGAACGAGGAGATCCTCGTAATACGCCACGACGCGCGGGCGCACCGTCGCCTCCGTGTCGCCCGGCTCGGCCCGGAACGGCGCGTAACGATGCCGATCATCGCTCGAGACGCTGAACCACCACCACGGATCGTCCTGTACGCCGCGAAGGCCTTCGCGAACGCAGGTGTAGGTCCGCTCGTTTTCAATGAACGAGAACGTAGTCGGCTGTGCGCTCGGCGCGGCGGCTTTGGCTTTGGACATACCGAAAGGTAGCCGGTCACCCCCCCTCCCGGCGACCGGTCCGTTGCGATTCAGGCGATTCTGTGCTTCTTTTTGATTGAACAAACGTTCATTCAACAAGTCCCGATGCCCAGATCTGCCAGCCAGAACGATCAGATTCGTGCGGTGACGCGGGCCAAACTCCTCGACGCCGCCCTCGTCCTGTTCGCGCGGCAGGGCTACCGGGACACCACGGTCAAGGCGATCGCCGAAAAGGCCGGCGTGGCCACCGGACTCCTGTACTCTCACTTCGCCGGGAAAGAGGGGCTCCTCCACGCACTCTTCGAGCAGAGCATGGTCGACGTCCGCCTCTCGTTCGCCCTTGCCGAAGCTGTCCCGGACAACAATCGGACCGCGGCGCTCGTGCGTGCCAGCGTGGGAATCGTGCGCGAGCATCTCGACTTCTGGCGGCTCGGCTACGCGGCGCGCACGCAACCCGCCGTCATCGCCACCCTTGGTCCGGCGCTCGCTCAGTGGACCGAGCAGATCATCGGCACCCTGCGCGGATACCTCGCCGACGCCGGCTCCACTGCCCCCGAGCTCGACGCCTGGGCGCTCTTTGCCCAGATCGACGGGATGTGCCAGCACTACGCCCTCAGCCCCAACGAGTACCCGGTCGATGAAATCGCCGAGCGGGTGATCGCACGATGGTCGAACGCCTAGCGATCAGTCATCGACACCCTCGGTCGTCCGACCACCAATCCTCTTCCATCCGACCGCTCCTCCCCTCAAGGAGTCTCCGATGCCAGCCCTGGATTCGCGTTCCACACCAACACACGTCCTCTCAGCGCACACCGACACCGCGCAGGGGCAACTCGTCGCCCGTTTGCTCGCGGCAATCGACGCCGTCGACGTGCGGATCGACACGCTCGTGCGCCCTTTGTCAGCCGAGCGCCGCCGCACGCGTCCCGCCGCCGGTGGGTGGAGTGTCGACGAAATCCTCGAGCATCTGTGCCTTGCCAACGCCGATTACCTTGGCGTCATGGACCGTGCGCTGACGCTCGCGTCCGCGCCACTCGCACGCGGCGCGTGGCGCGCATCGCTCGGCGGTTGGCTGCTCGTGCGTGCCATGGAATCCGAGCGTCGCTCGTCTGCGCCGGCCGCCATCATCCCCGCCGCCGCCCCTCGCGCCGAGGTGCTCGACGTGTTGCGCCAATCGTTTCAACAGCTTCGCGCGCTGATCGCACGCGCCCAATCGCAGGAGTGGCGCCGCGTGCGCATGACCTCGCCGTACGCCCGCTGGTTGCGCCTCAACTTCGGCGACGCCGCCCTGGTGGTGGTGCGACACGCCGAGCGGCACGCCCGGCAGATGGCGCGCGTCGCCCAATCGATGGAGGGGTGATGGCGCGGTTGCACCTGGTGGAGCTCGAGGACCTGCCGTGGATCCCCGCTCCCATTCGCGACGCGGTCACCGGCTACCTGCAGGCGACGATCGACCTGAGCGATCCCTACGCGCCGATCGTCCCCAGGCTCGCTGCGGCGGTGCAGCGGAGCGGCGCGACGCGCATCGTCGACCTGTGTAGCGGCGGCGGCGGTCCGTGGAAGCGGCTGCGTGGTGCGCTCGAGGGCGAGCAGGTCACCGTCCCGCTGCTCCTCACCGATCGCTACCCCAACCGCGGGGCGGTCGGGGCCGTGCTGGCAGGCGAGGGAAACGCGCCCGTCGCGATGCACGACGCGCCGGTCGATGCGACACAGGTCCCGGCGGCGTTAGGCGGCTTTCGCACGATCTTCACCGCCTTTCATCATTTTGCGCCTGACGGCGCGCGGGCGATCCTGCATGACGCGGTCGCCCGACGCGAACCGATTGGCGTCTTCGAGGCCACCAAGCGCAACGCCACCTGCATCGCCTTTACCCTCCTCACCCCGATCGTCACGCTCCTGATGATGCCGCGGGTGCGCCCTTTCCGCTGGACGAACCTTCTCTTCACGTATCTCATCCCGGTGGTTCCGCTCATGGTCGTGTGGGACGGCGTGGTGTCGTGCCTGCGCACCTACGACGTGACGGAGCTGCGCGCACTGGCGAGCGAGGCCGATCCCGACGGAGATTTCGACTGGGAGATTGGCGAGAGCTACCAGCGCGGCCCCATTCCCGTGACGTACCTCATCGGAACCCCGCGTCATCGTTAGGCTCCGGGACGAGACCGGAGGCATCGCCGTCCAGTCTTCGCGCGTAGTCTCGTCTCCCCTCTTCCGTCTCCCGTCTCCCGTCGCATCCTCGCCATGACCATCCACTCGACCGACGAACTCACCGGACTCCAACGGGTCGGACACCTCGTGGCGCGGACGCTGGCGCACATGCGCGCGCTTGTGCGCCCGGGGGTCACGACGGCGACCATCGACGATGCGGCCGCACGCTATGCCCGTGACGAAGGAGCCCGCTCGGCGCCGCAGCTCACGTACGATTTTCCGGGCTTCACCTGCATCAGCGTGAACGACGAGATCGTGCACGGGATCCCGGGACCACGGGTGTTGTCGGCCAGCGATGTCGTCAAGCTCGACGTGACGCTCGAACTGCAGGGCTTCATGGCCGACAGCGCCGTCACCGTCATCGTCCCGCCGGCGAGCGTGGAGGCCAGAGAGCTGCAGCGTGCCGCACGCATCGCCTTCGGGAAGGGGCTCGACGTCGTGCGACCGGGACGGCAATTGCACGAGGTCGGGCGTGCCGTGGAGCTGGCGGCGCGCAAACAGGGGGCGTCGGTTCTGCGCGAATTGTGCGGGCATGGGATCGGGCGCGCGTTGCATGAATCGCCCGAGGTGCCCAACTGGGGCGACCCGACCGCGCGCACGGTGCTGCGCGAGGGGATGGTCTTTGCCCTCGAGCCCATGCTGGCGGCCACCCCGGCCCGCGCGGTGGAGGGGCGTGACGGATGGACGTTGCGGACGCACAATGGAGCGCTGGCGGTGCACCACGAGCACACGATCGTCGTGCGCCATGGCGCGCCGCTCGTGCTCACCGCCGCCTAACGCCTTCCGCTACTCCCAGCCCTGCCTCGCGCATGACCATGCCCCGATTGATCGCCGGCTTCATCGCATCGCTCATCATCACCGCCAGCAGCATTGCCCACTCGGTGCTTGGCTGGCCTGTCATGCGCGGTCGCCTGGCCGAGACCACGGCGCCGGCCGACCTGGTCCTCGGCCTGGGGATCGGCTGGGTGTTTGGCGGCGTCTGCATGGCCGCCTTCGGTGTGATGTCGCTCTGGATGCTTAGCCAGTCATGGCGCAGGCAGGTGATCGCGCTCCTGCCGCTCCGCATCATTGCGATCACGTATGTCGCCTTCGGCATCGGGGCGTGGCAGGTGAGCGGGGGCGATCCCTTCTACGCCGTCTTCGTCGTTCCCGGTCTCCTCCTGCTGTACACGAGCTTCGGCAGCAACGCCGTGATCGCGCGTCGGTAGCGCGCGCGGTTTGCGCCTGGGGTCGGCGCCGTTTTCAGCGCTCATTCGCCGTCCTTCGTACTGCTTCGGGTCTCTGCGTCTCCCCCTTCGCTTCGCCTCCCCATGCGCCTCCCCGTCATCGTCGCCGCGTCGGCGCTCTTCGCCGTTGCCTCCCGCTCGCCGCTCGCTGCGCAGGCAACGCCCCCCGCCGACTCTGCCGATCCCATTGTCTCGCTCGTGGGTGAACTCGACCTGGAGCGCTACAAGGCCACCATCAAGGGACTCACGCAGTTTGGCGACCGGCGGCAGGGCACGGAGCGCAACCGCAAGGCGGCCGACTGGATCGAGGCGCAGCTCAAGAGCTACGGCTGTCCGACCGGGCGCATCAAGTACGAGTTCAAGCCGCCGGCGCCAAAGCCGGCCCCGACCGCCCCCCGCAGGGGCGACAGGACCTGCCGCTCAGGGCCGGCCGCTGGCTGACGGCTGACGATGTGAAGCGAAATGCGCGGGTCGCGCGGCTGGGCCGCGCCGCGGCGGCGAAATACTTCGGCGACGCCGATCACGCGATCGGCCGCCGCGTCAATGTGGTGGACCGCGGCGCTTCTCGCGCCTACGAGATCGTCGGCGTCACCGCCGACGTGTTGACGCGAGAGCTCGAAATCGGGCCGCAGCCGCAATTGTGGACGCCGCTCGGCGATGACCCCCAAGCAC
>CAZLLP010000071.1:0-26703 GCA_964560345.1 uncultured Gemmatimonadaceae bacterium
GCGATGGCGGCCGTGGCCCCCGTGGCGGCGGCGAGCAGCAGGCGCGCGGCGGTGAAGGCGCCTCGGATCTCGTCGAGAACGTGGTCGCGATCAATCGCGTCGCGAAGGTCGTGAAGGGCGGTCGTCGCTTCTCCTTCAATGCCTTGGTCGCCGTGGGCGACGGGCAGGGGAAGGTCGGCTTCGCGACGGGGAAGGCGAACGAAGTGTCCGAGGCGGTCCGCAAGGCCGTCGAGGGGGCGCGTCGCCGGATGCTCTCCATCCCGCTCACGGGGCCGACGACCCCGCACGAGGTGGCCGGCGAGCCTGGGGCGGGGCGCGTGCTGATGAAACCCGCGGCGCCTGGTGCCGGTGTGATTGCTGGTGGTGCGGTGCGCGCCGTGATGGAGTGCGCCGGGATCACCGACATCCTCACCAAGTCGTTAGGCTCGACGAACCCGCACAACATGGTGCGTGCGGCGTTCGACGGTCTCATGCAGCTCACGACGGTCGAACAGATCGCGCGCGAGCGCGGTGTCGAGTCGTCGGCGATCGGCTATCGTTCGCGTCACAAGGGGAAGGAGGTCACCCATGCCTAGGACATTCGTGTGGCACCCGACGCGTGGCCCCAAGGTCACGCCGAAGGATCAGCCCCCGACGAGCGGCAAGGTGCAGATTACGCAGGTCAAGAGTGAGATCGGCCACAGCGAGACGATGCGTCTGACGCTTCGCGCGCTGGGACTCCGGCATCACCAGAGCTCGGTCATTCAGCAGGACTCAGCCGCGCTTCGCGGCGCGATCAAGAAGGTGCGGCACCTGGTCAAGGTGACGCCTGTCAAGGAGTGAGACTGTGGCGACCCAGGAAAAGATCGGGCTGCATAACCTCTCGCCGGCACCGGGTTCTCACCGGAACCGGAAGCGCCTCGGGCGCGGTCCTGGCTCCGGCCAGGGCAAGACGGCGGGTAAGGGACATAAGGGAAGCATGGCGCGCGCCGGGCATGGTGGCCCGGGCGGCGGCAAGCCGGGGTTCGAGGGCGGGCAGATGCCGCTCACGCGCCGGATTCCGAAGCGCGGCTTCAACAACGACCGTTTCCGCGTCGAGCACCAGGTGGTGCGCCTCGCCGACCTGACCAAGGTCGAGGGGAACGACGTGACGCGCGAGTCGCTGGCCAAGGCAGGGCTGATCAAGCTCTCCAAGGGTCCGGCGAAGCTCCTGGCGACCGGCGAGGTGTCGGGCGCCTACACCGTGCGCGGCATCAAGGTCAGCGGCAGCGCGCGAGAGAAGATCGCCGCGGCCGGTGGCCGCATCGAGGAGTAAATGGCCCAGCCTAATCCGGCCCAGGCGCTCGCGAACATTCGCAACACGCCGGAGCTCTGGGAGAAGATCGTCTTCACGTTCCTCTGCCTGGCGCTGTACCGGCTTGGGGCGCATGTCACGGTCCCCGGCGTCGACGTCGTCGCACTGACCGACTTCTTCGCCAATCAGGGCTCGGGCGGACTCCTCGGACTGTACGACCTGTTCGTCGGCGGTGGGCTGTCGCGTGCGACGGTCTTCGCCCTCGGCATCATGCCGTACATCTCGTCGTCCATCTTCGTGCAGATCGCCGGGGCTGTGATCCCGACCGTCGACAAGATGCAGAAGGACGAGGAAGGGCGGAAAAAACTGACGCAGTGGACGCGCTACGGCACCGTCGTCCTGGCCATCGTGCAGGCGTGGGGCTTTGCGCTGTTCACCGAGTCGTTGTCGCAGGCGGTGGCCAACCCCGGGTTCGGCTTCCGCGTGCAGACGGCGTTGTTCCTGACGACGGGCGCGGTCTTCGTGATGTGGCTGGGTGAGCAGATCACGGAGCGTGGCCTGGGCAACGGGGCGTCGCTGATCATCTTCTTCTCGATCGTCGAGCGGTTCTGGCCGGGCATCGTCCAGACGTTCAAGTTCGTCGGCACGGGCGCGGTCGGTCCGTTCTCGCTGGCGATCCTCGGAGTCGTGATGGCCGGTGTCGTCGCCGGCGTCGTCGCGATCACGCTGGCGGCCCGTCGCGTGCTCATCCAGATCCCGCAGCGCACCATGGCTCGCGGGCGGATGCGCGAGGCGGCGCGCAACTTCATCCCGCTGCGCATCAACTCGTCCGGCGTGATGCCGATCGTGTTCGCGCAGTCGGTGATCGTGGTGCCGGGCGCCATCGCGCAGTTCTCCGGGAACCCGTCGGCGCAGCGAATCGCGGAGCTGTTCACGCCGGGGACGTGGCTGTACCTCGTCACCTCGGCCGCCCTGATTCTCTTCTTCACCTACTTCTACACGTCTATCATCTTCAACCCGATCGACCTGGCGGAGAACCTGAAGAAGCAGGGCGGCTTCATCCCGGGCGTGAAGCCCGGGGCGAAGACGGCGGAGTACATCGATGGTGTCGTCTCGCGCATCACCCTTCCGGGGGCGCTGTTCCTGACGGCGATCGCCCTGCTCCCGGTGATCATCGCGAAGTGGATCAACGTCCCGTTCCAGTTTGGCGGTACGTCTCTCCTCATCGTGGTCGGCGTGGCGCTGGACACGATGTCGCAGATGCAGCAGCACCTCCTGCTCCGGAAGTACGACGGCTTCATGAAGAAGGGGCGCGTCCGCTTCCGTGGTCGGCAGGCGACTGGCGGCTTCTGATCGGCAACCGTAGGTAGCGCTGCGCCGTTGAGGCGCGGCGCGACACGATGGAACAAGAATCGCATGACCCGGCGGTGCGCCTCGCATTGGCCGGGTCGTGTGTTCCACACCATGACCATTACGTCACTCGTTGACGATTCACCTCACGTCGTAGCCGTCCGATGATCATCGTTTTGCTGGGTCCCCCTGGCGCTGGCAAAGGCACGCAGGGCGAACGACTCGCCGAGCAACTCGGCATCCCGAAGATTGCCACCGGTGATGTGCTCCGTGCGGCCGTGCGCGCAGGGACACCGCTGGGTCTCGCGGCCAAGGCGGCCATGGATCGCGGTGACCTGGTGCCTGACGACGTGATCCTCGGGATCATGAAGGAGGCGCTCGCCTCACCGACCACGTCGCGCGGGGTGATCCTCGACGGCGTGGTGCGGACCACGCCGCAGGCCGAGGGGCTGGCGCGCGTGCTCGAGGAGCTGGGGCGCCCGCTGGACGCGGTGCTGGTGGTGGAGGTGCCGGACGAGGCGATCGTCGCGCGCCTGAGCTCGCGCACCGTCTGCGATGTCTGCCAGCGTCCGTTCACCGGTCGCGAGCCGGGGGAGAAGTGCAGCGTCGACGGGCACCAGCCCGAGGGGACGCTGGTGCGCCGCAAGGACGACGAGCCGGACGCGATCCGCAATCGCCTCGCCGTGTACCAGCGGCAGACGGCGCCGGTGATCGACTGGTATCGGTCGCACAATGCGCCGCTGCGCTTTGTCGACGGCATGGGGACGCTCGACGAGGTCCTTGGCCGCATCAACGTCTCGTTAGGGTTGTAGCCTGTGGTGCACCTCAAGTCGTCGCGCGAGATCGAGATCATGGCCAGGGGCGGGCAGCTCCTGGCCCGCACGCTGGAACTGCTCAAGAGCCACGTGCGTCCGGGGATCAGCACCAAGGGGCTGGACACCATCGCGGAGGATTTCATCCGCAGCCAGCCCGGGGCGAGCGCGGCGTTCAAGGGGCTCTACGGCTTTCCGGGCTCGGTGTGCATCTCCATCAACGAGGAGATCGTGCACGGGATCCCGTCGGCCAAGCGCATCCTGAAGGAGGGGGACATCGTCTCGCTCGACTTCGGGGTCAAGCTCGAGGGGTACTTCACGGACGCAGCGATCACGGTGCCGGTGGGGGAGATCAGCGCGCAGGACCGCAAGCTGCTCGCGGTGACGCAGGAGGCGCTGGCGGCCGGCATTGCCGCGGCGCGGCTGGGGAACCACATCGGCGATATCGGGTTCGCGATCTCGAATGTGGTGAAGGCGGCCGGTTTCACGACCGCCGACGACCTCGTAGGGCACTACGTGGGAACCAAGCCGCACGGCGACCCACAGGTCCCCAACTTCGGAAAGCCAAAGCGCGGTGCGCGCCTGCTGGCCGGGCTGACGATCGCCATCGAACCGATGGTGAATGTGGGAGCGTCGCCAATTCGCACGCTGTCGGACAAGTGGACGGTGGTGACCGCCGACGGCTCGCGTTCGGCGCACTTCGAGCACACGATCGCCATCCTGGACGACGGTCCGCGCATCCTGACTGAGCTGGCGCCGTAGATCGGAGCGCGCGAGCGGCGTTCGACAGATATCCGCCAGATGCAACACGGGCCGACAACGCAAAGTTTGTCGGCCCGCTTGTTTCGTTCGCGACATTCTCGCCGCATTCGCCTCGTCTTCTCGTCTTCTCGTCTTCCGTGCTTCCCGCTCAAACGCCGATCGCCCGCTCCACCACCGCGGTCGCCGCGTCGACGCTCGAGCGCGCCTGCGCCAGCAACGCGCGCGACTCGTCGAGCAGGTGCGCGCCGAGCGCACGATCGCTGAGCGAGGCGACGTTGATGCGCACGTTGTAGACGGCGCCACGACACGCCGCCTCCGCGAGGAGCGCCGCGACCCCGGCGTCGGAGGCGCAGTTGGTGTTCCCCTTTTCGGCGGCGCGCTGTGCCAGCACCGCGACGGCGGCGCAGGCCCGTGCCGTCTCGAGCGGGACGGCGGCGGCACCCAGCAATGCCTCGTCGATGGCGCGGGTGCGTGCGGTGGTCTGCTCCTCGGTCTCCTTGGGGAGCGTGTAGGCCTTCATCACTTCGCCGTACGCGGCGGCGTCGCGCTCAACCAGCGCGGCGAGGGTGTTGCCCAGCGCTGTCGCTTCGAGGGCGAGCGCCTTCATCTCGGCATCGACCGCTGCGTATTTCTTGCGCCCGACGGTGAGACCGGCCACCATCTGGGCGAGCGCGGCGCCTAACGCGCCGACGTGCGCGGCCACCGATCCGCCACCGGGGGCCGGCGTCGCCGCCGCCACGCTGGCCACAAATCCGCTCACCGTCTCGCCGCCCGAGATGGCCGCGCGGACCTTGCGCTCGAGCACCAGCTCGGGGGAGAAGCCGCGGAGTTGCAGGTGACGGGCGGCGGTGTCGAACAGCGCCTTTTCTGGGACGAGGCCGACGATCTCCGACCAGGTGGGGGCGACGCCCTGCGCCTGGGCCTCCATCTTGACCATGTCGAAGGCACGGAAGAGCGGGGTCTTCTCGATGTCGACGAGGTTCATCGACACCTGCGCCTGTCCATCGACCTCGAGGCCGAGCCCCTTCACGAAGCGCAGCCCGCCTGACGAGTGGCGCAGCGCCTTGGCGACGTCCTTGGCAACCTGCAGGTTCTCCTTGCCACCGAGGTAGACGTTGTAGGCGACGAGGAACGGGCGGGCGCCGATGGCGGTGGCGCCGGCGGTGGGGTGGATGCGCGCGTCGCCGAAGTCGGGGCGACGGGCGGGGTTGGTGGCGATCTCGTCGCGCAGCCCCTCGAATTCGCCGCGGCGCACGTCGGCGAGATTCTCGCGCGCGGGTGTGGTCGCGGCGCGTTCGTACAGGTAGACGGGGATCTGCAACTCGGCGGCGGCGCGCGCGCCTAACGCGCGGGCGAGCGCGATGCAGTCGTCCATCGTGGCCCCTTCGAGCGGGATGAAGGGGACGACGTCGGTGGCGCCGATGCGCGGGTGTTCGCCCTGGTGCGACGTGAGGTCGATGTGCTGGGCGGCGGTGCGCATCCCGGCGAAGGCGGCGTCGACCGCGTGCTCGGCGGGGGCGACGAAGGTCACGACGGTGCGATTGTGCGAGGGGTCGCTGGAGACGTCGAGGACCACCACGCCTTCGGTGGCGGCGATGGCGTCACGGATGGCGGCGACGACTTCGGGGCGGCGCCCCTCGGAGAAGTTGGGGACGCACTCGACGAGCTTCATTGGGCGGAAGGCGGGAGGACGGGAAGACGAGATGTTCGGGGCGTGGGCGGAGGGAGCGCAGGGGGCCCCCCCATCAAAAAGATGCCCACTCGCACCAACTATCGCACCATCCTTCCATTTCGGATTGGTGCATCCGATTGCGATCGCCATCGCGGAGTGAATTGCGGAGTGAATCGTGGCCGCGTTCGCACGTTCCGTTACCGCCGCCGAGCTATTCCGCGGTCCCGCGCACCTGCGCCAGCAACCACTCGTGCATCGTCCCATTGCTCGCCACCACCGACGTGTGCGCGGGCTGGATCTCGCGCCCCGCCACATCGGTGACACGCCCCCCCGCCTCGCGCACCAGCAGGATCCCTGCGGCGATGTCCCATGGGGCCAGCGAGAGCTCCCAGAAGCCGTCGTAGTGCCCCGCCGCCACGTTGGCCAGGTCGAGCGAAGCGGAGCCGGCGCGCCGCACGCCCGACGTCTGCGTCATCACGCGGCGAAGCTGCTGCAGGAACGGCTCGACCTCATCGGCCTTCTTGAACGGGAAGCCGGTGGAGAAGAGCGCACGCAGCGGCTCGGTCGTCTGCGACACCGCCATCCGATGGCCGTTGCGATACGCGCCGCCGCCAGCCGTGGCCGAATACGTGATGTCATGCGGGATCTGCAGCACCACACCGGCGGTGAGCGCTCCACCGACCATGACGCCGATCGAGACCGCGTATTCAGGATAGCCGTGCAGGAAGTTCGTGGTCCCGTCGAGCGGGTCGACCACGAAGGCCACGCCGTCAGACGCTGCCGCGCCGGGGGTGAGTTCCTCCCCCAGCACCAGCGCATCGGGGACGCGATCGAGCAGGTACTCGCTGATGCGCGTCTCGGCGCCAAGATCCACCTCGCTCACGAAATCGGCGCGCGACTTCACCTGCCAATCGATGGTCGCGAGGTCACCGGTGCGCGAGCGCACAAAGTCTGCGCCAATTCGTGCGGCGTTGATGGCAGCGTCGAGTAGCTGCGCCTGCAGCGCGGTGTCGTGTCGTTGCGACGGCAAAGTGGCTCCCCTTAAGTTGCTCCGATGCCAAGAATCTTTAGCGGAATCCAGCCGTCCGGGGAACTGCACATCGGGAATTATCTCGGTGCGGTGAAGAATTGGGTCGTGCTCCAGCGGGAAATCGAGTCGTTCATCTGCATCGTGAACTACCACGCCATCACGCAGCCGTTCGTGCCGGCCGAGCTGCGGCAGCGCACGCACGAGATGGCGGTCTCCCTGCTCGCCGCGGGGATCGATCCCTCCACGACGACGTTCTTCGTGCAGTCCGCCGTCCCGGAGCATACGGAGCTGGCGTGGGCGTTCAATGCCATCACGCCGCTGGGGGAGCTGGAGCGGCAGACGCAGTACAAGGACAAGTCGTCGCGGCAGGAGAGCGTGGTGGCGGGCATCCTGAACTACCCCGTGCTGCAGGCCGCCGACATCCTCCTCTACCACGCCGACATCGTCCCCGTCGGCGAGGACCAGGTCCAGCATCTCGAGCTGTCGCGTGAGATCGCGCGTCGCTGGAATGCCCGCTACGAGGAAGGATACTTCCCCGAGCCGCAGGCGCGCCTCACGCCGACCCGTCGCATCCTTGGCCTGGATGGACAGGCGAAGATGTCCAAGTCGCTCGGGAACACCATCGCGCTGCTCGAGGAGCCGAAGGTGATCTGGGACAAGCTGCGTCCCGCCGTCACCGACCCGGCGCGCGTCAGGAAGACCGATCCGGGCAATCCTGACGTCTGCAACATCTTCACGCTGCACAAGGCGTTTAGTCCAGAGGCCACGCAGGAGCACGTGGCCGTCCAGTGCCGCAGTGCGGGCTGGGGATGCATCGACTGCAAGAAGGTGCTGGCCGAGTCGATGGAGGTCGAGCTGGTCCCCATTCGTGCGCGGGCGGCCGAGCTGGCGGCCAAGCCGTCGATGGTGACCGAAGCGTTAGGCGACGGCGCGGCGCGAGCCCGAGCGGTGGCGCGGGTGACGATGGCCGAAGTGCGGGAGCGCATGGGGCTGGCATGAGTCCCCCGCGCCGCCTGGTCGTGGAGGTCAGCGCCCAGGCTCGCAACTGGTCACTCCCGGTGATCGGCCTCGAGCGCATCGCCGCGTCGGCCCCGCCGGGATGGACCGTCGAGCTGCTCGACGAAGCCACGCCATTTCACAAGGACGCCGGGCACATCGTCACGCCGTCGGCGCTGGCAGCCGCACCCGGCATGGAGGCGTACTTCGGCTGGGGGATCGCCGAACCGCTCTTTCACGCGGCGCCCGGGCTGCGCTGGGTGCACTCCGCTGCCGCCGGTGTCGGGCGCTCGCTCTTTCCCGCCATGGTCGCGTCCGACGTGGTGTTCACCAATTCGGCTGGCGTGATGGGGGAGAGCATCGCCGAACATGTGCTGGGGGGTGTCCTGCACTTCCTGCGCGGGTTCGACATTGCGATCGACCAGCAGCGTCGCGCCCTCTGGAACAAGGCGCCGTTCACCGACACGCGCGCGGCCATGCGCGAGCTTTGTGAATGCCGCGTCCTCGTCGTGGGCATGGGGGGGCTGGGGCACGCCATCGGGCGACGGTTTCGTGCCCTCGGGGCCGCCCGCGTCACCGGGGTGCGGCGCCGATTGCACCTGACGCCCCCGCCCGAGTTCGATGCGGTGATTGCTCTCGAGGCCATCGACCGCGCGCTCCCCGAGTCGGACGTGGTTGTCCTTGCCGCTCCGCTCACTCCCGAGACGCGTACGCTCCTCTCGGCCGCACGGATGGATTGCCTCCCGGCCGGCGCGATCGTCGTGAACGTGTCGCGCGGCGCACTGCTGGATGAAGAAGCGCTCGCGCATCGGCTCGCGCGAAGGCAGATTCGAGGGGCGGTGCTCGACGTGTTCGAGGAGGAACCCCTCCCCGCGACGAGCCCGCTGTGGGCCCTCCCCAGCGCGCTGGTCACGCCGCACGTGTCGTATGTCTCGCCGCGCCTGTTCTGGCAGCGCGCGCTGGACCTGTTCCTCGACAATTGGGGGCGTTACGACCGGGGAGAGCGGTTGCGCAACGTGGTAGACAAAGAGGCGGGATACTGACTCGTGGAAAAGATCATCAAGGCGGCTGTCGACCGTGGGGCGTCGGACCTCCACATCAAGGCGGGCGACGTGTTCCGGGCGCGCATCGACGGGAAGCTCGTGGCGATGACCAAGCAGGCGCTGACGCCCGAGCAAACGCGGGCGATCGCCATGCGCCTCATCGCCAACGAGAAGGTGAAGGAGAAGATCGACTCGCTGCTCGACTACGACTGCTCGTGGGGAGCGCCGGGGATCGGGCGCTTTCGCGTGAACATTCTGCGGCAGCGCTCGAGCTTCATGATCGTGATGCGCGTGATCCCCTTCAAGGTGCCGACGATCGCCGAGCTCTCGCTCCCCGCGGTGCTGGAAAAGATTGCCCTCACCGAGCGTGGCATGGTCCTGGTCACCGGGGTGACCGGATCGGGGAAGTCGTCGACGCTCGCCGCGATGATCTCGCACATCAACACCAGCGTCGAGAAGCACATCGTCACGCTCGAGGAGCCGATCGAGTTCCTGCATCGCGACGTGCGCAGCTCGATCACGCAGCGCGAGATCGGCGTGGACACGGAGAACTTCCGTCAGGGGCTCAAGGCGGCGCTGCGCCAGGATCCGGACGTGATCGTGCTGGGCGAGCTGCGCGACCCCGAGACGATCGACACGGCGATGAAGGCTGCCGAGACGGGGCACTTGCTGCTGGCGACGGTGCACACCCCCGACGCGCAGACGACGATCATGCGCATCGTGTCGATGTTCCCGCCCGAGGAGCAGGAAGTGGTGCGTTTGCGCCTGGCGGAGTCGCTGCACGCGGTGGTGTCGCAGCGCCTGCTCCCGCGGGCTGACGGAAAGGGGCGCGCGGTGGCCTGCGAGATCATGGTCAACACGCCGACCATCCGCGACCTCATCCTGCAGCAGAACGTTGGGGACATCCGCGACTTCATGGCCGAAGGGCGTGACCAGTACGGGATGCAGACCTTCGACCAGCACCTGGCCGAGATGGTGACCTCGGGGATTGTCTCGTTCGACGTCGCCCTCGCCGCCTCGACGCGCCCGGCCGACTTCGAGCTGTCGATGTCGGTCTTCAAGAAGCCAAGCCGTGACATGAACAACCCCGCCGACGGGTTCGGCGGGGACCTCAACCTCAGCACCAGCGGAGGGATGTGGCAGTGATCCCGTCGATCAAGGGAATTTTCGCACCGGTCATCACGACGTTTGACCGTCGCGGCGAACTCGATCTCGATGCGTTCGGCGCCAACCTCAAGGCGCACATCGCGGCAGGACTGGATGGGGTCGTCGTTGCCGGCTCCACCGGCGAAGCGGCGCTGCTGGAAGAGAGCGAGCGCCTGCGCCTGGTTGAGATGGCCCGCTCGGTCGTCCCGTCGTCGCGCCAGCTCATCGTTGGAACAGGGGCGGAGTCGACCAAGGCCTGCGTGCGTCGCTGCCGCGAAGCGGCCGAGCGTGGCGCCAATGCCTGCCTGGTCGTGGCGCCGCACTACTACTCAAACGCGATGTCCAGCGCTGCGCTGCAGGCACACTACGAGCGCGTGGCCGACGAGTCGCCGGTGCCGGTCCTGCTGTACAACATCCCCAAGTACATGCACTTCAAGCTCGAGCCGGAGCTGGTCGCGCGCCTGGCGGAGCATGACAACATCGTGGGGATGAAGGACTCGTCAGGCGACCTCGAGACGATGGCGAAGTACCTGCTGGTGCAGGGGCCGCACTTCGGCGTCATCACGGGACACGGCGGAACGTGGCTCAAGGCGCTCAACATGGGCGTGGTGGGAGGTATCCTCGCCGTCGCCAACTTTGCCACCGAGCTGACGCTCGAAGTCGCGCGCCACGCCGCGGCAAAGCAGGAGCCTGAAGCGTCGGAAGCGCAGCGTCGCCTCACCCCGCTCGCGCTCGAGATCGTCGGACGCCTCGGCATCCCGGCGGTGAAGGTGGCGATGCAGAGCGTCGGCCTGCACGGCGGTCCGGTGCGTCTTCCGCTCCTCGACAGCTCACCGGCCGACGCCGCGCTGGTGGCCGAGTTGCTGCGCGAAGCGAGCGTCGTGGCGGTGGCGTAAGCTCGCCGGCGCGAGCACACGCGCCGCTGCAGCGAATCCCGATCGGTGAACCGCGCGTAGTGAACGGCGCGGGCTGGGGTGTCAAACGACGCCGCCATGCCCGCGCCGTCTTCATTGCGGCGTGTCCCCATCCTCGCCCATTGCCATGAGCGTTCTCGTTCTCGCTGCGGTCTTCGCCCTGTCGATCTTCCTGGTCGTGCTGGGGCTCCCCGGGCTGTGGCTCATGCTCGGGGCGGCGCTCCTGTACAACTGGCTGGTCCCGGCGGCGGCAATCGGTGGGATCACGCTGGCCGTTGCCGCCGGGCTGGCGCTGGTAGCCGAGGTGCTCGAGTTCACGCTGGCCGCGCGCTACACCACCAAGTACGGCGGTTCATCGCGCGCGGGGTGGGGGGCCATCCTCGGCGGCTTCGTGGGGGCGATCGTCGGGATCCCGATCCCGCTCATCGGCAGCGTGATCGGCGCCTTTGCCGGTGCATTCATCGGCGCGCTCGTGCTGGAGCTTACGCGCACGGATTCGACGCGTGGCAGTGCGACTCGCGTGGCGTGGGGGGCGCTGATCGGTCGCGTGGCGGCGGCGGGGGCCAAGACGGGGCTGGGGTGCGCGATGGCCGCGATCCTCCTCTTCGCCGCGATGCGGGGCTGATCCGCTTCGTCGACGGCCAACCAGAGTCGCCGCCGTCGCGCCTGAATAATTGCTCTTGACGGATTGCCCAGAGTGCATGATTATGCGTCATGCACCTGTGCCGCGCCCTCTTCATCCGCAATACCAATCGCCTCTTTGCCAAGGTACAGGCAAGGAGCGGGGCCGGCTGACGCGCGTGCATAAGTAACCAGCGATGTCACCGAGGCCCGCTCGCAAACGAGCGGGCCTTTTTGCTGGGCACCCCTCTCCCGGGTGTGCCCTTTCGCCCTGCACTGGAGCACACATGGCCGAACACGGGCAGCGTATCCGCTCGGCAGACTCCCGCACGACCTCGCTGGTTGCCCCATCCACCGTCGTCCCCGACGAGCGCCACGCGCGCCGCGGGGGGCCAGACGACGAATCGCTCTCCAGCCCCTGGCGTCCGCGCGATGCGTGCGGCGTGGGCTTCATCGCCCAGCAATCGGGGGAGAAGTCGCATGAAGTGACGCGACTCGCGATCGAGGCCGTCTCGCGCGTGGCGCACCGCGGCGCTTCGTCGACCGACAAGTCGGGCGATGGCGCCGGGCTGCTCACCCAGATCCCGCACCGCCTCTTTCACCGCGACGCCGATCGCTGGGGAGGGGTGCTCGCCCCCGGACAGCCGTTCGCGGTCGGGATGTTCTTTCTCCCGGTGCAGCTCGGCGCGCGTGCGCGCGCGGTGGGACTCATCGAGCGCGTCCTCGCGGCGGACGGGCTTCCGCTGATCGGGTGGCGCGAGGTGCCGGTCGATCCATGGGCGTTAGGCACCACGGCGCGCGCGTCGATGCCGTACATCGCGCAGGTGCTGGTGGGACAACCGTCGGGGATGACCGACCTGTCTGTGTGGGAGCGGGCGCTCTACCTCGCGCGGCGCGAGATGGAACGCGAGGCGGCGCGCGAGGTCCTCTCGCCGTTCTACTGCTGCTCGTTCTCGTGTCGCACGATCGTCTACAAGGCGATGCTGACCGGTTCACAGCTTCCGCGCTTCTACACCGACTTCAAGTATCCCGAGTTCGAGACGGCGATCGCGGTCTTCCACGAGCGCTACGCCACCAACACGCAGCCGAGCTGGGAACTTGCGCAGCCGTTCCGCCTCCTGGCGCACAACGGCGAGATCAACACGCTGTGGGGGAACCGCAACGCCATGACGATGCGCCAGCCGATGCTGGCGACACCAGCATTTGGTGACAAGGGCGAGCGTGTGCGCGACGTGATCGACCCCAAGGGGAGCGACTCGACGAGCCTCGACAACGCGATGGAGCTGCTGGTGCGCGCCGGGCGCACGCCGGTGCACGCGGCGATGATGCTCGTCCCAGAGGCGTGGGAGAAGTATCCCGACGTGGACAGCGACGTGAAGGCGTTCTACGAGTATCACCAGTGCGTGATCGAACCGTGGGATGGCCCGGCGGCGCTCGCCTTCAGCGACGGGTGCACCGTTGCCGCTGCGGTGGATCGCAACGGGCTGCGCCCGTGCCGCTACAAGATTCGCGCGGACGGGATGATCGCGCTCGGCTCCGAGGTTGGGCTGGTGGACTTCGATCCGCGCGAAGTGGTGGAGTCTGGGAAGCTCGGCTCTGGCGAGACCTTCCTGGTCGACACGCAGCGCAAGCTCGTGCTGCGTTCGCTGGAGGCCAAGCGCGAGATCGCGACGCGCAAGCCATACGCGAAGTGGGTGGCGCGCTACATGGCCACGCTGCCGCCGAGTGCCGGCGAGGAACCGTTGGTGACGTCGAGCAGCGCGTTGCTCCCGGTGCAACTCGCCTTTGGCTATGGCTTCGAGGACGTGCGCATGATCCTCGAGCCAATGGGTGGGACTGGAGCCGACGCGGTGTGGAGCATGGGCGACGACACGCCGATCCCGCCGCTCTCCACCTTCCCGCAGGGCGTCTATGCCTACTTTCGCCAGCGCTTTGCGCAGGTGACCAACCCGCCCATCGATTCGCTGCGCGAGACGCAGGTCATGTCGCTGCGCATGCACCTGGGGCGCCGCGGCTCACCGCTGGAGGAGCGCCCGTCGCACGCCCGCATGCTGCGCGTGGAGCACCCGGTGCTGCTCCCGGACGAGATGCGCGCGCTGCGCGATTTCGCGCTGTTCGACGTGCGCACCCTCGACGCGACCTTTGCCGCGTCCGACGGCCCGGGAGCGATGGTCGCCGCGTTAGGCAGGCTGTCCCGCGAGGCAGAGCAACTCGTCAGGCGCGGGGCACGCATCCTCATCGTGAGCGATCGCGCGGCGAGCGCAACGCGTGTCCCCGTCCCCATGCTGCTGGCGCTGGGCGCCGTGCGGCAGCACCTGATTGCCAAGGGGCTGCGGGCGCGCGTGGGGCTGGTGGCCGAGGCTGGGGACGCGTTTGACGCGCATCATGTCGCGGCGCTGGTGGGCTATGGCGCCGAAGCGGTGCATCCGTGGCTGGCGATGGAGACAGTCGCGGCGATGTATGCGGAGGCGCCCGAACACGGGCGTCGCGACGCCGAGGTGGCGCAGCGTCCACTCCCGGCCGAATCGCTCGCGCGCTATCGGTCGGCGGTGGAGAAGGGGCTGCTCAAGATCCTGGCGAAGATGGGGATCGCGACGCTGTCGTCATTTTGCGGAGCACAGATCTTCGAGGCGCTGGGGCTGGGCGCAGAGGTGATCGATCGCTGCTTCACGGGGACAGTGTCGCCGTTAGGCGGCCTAGGCTTCCGCGAACTGGCCGACGATGCGATGGCACGGCACACCACGGCGTGGCCGCACGCGGCACCGGCGCCGCACGCGCTCCCCGACTACGGGCGCGTGCGCTTCAGGAAGGATGGTGAGGACCACGGCTGGGCGCCCAACATCGTCGTGGCACTGCAGCGCGCCACGGGGAGCGCACGCTCGGCTGGCATCAGCGGGGACGAGGCGTATGACGACTTCCTCGCGAAGAACAGCGAACGTCGCGCGTCTGGGCCTCGCGATTTGCTGCGATTCAAGACGCGGACGCCGATCTCGCTCGACGAGGTGGAATCGGTCGAGACGATCCGGCAGCGATTCGTGTCGTCGGCGATGTCGCTGGGGGCGCTGTCGCCGGAGGCGCATTCCACCATCTCGATCGCCATGAACCGGATGGGGGCGCGCTCCAATTCCGGCGAAGGGGGCGAGGACTCGAAGCACTACGCCACGCTGCCTAACGGTGACCGTGCCGACAATCGCATCAAGCAGGTGGCGTCGGGGCGTTTTGGCGTGACGACCGAATACCTGGCCCGCGCCGAGGAGCTGGAGATCAAGATCGTGCAGGGGGCCAAGCCGGGCGAAGGGGGACAGCTCCCCGCGCACAAGGTGACGGAGCTCATCGCGCGGTTGCGGCACTCGGTGCCGGGCGTCTCGCTCATCTCGCCGCCGCCGCATCACGACATCTACTCGATCGAGGACCTGGCGCAGCTCGTACACGACCTCAAGACGGTGAATCCGCGCGCCCGAATCGGTGTGAAGCTGGTGGCCGAGGCTGGCGTGGGCACCGTGGCGGCGGGGGTGGCCAAGGCCTTCGCCGACTACGTGCTGATTGCCGGGCATAACGGCGGCACCGGCGCGTCGCCGCTGTCGTCCATCAAGCACGCCGGTTCGCCATGGGAGCTGGGCCTGGCTGAGGCGCAGCAGGTGCTGGTCAGGAACGGGCTGCGTCATCGGATCGAGGTTCGAGTCGACGGCGGCTTCAAGACGGGACGTGACGTGGTGATCGGCGCGTTGTTAGGCGCGGAGTCGTTCGGCTTTGGCACGGCGCCGCTGGTGGCGCTCGGGTGCGCGATGGCCCGGCAGTGCCATCTCAATACCTGCCCGACGGGGATCGCCACGCAGCGCGATGACCTGCGCGCCAAGTTCCGTGGGACGCCCGAACAGGTGGTGGCCTACTTCACCCATGTGGCCGAAGAAGTGCGCGAGATCCTCGCGTCGCTGGGAGCGCGCACCCTGCACGAGATTGTGGGACGGACGGACTTGCTCGAGTGCGACGAACGCCCCGAGCGTCCGCGTGCGGCGCTGCTCGACTTGTCGCTCCTGCTCACGCGCGCCGAACGCGCGGGCGAGCCTTCGGTGCGCACCGTCACGCGCAACGAGCGTCCGGCCATGCCGTCGCTCGACGAGCAGATCCTGCGCGATGCCGAGCCATTTCTCGGGCACGGGCTCCCGTTCTCGGGGCACTACAACATCCGCAATCATCACCTCACGGTTGGTGCACGGGTGGCCGGGACGATCGCCGAGCGACATGGCGATGCCGGGCTCGCGGCCGAGTCCATGCACCTGCGCTTCAGCGGGAGTGCGGGACAGAGCTTCGGTGCCTTCACCATCTCGGGGATGCACCTCGACCTTGAGGGGGAAGCCAACGACTACGTGGGGAAGGGGCTCAGCGGCGGCGAACTCACGCTGCGTCCGTTCCGCGAGGCGCTCTATTCACGGGAGAGTCACGAGCACCTCATCCTCGGCAACACGGCACTCTATGGGGCGACGTCTGGGCGGGTCTTTGCGGCGGGGCAAGCGGGTGATCGTTTCGCCGTGCGCAACTCGGGAGCGGTCGCCGTGATCGAAGGAGCCGGGAATCACTGCTGCGAGTACATGACCGGGGGGATCGTCGCGGTGCTCGGACGCACGGGGCGCAACTTTGGCGCGGGGATGTCGAATGGCGTGGCCTACGTGCTCGACGAGCGCGGCGACTTTGCCGGGCGGGTGAACCACGACATGGTGCTCCTCGGAGAACCGGACGCGGAGGATCGCGAACTGTTGTTCGCCCTGGTGCGCGAGCACCGCGACCGCACCATGTCGCTGCGGGCGCGCACGATCATCGCCAAGTGGGAGTGGTATCTCCCGCTGGTGCGGAAGGTGGAGCCGCGCGGCGCATCGTTGCACGTGGCGGCGATCCGGCGGCAGTATCTCGATCGATTCGTCCGGCCGGCGGTGGCCCTTCCGGTCGACGTCGTGGTGGACGTGCGCAAGACGGCGTAGCGACCTCGTGTCGACGACGTGCCCGGCGCGGGATCACTCCCCGCGCCGGGCACGCGTCATTTCTTGCACAAGTGCTGCAGGGCCACGTCGGCAAAGTTGCCGGCGATGGCCGGGCCAAAGCCTGGCTGCTTGTTGACGGTGCGCTGGAAGACCGTGTTGGTCTTCTCGTCGATGTAGGTAGCGTTCTCCTTCGTGGCGAAGGTCATCTTGGCGCAATCGAACATCGCGATGGCGCGCGACGCGGTGAGATCGCCCTTGGGTGATTTGACCGGCTTGGTGTAGGCGACCCGAATGGTCGCGTTGATGATCCCGTCCTTCCCCTTTTTCACCGTCCGGGGATCGACGAAGACGGGATTCCCGGTGCGGGTTTTCCCGATCTCCTGCCAACGAGGCTGAGCCGCAGGGGCGACGGGAACATCCGCGTGAGCGGGAGCGGCCGACGAAACGAGCGCGAGCAGGGCGAGCCGAAGCATGATGACCACAGGGAAGAGCGTGAGTCGACGCGAGTCGCAGAAACGTTACGATCGTGTGCGCGGCGTCGGGAAGGGGACCGGGCCCAGCGGAGGGGGCGTGGCGTACGCGCCGCGGGAGTTGCACGGCGGCGCCTGCGGTGCGATATACGGCAGACGTCCGTCGAGCGTATATCGCGTTGTCGTCCACCATCGCTGGAGCCCGTTCATGACCGTCCCGCCGAGTGCCACTCCGCCTGCGTCACGCAAGATCGTCATTGCCCGCTTCGGCAGTACGGGCGGCGCCAAGCTCGGACTCGACCAACTCAAGAATGCCGGCACGCGACTCGGGAACTCGGCGGTCATCGAGCGCGAGGCCGATGGCAAGATCGGGTTCTCCGAGACGCAGGACTGGGGGATCGGGAAGAGCGCGGCCATTGGCGCAGTCGCTGCGCTCGTGCTCCCCGGGATCGGCCCGGTGATGGGGGCGCTGGCCGGTGGGCTGGCGGCGTACTTCATCGATGCCGGCTTCCCCGACGACCTGCTGCGGCAGTTGGGGAGTGGCCTCGAGATCGGGACGTCGATGCTGGTCGCGCTCGTGCGTGACGAGGATCTCACGCATGCCGAGCAGGTGATCGTTGGTGCTGGCGGCACGGTGCTGGGGAGCGGATTCGAGCCGGACCTTGGCGCAGCACTCGAGCGGATGCGGGGCAGCGGCGCGCCCTGACCACTCCGGGATCGCAGAAACAACCGAGCGCCGGCGCGAGTGATTCGCGCCGGCGCTCGCGACATGCAGGGAGAGATGCCGCCCTACGGCATCCCCTGGGCGATACGCAGCTTCACCCGCTCGTTGACGAGCGTTTCGAAGTTGCCCGTACTCCCGCAGGCCACCGGCTCGGTGGAATTGCCCGCGACATCCTGCGCCCCGCCGACCATCGCCAGCCGCAACGTGGTGTGAGTCGAGTCCTGCGCGTCGGTGAACGCGAAGATCGTCATGAAGACCCGCCAGTTGTCGGCGTTGGACCCGGTGATTCCCATGCCGCAGTTGAGCCACTTGGAAATCGGCTTGTTGGCGAACGAGCGCATCTTGGGCATGCTGCTCACCCCCACGAGACCGCGGACGGAGTCGCGGGAGTCGACCGGGACCTTCAACTCGGCGAAGACCTGCGACACGGCGTGAAAGACGACGCCGCGCGGCGAGTCGATCGTGGTGGTCGACGCGAGCGAGTCGACGGCGACCGGCCCTCGATGACCGGCGATGGCGATGCGCACGCGCACGTTCTGCGCACTGGCGGAACTGGCGACCATACTCAGGGCGAGCGACGCGATGAAGAGGCGCACGGCGGTCGTTCCTTGGTGGAAGGTGTGAGCGAGACTACGCCTCGGCAGCCAATCGCCGAAGCATGACCCAGTCGGTCTGCACGTCGGTGCCGACCACGAACGGTTTGGTTCCGGCCTGGAAGAAGCCGCACTTGGAATAGAACGCCTGCGCTCGCGGGTTGTGCTCCCACACGCTCAGCCACAGCGCGTCGGCCCCGCGTTCGCGCGCGGCCTCGTCGACCGCAGCCATGAGTGCCTGCGCCACACCGCGACCGTGCCATGCCCGATCGACGTAGAATCGCCAGAGCTCGACCGGCGCAGCGAGCGTGACGCACTCCGGCGCTTCCCCGCCGCGCACCTGGGCGTAGCCCGCCATCGCGCCGTCAATCTCGGCGATCAACACGTCGATGTCAGGATCGGCGATCTCGGCGGCTTGTTGCGCCTCGCTGTATGTCGTCGTGAGGTGCAACGCCATGTCCTCGGCGGTATTGCTGTCGCCGAAGGTGTCGGCGAAGGTGCGCGCCGCAATCTCGGCCAGGGCCTTGGCATCGGGCGCCGCGGCACGGCGCACGTGGACCGCTTCGCGCCGGCTCGCGTCGCTCATGGACTCCTCAGGTGTGCTTGCACGATCTCGAGGATGCGTCGCTCGATGGCCCCCGTGCTCTCGCAGGCGATGGGATCGCCCAGCGGGCCGCTGAAGGACTGCGCGCCGGCCGCGACGGCGACGCGCATGTTCGACCCGCCGTCCTTGGCGGGGGCCACGCCGGCCATGATCGCCATGTTGACGCGATAGGCATTGGCCGTGGGGCCGGTGTGTCCCACACCGCAGTCGACCCAGGTGGACATCGCCTTGTTGGCGAAGCGACGCGTGAGCTTGAGCTCGAGATTGCCCACCAGGCCCGCGGCCGAGTCGCGCACGGTGGCCGCAACGCCGAGCGAGTCGAGCGCGTGTCGCAGGGCGGTGAAGACGGCGCCGGGCGAGCCGCTTACACGCACGGTGGTTCCGATCGTGTCCATTCGCACAACACCGCGAAAGCCGGCGAGCACCACCGTGGCGTTGATGCTCTGCGCCTCAAGCGGACTCGCAAGGAAGGCGAGCGAGCACAGCACAGTACCGACGAAAAGGCGGGGCACGGCGAATCGCGTGAACATGGGCATCGAGGGTTCGGAGTGCCGGGGATCAGCGGACGTGCCTGATACCCGGCAACTCCTTAAGGTGTCCCTCGCTCGCGACCGGCGCTACTTGAAGCGCATTCCGTTGGGGGCGATGAATCCCTTGCCGGGAACTGGCGCCGGTTTGGCGGGAACAGGGGCGCGTCCCGACTGCCCCGACGGCTTCGCGTTCGAGCCGGTCGGCGCGCTCGCGCGATCGCCACGAGCCGGACGGTCGCCAGCCGCGGGACGCTCGCCGCTCCCCGGGCTTCGCATCTCGGTACGCATCGTGAGGGCGATGCGCCCGCGCGCGAGGTCGACCGATTGCACGGTGACCTTCACCTTCTGCCCCACCTTCACCACGTCGTTGGGGTCCTTCACGTAGCGATCGGCGAGCTGGCTCACGTGCACGAGGCCATCCTGATGCACCCCGATGTCCACGAAGCAGCCGAAGGCGACGATGTTGGTGACCACGCCCTCGAGCACCATCCCCGCCGACAGGTCTTCGGGTTTCTGGATGTCATCACGGAAGGCGGGGGGCTCGAATGCCTGACGAGGGTCGCGCCCCGGCTTGCGAAGCTCGTCGACGATGTCACGCAGCGTGGGGAGCCCTACGTCGCCGGAGACGTAGCGCGAGAGTTCGACGGTGCCGAGCAGCGCCTCGTTGCCGATCAGCGCCGACACGTCGGCGCCGAGGTCACCGGCGATGCGTTCGACCAACGCGTAGCGCTCGGGGTGCACCGCGCTGGCGTCGAGCGGGTGGCTCCCGCCGCGCACGCGCAGGAAGCCGGCCGCCTGCTCGAACGCCTTGGCGCCCAGGCGCGGCACCTCGCGCAATTCTGCACGCGACTTGATACCACCGCGCTGGTCGCGCAACGCGACGATGGACTGCGCGAGCGACGGCCCGATCCCCGACACGTAGGCGAGCAGCGCGGCCGACGCGGTGTTCACCTCCACGCCGACGCGGTTCACGCAGCTCGCGACCACTTCGTCCAGGCGTGACTTGAGGCGCGGCTGGTTGAGGTCGTGCTGATACTGCCCCACGCCGATCGACTTGGGATCGATCTTGACCAGCTCGGCCAGCGGGTCTTGCAGCCGGCGGGCGATGGAGACCGCGCCACGCAGCGAGACGTCGAGCTCGGGGAACTCGGTGCGCGCCAGGTCGGACGCCGAGTAGACCGACGCGCCGGCCTCGTTCACGACGACGACCTGAGGGCGCGGCGGATCGAGTTCGCGCAACGCCGCCTTCACCAGCGTCTCGGTCTCGCGGCTCGCTGTCCCGTTGCCGATGGCGATCAGTTCAGGGGTGAATCGCGTTGCCATGGCGCGAATGGCGCCTGCGAAGCGGTCTTCCTGGTGGAGGTAGAGCGTGTCGGTGTGCACGAGCGCGCCGGTGGCGGTGACCACGGCCACCTTCACGCCGGTGCGGAATCCCGGGTCGAGCCCGCCGACGCGGCGCCCGCCAGCCGGAGGGGCCAGGAGAAGGTGCCCGAGGTTTCGCCCGAAGATCGTGATCGCCTCGTCATCGGCGCGCGACTTGAGTTCGAGGCGCAGCTCGACTTCGATCGCGGTGGCGAGGATGCGCTTGTACGCATCGGCGGCCACGAGCGAGAGCTGCTGCGTGGCGCGGCGTCCATCGAGGATCTCGCGCGTGAGGCGGGCAACGAGTGCGTCGACCGGGGCTTCGATGCGCCACAACAACTCTTCCTCCGCCTCGCCACGACGAATCGCGAGCATGCGATGCGACGGGATGGTCCCTAACGATTCGGTGAAGTCGAAGTAGTCCTTGAACTTCGAGGCATCGCTGGCCTTGCCCGGCTGCACGGTGCTCTTCACGATCCCCTGCGCGCGCGTCATCTCACGCACCCATCCGCGAACGGTCGCGTCCTCGGCGACCTGCTCCGCGAGGATGTCGCGAGCGCCGAGCAGTGCGGCGTCGACCGTGGGGACCTCGAGCGTTTCGTTGACAAAGGCGGCGGCCGCTTCGAGCGCCCCCGCGTCGTCGAGGGCGCCACTCCACAGTTGCTCGGCGAGCGGTGCGAGCCCGCGTTCGCGCGCGATCATCGCGCGGGTGCGGCGCTTGGGCTTGAAGGGGAGGTAGAGATCCTCGAGCGCCTGCTTGGTGTCGGCGGCGTTGATCTGGGCGCGCAGGGCGTCGTCGAGCTTTCCCTGCTCATCGATGCTCTTGATGATCGCGGCGCGACGCTCCTCCATCTCCGAGAGGTAGTCGGCGCGGTCGCGCACGTCGCGCAACTGCACCTCGTCGAGTCCGCCGGTCACTTCCTTGCGATAGCGGGCGATGAAGGGGAGGGTGTTGCCTTCGTCGAAGAGGGCAAGCGTGCGCTCGACCTGGCCCGTCGCGAGCGACAGTTCCTTGGCGACGCGGGCAATGATCGTGGGAGGTGCGGCGGTCGTGGCAGTATCGGACATGCGGCGAGGATCGCGACTCGTGAAGTCCGGTGGCGGCGAGTCACGCGACCGGAATGGAGCGGGCAAGGTGAACGCGCCGCGCGCGCGAGGCAACGGGTTGACTTCGCGGCGTCGAGGGCCACGCGAACCCGAGCATGATGCGATGCGCTCGAACGCCACCGGTGTTGACGCGGAAGCGCTCCCGAGCGCGTGAACGGTCCCTGCCCGCTTGACACGGCGACTTTGACCGTACAGTTTAACCATATGGTTAAACCAAACGGTTCACGCGAGAAGGCGCCGAGCCCCCGCAAGCCCGCCGCGCGGCGCAGCGCTGGCGAAGGGGCCAAGCCGGGCAAGGGCGCGAGCGCCGTCCGCAAGAGCGGCCGCTCCGCGCGCGCCGGCGCTCGCCCCTCCAAGGCCGGGGAGGCCGCACCGCCGCGCGTCGCCGACGACCAGGCCACGCGCGAACGCATCCTGGCCGCGGCGCACCGCGTCTTCACCACGCAGGGGACCGCCAAGGCGCGCACGCAGGAAATCGCCGACGAGGCCGGGGTCAACAAGGCGCTGGTGCACTACTACTTCGGTACCAAGGAAGCGCTCGCCGATGCCGTCTTCAGGAACGCCGCCTCGCAGTTCATGCCGCGCATCTTCGGCATCCTCGCGTCCGAGGAGCTGTCGATCGAAGAGAAGGTGCGTGCCGTCGTACGCGAGCAGGTCGAATTCCATCTCGCGCGCCCGTACCTCGCCGGCTACGTGATCAGCGAAGCGCACGCCGAGCCTGAACGGGTGCGCGCCATCATGGGCGGCACCGGCGGCGCGCCGCTCGGCGTCCTGCGTCGCCAACTCGCAGCGGCCATCGCCGCCGGCGAGATCCGGCGCATCTCGGCCGAACAGTTCGTCGTCAGCCTCATTGCCCTGCCCGTCTTTCCGTTCATCGTCAGACCGCTCCTTCCGGTCCTGGTGGGGATCGACGGGGACCGTTTTCCTGCTTTCGTCGAAGCGCGCAAGCGCGAACTCCCGGACTTCTTCCTCGCGGGGCTACGCCCGTGAACCGATTCCAGCTCCTCCTCCCGCTTATCGCGTTAGGCTCGGCGGTGCGCGTCGATGCACAGGACACGCTGTCGCTCGGCGCGCTGCAAGCCGCCGCGGTGCAACGCGACCCGCGTGCTGCCCAGCCGGAACTGCTGCGCGCCGCGAGTTCGCAGCGCCTTACGACGCTGGACATGGAGCGTCGCCCTCAGCTCGCGCTCAACGGCAGCGCGTCGCACCAGAGCGACGTCACGCAGATCGCGTTGCGCCTCCCCGGCTCGTCGGTCCCGACGCCGCCCAAGGATCGGTGGCAAGCGACGCTCGACCTGCAGCAGATGGTCTATGACGGCGGATCGGTTGCGGCGCGGCAGTCCGTCGAACGCGCGCGACTCGCCGAGTCGGCGGCCGCCGTCGATGCCGCCCTGTATCGCCTGCGCGGCGAAGTGAACGGCGCCTTCTTCTCGGCCTACCTGCTGCAACAGCGCACGCAGGAGTTCGACGCATTGCTGACCGACCTCGACGCGCGGCTGCAGCTCGCTCGCTCCCGTGTGCTCAACGGCGCCGCGTTGCCCCGCGACACCTCGGCCATTGTCGCCGAACAGCTGCGCGCGCTCCTGGCGCGTGATGAGGCGGTGTCGGCGCGGCGCGCCTCCCTGGCGGTGCTCGAGCGCCTAACGGGACGCACGATCGCTGGGGATGCCGTGCTCGCACTCCCGTCGCTCGGCGCCGAGGTGGCCCGCACGCAGTCGGAGGGGCGCGTTGACGCGTTGCGCGCGCGACCCGAGTTCACCCAGTTCGCGCTCACGCGCGCCCGGCTCGATCGCGAGGCGGCGTTGACGCATGTGGAAAATCGCCCGCGCGTGCTGGCCTTTGGGCAGGCCGGGCTCGGGCGCCCGGGGCTCAACCAGTTCCGCACCGATCCGGACGAGTTCTGGCAGGCGGGGCTGCGCGTTGAGTGGCGCCCCTGGACGTGGCGGAGCGCGGAGCGCGCATCCGAGGCGTTGCGCTTGCAGCAACGCATCGTGACCACCGAGGAACGCGCGCTTGCGGAGCAGTTGGCGCGCGCGGTCGAGAGCGACCTCGCCGACATGCAACGCCTGCGTGACGCACTGTCGAGCGACGAGCGACTCGTCGCGCTGCGCACCGACATCGAGCGTCAGTCGCGCGCGCAGTTCACCGAAGGGGTGATCACGGCCGCCGAGTATGTCGAGACGCGCACGGACGTCGTGGAAGCAAACCTGACCTTGCAGCGGCATCGCGCGGAGTTGGCGCAGGCCGAAGCCCGATACCTCACCACGCTGGGGCTCGCCCCACGTTCCCTCCAGCCGTAGTCGCCATGTCTCCTGTTCGAACGATCCTGATGGGGGCGAGCCTCCTGCTTGCCGCCGCGTGCCGCAAGGAGGTCGCCGACGCCTACGGCAATTTCGAGGCGACCGAGGTCACGGTCTCTGCCGAGGCAGCGGGGCGCGTGCTGCGACTCGACGCCGAGGAAGGGACGCGCCTAACGGCGAGCGCCGAGGTCGGATTGATCGACACGACGACGCTGGCGCTACAGCGCGGCGAGCTTGTCGCGCGTCGTGAGGCGGCGCGGGCCCGCGGCCGCGAGGTCGACGCGAACGCGGCCGCGCTGGAGACGCAGCGGGTGATCGCTCAACGTGAGCTGGAGCGCACGCGCCGACTGCTGGCGGCACAGGCGGCGACGGCGCAGCAGGGCGATCGCGCCGAGCGCGAGGCCAAGGTGCTGGGCGACCAGTTGCAAGGCACGGCGGCGACGCGCGCCACGGTGGGAAAGGAAGTGGCGTCGATCGACGCGCAGGTGGCGTCCCTGGAGGAGCGGCTGCGCCGCAGTCGCGTGGTGGCCCCCGGTGCCGGCACGGTGCTAGCTCGTTATGTGGAGCCGGGCGAGTTTGTGCAGGTGGGGACGCCGCTCTTCAAGATGGCGGCGCTCGATACGCTGATCCTGCGCGCGTACCTGAGCGGGGCGCAGCTGGCGAAGGTGGCGCTCGGGCAGGTGCTCACGATTCAGGTCGATGCCGGTGGCGATTCACTTCGCACGGTGCAGGGGCGCATCACCTGGATCGCTCCGTCGGCGGAGTTCACCCCCACGCCGATCCAGACGCGTGAGGAGCGCACGACGCAGGTGTATGCCGTCAAGCTCGCTGTGCCTAACGCAGACGGGCGCCTTCGCGTGGGGATGCCGGCCGAGGTGGTATTGGGCGCGTCGGCCGGCGGGGCCAAGTGAGCACGTTGTCGGGCGCGAGCAGCGCGTCGCCGGGGGAGCATGTCGCCCCGGCGGTCGAGGTGCGCGGCTTCACCAAGCGCTTTGGCGACGTTACGGCGGTCGCGGACATGACCTTCGACGTCGCGCCCGGCGAGTTGTTCGGCTTCATCGGCCCTGATGGAGCGGGGAAGACGACGCTCTTTCGCACGATGGTCACCCTCCTCCTGCCGGACGCGGGGACGGTGCGCGTCCTGGGGCTCGACGTGGTGCGCGACCTGTGGGCGCTTCGCGCGCGCGTGGGCTACATGCCCGGGCGATTCTCGCTGTATCCCGACCTGAGCGCGATGGAGAACCTGCAGTTCTTCGCGTCGGTGTTCGGGACGAGTGTGGACGACGGGATGAGGATCATCGAACCGATCTGGCGGCAACTGGCACTGTTCGCCAGCCGCCGGGCGGGGGCGCTGTCCGGGGGGATGAAGCAGAAGCTCGCGTTATGCTGCGCCCTCGTGCACGCCCCCGACATCCTCTTCCTCGACGAGCCCACCACCGGCGTGGATGCCGTCTCGCGCCGCGAGTTCTGGGACCTGCTCGACCGGTTGCGCGACAGCGGTCTCACGATCGTCGTCTCGACCCCCTACATGGACGAAGCGAGCCGCTGCGATCGGGTCGCACTCGTGCAAAAGGGGACGATCCTCCTCATCGACGCGCCGGGAGCGATCGGGGCGGCATATCCGCGCCCGCTCTTCGCCGTGCGCGCGAGCAATCGCCTGGCGTTGCTCGCCGCGTTGCGCCGTTCGCCGCACGCGGCGGCGGTGTGGCCGTTCGGTGAGGTGGTGCACTACACCGACGCGCGCCGTGACCTGCCGATAGATGCAATCGTGGCCGACGTGCAGTCGCGCGCCCACGCCGACGGGTTGATCGACGTGACGCTCGAGCCGATCGCGGCCGGCATCGAGGACGCGTTCATGTGGCACATGGTGGAGGCCGACGCGGCATGAGCGCGCTCGCGATCGACGCGCGCGACCTCACGCGCCGCTTTGGTTCGTTTACCGCCGTCGACGCCATCAAGTTTCACGTGGCACAAGGCGAAGTGTTCGGCTTCCTCGGCGCTAACGGTGCGGGGAAGACGACGGCGATGCGCATGCTGATCGGATTGCTCGAGCCAACATCGGGCTCGGCGACCGTCGCGGGCTACGACATCGCCACCGACGCAGAACAGGTGCGGCGCAACATCGGCTACATGAGCCAGAAGTTCTCCCTGTACGATGACCTCACCGTGCAGGAGAACATCACGCTGTACGGCGGGATCTACGGACTCAGCGACGCACAGATCGCCGAACGGATGCAATCGCTGCTGGGGCGCATCGGGTTGGAGCACGCCCGCAAGGAGTTGGTGCGTCGCATCCCGTTAGGCTGGAAGCAGCAGCTCGCCTTCTCGGTCGCGCTCCTGCACCAACCCAGGGTCGTCTTCCTCGATGAACCCACCGGCGGCGTCGATCCCATCACGCGGCGGCGCTTCTGGGAGATG
>CAZLLP010000072.1:0-26262 GCA_964560345.1 uncultured Gemmatimonadaceae bacterium
CCGCGCTGTGATCACCCTGGGATAACCCTATGATCGCCCTGTGATCGCCCTGGGATCGCGCGTTCAACTCGAGCGCGACGGGACGTGTGACAAGCAGAACGGCCCCGGTCGGATGACCGGGGCCGTCGTCGTTTGCACGCGCGGTGGCGCGCTTACTCGCGGCGCCCGCCCAGGAGCGAGAGGATCGCGAGGAACATGTTGAGCAGGTCGAGATAGATCGTGACCGCGGCCTGCACGTAATCCTCCGGACCAAAGACGTTCCGCAGGCGCCACGTATCGAAGACCAGCAGCCCGCTGAAGACGAGGACCGTCGCGCCAGCCAGCCAGAGCGACGCCGTCTGGTTCTGGAAGAAGAGGTTGAGCAGCGACGTGGCAATCAGGACCCACAACCCGACGGTGAAGAACGCCCCCATTGCCGAGAAGTCGCGGCGCGAGACGAAGGCGTAGAGCGTCAGCACGCCAAAGGCGCTGGCGGTGAGCATCCCGGCCTGTCCGATGACGCCAGGGCTCGACCGACCGTAGACGTACAGGATCGGCGAGATGGCCAGCCCTTCGACGAACGTGAAGAGGAAGACCAGCCCCAGGTTGGCCGGAAAGGCCTCGCGGAACTTGAGCGCCAGCATGAGCGGCGCAAACATGCAGATCATCGTGATGAACGGATGCCGCGCGACACTTCCCATGATCGCGGGCTGCGACATGGCGAAGGCGGCGCCAGCGATCGTCACCAGGATGCTGGCGAAGACGAGGCTGTAGGTGCGGCGCACGAGCGTGGCGCGCTCGGCCCCGGTGCGGACTACGACGCCCGGATACGGGCGGGCAGAAATGCCCATGTCATTCTCCTGCAGAGGGATTGGACGGTGCAAAGATACTGCGAGGATCCCGAACTCGGGTAGCACCGTGCCGGCCTGAATCCCGTCGCCGGCTCCATGGGATCCGCTCCTGCTACCCCGAACGACGACTGGGCGATCCGTGACGGGGCAACCGATCGGGGCATCCCGGAGACGATCCTGGGGATGACGGGCAGTGGACCCGGGGCGCAAACGACGAACGCCAGCCCGGAGGCTGGCGTTCGCGCGCTGGGGGGAGCGGAGGGGCCTACAGCTTCCGGATGTCGACCGAACCGTTCACGGTCGAGACCTTGAGGCGCTGCCCTCCCTTGCCGATCGTGGCCCGGATGTGGCGCGGGTTGATGCGTCCGGAGAGGGTGAGCGGGAAGTCGGAGGAGACGCGTCCGTTCACGGTGCGCATGTCCAGCTCGGCATTGAGCGACGCGGGGAGCTCGATGTCCACCGAGCCGTTGACCGTCTCGAACTCGAGGTCTTCGGTCCCGGTCTCGCGCATGCGGACTTCAATGCCGCCGTTGACGGTGCTGGCGCGCACCGGGCCGCCGGTGGTGTAGGCGGTGATGCCGCCGTTCACCGTGCTGGCCTCGATCTCCGACGTGGCGCCTTCGATACGAAGCGAGCCGTTGACCGAGCTGCTGACGAGCTTCACCCCGTCCGGCAGGCGCACGGTGAACTCCACCGAGACTTCGTTGCGGCGATTCCATCCGTCGTTGCCACGCGTGCGATAGCCATCTTCATCGCAGGTGGTGTTCTCGTTCCAGATGGCGCAGATGATGACGTCGTCGTTAGGGAGCTTCTTGACCTCGATGCGGACGGCGTCGCCGCTCCCGCGGCGCACGCGCTTCTCGCCAATCACCTCGGCCTTGTCACCCGAGGCGCGGTCGACGCGGATGGGGCCATTGAGGTTGCGGACGTAGAGCCAGCGTCCGCGCGGGATGCGCCCTTCCCACGTGAAGTCGGGGGTCCCCTGCGCGTGCAGCGACTGCGGCGCGGGGACGGCGAGGGCCGAGGCGGCGAGCAGGGTGCCGAGCAGGGCGTGCTTGAGGGCAGGCTTCATCACGAGCTTCAGAACGTGCGTCACGGGAGATCTCCTATGCCTAACGCTTGCGGATTTCGAGGTCGCCGCTGAAGGTCTCGGCGATGATGCGGGCGCCGCCGTTACCGACGGTGAATTCGAAGCGGCGCGGGCGGCGCGAGGAGCGGTCGCCCGGCTGCAGCGTGATCGGGAAGTCGGAATCCAGGTCGCCGCTGAACGTCTCGACCGAGAAGCGCGCGTTCGACGAGCCGGGGATGGTGAGCTGGATGGTCCCGGAGTGCGAGTGGAACTCGTAGCGTCCGTCGGTGGCCATGTCGCCCGAGAAGGTGATCTCGCCGCTGGTGGTCGAGGCCTCGACGTCGCGCGAGGTGACGCCGGTGAGGGCGATGTCGCCGCTGGTGGTGCCGGCGTGCAGCACCCCGTCCACGCTCTCCAACTCGACGCTGCCGGAGACCGAGGTGGCGTCGACCGTCCCCTTGAGCTGGCGTGCGGTCACGTCGCCGGAGACCGAGGTGAGTTCGATGCGGCGCACCGCATCCTCCACCTGCACGTCACCGCTGGTGGAGCCGGCTTCCACTTCGCCGCCGGTTCCGCGGACCATCACGTCGCCCGAGGTGCTGCGGGCAATGACCCGCACGCCGCGCGGCACCGAGACCTCGTAGCGCGTTTCCCCACGACGACCGCCGCCCCACATCGAGCCGCGCCCTTCTTCCTCGAGCGTGATGCGCGACGAGGAGACGTCGAGTTCCAGGCGACCGCGCTCGGATGTGGCCTTGATCTGCGCCTCGCGGCGGCTCCACCCGGTGACGATGATGTCGCCGGAGAGGTTGGAAAGGTCGACGGTCCCCTCGGCCGAGAAGGCGAAGGTGGTATCGACGCGCGAGCGGACCTGCTGCTGTTCGCCGTCGCGGCGCGAGCGCCCGCGATCGTCGTCATCCCAGTTCCAGTTGGGATCCGACTTGCGCTTGCGTTCGAACTCGCGCTCGAGGCGATCGGCCATCAGCGTCGCGTGCTTCTCGACGCGGGCCGCCATGCGCTCGGCGGCCGCGGCGATGCTCTCGGCCATGCGCTCGATGGAGCGTTCGGTCGATTGGGCGCGCGCCGACGCCGGGAGGGCGACGACCAGCGCGAGGGCGAGCAGTGGCGAGAGAGGAGAGCGTGGCATGGGCGTGGTGGTCAGGTGCGAGACGGGAGGAGCGCCGCGGTGCGGAGCAGGCCGAGCTTCTTCTCCAGTGCCTTGTTGAGCTGCGTGGACAGAAAGCGGGACGCCGGGTCGACATCGAGCGCGCGACGCGCTTCGGCGATCGCGGAGTCGATGGTGGCGATGGAAGACTCGAGGACGGCGACCGTGCGAGGGTCGAGTTCCTCGCGCCGGTCGGAGAGGACGCCGCGCAGGGTCGAGATCTCGGCGTCGTAGGTATCGCGAGCCGGGCGGCGCGCGGCGCGGCTCACCTGCATTGCCCCACTCGCCGACGGCGAGGCGGGGGTAGAGGCGACTACCGGCGCGGTGCCGCCGGCCGACGGCGACGGTGCAGCCAGCGGCGTGTCGGCCGGGGCTAAGGTTGAAGGAGCGGCGCTGTCGGTGGCGGCGTTGGCGGCGACGGCCGGCGCGCTGTTGCGGCTGGTGAGCGTGTAGGTCGAGATGGCGGTGATCCCCACGAGGGCGGCGGCGATGGCGCCGAGTCTGACGCGGTGCCACGGGGCGGGCGCCTGGCGTGCGGCGCGCGCGGCGGCATGTGCCGCAAGGTCGGCCACCGGCGCGTCGAGGCGCTGCGCGATGGCCGGCCAGAGATCGTGCGACGGGGTGAGCGCCGGAAGCGTGGCCGCCTGGCGCGTGATGCGCTCGAAGTCGTGCACCAGCGCCGTGCAGGCGGGGCACCCCGACAGATGCAATTCGAGGTCGGCCACCGAGGCGTCGTCCAGCGCGCCCTCGAGGTAGTCCCCGAGGCGCTCGTCGATCTCGGCGCAGGTCAGGTTGCGGTTGGTCATCGGTTCAGGGCCTCTCGGAGAAGGTGCCGGGCGCGATGGAGCTGCGCCTTGCTCCCACCAGCGGTGATGCCGAGCATCTCCGCGATTTCCTCATGCTTGTAGCCCTCCACATCATGCAGCACGAAGACCTTTCGTGCGCCTGGCGGGAGGAGGGCGATGGCGGCTTCCAGGTCGATCGAGGCGCCGGGGATCGAGGCCGAGCTGCCTTGCGGGAGCTCGTCGATCACGTCGCCATCGTCCTCGAAGCGCGAGCGCTTCCGTCCGTCGGACTTCCGTGCGTTCAGGACCACGTTCACTGCCAGCCGGTGAAGCCACGTGCCGAAGGCCGAATCTCCCCGAAAGAGGGAGAGCTTGTCCCAGGCGCGGACAAAGACGTCCTGCGTGAGTTCCTCGGCGTGCGTGCGGTCGTTGACCATGCGCGCGCAGATGGCAAAGACGCGGTTCACGTGCGAGCGATAGAGCCGCTCGAACGCCCGGCGGTCGCCGGACGCAGCCTGGGCAGCCAGGGCTACGTCGGAGGCGTCGGTCGCTACGGGGAGGGGGGTTGGTTCCAGGGATGCCACCGTCACGATCGAACCGGTCGTCGTTTGCTCACTGGGTGAGATAGCGGCGACGGCCGGAAGGTTTGAATGACCTCGTCTTCTCGTCTTCCCTACGTTCCCAGGGGGGCTGCGAGTTTTGCCAGAAGCAGGTCGAGTTCCGCCACGGTGGTCACGACGTGGTGTGCCGCAGCCTCGCGCAGGGGGGCATGTGCCGACGCCCCCCAGGTGACGCCGATCGATGTGGCGCCTGCGGCGTTGCCGGCCATGACGTCGAACGGGGAGTCGCCGATGTAGACGGCGCGCTCGGGGGCATCGTCGAGTTCGCGCAGGGCGAACCAGACCGGCTCCGGCTCGGGCTTGTGCTTGGAGGTTCGGTCGGCGCCGACGACGACGTCGAAGAAGGGGGCGAGTCCGACGTGCGCGAGGGAGCGGTTGGCCAAGTGATCGGCCTTGCTCGTCACCACGCCCAGCGGGTGACCGGCCTCGTGCAGGCGCTGCACGAGCGCCGGGATGCCTTCATAGACTCGCGTGAGGCGGTCGTGATGCTCGGACTGATAGGCGCGGTACGTCCGGACGAGCAGTTGCAGGTCGTCGTCGCCGGTGGCGTACTGACCAAACTGCCACACAAGCGGTCGGCCGATGGTGGCGACCCACTGTTCGACGGTCGGCCGAGGGCCCTCGCGGGCGTCGAAGGCGTGCTGCATCGCCTTCACGAGGAGCTCGAGTGTGTCGATCAGGGTGCCATCGAGATCGAAGAGCACGACCGGGTGACGGCGAGGGAGGCGCGCGACGCGTGGGGCGCCCGCAGGGCGGGGCGCCTGTCCCTCGAGGGGGGAGGGGAAGGGGGAGAAGGACATGACACGAAGAATAGCTCACGCGTCGACCTCGCCGTTGCGTCGGGGATGGTTGTCGACAGCTGGGTGGTCGGGGCACACGGGGCCGGAGCGGTCGTCGTGGGGCAGGAGCGTCAGGGCTGCCTCGATACTCACGGCGGAGGGCGAGGCGCCCGGCGCGAACGACGGGCGCGCAGGGGATGGCGTGGGAGCGACGTTGCGAAGCGCGGCGATGACGCGATCGAGCCAGAGGAGGTCGGCGCGCGCCTGCGGCGTGGCGCTCGCGGACTGCGATGCCGGCGTGTGGCCACCCGCGGCGGGGCGGATTGGCCCGGCGGACGACACGAGCGTGTCGAGGAGCGATTCGACCCCGGCGCCCGCGCAGGAGAGGACCAACTGCCGTCCGTCAGCTGCACGTCCTGCAACCGCAGGGCGTTCGCCCCGAGGGGCGCGAGCGACGATCGACGACAGCGCCCGCAGGAGGCGGCGATGCGGCGGCGACGTGTGGGCGGCATCGGGACTGAGTTGCCGTTGCGCGTGCTGCTGGTCGCGCCATCGGAGGAGCGAGCGTTCGATGGGGAGGAGGGTGCTCGGCGCTGCGGACGTCGCCGACGTCGCGACGCTGGCACCCGCTGCCTCCAACATCGCAACGCTGTCTGCCAGCGCCTCCAGCGTCGCGACCACGCGGCCGGGCTCGATCGAGACCTGATCCCCTTCGACGATGGCGAGGTGCGCATCGCCATCGCGTGAGACGAGTGCGAGCGCGAGCGGTGTCGTGCGGCCTTCCACATGGCAGCGCGTGATGTGCGGGGTATCGGCGGCGCTCGCCAGTGGCGGTTCGGCGGTGCGTGACGCCAGCGTCACGCGTGACGTCGCGCCGAACGCGGCCGCCGTGCGCTCCAGGCGATGCAGTGCCCGCAGCATCGCATGGCGCGAGGCGATCGGCGCACGCGCGTGGCCGTCGTCACGCGATGCGTCCCACGCTTCAGCGCCGAGCATGATCGAAGAGGACCCGACGGTCGTTGACACCAGTTTCGCCTTGCGCGCAAGATGGTGCAGGGTGAGCGCGAGTTCTCCCGCGTCGACCGGCGGCGAAATCAGGTGCGCCTCCACCGCGTCGTGCCGGGATCCCAGTCGTCTCAATCGCCCGAGTCGCTGCTCGAATCGCGCGACGGTCCACGGGAGGTCGAGATGGATCACCGTCGCGGCGCCGTGCAGGTCCACGCCCTCGCTGAGCACGTCGCTGGCGACGAGGACATCGATGCGGGCGATGTCGTCGCGTCGGCGCGGACGTGCGTCGCCAGGTGCAAACGCATCGAGCAGTTCCTGGCGTGTGACGGGACCGCTCGCGATAGAGGCCACACGACCGGTGAGCAGTGCGGCCCGGGTGGTATCGCGGAGCGCCCGATACGCCGCCTCTGCCGTCTCGGCGCTATGCGTGAAGACCACCGCCTGTCGGTCGGCGCACTCCGCGAGTACGCGGCGAACCCGCGCAAAGCGCTGTGCATCGCGGGCGGCCACACCGCGCACCAGCGCGCGCAGGTCACGCAGACCCTCGGCATGTCGGCGTACGACCTCAAGCAGTGGTACGACGTCGGCCGAAGGCGCGGGAGCGGCGATGAGTTCGGGAAAGGCGAGCTGCACGCTCCCGTCGTTGGCAGCCGTCCACGCGGCCAGGTCACGCCTGGAGGGTAGTCGGCCGCAAGAAAGCGCGTGCTCCAGCGCGGCGGCCGTGGCCAACCGACGGCGAATGGCGCTGGCAAGCGCCGCGTCGCTGGAACACCACGCTCTCGTCAGCTGCAGCGCCACCAATGATTCGGCGACTCCACCGTCGGCTGGGGGGAGCGGAGGGGGGAGGGCGCGCAGCGCTTCCAGCACCGCCGGCGCTGGCGCGACCTCGTGTCGCCGCAGCGCGCGGAGCGATGGGAGGTGCGCGCCAACGTCCTCAACACGGCGTCGCACGACCAGCGCCCCGAGCGCCGCGTCGTCGAGTGTGGCACTTCCCGCCCCGAGAAAGAGCGCGAGCAACGCGTCGAGATCGGTGCGTCGATTGTGAATCGGTGTGGCCGTGAGGAGCAGTACCGGGACGCCGAGCGTAAGCTGGGCGAGCGCACGATATCGTCGGGTGGCCGGCGAGCGGGCGCGATGCGCTTCGTCGAGGATGACCAGTTCCCACTGCGTCGCTGCGGGCATGCGCCCCGCGCTGAGCTGTTCGTAGGTGATGACGGTGGTCGCGACACCGCATCGCGTACTCGCCTCTCGCCACATGGTGCGCACCGCGGCCGGCGCGACGACAAGCACCCGTGACATGTCGCGCGCGACGGCAAGCGCCGTGTATGTCTTCCCCAGCCCCACCTCATCGGCCAGCAAGGCACCGCCGTGCTGGGCGAGAATCGCGCGCAGTCGTCGTGCCCCATCCCGTTGGTGGCGAAGCAGGGTGATCTCGCCTAACGTGAAGGCGTCAGCGTCGCGTGTGGAACCCGACTCCGCGTGCAGTCGCTGCAGGCAGCGATGGAAGAAGGCGCGCACGTCGCCGCTCATCGCCACGTCCATTCCACGAGCGAACGCGCGAGCGCGGGACGCACGCGATAGGCGGAGACGGCGGCGTCGAGCAACTCGTCGCTCCCGACCGTGTCACCGGACACGCCGCGCAGGCCGAGCGGCGCGAGGATCTCGCGCGCACGCGCCCAATCGGTGGGGATCGGCAAGCGGGCAACGGTCCAGCCGAGATACCGCCGAAAGCCGCCACGCGCGGGTTCGGCGAGCGCATCCAGCCACGCGGCGGCCAGCGGCGAATTGAGCAGCGCCGCCAGCGCCGCAGCATCGAGGTCGTCGCGGCAGGCGGCGACGTAGCAGGTGTTGAGCGGGACCACGGGTGAGTGCGCGGGGAGGATGCAGGCGCGCGGCCCGCGACTCAAGTCGGCCCAGACCACGCGCGGCCGCGCATTGACCGCCGCGTCGATGCGATGCAGCGACCACCAGGCGCGCGAGCCACGCAGGTCGGTCCGCCGCGTCAGGTCGCCGCGCCACCGGGCAAACCAGCGCGCAGCCAGCGGCGGAAGTGTCGCCAGCGGGCGGCCGGCTTCATCGTGCGTCCAGATGATGCGTTCGCGACTGCTGGCCGGCGTCCAGGCCCGCGCCTGTTCGCCACGCAGGATGGGGCGCAACAGCGAGGCCTCGATGCTCGCCTCGCGTCCTGACCCCTGCACGACAGCGTGCATCACTCCCGCCGCGACCGCTTCGACAAGGAAGGCGTCGTTGCAGCCGCACTTCACGCCCAGCGCCGGGCGGCCGAGGCCACTGTCAGCGAGCGAAGGACCCGCGGCGGCGAGTCGTGCGAACGCTGCGCGCGCCGGCGGCGGCAGGATCAGCCACGGTGCCCCCGGCGTGGCGTCGAACGGAAGGTCCCGCGAACTGCACGACCAGTTGATGGCAAAGTCGCGTCGATGCACGCCTAACTGCACCACGCGCTCCGGTTGGGCGGGCATCCGTCGCGGCGGTGTGACCGCTTCGGCGCGCGCCGCCGTCCTGCGTGCGACGACGAGCGAAGGGTAGGCGGCGGCATCGAAGGCGGCCGGCGCCTCCGACCAGTCCTCGAGCAGTCGCAACTCGTGTTCAGCCCCAAGCAGGCGTCGAACGCCGCCCCCAGCGAGCGATCGCCAGAGCTTGAGCGGAAGGAGGAGCGCCAGCGTCCCTCCCGGACGCAGCACCCCGATGGCGCGTTCGGCGAAGAGGGCCGCGAGGTCGACCTGCGCCGCGAAGCCGGCCCCTGCTCCAGCCGCGGCCGCCCCCGATTGCCATGCCGCCTGGCGAAAGACGACAAACTCTCGGCGGAAGGCGTCGCGGCGATCGGCGGGGATGCGGTGGAGACGGACCCACGGCGGATTCCCGACGACGACATCGAAGCCGCCGGCGCCTGCGACGTCGGCAAAGTGCGAGGCGAAGCGGAAGGGGAGGGCGCCGCCGCGAGCAAGCGCGCGTTGCGCCTGGCGGATGGACCGCGCGCGCGTCCGAAGCTCGGCGAGCGCAGCGCGCTCGTCGCCGACGGCGCCGCGACGATTGCCGAACAGGTCGCGACCGCGCGCCGCGCGCACGAGGGCACGCCGGGCCAACGAGGCGCGTTCGAGTTGCTGCTCCAGTGCTCTGCGTGCGGCGCGCCGCTCCTCGCGGTCGAGAACGCGCGCCAAAGACACCTTGCGACGCCCGGTCGCTCGCGCGTAGCGCCCGCGAAGCGTGGCGATCGCCGACGGTGCGCGCGCGACGGCGCCATGCCCGCCCTCCTCGACGCCAACGTCGCCCCCCGCGAGCGCATCGCCCACGCGGACGTTGCGATCGAGGTTGGGGAGTGGGGGGACCTCGAGCGGATCGGTCACGGTGAGATCCATCACCATCGAGAGCCAGAGCCGCAGCTCGCAGAGCCAAACGGCCATCGGGTTGAGGTCGACCCCAAAGATGGATTGCGTGAGCACGGCGCGACGCAGCGCGGCGGGCGGACGCGGGTCGCCCAGTGTGACGAGCAGGTGCGAGACGCGCTCGAGCGCGTGCACGAGGAAGGCACCCGAGCCGCACGCGGGATCGAGCAGGCGCAACGAGAGGAGCGTTCGCCGCACGCGCTGCCGAGCCTCGTCGTCCAGTCGCGTTGGGTCGCGCAACGCGTCGTGCGCGTCCGCGACCACCTGCGCCGCATCGAGCGCGTGCTCGAGCGCCGCGTCGGTCACCCGGGCGACGAGGGCGTGCGGCGTGTAGTACGACCCGCTGTCGCGTCGTTCGCGTGAGGCCATCAACGACTCGAAGGCGCGTCCGAGTATCTCCGGATCGACGGCGCTCTCGCTCCACTCGCGTTCCTGTTCGCGTGCGGTGAAGCGGTAACGCGTGAGGATGTCGTCGAAGAGCGCGCCGACATCGTCGTCGCGGAAGCGCAGCGCGCGGTGCCGCCGTTCGAGCGGAGAGCGGGCAAAGAGCCCGCCGTTGAGGAAGGGGACGCGCCCGAATCCCCTGGCCGCCGAGGCGCGCTTGGAGACCCGGGTGTTGAGCGTGCCGAAGAAGAGCGGCTCGAGGAATCGTCGGTGGGCGTCGCCGCCACTGGCCATCGTGCGGTCGAGATGTCGCGCGAGGAAATCGGCGTCGTTGTCCAGCCACCCGCGCGATTGCAGAAAGGCGAGGAAGACGAGGCGCGACGTGGTGAGCAGCGCGAGTTCGCGACGCACTTCGGACGAGGCGCTCCCCCTCGCCCCCTCGCCTAACGCCAGGACATGGTGCTCGAGTGCGCGGTAGAAACGGTGCGAGAGCGCCTCGCGCCCGAGGATCTCGCACCAGCGTTCGTGCACCGCGAGATCCTCGCCTGCGGCCGCGGCGTGGAGCGCCATGAGCGTCTCGGCGTCGCTCTCGAGGACGCGTTCGGGATGAAAGACGAGTGCACTGACCCGCGCGCGATTGCCGTCGCCGCGCCAACTCGCGAGGGCGGCGCTGCCACCCCCCGCCGCACAGGCGATCACCAGCCACAGATGATGCGGCGCGTCGCGATGCAGGCGCTGGGCGAGGGTGGCGACCGCTCCGCGCACCGATCCCTTCGCGAGCACGGTCACAAGCAACGCGCGCCGCCCACCGCTCCCCACGGCGACTCGCGCCTCCGACAGCGGGATCGCCTCGAGCAAGGACGAGGAGCGATCGAGCGGGAGTGGATCGGTGGCAAAGCCGAGCATTCCGAGCAGGTCGATCGGCGGCTGCCCGTCGGCAAAGCGGGTCAGCAGGGCGGTGGCGAGGCGTCGTGTGAGCACACTCGCACCGTACCGGCGCCGGTCGCGTCCCCCTGTACCGGATCATTTCGCGTGGGGTGATTTCAGTGACAGCGCCGACTGTGTCGCTGTATCATCCCGATACAACTATGCATCGTGGCGATCGGGAGCCCCGGGACGTTTCCGGAGCCTTCGCAGAGTCAAGTCGCGGGAAAACAAAGGGTTACATTGCTTCACATGGCGACAAATTCCGGGTGTGGACCGTGCAAGAAGGGAGAGGTCGTGGAGGACTTCGTCCTTCGCGATCGCCACTCCCCGACTGGAATCCCCCCACGTGTTGCGTCGCCCCGAGCCGTTCACGCCGACCGGAAACAGCCATGGCCGCAGCCCACGCTAGGCTGTCGGGCCAGGCGCGCGTGGTCGGAGCGATCCCACTCGCCGTAACGGTGCCTGTGCCGACGCTCGCGCTCTTCGCCCTCTCCGATTCGTTCTCCGAGCTGTGGCCGCGTCTCGCGGCCGAGTGCGGGTTCGACCTCGTCACGCTCAGCGATCCGCGCGAGTTGACGGGGAGTAGCGCGGTTGCCGTCCTGCTCGCCGGTGGAGGTGTCGAGGGAGAGATGGAAGCCGTGGTTCGGCGCATGGCGGGCAGCGGCGTCGAGGTCGTGGCGGTGGGCGCGCTCCCCAACCATCGCACCGCGGCGACGATCGTTCGCGCCGGTGCCGCCGAGTACTTCGCGCTCCCGCCGGATGTTGCGCTGCTCTCGTCGTGGCTGCGCGAGCGCGCGGAGCGCCCGAAGCAGCAGGAACGCCGCGCACAGTTTGCCGAGGCCGAGCGGGCCAAGTACCGCTTTACGGGCATCCTCGGCGAGAGCGCGGCAATCAAGGGGGCGCTCGCGCGGGCCTCGCGCGTGATTCCGCATCCCGCCGTCACCGTCCTCATCTCCGGCGAGACGGGAACCGGCAAGGAGCTCGTCGCGCGCGCCATTCACTACAACGGTCCGCGTCGCGAGGCGCCCTTCGTCGACGTGAATTGTGCCGCGCTCCCCGATCATCTCCTGGAGAGCGAACTTTTCGGCCATGAGAAGGGGGCGTTCACCGATGCCAGCGCGGCCAAGCCGGGGCTGTTCGAACTCGCCAATGGTGGCACGCTCTTCCTCGACGAGATCGGGCATCTCCCGTTAGGCCTGCAGGGCAAGCTGCTGCGCGCGCTCGAGGAGCGCGTCGTGCGCCGCGTGGGCGGCACGAAGAACATCGCGGTCGACCTGCGCGTGATCGCGGCGTCGCATGTGGATCTCGCGTCGGCGGTCAAGCGCGGGGAGTTTCGCGAAGACCTGTTCTATCGGCTCAACGTGGTGCCGATCGAGCTGCCGGCGCTTCGCCAGCGGCGCGACGACATCCTCCCGTTGGCGCGGCACTTCCTCGAGAAGTTCGCGACCGACTACGGCGTGCCGTCGCCCACGTTCACGCCGGCGGCCGAACGCGAGTTGCTGCATCGCGACTGGGCCGGCAACGTGCGCGAGCTGCGCAACCTGATGGAACGCTGCACCCTGCTGAGCGTCGACGGCGTGCTTGACCACGACGATCTCGTGGAGCCGACGCGCGCTCCGGTGCACACCGATGGTATTCCATTCCCGGCAACGATCGCCGAGCTGCAACGGGCGGCTGCACGCGAGATGCTCGCGTTATGCGGCGGCAACAAGAGTGAGGCGGCACGCCGCCTTGGCATCTCGCGCCCGCGCTTGCAGCGCCTGCTCGACGGTCTGGCCGACAACGGAGGCGATGACGATGTGGATGGGTGATGTGTGCCGCGCGCTTGGACGCCAGGCGATGCGTCGCCAGGTGCTGCGCCCCTTGACCGTGTTGCTCCTGATGGGCGCGGCGGCGTGCGCCGACGACGCAACCGCGCCAGTAACCGATACGCCGCCAGGAACGTCGCTGCCGGCGTCGCAGCTGACCTTTGTCCCGGTGGGGCGCAACACGCCCACCCTGGTCGCGACCACCACGTCGTTCTGGGCCAAGGTGGGGGACAACCGCGAGGTGCGGCTGTACTACCGGCCGAGGGCCGGGCGCACCGACTCCACCGAGTACCTGCGTTTTCGCGTCAAGAATCGCTCGCTTCTGCGGCGACCCGACGGGTCGAGCTTCGGCCCCAACGATTCGCTGCTGATCACCCTGCGCGTGACCGACCCCGTCTCGCTGGCGGTGGAATTCTCGCCCGCCGGGTTGCTGTTCGACCCGAATGAACCCGCGGAGTTGAAGCTCTCGTTCAAGGAACGCGGGGGCGACCTCAACGACGACGGGCGCAGCGATTCGAGCGACGACAGCGTGCGCACGCGCCTCGCCATCTGGAAGCAGGAGTCGCTCGGACTTCCGTGGGTCAAGCTGTCCACCACGCTGGTGGTCGGCAACGACGAGGTGGAGGCACGGCTCACGGGCTTCACCAGCTATGCCATCGCGTACTGAGATCACCGCCCATGCTCGCGCCTGACGCCGATCCCGCTCTCGCTTCTGCCCGCGCTGCCGCGCAGGGTGGCGAGTGGTCGCGCGTGCGCGAACTGCTCGACGGCCAGCCGGTCGCGCTGCAGGAGTCGGACGCTGCGTTGCTGCTGGCGGAAGCATCGCTGCGCATGGGGCTCCCCGAGCGTGCACGCACGTGGCTCGGCGAGGCCATTCCGCTCTTCGAGACGCGTGGCGATCGCGCCGCCTTGCGCCGCGGCGTCAACATGCTCGGCGCCGCCTGCTGGGAGTTGGGGGAACTCGACGACGCCGAGTCGGCGTGGGATCGCGCGATCCTGCTCGCCCAGGCCGATGGCGACACGCTCCTGCTCGCGCGTGCCACCAACAACCTTGGTGCGCTCGCCAACCTGCGCGGGCGACGGGAGAACGCGCTGGGGATGTATCACCTCGCCATCCCGGCGTACCAGCGGCTGGGACACGCAGTGGGCATCGCCGAGTGTTACCACAACATGGCCATCACGTATCGCGACGTGCGCGACTTTGCGCAGGCCGACGAGTACGAGCAGCGCGCCATCGAGTTCGCGCATGGCGCCGGCAGCGAACGGTTGGTCGCGCTCGCCCGATTGGGACGCGCCGAGATCACCTTTCGTCGTGGGGACACGCAGCTCGCCGGCGCCAGCGCGCGCCGTGTTGCCGAGGACTTTGCCCGCCTCACCGACCCGATTCGGGAGGGTGACGCCCGGCGGCTGTCTGGCCTCGCGCACCTGGCCGATGGCCGATACGACGCCGCGCGCCAGGAGATCGTCCTTGCACTCGAGCTGGCGCGCGAGCATCAGGGGGCGCTCGTCGAGGCCGAGTCCCTGCGTGCCCTCGCGGAGTTGGAGTCGACGCTCGGCAACGCGGCCGCCGCGCGCATCGCCGCCGAGTCGGCCATCGCGATCTGGGAGCGACTGGGGTCGGTCGATGAGCTGACGGCGATGCAGGAGTGGCTCGACACGACGGGGTGAGGCTCTCGCTGGCGGGCGTGTCAGGCGATAGTATCGGGGGGCCTCGCCTCCCCCCTTCCCCTCCGTCATGTCGTCGACTCGGCCTGGCATTGCCACGCTCTTTCAAGGCGTCGTCTCGCGCCTCGTCGTCTACTATACCGTCCTGAGTGCGGCGCTCGCCGGCAGTTGGATGCTCCTGTCGGTGAGTGCCCGGGACCAGGTGCGCGAGGCGCTCTCTCCGATCCTCGGGATCAGCGGCGTGACGCAGGTGCCCTCCGGGATCCCCGGCCTCTCGGCCATTGCACCTGGCGGTAGCCTCGCCACCCTGCCACCGGGGTTGGTGGCGCTGCTGGCCGCCGTGGCGTGCGTCGCCGCGGTGTTGCTCGCCCTCCCCGTGGCGTGGACGTACATGTTCACGCGGCAGAAGAAGGGCTATTCGCAGTCGGTGGTGCACACCCTGGTCCTCCTCCCCGCGGTGGTGGCGGCGGTGGCGGTGCTCGTCCGCAACAGCGTGGCGCTGGCCTTCTCGCTGGCGGGGATCGTGGCGGCGGTGCGCTTCCGGACCTCGCTCGAGGATTCCAAGGACGCAGTCTACGTCTTCGTGGTGAGCGCGCTGGGGCTGGCGTGCGGCGTGCAACTCGAGGTCGCCGTCGTGCTGTCGCTCCTCTACATCATTGTGGCGCTCGCGCTCTGGCAGACCGACTTCGCGCGCACGCCGCCGTCGCTGGAGGGGAAGCGCGCGGAGCAGCACATGGCGCGCGCAATGGCCATCGCCAATCGCACGTCGCAGTTTGTCGCCCGACTCGACCGCGAGATCCTCGAGACGCTGGCCCCTGAACAGCTCGACGCCCTCGCCAAGCGCGTGCGGCGACGGCGCGAGGACGTCCCCGTGACGGGTGAGGAGCCGGCGGAGGGTCGCCCCAAGTTCGACGGGCGCGTGACGGTGGTGGTCGGGGGGAGCGACGACGCCCGGCCGACACTGGAGGCGATCCTGACCACGCATGCCAAGAAGTTCGAGCTGGTGCGCAGCGGGTCGGACAACGGCGAGACGACGTTTGTGTACGCGGTGCGTGCCAAGAAGGGAGAGCGGCTCGCCGATGTCGCGCAGCGCTTGCGGGAAGAAGGAGTGCCGTACGTGGCGCGGGCCACGGCGGAACAGTGGATCTGAGCCTGCGGAGGAGTGGACCGATGGATTGCGCTCGACTGATCGGATTGCTGCTGGCGGTGTCCGGCACCCTCGCACTCGCCCCGTCGCTCCCCGCCACGTCCAGGACCCTCTCGGCGCAGGATACGCTCGCGACCAAGGGAAAGGGCGGCAAGAAGGGCGAGAAGGGAGAAAAGGGCGAGAAGGGCGAAAAGGGACCCAAGGGTGAGAAGGGGACGAAGGACGCCAAGGACGACGCGGTGCGCTCGCGCGCCAAGATCGCCAAGGACAGCGTCGACGCCCAGGCGCGTGCGCTGTTCGCGACGCGCGAGCCTCTCGCCTTCACCCTCATTGCCAACTTCGGCAACATCTCGAAGGATCGCGATTCGACCAGCAAGGTGCGCCATCCCGGTACGCTCGTCGTCATCGATAGCGCGGGCGTCGAACGGAAGATCCCCGTGCACCTGCGGACCCGCGGGCACTTCCGCCTCAGGCGCAGCACCTGCCGCTTCGTCAACCTCCTCGTCCTCTTTCCCGGCAAGAAGAAGGAGCTGGACGGAACGCCGTTCGACGGGCAGAAGTCGCTCAAGCTGGGCGGCCACTGCCAGGATGACGATCGCTACGAACAACTGCTGCGGCGCGAGTATCTCGCGTACCAGCTCTACAACGCGGTCACCCCACGCTCCTTCCGCGCCCGGCTCGCCACCGGCACCTACATCGATTCTGCCAGCGGCAAGAAGGTCGCGACGCGCGCGGCGATGTTCATCGAGAACGAAGACGACGTCGCGGCGCGACTCGGGGGCCAGGTGCGCGAGTTCCGGCGCGCGCTCTTCGACGACGTCGAGTTCCAGACGCTCGATCGCATGGCGATGTTCGAGTACATGATCGGCAACACGGACTGGTCGATCTACGCGCTGCACAACGTGCGACTGGTCGTGACCGACTCGGTGGGAGTCCTCCCGATTCCATACGACTTCGACTTCTCCGGCCTGGTGAACGCTCCGTACGCCGGTCCGGCGCCGCAGCTACAGATTCGCAGCGTGCGCGAGCGCCTCTATCGTGGCCCCTGTCGCACCTGGGACGAAGTGGCGCCGAGCGTGGCGGCGTTCAATGCGCTCAAGGAGACGATCATGGGGCTCCCGGCGAAGATCCCCGGGCTCGAGCGCGGCGAGGTGCGAGATGCGGAAGACTTCCTCTCGGGCTTCTTCCAGACGACGGCGAACGCCGGTGAGGCCAAGCGCGCGTTCATTGACGGCTGCCTGCGCAAGCCCGGTGCGTAGCATGAGAGATCGGTATCGCCGATGAATTGCACCGAAACGTTCGATTTGTCGATGTAGCAGAGGTCGGATACTCTCCGGGTGACCCTCAACTCCCGGTGTCCGTGTCCGACCTCCTGCGTGCCAATCTCCTGTCGCCGATCGCGCTGGCCTTCGCCCTTGGGGTGGTGGCGCGATTGATCCAGAGCGACTTCCGGGTCCCCAAGGACCTGTACAACGGCCTCGCCATCTATCTCCTCCTCGCCATCGGTCTCAAGGGCGGGGTGGAACTCTCGCACTCCACCTTCGCCTCCATCGCCGCCCCCGCCCTGGCGACGGTGTTGCTCGGCTGCCTAACGCCGATCCTCGCGTACCTCGTGCTCCGTCGCATCGGGGGCTTCGATAGCAGCAATGCCGCCGGCATCGCCGCGCACTACGGCTCGGTCTCGGCCGTCACCTTCATCGCCGCGCAACAGTTCGTCGCTGCGCAGGGATTTCCGGCCGACGGCTTCATGCCGACGCTCCTCACGCTGCTGGAGAGCCCGGGGATCCATATTGCCCTCGCCATCGGCGCGGTGCAGCGCTTCAAGCACAACCGGGCGTCCACGGCCAAGGCGGCGGAGACGGCGCCTCCCGGCGTGGACCTCGCACGGCTCGGCGCGCCACTCGACGACGCCATTCCGCACGACGCTCCCGGAACGCTCGGCAAGGTCCTGCACGAGGTCCTGACGGGGCAGACGATGGTCCTCCTCGTGGGCGGTCTCCTCGTGGGACTGCTGATGGGAGAGAACGGATGGACCGCGGTGCGTCCGTTCTTCGACAGCGGCTTCAAGGGGGCGCTGACGCTGTTCCTCCTCGAAATGGGGATGGTGGCTGGGGCGCGCTTGGGTGACCTGCGACAAGTCGGTCCCTTCCTGCTCGCCTTCGCCATCCTGATGCCCATCGTGCACGGCGTGCTCGGCGTCGCCATGGGCACCGCGGCCGGGCTCCACGTCGGCGGCGCCACCGTGCTGGGGACAATGGCGGCCAGCGCGTCGTACATCGCCGCACCGCCGGCCGTGCGCATCACCCTCCCCGAGGCCAACCCCACCTACTCCATCACCGCGGCGCTCGCGGTGACCTTTCCGTTCAACCTCCTGCTGGGCATCCCGCTCTACTACTCGGTCGCTCAGCGAATGGCCGGAGCCTAACAATGTGCGACCCGCGACCCGATCACCACGACTCGTCCCTCATGGATCCGCGTCCCGCCCTCACGCGTCGGCGGTTGCTCCAGCGCGCCGTCTTCGGCACGGCGGCAATGACGATTGGCACGCCGGCCTCGCAGGAGGTGTCCGCCGAGTGGATGAGGGGTGACGCACGCCGTGCGCGACCCCACGACACCCCCGATAAGGTACTCGCCTCGCTCATGGATGGGAACGCGCGCTTTGCCGATGGGCGCATACAGGCTCCCCATCGCAATGTGGAGCGCCTCAAGGAAGTCGCGAACGGGCAGGCGCCGAAAGCGGCGTTCCTTGGATGTTCCGATTCCCGCGTACCAATCGAGATCGTCTTCGACCAGGGGTTCGGCGACCTCTTCGTCGTCCGCGACGCGGGCAACGTGATCTCACCCGAGGTGATCGCCTCCCTCGAGTTCGGGACGCTGGTGCTGGGGGCGCAGCTCCTCTTCGTTCTCGGCCATAGTGGCTGCGGCGCGGTGGCGGCCACGCTCAAGGGCGAGGCGGTGCCGGGGCAGATCAGCGCCCTGTACTCGAGAATTCAACCGGCCGTGGACGCGTCGGGAGGGAGCGTGGCGAGTGCGATCGAGCACAACGTTCGCCTGCAGGCGCAACTGCTGCGCCGGTCGTCGCCCGTGCTCCGGGAGCTGGTCACCTCGGGGGCGCTCCGAATTGCGGGCGGCGTGTACGACCTCGCGTCCGGCCGCGTGCGACTCCTGGATGTTTGACACATGGCCTCCTGTGACGTGCGCGCTAGGTTATCGCGCATGCGCCCGCTCAACGCGATCAACTACCAGCACCTCCTCTACTTCTGGACCGTGGCACGGGAAGGGAGCATCGTCCGCGCCACGACACAGCTCAACCTCACGCAGCCCACGATCAGCGGGCAGCTCCGCGCGCTGGAGCGCTCGTTGGGCGAACGACTCCTGGTGCGACGCGGGCGGGGATTGCAGCTCACGGAGGCCGGTCGTACCGTCTTTCGCTACGCCGACGAGATGTTCGGGATCGCGCGCGAGCTCGTCGGAACGCTCGATGGGGGCGCGGCCGGGCGATCGGTGCGGTGTACCGTCGGGGTGTCGGACGCCCTCCCCAAGCTCACGACGATCCGCCTGCTGCAGCCCGCGTTTGCGTTAGGTGAGGACGTGCGGGTGACGCTCCGCATCGACAAGACCGATCGGCTCCTCGCGGACCTGTCGCTCCATGCCATCGACCTGGTCCTCGCGGACGCCCCCGTCCCGGCCTGGATGCCGGTGCGCCTGTTCAATCACCTGCTGGGCGAGTGTGACGTGACCGTGTTCGGCACACCGGCGTTGGCCCGCGCGCACAAGGCGCGCTTTCCGCGCTCGCTCGATGGCGCGCCGTTCATCGTGCAGACGCGTAACACGGCGCTGCGCCGGTCGCTCGACGAGCACTTCGTTCGGGAGGGAATCGCCCCCCGCGTGGTGTGCGAGGCGGAGGATGTGGCGCTGGTGCAGGAATTAGGGGGCGAAGGGATGGGGCTGTTCGCCGCTCCCAGCGTCGTCGAGCGACAGATTCGCGCCCGCTATGGGGTCGTCACCGTCGGGCGCCTGGCCGAGGTGCGCGAACGTTTCTACGCCATCACGGCGGAACGTCGCCTGAAGCATCCGGCGGTGGTGGCCATCTCCGAGGCGGCGCGCGACCATCTGTTCGGGTGAGCAGTCACGACGCTTACGTCCGTACGGTGTATGCGCGCCCCTTCCACTCCACGCGGTCGCCGCGCCACACGGCACGACCGGCAATGTAGAGGTAGGTCAACGCCGCGAGCGGAAAGGTCAGCGCATACCACGGCGACAACCGAAACTCGCGCCCGATGGCGCCGAACCAGACGAGGAGCGACAGCGACGCGGACGCGCCGAAGGCGGTCCACGACGCTCCTGCCCCGCCAAACACCCCGGCCATCAGCGCCACCACCGGGGCCAGCGCGAGGAAGGCTGGCCCCGGTATCAGGAGGCGCGCCAGCCACGCGCCCATCACGCCGCCGGGGAGCGTCTCGCGCCCTGCCGAATACACGTTCTTCCCCCATCCTTCGATAATGTCGCGCAGCGACGCGTACATGCGCGTCGACATCTGTTGCTGGCCTAGCGTGAGAAAGACACGCTGCCCGCGGGCCGTCATCTGCTGGGCGAATGCGAGGTCCTCGGCGGGCTTGCCGCGCACAGTGTCGTGACCGCCAAACGCGTCGTAGGCGGTGCGACGGAACAGGAGGCACTGCCCGTTGGCGATCTTGCGGCGGGGCACGCGCGAGCGATTGACCGCGCCCGGGCCACCGTACCACTGGGCGAGAATGGCGAAGACGAACGGCTGCACCACCCGCTCCCAGAAGGTGTGCGTCTCCTGGAAGCCCGCGACCGAGACAAGGTCGGCGTCGTTGGCGACGCTCGCGTGCACGAGCCGCGCGTGCAGGTCGGGCGCGTGCCGCACGTCGGCATCGGTGAAGAGCAGATAGGCCCCGCGAGCGAGGGCGGCGCCGCGATGGCAGGCCCATTGCTTGCCGAGCCACCCGGAGGGAAGCGGAGGCGGCGAGGAGATCGTCAGGCGCACGTCGCCGGCGGCGGCCTCTCGCGCGCGTGCGGCCGTCCCGTCGGTCGAGTGATCGTCAATCACGATCACCTCCAACGCCGGGTATTCGCTCGCGAGGATCGCGCGCACACACGGCGCGATGTGCGCGGCTTCGTTGCGCGCCGGGACGATCACGCTCACGAGCGGGGGAGGGTGCGGCGCTTCACGCGGCAGCGACTCCAACGATGGCGTGCCACGCCATCGCCAGGCGGTGATCGCCAGCGACAGCCACCACGGGGCGCTCCACGCCACACCGGCGACGCCCTCCGCCAGCGTCATGAAGGAATCGCGCGGGCGCCACGGTCGTTCGATTCGCCGCGACTCAACACGGTCGCCGCCACCATGTCGCCGGTGACGTTGGCGGTGGTGCGGAACATGTCGGGGATGGTGTCGACGCCCAGCAGGATCCCCATCCCTTCCACCGGGAGTCCCGCCGCCAGCAGCACCGGAACCATGACGATGATCGAGCCCGCGGGAATGCCCGGGACCGAAAACGTGGTGAGCACCACCGTCAGCACGATCGTCGCCATCTGCGCCGGCCCCAGCGCCACCCCGTACAGGTGGGCGATGAAGACCACACCGGTGGTGATGCCTAACGCTCCGCCGATGCGGAACGTCGTCGCGGCCAGCGGCAGGAAGAACGTGGTGATCTGCTCGGGGAGCCCGAGGCGCGAGCGCGAACTCTCCATCATCGCCGGGAGCGCGGCGAGCGACGATCGCGCACTGAACGCGACCGCCTGTGCCGGGAACGTCCCACGGGCAAAGTCGGCGAGCGAGGCGCGACCGGCGATGGCAGCCAGCGGATAGAGCACCACCACCGAAAAGAGCACCAGCACGAGCGCCGTCACCACGATGTAGCCCAGGAGCGCGCCGGCCGCCGAGAGTCCGAGCTTGGCGGCCAGCGGTACTGCGAGGGCAAAGACCCCGAGCGGGGCGGCGGCCAGCACCCAGCGCACGAGCGTCAACGCGGCCTCGGCGACCCCGCGAAAGAAGCGCACCATCAGGTCGCGCGTGTCGCCCGTTAGGCGCGTGAGCGCGAGCCCGAAGCATACCGAGAAGACGATGAGCGGGAGCATGGCCCCGTCCGCGGCCGCCTTCACCGGGTTGATCGGGACGAGGTCGGTGAGCCACTGCGCGAAGGTCGGGATCTTCTTCACGCTCTCCGATGCCGCCGTCGCCGCCGTGGCGCCGCTCTCCCGGAGCGCGGTGACCGCCGCCGGGTCGAGCGGGATGCGCGCCATCATCGGCGGGGCGAGGACGGCCGCAAAGACGCCGCCCGCCACCAGCAATACGAGGAAGAACACCAGCGCGCGCGTCCCGATGCGTCCGATCGTCCGCGCGTCGGGCGCCGACGTCACGCCGACGATGATGCTCCCGACCACCAGCGGCACCACCGTCATGCGGATGGCATTGATCCACAACGTCCCCACCGGCTCGATGATTGGGACAAGGGCGGTGAGCGCGGGGTGCTGGGCGGTCGAGATGACAATGCCGGCACCCATGCCCAGCGCGAGGGCGATGAGGACTTTCGTTGTGAGGGACACGCGCCCAAACTACCGGGACGGCGCGAGAGGCACCACCCGCGCCGCCTCCCCTCACCACCCGAGCATTTTCGCATGGCGTACAAGACCGCGACCGACCTGTTCAACGAAGCCAGAGCACGCATTACCCAGGTGTCACCGGAAGACGCGATGCGCATCCGGGACGAGCACCCCGGCACCGTGCTCCTCGACTGTCGCGAGCCTAACGAATGGAACCTGGGGCGCGTCCCCGGGGCCTTGTTCATTCCGCGCGGCATCCTCGAGTCCAACATCGAGGCCGCCGTCCCGCGCGATCGCAAGCTCATCATCTACTGCGCCAGCGGGAATCGATCGGCGCTCGCTGTCGAGACGCTCCAGGCCATGGGCTATGCCGACGTGGCGTCGATGGCCGGCGGATTTCGAGGCTGGGTCGATGCCGGGGGCGACATCGACGACTGATCGACGCGCACTCCCGACGTGACTGACTCTCCCCGACTCGCGCATCCACTGCTTCGGCACCTCGCAGGGACGCTGGCCACGCGTCCTGGCGCCCCCGCGGAGGACGACGGCAACCCAGCGCGCGCCGCGGTCGCCCTCACGTTGCGCCCGGCCAGCGACTCGCAGGTGGACCTCCTCATGATTCGCCGCGCCGAGCGCGAGGGCGATCCCTGGAGCGGGCAGATCGCCCTCCCCGGCGGGCGCTGGTCACCTAACGACGAGTCGCTCCTGCACACCGCCCTGCGCGAAACATGGGAAGAGACCGGGATCGACCTCGCCGCGCAGGGGATGATCCTTGGCACGCTCGACGAACTGCGTCCGCGCACCGCGGCCCTGCCGGCGATCATTGTGACCCCGGTCGTCGTGGCGCTCGATCAACCGGCGTCACTCCTGCTGAGCGATGAGGTGGCCGAAGCGTTCTGGGTCCCGCTCGACCTGCTGCGCGAGCCGGCCACGAGCCAGGAATCGTCGGTCCACGTGCGCGGCGCCACCTGGCGCGTGCCCAGCTTCGTCGTGCGCGAGCACATCGTCTGGGGAATGACCGAACGAATTCTCCGACAGCTGCTCGCGCGACTCGACTGACGCGGCGTACATTGGGCGCGCCCCGACTCCGAGCGCCCATGCGTCGCATTCTCCTGGCGGCCCTTGCCGCCCCCCTCCTTCTCGCCCCCCCCGCCGCCGCCCAGCGACCCGACGTTGCGGCCTTCGATGCCTACGTGGCACAGGCCGTGAAGACGTGGAACGTCCCCGGTCTGGCCATTGCCATTGTCGCCAACGATTCCGTCGTCTTCGCGAAGGGATACGGCGTCCGCACACTGGGGCGCCCCGATCCGGTCGACGCGCATACGCGCTTCGCCATCGGGTCGACGACCAAGGCGATGACCGCGCTCGCCCTGCTGCAAGCCGCCGACGACGGACAGGTGCGCCTCGACGAGCCGGTGTTGCGCCATCTCCCCACGTTGCAGCTGTACGACCCGGTCATGACGCGCGAGCTGACCGTGCGCGACCTCCTCACGCATCACACCGGGCTCCCGGGCTCCGACCAGTTGTGGGCGGGGAACGACTATACGATCGACGAGATCATCCGACGCATGCGCTACCTCAAGCCCACGGCGTCGTTCCGCAACAAGTACGCGTACCAGAACGTGCAGTACGCGATGGCCGGCGAGGTGCTGCGCAACGCGACGGGCACCACGTGGACCGACTGGCTGCGCACCCGCATCTGGGAACCGCTGGGGATGCGCGAGACGCTCCCCACCGTGGCCGCGACAGAAGGGCAGCCCAACGTCGCCACGCCGCACCTGGTGATCGACGACACGCTGCGTGTTATCGCCAATCGCGCCGTCGATCCGGTTGCGCCTGCCGGCTCGGTCTGGTCGAGCATCACCGACATGGCCAAGTGGATGCGGTTCGTCCTCGACTCGGGGCGCGTGGGCGGCAAGCGCCTGGTCTCCGAACGCGGCTTCGTCGACTGGCTCTCCCCGCAGGTGGTCGTCCCGCTCTCCGATTTCTATCCGGCCGCGCGACTGGGCGCCGTCCATCGGACCAGCTACGGCCTCGGGTGGTTCCTCCATAGCTACGGCGGCGATGACGTGGCGATGCACACCGGGAGCATCGACGGCATGGTCGCCATCATCGGGCTCCTCCCCGACCGAAAGATGGGCGTGTACGTGCTCGCCAATCGCGATCACACCGAATTGCGTCACGCACTCATGTACCGCGCCTTCGACATGTACAACGGGCGGCGCACGCGTGACTGGTCGCGCGACGTGAAGGATCTCTTCGACGGATTGGAAGCGCGCGGGCGCCAGGCGCAGGAGGCGTTCGTGAAGTCGCGCGTCCCCGGCACCAACCCGTCGCTGCCGCTGGAACGCTACGCGGGTACCTACGCCGATTCGCTGAACGGCACGGTCGTCATTTCCATGCGGAATGGTGCGTTGCACGCCGCGTGGGGGAAGGGATCGATCGGTCCGCTCGAGCACTGGCATTACGACACCTTCCTTGCCCGCTGGGAGGACCGTCGCTCGTCGCCCGACGCGGTGAGCTTCACCCTCGATGCGATGGGACGGGTCACCGAGTTGCGCGCGAATGGCGCGACCTTCGGGCGCGTCGCAACCGCCAGTCGTTAGGCCTCTTCCGTTGCGTCACTGCTCCCCTCGCTCGTACCTGTTCTCCCCGGAGTTCGCGCACATGTCACGTCGCTCATGCGGTATCCTCGCGGTCGCGGCGCTCGCCGCTGCCGCGCCAGTCAGCATCGGTGCGCAGGCGCCGGTCAAGCAGGGATGGGAATGGTCCACCGACACCGTCATGAAGGTGGTGCATGCGGTGCGTGCGGGGCGTTCGTTGCAGCCGAAGCGTTGGCCGAATGGAGCGCGCGTCGCCGTCGCGCTGTCGTTCGATGTCGACAACGAGACGCCGAATCTGCGCTTCGGCCAGCCGACCATCGGCGAACTGTCGCAAGGACAGTACGGCTCGCGCGTTGGGTTGCCGCGCATTGTGGCACTGCTCGATCGCCACGCCATCCCGGCGTCGTTCTTCATCCCGGCCATGAGCCTGATGATTGACCGCAGCCAGGTGGGACTGATCAAGAAGTCCGGGCGCCACGAGTTCGCGGTGCACGGCTGGATCCACGAAATGAACACCGCCGTGCCGGCCGACGTCGAACGGCGCCTGGTGCAGCAGGCGCTCGACACGCTCACCGCGCTCACCGGCAGCCGCCCTGTAGGCTACCGCGCCCCCTCGTGGAACTTCTCGGCGGCGACGATGTCGATCGTCAAGGACCTGGGTTTCACCTACGAGTCGTCGCTGATGGCCGACGAGCGGCCGTATGAGCTCATGCAGAACGGCGTCGCGACGGGCGTCGTGGAGCTCCCGGTCGAGTGGATCCTCGACGACGCGCCGCTCTTCTCGCCGCGCGGGAACAACTATGCGTCGCCGCGCGAGGTCGCCCAGGTCTGGATCGACGAGTTCGACCGGGCGTACGAGGAGGGGACGATGTTCCTCCTCACTATGCACCCGCACATCTCGGGGCATCGGTCGCGGATCAAGGCGCTCGAGCTTCTCATCGCCCACATGAAGAGCAAGCCCGGCGTCTGGTATGCGACCCACCAGTCGGTGGCCGAGTACGCGAAGGCGCAGGCGGGGATGAAGTAGCCATTTCGGCAGGCGGAACGGGGGAATTGCGGAAGTCGACGAGGATCGTCTAAATTTAGCGCAGCCTAAATCTCAAGTTGCCCGGCACGAAGTCGGGCGCTCTCGTCCGGTACCACCCGACTCCATGAGTGCAACGCCTGCCCTGACGCCACCGTCGCCCGATCGGGCGACGCCCCCCGAGGCTGACCCGGGGTGGCGTCGTGCCAGAGAAAAGCCGGCGCCGGGCGAAGGACACGCCGAGCCTCGTCGGGCGCGATCTCGTCCTAGGCCGCTTCGACGGCAGCCAAGCAGCAACTCTCGCGCTCCCCGGCGAGCCCGCTTCAGTGGGCGGGCCTCCAACCACTTCACCTTCCGCCCCCAACGCCAAACCCATCGACGTCGAACCCCTCGCCACCCACGTCCCCCGCGAATGCTTCTACGAGCGATTCGGCAGCTTCCCGAATTATCTTTGGTACCGTGACTTCCTCCATCATT
>CAZLLP010000073.1:0-25972 GCA_964560345.1 uncultured Gemmatimonadaceae bacterium
CCCCAAGCGCCCTTCGTGTTTCTGGCTCGGATCGAGCTGGACCCTGCCGCTCCCCTCGCCGTCTTCATGGGTCGGGAGCACACGTAAGGTTGTCGTCAACGTCCCTCTCCTTCGCTGTGGGCTGCTTCGCCCTGTTAGGCACTGGCCGGGATGCCAGGGAGCATCCGGCGTCATGCCTGTCTTGCCCTACCTAGGCGTCGGCGTAAATGCCTTCCACCCGGTCTTCCAATTCTTCAGCCGCCGCTCGCAAGGCGGCCAATGTCTCGTCGTCCGGCGCCCAGTAGCCGCGTTCCGTCGCTTCCAGCAACCGCCCCGCCATCCCGGTCGCCGCCGTCAGGTTCATCGACGCCAGCCGGTCGCGCATGGCCGGGTCGAGCACGAACGTCTTGGCCACGTCGCGATACACCCACTCGGGCACCGCCTGCGCCGTGGCCGACCAGCCTAACGCGGTCGTCACGCGCGACGAGATGTTGCGGACCCCTTCGTATCCCGACTTGAGCTGCGCTTCGTACCACTTGGGATTGAGCGTACGGGTCCTCGTCTCGAACGCCACCTGCTCCGACAATGAGCGCACCTTGCCGTCGATGCCGGTGTGGTCGCCCACATACGTCACCGCCGCCTTCCCGCTTTCCTTCGTCATCAGCTTGCTCAACCCGCCCAGCGATTCCACGTACTGGTCGATGTCGAGCGTGCCGAGTTCCACCGAGTCGATATTCTGGAACGTCATTGACGCGTGCTTGAGCGATGCCTTGAGCAGGTCGGGACGAGCTTTGGCCCGGCCGTCTACACCATACGCATATCCCTTGCGCTTGGCGAACAGGTCGGCGAGCTCGTCCTCGTCCTTCCACGTCCCCGCGTCGATCACGAGGTTGACGTTGGAGCCATAGGCCCCGTCGTCGTTGCCGAACACGCGTAGCGCGGCCGTCTCGAGGTCGCACCCGGTGGTGCGGATCTGCTCGAGGGCGTGCTTGCGCAGGAAGTTCTGTTCCTCCGGCTCCTCGGCCGCTGCGGCCAGTTGGGCCGCTTCGGCCAGCAGCCGGATTTGCAGCGGGAGCAGGTCGCGGAAGACACCGGATACGCTGGCGACCACGTCGATGCGCGGGCGCCCGAGCTGTCCCAGGGGCACCAGCCGCGCGCCTGACAGTCGCCCCACGCTATCGAACCGGGGCACGGCGCCGATCATCGCCAGCGCCTGCGCCAGCGGGGTTCCGTCGGACTTCATGTTGTCCGATCCCCAGAGCACGAACGCCACCGTTTCGGGGTATGCCCCGGCATCGTGCACGTAGCGCTTGAGCAGCATCTCGGCGCGCGCGCGCCCTTCGAGCACCGCCGCCGCACTCGGCACGCGATACGGATCGAAGGCGTACAGATTGCGCCCCGTGGGGAGCACCGTCGGCATGCGCAGCAAGTCGCCGCCAGGGGCCGGAGGAACAAAGCGACCATCGAGCGCGCGCAGAATCCCTTCCTGCTCGCCATTCTCGCGCAACAGCGCGTCGATCTTGGACAACTCCTCGATGCCGCGAGCCACCATCACCGGTTGCCCGTCGGTCGCGATCGTATGGCGCACCCACCCGTCCGAGGCCAACGCATCGCGGGCCCACGCCGACGACCCGGTGCGCAGCAGCTCTTCGATCACACGCTCCAATCCGCGCTCCGCGCGCTCGAGCGTGACGCCGGTGGCGCCGTGCCCGCCGATCGCATCCAGCAGCGAGGGAAGCTCCAGGTCGGGGCGCGCCACGCGCGCCATGGCGCGCAGCGTCTCGCGACGCTCCTCGATCGTCATCACTTCACCCACCGTGTGCAACCCGGCAGGAATGAGGGCCTTCTCGACCTCCGTGAGCTGCTCGCGCAACCGGCGCACCGCTTCGTCGGCATGAGTGGCCCACAACTCGTCAGGCACCGTGATCTCGACCGTCGCCGCCTGCTCCTTCATGAGCGACACCAGCGTGTCTCGCTCGGCGTGGTTGGCGTGATCGCTCGCGCGCCAGCGATCGATCGTCGCCTTGAGGTCAGTGAGCTCGCGGTACAGCCCAGCGTTGGTGATGGGCGGCGTGAGGTACGACACGAGCGTCGCCCCGCCCCGCCGCTTGGCCAACGTCCCCTCGGACGAGTTGTTGGACGCGTAGAGGTAGACGTTAGGCAGCTCGCCAATCAGGCGCTCCGGCCAGCACTCGTTGCTCAGGCCCACCTGCTTCCCCGGCATGAACTCGAGCGCGCCGTGCGTCCCGAAGTGCAGCACCACATCGGCGTCGAAGTCCTGCTTGAGCCAGCGATAGTAGTTATTGAAGGCGTGCGTCGGCGCAAAGCTCCCCTCGAACAGCAGCCGCATCGGGTCACCTTCCCACCCGAACGACGGCTGCACGCCAATGAAGACGTTGCCGAATCGCTCGCCCATCACGAACAGCGAGCGACCATCGGTCAGCTGCCGTCCGGGGGCAGGCCCCCACGTCGCTTCGATCTGGGCCAGGTGCTTCTCGCGCTGCACGTGCACATCCACCGGCACGCGCTCGTACACGTTGGCCGGCGTGCCGTACTGCGTGCGATTGCCGTTGGTGACCATGTCACGCAACGCCTCGGCGCTCTCCGGCAGGTCGACTCGGTATCCCGCTTCCTTGAGAGACGCCAGCGTCTTTTGCAGCGACGAGAAGACGTCGAGGTACGCCGCGCTTCCCGTGTTGCCCACGTTGGGCGGGAAGTTGAAGATCGTGATCGCGACCTTGCGCTCCTCTCGCGGGCGCGTGCGCAGGCGGACGAGCCGCGCCACACGATCGGCCATCAGGTCGATGCGTTCCGGCAGTGGGACCACCCGAGACTCGCCATCGCTCCCGAGCGCTCCTCCCTTCCCGGCCACGACCATCGGCCCGGTACCACCGTCCAGCTCGGGGATCGCCACCTGCAACGTCGCCTGCAACGGGTTCAACCCGCGCGGGTCGGCGCGCCAGCCATCGGTGCTCTGGAACTCCAGGCTCTGCATCACCAGATACGGGACGTCCAGCCCGATCAACGTCTCGCGGGCGGCCGCCGCATTGTTGTACGCCGGCCCCCCTACCATCGAAAAGCCGGTCAGGTTCACCAGCGCGTCGATGGTCGTCTTGCCGTGCGCATCCTTGAAGAACGCGTCGACCGCCGGTCGCGCATCGAGCGCCGAGGCAAACGCCGCGACGACCGACAACCCGCGCTGCTCGAGCGCCGCAATCGCCGCGTCGAAGTGCGCGGCGTTGCGCGCCAGCAAGTACGAGCGCCCCACCAGCAGTCCCACCGTCCCCTTGCTTCCGCGCTTCGGGAGGGCGCGCACCGAATCGGCGATGCCGAGGTCTGGCAGCGAGGGATGATAGACGCCGACCTCCGGATACTCGATCGGCACGCCAACCGTCAACGCCCCCTTGAGCTTCGACCGCGCCCCGCTGGCATAACGATTCACGAGCGCGCGAATCATGTTCGCGATGTTCGTGTCCGAGCCCGCGAGCCAGTACTGCATCGACAGCAGATAGGCACGCAGATCCTGCGCGGGCCCCGGCACAAAGCGCAGCAGCTGCGGCACGCGCTTGAGCATCGCCATCTGCCGCTCGCCGCTCGACTGGCCGTCGCCCCGCTCGCCGCGCAGCTTGCGCAAGAGCGCCATCGGCGACCACGGGCTCGTCTCCTTCGTCCCCGACGGGGCAAACTTCCCCATGCGGGTGAGCGCGCTCAGTTCGGGCGCACAGAGCAGCGCGGTGACCATGTCGCACTTCTCGCGACGGTCCTTCACCGCCTCCTGTACGACCGTTACCTGCTCTTCCTGGAAGAGCTGGGTCAATGCGATGAAGTCGGCTGTCGCGATGTCACGCTTGCACGCCTCGGCGGACGCCGGGTCCACGGGCCAGTCCGAGGCCACGTGCACCTTGAGCTCGAGCCCGGGCAGGTCCTTGGCGAGCGCCGCACGCACGCGCGCCATCGTCCCGGCGAGATGCGCGTCGAGCGTGACGATGACGAAGCGGACCGGAATGGAGGGCGTCGGCTTCATCGTCCGAAATGCGCCTTGGCGTCGTACAGCACGTCCACCGTGATGTCGCGAATGCCGCGTTGTTGCGCGTATTTCTCCGTGTTGCGCCTCGCCTTCCCGCGCACGAAAAACGGAATCTTGCCGAGTTCCTTCTCGGCGTCGGCACCCCAACGAGGGGCAGCCGACACCGCCGGAGCGGCCGATGCCGTGTCGGCCGTGCCCCCACGAACTGGGACGGCGGCGAGTGCGAACTCTTCCTCGTGCTCGTCGCCTGCCGATGCGGTGGCGTCGGCGTGCAACGCCGCCTGCTCTTCCACCGTCGGCCGCGTCACCACCGGCGCGGCCGCCTCCGACGTCGCCTCGCCTTCAGGCCGCGCCTTGGCGAGATGTGCCAGGTGCGACGGCACGGCATCGCCGTGGAACTCGAAGTCCTCGCGGAACATGGTGAGGAGATGTTCCTCGAGCCCCATCATCAGGGGATGCACCCACGTGTCGAAGAGGACGTTGGCCCCCTCCCATCCCATCTGCGGCGAGTAGCGCGCCGGGACATCCTGCACATGGTTAGGCGCCGAGATCACGGCGCACGGCACACCGAGCTTCTTGGCAATGTGACGTTCCATCTGCGTCCCGAGAACCAGTTCGGGAGCGGCTTCACCGATCTTCTGTTCGACTTCGAGATAGTCGTCCGAGATGAGCGCCTCGACGCCGTACGCTTGCGCCGCCGCGCGCACGTCCCGGGCGAACTCTCGCGCGTACGTCCCCATGCCCACGACGGCGAAGCCAAGTTCGTCGCGCGCCACACGAGCCGCCGCGATCACGTGGCTCGCATCGCCAAAGATGTAGACCCGCTTGCCCGTGAGGTACGTCGCGTCCACCGAGCGCGAGTACCACGGCAGGCGGGACGCACTCGCGTTGGCCTCGGGCACCCCTTCGCGCTCCTGACGCAGCGCGTGGCTCACGTCCACGCCCGCAGCCTCGCCGACCGCACGAATGAAGTCGCGTGTGGCACCCACGCCGATCGGAACGACCGTGACCATCGGCTGTCCGAACATCTTCTTGAGCCACGTCGCCGCCGACAGCGCCACTTCGGGATACAGCACCACGTTGAAGTCGGCCTCGCCCAGCCGCGCGATGTCTGCCGGTGACGCCCCTAACGGTGCACAGACGGAGACGTCGATGCCGCATTCGTCCAGCAGCCCGCGAATCTCCTTCACATCGTCGCGGCAGTGGAATCCGAGCGACGTCGCGCCGAGCAGGTTGCAGCTGGGGCGACGCCCGTCGGCTCGCGGCGGACGCGCCGTCCCCGGCGCCGGTGCGTGCGGGCCCGCGATCGCGCGCACGATGTGATAGAACGTCTCGCTCGCTCCCCAGTTTTCCTTCTTGGAGTACGCCGGAAGTTCGAGCGGCACCACCGGAATGGGCAGCGCCAACGACGCCGCCAACCCACCGGGATCGTCCTGAATCAACTCGGCCGTGCAGGACGCGCCGACGATCATCGCCTTGGGCTTGAAGCGCTCATACGCGTCCTTCACCGCGCGCTTGAACAGCTCGGCCGTGTCGCCCCCGAGGTCGCGCGCCTGGAACGTCGTGTAGGTGACGGGCGGTCGCTTGTCCTGCCGCTCGATCATCGTGAACAGCAGGTCGGCGTACGTGTCCCCCTGCGGCGCATGCAGCACGTAGTGCAGGTCGCGCATCGACGTCGCGACGCGCATCGCACCCACGTGCGGGGGGCCTTCGTACGTCCATACCGTAAGCCGCATGCTATACCCTCAACATCGAGTTGCGCATCAACGGTCGGGCAAAGAGTTCTGCAAGGTCGCCTGCCTGCTCGTAGCCCTGTGTCGGGGAAAAGAGCAGTTCGATCGACCACTTTGTCCGAAGCCCTTCGGCCTCGAGCGGATTGGCCAGTCCCAGCCCGCAGATCGTCAGGTCGGGGCGCGCCGCGCGGCATCGCTCGAGCTGCAGATCCACATCCTGCCCCTCGCTCAACTGCACCGTGCTAGGAAGCAGTGCGAGATCCGGCTCGATCGATTGCTTGTCGAGATACGGCGTCCCCACTTCGACCAGCTCCGCGCCGCACTCGCGCGCCAGAAAGCGCGCCAGGGGAATCTCGAGCTGCGAGTCCGGGAAGAAGAAGATGCGACGCCCGGCGAGCCACTCGCGATAACGGCCAACGGCCGCGCGCCCGCGCGTCTCGGCCGGACGCACCACATCCGCGACTTGGGACGGCGGCACACCGAAGACGGAGGCCGCTGCCTGCACCCACGCCGTGGTACCATCGACTCCCAGCGGGTACGACGCCGGCAGCGGACGCGCGCCACGACGAACCAGCGCGCGCAGCGTGTCGCCCAGGAACGGCTGCGCCAGCAGCACGCGTGTCGAGGGGCCGATCGCCGGACGCGCATCGGCGCGTCGACCGGGGAAGAAGTCGATCGAATCGCCGAAGCCGAGTGCGTCGAAGATGCGCGTGAACTGATCTTCGACCACATCGGCCAGCGTCCCGACCACCAGCAGGCGCGGTGCCGAGTCGGTGCGCAGCGGCAGGTCGCGCACCATCGCCGTTAGGCAGGCGTCCTCCCCCTGCGTGAACGTCGTCTCGATCCCGCTCCCCGAGTAGTTGAGGATGCGCACCTCGCCTGCATGGCGCACCGACAGTCGCTCGGCCGCGCGTGCGAGGTCGAGCTTGATCACCTCGGACGGGCACGACCCCACCAGGAACAGCGTGGTGATGTCGGGACGGCGGGCCAGGAGCTGATCGACGACGCGATCGAGTTCATCGTTGCAGTCGGCGAGTCCCGCCAGGTCGCGCTCCTCGAGGATCGCGGTGGCAAATCGCGGCTCGGCGAAGATCATCACGCCCGCGGCCGACTGCACCAGGTGCGAGCAGGTGCGCGAGCCGACCACGAGGAAGAAGGCATCCTGCATCTTGCGGTGCAGCCAGACGATGCTCGTTAGGCCGCAGAAGACTTCGCGCTGCCCGCGTTCGCGAAGCACGGGGAGCTGCCGGTCTCCGGTGTCAGGCGTGTCGCATCCAGCCAGCGTGGGGAGCGCCATCTAGCGCGCTCCCGCGGCAGTGGCACGTGCAGCGTCGAGACGCGCCCGGCGCAGCTTCCACACGAATTGCCCGGCGTTGATGGCATACGTCGCGTACGCCACGAGCGCCACGAGCATGAGCGTGTGCGTGGCGGCCCCCTTCCATAGAAGGGCCACGTACGCGGTATGGAGGGCAATCACACCCATGCTCACGACGTCTTCCCAGAAGAAGGGGCGGGCAAACAGATATTGCCCGAAGACGTCGCGCTCCCAGATGGCTCCGGTGACCATGATGGTGTAGAGCGTGAGCGTCTTGATCACGACCGAGATGTTCGCGGAGCGAGCCCCGTCCCCCGTTATGAGGCAACGGAGGACGAGCGCGAGCGAAACGAGGAAGACCAGGAACTGGACGGCGGCCAGGACTCCCTGTACGCGCGTCCACGGCGACGCATCGCGGCGTGCCCGTTCTTCCGGGGTATACAGCGTCGAGGACGCCGCGGGTGAGTACGTCTGGGGCAAGCTGTCCGCGCGCATGTCGCGTTTGGTTGACAGTCGAGGGGTACCTCTCGCTGGCATCGATACGATAGGTTGACACTCAACAGTGGTCAATACACGTGACGTAAATCAGCGTTGACAAAAAAGGACGTCTGTCCGAAGTTGTCTCAACATCCGTACTAATCTTCAGTACGAGCCTACCTACCCGTATGGAGCGGTAGCTCCTCGAGGTGGACATGCAGGAGCAAGAGGCTCAGCGGGCGGCAGTCGACTATCGCCGTCCCCATGATGCGGCCGCGCTTGACCGCACGATCGAGCGCGAGATCATCCCGCGGCTCCTGATGACCCATCGCACCGGCGTCGCGCCGTCGCGCCAGGCCATGCCGCCATCCACCGGCGACATCGACCAGCGGTCGTTCCGGGAGTTTCTCGAAGCGATCCGCGGCACGAACGATCAGCTGTCCAGCGACATCGTGCGCACCCTCCTTCAGGACGGGATGCCGCCCGACGTCATCATGATGGATCTGCTCGCCCCCGCCGCCGACACGCTCGGCGAAATGTGGTATCGGGATGAGTGCGGATTCGTCGACGTCACCGTCTCGGTTGGCCGGCTCCAGCGCATCCTGCGCGAGCTCGGGCAGCGGCAGTCGCTCATCCCGGGGAAGTTCAATTCTCCCGGACGGATACTTGTTTCTTCGCTGCCAGGCGAGCAGCATACTTTAGGCTTATATATAGTAGCCGAGTTCTTCTATTCGGACGGATGGGGCGTCGTGATTGGACCGCCGACCGAAGAAACGCCAACGCCTCAGCTCGTTGCGTCCGAGTGGTTTGACCTCGTGGCCTTCTCGGTCTCGAGGGATGACGCCCTGCTCCCGCTGCGGCACGAAATTGCGGCCACTCGTCGTAGATCGCTGAATCCCCGCGTCCGGATCCTCGTCGGCGGTCATGCCGTCAACGAGCACCGCGACGCGGTCAAGCTCCTAGGTGCAGATGCTCGCGCGAACGACCCGCACGACGCGGTTCGGGTCGCGCACCAACTTCTCGCGGAAGCTTCGCTCAGCAAATGAAGGATACGATGGGTTCCTCACCGGGCCCTGGTTTCACACCCGATGGTACGCCGTGGACTCCGCTCGACGCGGAGCGCACGGCTCAACTCGTCGCCGCCACCAGCGATGTCGCATTGCTCGTGGACGACGGGGGCGTGATTCGCAACATCTCGATCAGCAGTAGCGATCCCGCCCTCGGCGTCGCCGACACCTGGCTCGGCAAGCGATTCGTCGACACCGTCACGTCCGAAACCAAGTCCAAGGCCGAAGCGCTGCTGCGCGATAGCGCACTGCACGGCTTGTCGGCTCGTCGCCAGCTGAATCACGTCAGCCCCGACGGAACCGACCTGCCGATGGCCTACACCACGCTCAAGCTCGGCGACAAGGCGGGGACCATCGCCGTCGGTCGCGACCTGCGAGCGATGTCGGCGCTCCAACACCGGCTGGTCGAGACGCAGCAGGAGATGGAGCGCTCGTACTGGCGCCTTCGCCACACCGAAACGCGCTACCGCCTCCTCTTCCATCATTCGGCCGAACCGGTCGTGGTGGTCGACTCGGCGACGCGGCGGGTGGTCGACGCCAACGCCGCGGCCGGCCGCTTCTTCGGCACCTCCCCCGATCGTCTGCTCGGGAAAGCCTTTCCCTTTGATATAGAAGGGGATTCGGCGCGTGAGCTCAACGAACTTCTCGTGACCGCTCGCATGTCCGGGCGGGTGAGCGAGACCGACATTCGCATGGCCGACGGGCGCGAGTCGCGCGTCTCCGTCTCCTGCTTCCGGCAGGAATCGTCGACGCTCTACTTCGTGCGGCTCGTCAGCACAGGGGCGTCGCCGAGTACTGAGGACGAGCGTCTTCGGGCCGTGACGATGAAGTTGCTGGATTCATCGCCGGACGGCTTTGCCACCACCGATCTGGACGGAACGCTCCTGAGCGTCAACCGGGCGTTTCTCGATCTCTGCCAGCTCAGCTCTCCGGCGCAAGCGGTGGGGCGCCCGCTGTCTGACTGGATCGGGCGACCGGGCGCCGACCTCCCGGTCATGCTCGCCACGCTCAAGCAGCACGGCGCCATTCGGCTGCTGCACACGTCGGCGCGTGGCGAGCACGGAACGGCCACGGAGGTCGAGCTATCCGCCGCCGGCGCCAGCGAGGCCGAGGTCCCGTGCATCGGCTTCGTGGTCCGAGACGTCGGGCGTCGTTTGATGGCGCCGCCGCAGGGCGCACGCGACCTGACGCGCGCGGTCGAGCAGCTCACCGACCTCGTGGGTCGGGTGTCGCTTCCGGAGCTGCTGCGGGACACGGTGGACCTGGTCGAGCGCCACTTCATAGAAGCGGCGCTGGTCCTGACCGGGGATAACCGGACGGCAGCGGCGGAGCTCCTCGGACTGAGCCGACAGAGCCTGTACATCAAGTTGCGGCGCCACAAGCTGGTACCGGCAGACACGACCGAAGCCGAAGTCAGCGACTAAGGACGTACCCGACCCGGCAGGGAGGGAATCCTCTTGCCGGGTCTTCGTGTATACCGGATGTCAATCAATGTTGACAGTCAGCGGTGTCGAGCAAAGATTACGGACGGGTGGACGCCTGCAAATCGGCGCCCTTCTGGAGCTCCTCAAGCCGGTCACATGGTTTCCTCCCATGTGGGCCTTCCTCTGCGGAGCGGTGTCCTCGGGAGTCCCGCTGTCGAGCCAGCGCTGGATCCTCCTGCTTGGTGTGCTCGTCACCGGTCCCATGGTGTGCGGCGCCAGTCAGGTGGTGAACGACTGGTTTGATCGTGAGGTCGACCAGCTCAACGAGCCGAATCGCCCGATTCCAAGCGGTCGGGTGCCAGGTCGGCTCGGACTTGTCTTCGCGATCCTGTGGACCATTCTGTCGCTCGCACTCGGCTCGATTCTCGGACCGCTCGGCTTCATGGCGACCGCGTTAGCCCTGCTGTCGGCATGGGCGTACAGCGCGCCGCCGCTCCGCCTCAAGCGCAACGGGTGGTGGGGGAATCTTGCCGTCGGGCTGTCGTATGAAGGGCTGGCGTGGATTTGCGGTGCAGCCGTGCTCGTGGGCGGGACGACACTTCCCTGGCCCATCGTCTCGATCGCGCTGTTCTACAGCCTCGGGGCGCACGGCATCATGACGCTCAACGACTTCAAGTCGGTGAAGGGTGACCGGATCGCCGGGGTGCGTTCGCTCCCGGTGCAGTTGGGCGAGCAGCGGGCCGCGGTCGTGGCCTGCGTCATCATGATCGTGGCCCAGTTGATCGTGATCGGCATCGAGCTCCAGCTCGGATTGCAGCTGCAGGCCGCGATCGTGGGCGCGTTGGTCGCCGTGCAGCTGCTCATGATGCGTCGCTTCCTGGGCGACGTGAGCGGGCGCGCGCTGTGGTACAGCGCCCTCGGCGTCCCGGTGTACGTGACGGGGATGATGGTGAGCGCCTTCGGCCTCCGCAGCCTGGGGGGCATCTGATGACGGCGCATCGGACGTCGTGGTTCAACGTCGCCCGATGCGGGCTGGCGCAGATGGCCATCGGATCGGTGGCCGCCCTCATGACCTCGACGCTCAACCGCGTGATGGTCGTCGAGCTATCGCTCCCGGCCACCATTCCCGGCTTGTTGGTCGCCCTGCACTTCCTCGTGCAGATGTCGCGTTCGCGCTTTGGGTATGAGTCGGATCGTCTCGCACGTCGTGCGCCACTGATCATCGGGGGAACGGCGGTCTTTGCGGCTGGCGGAATGCTCGCGGCGGTCGCGATCTCGGTTGCGACGACGCAGCGCGCCGCCGGCCTGTCGCTCGCCACGCTGGCCTTCGTCCTCATCGGCCTCGGCATGAGTGCCTCGGGCACGGCGCTGCTGGCGCTGGTCGCCGAGCGCGTCGAGGCCAGGCATCGCGGTGGCTCGGCGGCGATGCTGTGGATCATGATGATCTTCGGGATTGCGGTCACCGCCGGAACCGCGGGGAGTGCGCTGGATCCCTTCTCGATGTCACGCCTGCTCACGGTGACGTCCGTGGTCTGCGGCGTCTCGCTGCTGCTGGCGATCGTTGGCGTCACCGGGCTCGAGGCGCGGTGGCCACGGCAGTCGGAGTCGCAGGCGCGTCCGTTGGCCGAAGCCGAGTTCGGCGCTGACTGGCGTTCCGTCTCTGGCGAACCGGCGACGATTCGCTTCGCGGTGTTTGTCTTCATCGCGATGCTCGCGTACTCGATGCAGGACCTCATCCTCGAGCCGTTCACCGGACGCGTATTCGGCATGACACCGGGTGAGTCGATGCGGCTGGCCGGGACGCAGCACGCCGGCGTGATGCTCGGGATGTTCGTCGCGGCCATCGTGAGTGCGCGGGTCGGCGCCCTGCGGCAGTGGGCGGCGGCGGGATGCGCGGCATCGGCGGCCGCGCTCATCACGCTGGCGCTCCTTCCCGAGGTGGCCGGACCCGGCGCACTTCGCATCACGGTCTTCACACTCGGCGTCGCCAACGGCGTCTTCGCGGTGGGCGCCCTGGGCGCGATGATGGGGATGACGGCCGGTCCCAAGGGCGAAGGCGTGGGGTTGCGCCTGGGCGTCTACGGCGCCGCGCAGGCCCTGGCCTACGGCATCGGCGGGACGTTAGGCGGCATCGCGAGCGACGTGGCGATCATGGCGCTCGGTCAGGTTCGCACCGGCTACACGGCGGTCTTTGCGACCGAGGCGTTGCTCTTCGTGGCCTCGGCGTGGCTCGCAGCGCGCATTGCGCCGCAGCAGCGTGTCACCGAACTCGACGCAGAGCATCGCGGCGAGGTGCTCTGGGCGTACCGGCAGTAAATGGCCACTCTCGCCGCCCTCCCCGTCGTGGACCCGGACGCGCCGCTTGCTGCGGCGCGACCGCGTGCGGTCTGCACGGATTGCGGCGTCTCGCGCACGCAGTGGGCGCACAAGTGCGGCGTGGCCTGCCAGTTCATTCATCCGCGCTACGACGAGTTGGAGCGCCAGGTGCACGGGCGCACGCGCGACCTGTCGCGTGGCGACGAACTGTATTTCGGCCCGTATGTGCGGATGGTGCGCGCCCGCCTGCGTTCTCCGTTGCCCGGGTCGCAGTGGACGGGCATCACCACGCGGCTCGCCGAGGCGCTGCTGTCGCGCGGGCTGGTGGACGCCGTCGTCGCCACGGCCGCTCAGGACGATGATCGCTGGGCTCCGCAGCCCGTGCTCATCACGCGCGCGGCCGACATGGCGCGCTGTCGCGGGATGAAGATGGGCTTCTCTCCGGTGATGGCGATGCTCGAGCGCGCGGTGCAGGCGGGGTATCGCCGAGTGGCGCTGATCGGCGTCCCCTGCCAGGTGCACGCGCTGCGCGCGCTGGAACAGGAACTGGGGTTGGAGCGCCTGTACGTGATCGGCACGCCGTGCAGCGACAACACGACGACCGATCGCTTTCACCAGTTCCTGAACCTGGTGAGCGATCGCCCCGACGACGTGACCTATCTCGAGTTCATGCCCGACATGAAGGTCGAGATCCGGTATCGCAACGGGGCGGTGACGCGCATTCCGTTCATCCAGCTTCCGCTCTCCACGCTGCCGGCCGACTTCTTCCCGTCGTCGTGCCGCACGTGCTTCGACTATACCAACGCACTCGCCGACATCACCGTCGGCTACATGGGGGGAACGGGGGCGCAGTGGCTGCTCGTGCGCAACGCGCGCGGGCTGGAACTGCTGGGGCTCCTGGGCGATGAGCTCGAGGTGACGCCGCTCGAATCGCGCGGCAAGCGCGCGGGGGCGGTGCGCCTCTTTGTGCGCGTGCTGGAGCAGGCACGCGACGGCCTACCCGTGCGGCGCGCCCCCAACTGGGTGCGCCCGTTGATTGGATGGATGCAGACCACGTTTGGTCCCAAGGGGCTCGAGTTTGCCCGCACGCGCGTCGAGATGAAGAGCGCGGAAGGGGTGATCACGATGCAGCGCGAGCGTCCCAACCGGATGAAGCGTGGCGTTCCCGAGTTTGCGTGGCGGCAAGTGGCACCCTATGGGCTGGTGCCTCCGGGACCCGAAGCGAAGCAGGAGGATGTGCGATGACGATGGAACGATTCGATGTGGTAGTGGTGGGAGGTGGACCGGCAGGCGCAACGGCGGCAACCGACCTGGCCTCGCGTGGCGTCTCGGTCCTCCTGCTCGACAAGTCGGGGCGCACCAAGCCGTGCGGCGGCGCGGTTCCGCCGCAGCTGCTGCGGGACTTCGACGTCCCCGAGTCGCTGATGGTCGCCCGCATTCACAGCGCGCGCATCATCTCTCCCAAGGGACGCTCGGTCGACATTCCGGTCGGCGATGGATTCGTCGGCATGGTCGATCGCGACGTCTTCGACGAATGGCTGCGCACGCGGGCCGCCATCTCGGGGGCCGTGCGTCGCACGGGGATGTTCCAGTCGCTCGAGCGCACCGACGACGGCGAGGTCGTCATCAAGTACACCGACGGACGCTCGCGCCACGACGAGCCGGCCTATGTGAAAGCCCGGTACGTGGTCGGCGCCGACGGCGCCCTCTCGGCCGTGGCTCGTCAGGCGGTCCCCGCGGCGCAGGAAGTGGAGCGTGTGTTCGCCTATCACGAGATCATCGAGTCGCCCACCGCGGCGACCAGCAAGGCGATCGACTTCGATCCGACCCGCTGCGACGTGTACTATCGCGGCGCGCTGTCGCCGGACTTCTACGCCTGGATCTTTCCCCACGGCCGCACCACGAGTGTAGGGACAGGGAGCTTCCAGCAGGGCTTCACGCTCAAGAAGGCGGTCGACGACCTGCGCCAGCAGACGGGGCTCGACAAGACGCGCACCATTCGTCGCGAGGGCGCGCCCATTCCGCTGCGTCCCCTCTCGCGATGGGACGACGGCCGCAACGTGGTGCTGGCCGGTGACGCCTCGGGCGTCGTTGCTCCGGCGTCGGGCGAAGGGATCTTCTACGCCATGACGGGCGGACGCTTCGCCGCCGATGCGATCACCGCCTCACTCACGACGCGCAATCCCAAGCACCTGTTGCAGGCGCGCAAGCACTTCATGTCCGAGCACGGACAGGTGTTCCGCGTCCTGCGCATGATGCAGCACTACTGGTACAACGACGAAGGACGGCGCGAACGCTTCGTGGCGATCTGCCGCGATGAGGACGTGCAGCGCCTGACCTTCGATGCGTACATGAACAAGCGACTGGTGCGCGCGAAACCGCTCGCGCACCTCAAGATCTTTCTCAAGAACGTCGCACACCTTACCGGCTTTGCGACCGCCTGATAGGAACGATGAGCCTTACCTGGAGTCCCACCGTGGTGGCTACGCTCGTGGCCGTTGTGGTGGCCGTAGTTGGCGCGCGCGCGACGCAGCTCGGCCCGTGGTATCGCGAGCTGCGCAAACCGACGTGGCAGCCGCCGGATTGGGCGTTCGGCCCCGCCTGGACGACGATCTACGCCTTCTGTGTCTGGTCGGCGGTGACCTACTGGCCGACAGCGAACGACTCGCAGCGGTCGACGTATCTGGCGGCCTGGGGAGTGAACATCGCCGCGAACGTGTGGTGGAGTCTCCTGTTCTTTCGACAGCGACGCCCCGACTGGGCGCTGCGCGAAGTGGTGTTACTGTGGCTTTCGATAGTCGGCGTGATGGCCGCCAGCTGGACGGCGTCTCCACGTGCGGCGTTGCTCCTCGTTCCGTACCTCCTGTGGGTGTCGTTCGCGTCGGTGCTCAACTCGGCAATCGTTCGACTGAACGCCCCCTTCACACGGACCTGATCTGATGCTGATCTCACTCGCCGTCGATTACCGATTCGCGGATGTCAGCACGCGGGAGTTCTTCCACTTCAGCCCTGACCGGCTGGAGCGGCTCTACGCCAAGCTGGACCGCAAGTCCCGCGAGGAGATCGTCGCCGTCCAGACCTGCAATCGCAGTGAGCTGTACGTGTGGCAACCGGTCGAGAGCACGGAGGACCTCGAGGAGCTGTACTGGCGACTGGCACGACGCTGGATGGGATCGGCGACCGGAGCCCGCCAGCTGCTCGGTGCCGCGCGCCGTCGGCAAGGGCGCGACGCGGTCGAGCATCTCTTCCGCGTCGCGGCCGGTGTGGAATCGCAGGTCCTGGGCGACGGACAGCTCCTGGGGCAGCTGCGCGACGCCTATCGACAGGCGGCGGTTCAGGGGGGAGCACGTTCGGTGCTGCACCGCTTCTTCGAGCGGGCGCTGCACGTGGGCAAGCGCGTGCGTTCCGAGACCGGGCTGTCCAGCGGTCGTCATTCGGTGGGCGCCGAAGCGGCCGCCGTCGTCGCGCGCCGATTCGGCTCGTTAGGGGCCGCTCGCGTCGTGATTGTCGGGTGCGGCAAGACGGGTGAGCGCGCCGCGCGCCAACTCAGCAAGCTGGGGGCACGCGACCTCGTCCTCATCAACCGCACGATGGGACGCGCCGAGCAGTTGGCCCACGCCGTGCGCGGTCGTGCAGCACCGATGGAAGCGCTGTACGGTGAGCTGGCCCTCGCGGATGCCGCCGTCATCGCCACCTCGGCCACTTCGCCGATCGTGATGACCGAGCCGCTCGCCGCCGCGCGCAGCGATTCGCACACCGAGCGTGAGGCGCTACTGCTCGTCGACCTCTCCATGCCGCGCAACGTGGAGCCCTCGTCGGCCGACATGCCCGGCGTAGTCATCGTCGACCTCGACGCGCTGCGCCCGGCCCTCGCGGCCGCGGAGCGTGAGCGCATCTCCAGTGTCCCCGAAGCCGAGGAGATCGTCCAGGACGAACTCGACGATTTCCTGTCGTGGATGGCCGCCGCCTCGGCGCGCGAGGCGATTCGCCCGCTGCGCAAGGTGCTGGAAAACGTCTGCTACCGCGAAGTATCGTTCGCGTCGGGCGACGACGTCGCCCAGCGAACGGTGGAGCGCATTGTCGCCAAGGTGCTCGCGCGCCCGATGATCGAGCTGCGCGGCGCACTGCTGCGCGGCGAGGAAGTCGATGCCCTCACCGGTTCGTTGATGCGCCTCTTCGACCAGCCCACGATGACCGACCAGACCTCGCAGGTGACGGTGTCGGTTCGTTAGGCGCTGGACCAGTTCGACGCTCGCACCCTCCCCCTCGATGGATGCTGCACTGCAGTCTGCCCCTGCTTCTCCCACAACCGACGCTCCCTCCTCCAAGCTCCTCGCCGCTGCGCGGCGGGTGAACGTGGGACGTCCCCCCGTCTGGTTCATGCGTCAGGCGGGGCGCTACCTCCCGGAATACCGCGAGGTTCGCAAGAAGGCCGACTTTCTCACGATGGTCCGCACGCCGGAACTCGCCGCCGAAGTGACGGTGCAGCCGGTGGACATCGTCGGGGTCGACGCCGCGATCATCTTCAGCGACATCCTGGTCGTCCCCGAAGCGATGGGGATGCACCTGGTGATGGACGAAGGGAGCGGACCGCACTTCCCTGCACCGCTGCGCGATCGCGCGGCCGTGCGCGCCCTCGCGGCGCCGGACGTGCACGACACGATCGCCTACACCCTCGACGCGATTCGCCTGACCAAGAAGGCGCTCGACGGGCGCGTCCCTCTCATCGGTTTTGCCGGGGCACCGTGGACGCTCGCCTCGTACATGATCGAGGGTGAAGGGACCAAGCACTTCCACGTGGTGAAGAAGTTCGTCTTCCGCGAGCCCGCGCTCGTGCACGACCTGCTGGCGCGCCTGACGGTGGTGATCGGCGACTTCCTCATCGCGCAGGTGCACGCCGGCGCCGAGATCGTGCAGGTGTTCGATTCGTGGGGGAGCGCGCTGGCGCCGCGCCAGTACGCGGAGTTTGCCCTCCCGTACGTGCAGCAGATCATCGAGCGCGTGAAGGGGGAGACCGGTGTCCCCGTGATCTCATTTGCCCCTGGCGCGGGCGCGTCGCTCGAGGCGATGGCGCGTACCAGCGGCGCCGACGTCCTCGGCATCGACTGGCAAACCAACGCCAGCGTCGCGCGACAGATCGCCGACCAGTACGGCAAGGCGACGCAGGGGAATCTCGATCCGGTCGCACTCTTCGGCACTCCCGATGAGGTGCGTGCGCGCACCGAGCAGATGCTACGCGAGATGTACTCGACGGGCTACATCGCGAACCTCGGTCACGGGGTCCTCCCCGACACACCGGTGGAGAATGCGAAGGCCTTCGTGCAGACGGTGAAGGACTTCACGCCGCCGACGTCGCACTAACCCACGGGGGATCCGACGATGACCACGCCCCCCACCGGGTCTCGCCCGACCACGCCCCTGAGCGGCCTGACCGAGTCGCGTCGCCGGGCCGCGCAGTGGACGATCGAGATCCACGATCGCCTCTCCGACTTCTTCACCCGGCTCGACAACGGCGGCGTCTTTACCGAGGACCGCTGGGAGCGCGAAGGAGGCGGCGGCGGCGTGTCGCGCGTCATGATCAATGGCACCACCTTCGAGAAAGGGGGCGTCAACCGCTCCACCGTCTGGGGAAACCTCCCCTTGGAAGCGGCCAAGCGCCTCGGCGGGCGGTACCCGTCAGACGCAACGGGGCTCCAGTTCTTCGCCAGCGGGGTGAGCATCGTCATGCACCCGCGTTCGCCCATGGTCCCGACGGTGCACTTCAACGTGCGCTACTTCGAGATCAGCGACAGCGCCGGTGACGTGCTTGACGCCTGGTTTGGCGGCGGCACCGACCTCACGCCGTACCAGCCGCAATGGCGCGATGCGCGCGACTTTCACCTCGCGTTGTATCACATGTGCACGCGGCACCATCCGTCGCTCTATCCGCGCTTCAAGGAGTGGTGCGATCGGTACTTCGTCAACGCACACCGCGGCAACGAGGCGCGCGGGATCGGCGGCATCTTCTACGATCACGTGCGCCCCGGCGAGGACGAGAGCCGCCTCGATACCAGCGGGTGGTTCGACTTTGCCCGTGGCGTCGCCCACGCCCTCGAGGTGGCCTATGCGCCCATCGTGGAGCGTCACCGCGGCGATCCCTATGGGGAGCGCGAACTCCACTTCCAGCGGCTCAGGCGCGGCCGATACGTGGAGTTCAACCTCGTGCACGACCGCGGGACCATCTTCGGCCTGCAGACCGGGGCGCGCATCGAGAGTGTACTCATGAGCCTCCCGCCCGAGGCGCGGTGGGACTACAACCCCACCTTCGAGGACGGATCTCCAGAGGCCGCGTTCATGGAGATGCTCAAGCCGCGCGACTGGCTCACCCTGCCGTCCACCAGTTGATCGCACGACGCGCCAAGGGACACGACGCGGGGCCGGGCTCGCATCAAGCGCCCGGCCCCGCGTGCGTTGTACGGCCCTGTCGTGCTTCCGGCGGCTCCTACCCTACAGGGTGATGACGAAGCGGCACTCAGGGCCGCCAGCGGCCTCGCAGGCCACCTCACGCACGCGCGCCCGCCGCACGACGATCGTGCTCACCAGGTGTTCGACCGTCGCGGCGTAGTAGTGACAGACGGGCTCGTGTGCCGTCATGCCGCGACAGACCGGGCATCCACGCAGTGAGAACGTCGTCGTGCCCGCCGCATCGCGCTGCACGACAAACTCGGCACTCCCGGCAAAGGTCCACGAGTGCTTGGTGATGGCCGACAGCAGGAGGCGCAACCCGATGCGCCGAGGCAGGATGCCCAGGATGCGTTGCGCGACGCCGGGAATGCGCACGCGCAGCAGGTAATCCGCCGTGCGAACCCCCGCCTCGCGCATGATCGCCTCGGCGTCGACGACGCTGAAGTGCTCCACCACGCCACGCATGAGCGCCGTCACGTCCCGTTCGTCGACCATCTCGGTGGGGAGATGATCGAGTCGCCACGCCGTCGCAGCGGAGAGGATGGCGGTGGTTTCGCTGGCCCCTACCCGATCGACGAGCGTGGCGACCGTCTGGATAATCGCGTTAGGCCCGATGCGCGCGACGCCGTGCGCCGCCGACGCCTCGTGAGAGACGTGGGCGTGCGGCACGAGCGACGAGGTCATATCGCGCGAGAGAAGCGCGGCGTGTCGGCGGACGCTTCGGACGGGAGGTACGCGTCGAATGCCATGCAGACGTTGCGCACGAAGTAGCGCCCGAGCGGTGTGACACGCAGGTGATTGGCGTCGATGGTGATCAACCCGTCTTCCTCCAGCGGACGCAGTCCCTCGATTACCCCAGCGAGGACCCGCGGAAGCGAGGCGAGCGGGAGTTCGAGGTTGCACATGAGCTGCATGATCGTGGCGCGACGCAGCACATCGTCATCGCTGAGATGGTGTCCGCGCACGATGGGGAGCGTGTTGGCGTCCACCGACTCGTGCCACTCGGCGAGCTTGGGCGCGCTCTGGGCAAACGTGTTCCCGACTTCGCTGATCCCGCTCATGCCGAAGGCGAGCATGTGATCGGCCGGCATCACGGTGTACCCCATGAAGTTGCGATGCAGCTTGCCGGCCCGCTGCGCCTCGGAGAGTGCGTCGTGCGTGCGGGCGAAGTGATCGAGGCCGATCCACTGGTACCCCGATCCCTCGAACGCGTTGACCGCCAGGCGGAAGAGCGTCGACCGTTCGATGGCCGTGGGCAGCAGCGACGAGTCGATGGCGCGCTGGTGCGGGCGCATCCAGGGGACGTGCGCGTAGCCAAAGCAGGCAATCCGGTCGGGCTGCAGGTCGATCACGTGCATCAGCGTGCGGGCGAAGCGCGCCGGCGTCTGCAGCGGCAGTCCGTACATGACGTCGACGTTGAGCCCGGTGAAGCCCACGTGACGCGCCATGTCGCAGGCATCGCGCACGAGCGCCAGCGATTGCTTGCGCCCGATGACTTCCTGCACCTCGGGATCGACATCCTGCACGCCAAAGGAGATACGGTTGAAGCCCATGGCACGCAGCGCCGCGAGCTGCGAGCGCGACGTCTGGCGCGGGTCGGCCTCGACCGAGAGTTCGGCGTCGGGGGAGAAGTCGAAGCGCTTGTTGAAGATCTCGAAGGCGCGCCAGAGCTGCGGCTCGCTGAGATAGTTGGGCGTGCCGCCGCCCCAGTGCATCTGCGTGACCGTGCGCCGCCCGCCGACCTCCGCCAGCTGCATGTCCACCTCGTGCTCCAGCGAGTCGAGGTAGCGCTCGATGGTCTCGGCGCGGCGGGTGACCGTCATGTTGCAGCCACAGTACAGGCACTTCACCGCGCAGAACGGGAAGTGCGCATACAGGGCGAGCGTGTCGTGGGTCGCGATGCCCTGCAATGCCCGTTTGTACTGCTCGGGGCCGAAATCAGCCGACCAGGCCGGCACCGTGGGGTAGCTCGTATAACGCGGCCCCGGTCGGTCGTAGCGCTCGATGAGTTCGATCGGCAGTTGCAAGGCGTCCATGGGGCATCATCCTCGAAGTCTCGTCCTCGTCAACGACTCGGGCACCGAGTAGGCCTCGGTGCCCGTTTCCCTCGCCACACGCGGCCGCGCGATCAGGCGGGCGGTGCGGCGTTCGCGGCGCCGGCCCTCTGGGCGGCGACGCTGATCACCTCGCCGCTGTCGGAGAGCTGGTGCTCCCCGCCACCGCATGCCTTCACGCCCTGGAGCACGGCTTCGCGCTTGCGACGCGGCGCCTCGCCGTTGCCGCTGGCAGCGGTGTCCGACTTGCGCGCCGCGATCTGCGCCAGCTCGCCCTGCGACAACACCTTGGACTCATCGAAGCCGAAGTCGATCTTGCTCGGCTGTCCCCAGTAGTTGATGCGCCCGAGGTCGTAGAAGCGCCGGCCGACGGCTCCCTTGAGGAAGGCCTTGAGGCACCCGCGCAGGTACTTCCGCTTGTACGGGTCGCGCGCCCACGGATAGGAGAAGAACACCTTCTTGAAGGTGAACCGGCGATAGTTTTGCAGCACGCCGCGCAGCCCTTCCACGCGCCTCATGGCGTCGGGCTGCACGATCGGCGTCACGAAGTTGTACTTGGCGTAGTCACGCACCTCGACCTTGCTCTCCAGCTCCTGGAAGAGGTCGGAGAACGGCCACGGCGTGTACATGTTCCAGTTGACCATGTCCGCTTCCCAGTCCTGGGCCATGCGGTAGGTCTCTTCGATTGTCTCCGACGTCTCGTTCTCGAGGCCGATGATGAACTGTGCCTCGGTCACCATCCCCGCGTTGTTGAGCAGACGGATCGCCTTCTTGTTGTTCTCGATCGTCGTTTCCTTGTTGAACCGATCGAGCTTGAGCTGCGCCGCCGCCTCGGTCCCTAACGAGACGTGCACCAGTCCGGCCTTGCGATAGTGCGGCAGGAGCTGCTCGTCGCGCAGGATGTCGGTGACGCGCGTGTTGATCCCCCACTGCACGGGGAGCTTGCGCTCGATGAGCGCGTCGCACAGCGAGATGAACTTCTTGCGGTTGATCGTCGGCTCCTCGTCGGCCAGGATGAAGAAGCCCACCTTGTGCTCCTTCACCAGCACCTCGATCTCGTCCACGAACTTGACGGGATCACGCGAGCGATACGTGCGCCAGAACTTCCACTGCGAGCAGAACGAGCAGGTGAACGGGCAGCCACGCGCAAAGCTCGGGACGGCCACGCGCGTGTTGAGCGGGATGTAGATGTACTTGCTCCACTCGAGCGTCCCCCAGTCCGGGGTGAGCGCGTCGAGCTCGCGAATGGGCGGGTGCGACGGGGTCGCGACCACTTCGCCATTCTCGAGGTAGGCGATCCCGCGCACCGTGCTGCGCGTCTCTTCAATCTTCCCCTCGTCGATCGCGCGCATGAGGTTGACGACGACTTCCTCGCCTTCTCCGCGCACGATGTAGTCGATCCACGGCGCTTCGGAGAGCACCTGCTGGTACATGAAGGTGCCGTGAATCCCGCCGAGGACGAGCGTGGCCCTGGGATACAGGCGCCGCGCCATCTTCAGCTGCTCCTGCGCCTTGTAGATCGCCGGCGTGATCGCCGTCGTCATGATCACGTCGAACTGCTTCCCTTTCAACATCCCTTCGAGCTGGACGTCGTCGATGTGATTCGTCATCGCATCGATGAAGATCACGTCGCGGAAGCCGGCGGTCTTGAGCGCGCCACTGATGTACGCGGCCCACGCCGGCGGCCAGTTACCGGCGATCTCCGCGCCGCCCGAGTGATAGTTGGGATGTAGGAGAAGAATCCTCACCGTGCCTCCACAGCTGTTGGCGCCGACCGTCAGGGAATGTTGACAGTCCGAGGGTACGCCGAGCGGACAAGAGACAACAGGAGGAAAAGGACTACACGTCGCGCGGCATTACCCGACCGTGCACCTGCACACGAATTCTCGTGCAGCATTTCGCGCACGAACACCCCCTGCGTCAGCCGCAATTCCGCCACGACCGCTGTAAGCACGCGTCCCGTCATCGAGTGCACCGTCCGCTCGATCACGAAACCGCTTTCGTGTGTTCTCTCAGGAGTTCCTAAAAGTGGAGTGCTACAACCGACTTTTGGCGTCCGGGAACCCCCGCGCGACGCGATGACGCGCGTCAGGTATCGGGCGCCGGGTCCCTCCCTCGCACCAGGCCACGTGAGCGGTCGCGAGCGCGGCGCCGGAGACCGACATGAGATCTGCGACAACGACGAGGCGGCGAGGCGGCGAGGCGGCGCCCGAACGAACGAAGGCGCCCTCGAGTCCGCGAGTCGCGAACGAGGGCGCTTTCACAGGGTGCGGAGAGCCGAGCGTCACTCGATTCCGCATCAGTAGCTGGGGCCGGATTCGAACCGGCGACCCCGGCATTATGAGTGCCGTGCTCTAACCACCTGAGCTACCCAGCCATGTCACGCCGCAGTCGCGGCTGCGGGACGAGAATTCTAACGACCTCGGCGCACATGTCATAGGGCCCCCAGGCACGTCCCGACAGCGGATGCCGCCAAAGAATTCAAGGTCTCGCGCGAAAGAGTCGATGATCTCGTGCAGAGCGTGCATCCGCTTCGCGGAGGCGCCATACCGTCCATTCGACCGAAGCCGTCATGCCGCGCGTCGCCGCCAAGGCCCCCGCAACCCAGAACGATCAGAAGGTACAGGCGCTGGTCGCCGAGTTCCTGCAGGAAAAGCGGCGCGAGATCGAGGAAGAGGCGAAGTTTACCAACAAGCGTTCCGGGCGCTACCTCGTGGTCGCCGCACTCTCGTTCGTCTGCCTGGCCGTCTGGCTCGCGCCCTATCCGTCACCATCCTCCTACGTTCGCCCCGACCTCAAGGTCGAACTGGCCAGCGGGCGGATGACGCTCTTTCTGGCAGCGCAGAGCGTCACGCACTTCCGGGCGACCCATGGCCGACTCCCCATCACCCTCGTCGAAGCTGGCGTCGAGGGGGCCAAGATCGTCTACAATCCCGGGATCCAGGGTTCGTTCACCTTGAGCACCCACGTGCGCGATCAGGGGATCACGTACGATTCGAGCACCCCACTGCAGTCGATCCTTGGCCAGGCCGAAGAGGTCATCTCGCAAACGGGGCACTGATGCGCAATCGGCGTGGATTCTCGATCCCCGAACTGCTCGTCGTGCTGACGATCCTCGGGATCGTCGTGCGACTCGGCTTTCCGCGATACAGTGAACTGCGTCGTCAGGCCGAGGCGCGGGCGATCATCGGAGACGTGCAGGCCGTGCGCGTAGCCGCCTACAACTACAACACCGAACGGCAGACCTGGCCCGCCGAGGCTGCCGCGGGGAGTGTTCCGCAGGAGCTCGTGTCACTCCTGCCGGCTGGATTTCCATTTCAGCGCGCCCACTACACCATGGACTGGCAGGTCTGGCCCGGCGCCGGCGGCGGAGCCAACAACGGCGCGGTCGCTGTCTCGCCGGTCATCGCCCTCTCGGTGGACACGCCCGACACACTGCTGACGAGCGCGTTGCGCGCGGTCGCCAAGCTTGGCGTGCCGTACATGATCTCGGGTTCGCAGACCACCTTCCTGCTCGCGGGCATCGGCGGCAACTACTGAGCAGCGCGATCGCCTGACGAGTCCTCACGGGAACAACGAAAAACGCGGTCGGCGCCAAGGGCACCGACCGCGTTGTTTTTCGTCGTACGAGTAGCGGGGGCGGGATTTGAACCCGCGACCTTCGGGTTATGAGCCCGACGAGCTACCAGGCTGCTCCACCCCGCGTCAGGAAGGCGGAATCTAGACGCGGGCGAGGTGAAGTCAAGGGAACAGCGGTGGTCGCTACCTGGAGTTCTTCTCTCCCTTGTCCGTCTCGATGAATCGATACATCAGCTCCTTGTCGCTGCGCACCATCCCCATCTCCTCGCGGGCGATGCGTTCCTGCAGGACCGGATCAGACGCGATGCGTCGCTTGAGCCGCGTGAGCGAATCGACATCGTGCTGCAACGAATCGACGGTACGACGCAGCGCCGCTTCGCGCGAACGCTGCCGAAAGAGATCGGTCGTCGAATACTCCCCGCCCTGCACCGCGAAGTACACGACGAGCACGAGCCCGAGGGCCAGGGCAAAGCGCTTCATCTCAGGACGCACGCATCGTGAACGTTCGGTCGCCGCGCATCGCGTCGGGCTCAGAGGCCGTAGATCGCGCCGCCGGGATACTCGGCGATGTCGCCCAGCTGTTCCTCGATGCGGAGCAACTGGTTGTACTTGGCCACGCGATCGGTGCGCGAGGCGCTTCCCGTCTTGATCTGCCCAGCGCCCGTGCCCACGGCGAGGTCGGCGATGAAGGTGTCTTCGGTCTCGCCGCTGCGGTGCGAGATGATCGAGAGGTAGCCCGCGGCGCGCGCCATCTCGATCGACTCGAGCGTCTCGGTGAGGGTACCGATCTGGTTGACCTTGATCAGGATGGAGTTGGCGATGCCGCCTTCGATCCCCTTGGCGAGGCGCTCGGTGTTGGTGACGAAGAGGTCATCGCCCACCAGCTGGCAACGATCGCCTAACGACGCGGTGAGCTGCGCCCAGCCGTCCCAGTCGTCCTCGGCGAGTCCGTCCTCGATCGACACGATCGGATACTCGTCGAGCCACTTGGCGTAGAGCTCGACCATGCCCTTGGCGTCGCGCGTACCGCCACCGCTCTTCTTGAACGTGTACTTCTTCCCCTTCTTCTCGAACAGCTCCGAGGCGGCGCAGTCGAGGGCGAGGGCAATCTCCTTCCCCGGGGCGTACCCGGCGGCCTCGATGGCCTCGATCACGACCTTGAGCGCATCCTCGTCGCTCTTGAGATCGGGAGCGAAGCCGCCTTCATCACCCACGCCGGTGCTGAGCTTGCGCTTGACCAGCACCTTCTTGAGCGAGTGGAAGACCTCGGCGCCCATGCGCAGCGCCTCGGCAAACGACTCGGCGCCGACGGGGACAATCATGTACTCCTGGAAGTCGACCGTGTTGGTCGAGTGCGCGCCGCCGTTCAGGATGTTCATCAGCGGAACGGGCATGGTGCGTGACAGCGGGCCGCCGAGGTAGCGATAGAGCGGGAGGCCGCTCTCCACCGCCGCCGCGCGCGCCACGGCCATGGAGACGCCCAGGATCGCGTTGGCGCCCAGCTTCCCCTTGTTAGGGGTCCCATCCAGGTCGATCATCGTGCGGTCGATCTCGACT
>CAZLLP010000074.1:0-25795 GCA_964560345.1 uncultured Gemmatimonadaceae bacterium
GTCGGACTCTCCGTCGGGATGGCGATGCTCACGGGGCTCATCATCGCGTGGGGGGTGGCGGTGCCGTGGCTCACCTCGATCACACCGATCGCCGAAGGGGTGGAGCTCGCGGCGCACACCGGGGTGATCTGGAGTCGGCAGGTGCGCTTCATCGGCGCCGGTGCCATCGCCGTCGCGGCGATCTACACGCTCGCCCGACTGGCGAAACCGGTGGTGGGAGGACTCATCACCACGCTCACCCCATCGCGCTCCACGGCCGCTGTGCCCGACACCGAACGCGACATCTCGCCGCCCTGGATCATCGGGCTCACCGCGATTTGCGTGGCGATCGCCGCCTGGCTCGCGTGGAGCTTTGCCAGCTCCACGGTGCTGGCCTCGAGTGCGCTCGCCCTCACGCTGGTGGCGGCACCGCTGGTGCTCGTGGTGGGCTTCGTGATTGCCGGGATCTGCGGCTACATGGCGGGGCTCATCGGGGCGTCCAACTCGCCGATCTCCGGCGTGGGGATCCTCTCGATCGTCGCCTGCGCGTCGCTTGTGGCGATGGTCGTCCCCGCAACGCCGGAGTCGTCGCCCGCGCTGGTCGCCTTCGCGCTCTTCGTGACGTCGATCATCTTCGCCTGCGCCACGATCTCCAACGACAACCTGCAGGACCTCAAGACGGGGCAGCTCGTCGGCGCCTCGCCCATGCGGCAGCAGATTGCGCTGATCGTCGGCGTGATCGCGGGGGCCGCGGTGATTCCGTTCGTCCTCAACCTGCTGGCCCGGGCCTATGGCTTCGCCGGGGCAGCCAACGTCGGCGTCGTCGCGCCCAACCCGCTCCCGGCGCCGCAGGCCACGCTCATCTCGGCGCTCGCGCAAGGCGTGATCGGCGGGACGCTGCAGTGGACCATGATCGGGATCGGGATGCTGCTGGGCGTTGGGCTCATCCTGCTCGATTCCGCGCTCGGCGCGATGAAGAAGCTCCGCATTCCCCCGCTCGCCGTGGGGCTCGGGATCTACCTGCCGATGTCGGCGACCTTCGCCGTCGTCGTCGGCGCCCTCGTGTCACACTGGTATGACGGTCGCACGAAGACGATGCCCAACCCGCAGCGCGCCGAGCGACTGGGCACGCTGGTGGCATCGGGGCTGATCGTGGGCGAGAGTCTGTGGGGGGTGCTCAACGCGGGACTCATCGTCGCGCTCTCCTCGGACGCTCCGATCGGAATCGTCGCCCACGGCTTCGTGCTGGCGCCGTGGCTTGGGGTGCTGGGCTTTATCGGCGCCATCGTGGCGCTGTACGGATGGATGCTGCGCCGCTCCCAGGCGGTCACGCGCACGTGATCGACGCCGCGCGCACACCCTCTCTCCCTCGTCCCAAGGCCCGTAAATGAAATCAGGCGCGGTGGTCGCGGCCGTTTTCCTCGCGTGCTCGGCAGCGCGCGTCGATGCACAGCTGCAAAGTCGGCCGGTGCCCAATCGTGGCGTCGAGTCGTTCACCGTTCAATCGGCATCGATGGGCGTGCGCTTCTCCCTGAATGTCGGGATGCCGGAGGGGTACAAGGCGGGGGACGGGAAGAAGTATCCGGCGCTGATCGTGACCGACGGAGACTTCGCCTTCGGAAACGTGCACGAGGCCGTCGGCTCGCTGTCCGGCGTGATCACCCCGCTGTTTGTCATTAGTGTGGGGACGTCGCTGGAAGAAGGCGAGCCGGAACACACCAAGCGGCGGATCTACGAGTTCTCCCCGCCGGGATGGGATCGGAAGGACCCCTTCGGCGAGCTGCTCACCCAGTTTTGTCAGAACCTCAAGACTGCCGAAGGACGCTGCACCGGCGGCTCGGGCAAGTTCCTGACGGCCATCGCAACGGAGATGATCCCGCTGCTCGCCGCCAAGTTTCCGATCGACACGACGCAGCTCGGGCTCTTCGGACTGTCGGCCGGCGGCTTCTTCTCCTCGTGGGTGATCTTCCAGGCCAACTCGCCGTTCACGAAGTACATCATTTCCAGTCCGGCCATGTCGTACGGCCGCGGGGAAATCTTCCGGCAGGAGGCCGCGTACGCGCAGTCGCACAAGGACCTGCCAGTCGGCATCTACCTCGCCGCCGGGACACTCGAGGCTACCGATCCGCAGCTGGAAGGGATGGGCGAGATCGTGAGCGGGATGTCGCACCTGGCGGGGGTACTGGCGAGCCGGAAGTATCCCGGGCTCAAGCTCACAATCGAGTACCACCCGGGGATGGGGCACACCGACGTGATGGCGACATCGGTGGTGCGAGGGCTTCGCACGCTGTACGCCAAGTAGCGGAGGGCGAGCCGGCAGCCCTACCGAGTGGCCACCGCCCCGTCGCCTGAGGCCACCAGCGGCTCGAAGTCGAACCCGAACAGACGCGGGTTGGCCCCGATCACCGCCGCCGACACGACCCGGAACATGTAGTCGTACGTCTCCGCCGGGATGTCCTTGCGATGCCGCTCGAGAAGCTTCCACAGGTTCCGCTCTGCCGGCGACTCGGGCATCGAGCGGATGAGCCGGCGCATGCGCGTCTCGCCCATGTTGTACGACGCCATCACCAGCATCCCGGAGAGCTTCGCGTCGGTCGTGTACAGGTCCTCGAGGTAGCGCGCCGCCGCCTCGCTCGCGCGCGCCACATTGTGCCGCTCATCGGCCGGATCGAAGGCCCGCTCCCCGCGCAACGGCCCCAGCTGCAACCCGTAGGTTTCGGCCATGTGCGGCGTGAGCTGCCACAGCCCTTTGGGGACCCCCGACGACGTCGACGGACCGATGGCCTTGGGATCGAACTTGCTCTCCTGCAGCGCGAGGAAGAAGAACTCGCGCGGGAGGTGGTGCTGCAGGAGGATCGGCCCGATCGTCCCGGTCAGCCCCTGCGCGTGCGCCCGCGCGAACGCCGCCTGCAGGTCGGCCGCCTTCCACGCGGCGATGTGCTTGCGCACGTCGCGCACGAAACCGCGCGGTACGTTGGACTCCGACTCGCCCAGCCGGTGGATGGTGCGGTAGATGAGCTGCTCCTCCGCTGGCGTGTCGTCACTGTAGATGCCGAGCGTCTTGACGAGGTCGTCGTGCTGCTTCTCGAGGCGCGCGCGTTTCTCGGCAATACCAGCGTCGGGTCCAGCCGTCGCCTCGAGGCGGCGCAGGTCGAGCTCCAGCTCCTTGATCGTCCCAAAGACCGACGCCGCGGTCTGGCGCAGCGCCTCCGCCCGTCGGGCCTGCACCAGCGCCACCGCACCCGCGGTCAGCGCAACGACGCCGAGCACGCCGATCCCGACGCGATAGCGCCGAATGCGATGCGTCCACGTGGTCGCCTCCTGCTGGCGCCGCTCCTGCACCGCCGCCCGCATCATCTCGGTATGCTGCGACATGTCCTTCGGCGCCTCGGCCCCGAACCATCGCTCCACCGCATCCATCGGGCCCACCTCGCGCGTCGACCCCTTCTTGGCCAGCGTCGGGATCGTGAGCTGCAAGGCTGGCCCGGTCGTCCCCAGCCGGATCGTGATCGACCGACCGATCGCAACCGTGGTGACCTGGCGCCCGTCAAGGAAGGTCCCGTTGGTGCTCCCGAGGTCGACGACCTCCCATCCGTCGCGCCCGGGGCGCAGCTCGCAGTGGTACGAGCTCACGACCTCGTGGTCGAGCACCACGTCGTTGTCCGGCGCGCGCCCGATGCGGACGGTCGACCGGAACGGGCGGGGAGCGCTGTCGCCGGGAAGGAGGACGTGCAGGTCGGGAAGCATGGCGGGGGGAGCTTGGTGCGGAAACGGCGATTCGGCAAGCGCGCCGCCGAAGCCCATCAGCAGCGCTGGCGCTGGCGCGGACGCCTCACCGCGCGAATCGCCCGGCGAGACGCGCCGAGGGATGCCCAATCGACTGCAGGCGCCCCACCCGCACGATGTCCTGGTCGCGATAGGCCAGCATGGGGATGAATCCGGACTCGATCAGCGCGATCGCGTCGTCCTCACCCATCAGCACCTCGGCGCACGGCTTGGCCGATACCGCGCCGTCTCGCTTCGTCAGGTGCAACGGGAGCCCGGTGATCACCGAACTGCTCCCTGCCGCCAACCCGTCGCCGCGCTCGGAGAATCCCTGGGCGAGGAGCGTGGCGCAAAACAGCGCCGGATTCCCCCACAGGTACGACTCGTGGGCATCGGGCCGCTCGAGCTCCTCGAAGGCGAACGATTCGCACGGATCGGTGTCCGTGCCATACGGCAGCCGCAGCAGCACGCGCGGAATGGCGAGACCGAGATGGCGCCCCGCGCTGCTGCTGCGCAGTGTTTGCCACGCCGTGGCGGCCGCCTCGGGCAGGGAGCCGAGCGCGAGGTCGGGAGTGGCTTCGGCCAGCCAAGGGGCGTCGAGCGCGACCCCGACGTTGGCCAAGCGTTCCAGGACTGCGACCGTACCGCCCTCCGCGCCAAAGGCATGGTGGGCAACCAGCACCCCCCATCCGCCGTCCTCGACGCGCCCGAGGGCCGCAAGGCGCTCGAACAGCTCGCTCTCCCGCGCACCGCCGGCACCGAGCAGGTCGCTCGCCATTGCGTCGTAGGGGACGTCGACGAGGTACACCTGCAGTTGCTCGTTGGTGTCCACTTCGCGCACCAGACGGGACACGCCACGCCAGAGCGACTCCAATGACTGGAACGAGGGGTGATGCAGCAACGCCCGCATGGCCGACGCTATCGCCACATCCACCTGGGCGATCAGTTCCGCCTGACGCGGATCGGTGCGTTCCACGAGGTACGGCGCCATCGCACGCTGGATGAAATCGTAGAGCGAGTCGTCGATTCCGCCGCCCTGCGGTGCGGGCACGGTCTCGCCAACGATGGCGTCGAGCAGGCTCCCCGTGCCGCGCACGACTGGCGTGGCGGGCGCGGCGCTGGCCGGGGGCTTCGACAACTCCGCCGCCGCGCGCCGGAAGGTGGCGGGATCGGCGAGGCGAGTGCGCAGCTCGCGCAGGCGCGCAAACTGCGGCACGCGCGCGAACAACCGGTCGGGATGGAAGTCGTCGAGTTCCCGGATCCGGACCTGGGCCATCACCCCGCCGCCGAGGTTCAGCTGCAACGTGGGCGCGATCGCGGCGAGGGCGTCGTCGAGGTCGTCGCGGTCCACGCGCCACGCCGCCTGGGCGTTGCTCGAGCCGGGAGTGGGCGCGTTGCCCGCCCCGCCGCGTGCGCTGAAGTCGCCGCAGATGGCGATCCGAAAGATGATGTTGTCGCGGCGTCGCGATTCGTCACGCGCGTGGGGATCGCGCCCCAGGTCGAGGTCGATGTTGACGTCGGACGACGAGCGTTCCTCTCGCATGGGGCGATCTCGGACGGTGGTGGGAAGGCGCCAACCATAACGCCGCGGCCGGCCGAGCGCAGCTGGCAAGACAACGTCCTCGGCGGCCAGTCGGCGATGAATCGCGCAACATCGCGGGGTCGCGGCTACTTACCCTCGTGCGGGCCTGACGCAGATAGGTCTCGACGCCGACGCGTCGGCGTTCACGGTGTGCGTCCACCCGCGTGCCCCATTCCGAGGAGTGATGATCGTCGACTATACAGCATACCCGAATTGGAGCGTGCCCAGCCACTTCGGAAGAGACGACCGGGCCAGCTCGCCGGAGGCGGCGTACGCCCAGACGCACAAGGACCTGCCGGTCGGCATCTATCTCGCCGCCGGGACACTCGAGGCTACCGATCCGCAGCTGGAAGGGATCGGCGAGATCGTGAACGGGATGACGCACCGAGGCCGGGGAGGGAGGGTCTGCAGCCCCTCCCTCCCGTCCCTCGGCAGTTCATCCTTCCATAGTTAGGCGTGCACGGGGCGCACTACGCGGCCCGCGCCACCTCCCCCGCCCCACCTTCGGCGGCCTCACGCGCACCACCCGCCACCGGTCCCGTGACCAGCGTCGGCGCTTCCACGGCTCCATTGCCGGCGTCTCCCCCGCCCCCGCTTGAGGTTCCCATCCGCTTCGCCTGCCCCCACGCGCGCCGCATCGCCGCGTTCCCACGCAATTGCTTCCGCATGAGCGCGTTGATCAGCCGCAGCAGATCGCCAGCGTTGCGCGATTCGGTTATCCCCTGCATGCGTGCGTGTGATCGGTTGAGGTAGTGCTGCGCCCGCGCGTCGATGGCCGTCTTGAGCGCCGCGCTCACCTGCTGCACCTCGTCCAGCAAGTCCTTCGGCAACCCCGCCGCCACCAGCTTCTCCTCGTGCGGCTTGGCCAGGGCGTGGATCGCGTTGGCCGCCGAAATGAGCCCTTGGTGATCCCGTTCCCGCGGCAGCGCCAGCGCCGCCTCGATCGGCTTCCCGTCCACCAGCGTCCCCTTGGCCACGCGGGTCACCAGCTTGGCCAGGGGCCCCAGCACGTCCTCTCGTAACTCCTGCGCCAGCGCGCTGACGCTGACAGTCGCCGATTGCGCCTGTCGCTGGTAACGCTCCTGTCGTTCTCCTTCCGCCGTCACCCGATCGATCAGTTTCTCCAGCTCGGCGAACACCACACTGAGCTTGGGATCGTCCGACATCGGCGTGAGGAAGTCGCGCACTCGGCGCAACACCTGCAGGCGGTTCTTGTCCACTGCACGCATCGTCACATCCTCCGTTCTAAAGGTTGGGCGCAGTTGCATGACGTCGCCGGCGCTGCGCCCCCCGCTCGGCGACAAGAATCCCACATGGCGCGACGTCATCACCACACGTCGCGTTCGGTTGTCCACACTGCGCATTGGGTGGTTCACACCGCGCATTCGGTCTTCCGCACTCGGCGGGCGAAGCGGCACCGCCGCTGTCGAGGCGTCCACATCGCGTGTTCGGGTCGCCGCAGCGTGCGTCAGCTGCATCGCCGCGCCCGTCGGCTGCAGCACAGCGCGCGGCGGGTTCTTCACACGCTGCGTCCCGCGTAGCACCGCGAGGTGTTGCGGGTACACACACGGCGCTCGCGCCTCCACAGCGAGGAGTTGCCGGCCCTCACGCGACGCTCGCGTCTTCACCGCGAGGTGATGCGGGCACTCACGCGACGCTCGCGTCTCCACAGCGAGGTGTTGCGGGCACTCACGCGACGCTCGCGTCTTCACACCCGCGGGCGAAGTCCGCACACGTCGCGTCGACTCTTCCACGGGCGCCTGCCAGCGCCCCGTGATCGGCTGCCGAATTCCCACGCTCGGCGCTCGGAAGCGCGCAACCGGCAGCGGTTCCTCCACACCCGCCGTCCCGGGCGACGCACTCTCGTGCAGGAGCGCCACGCGGTGCGTCGACGTTCACCGAGGGACCGCACGCGGCTGCACACCACGCGACGCGTTCCGCACACCGCGCGACGCGTTCCGCACACCGCGCGACGACTTCGACGCACAGCGCGGCGACTTCTGCACGCGCACCGCTCAACTCCCCTCAGCCGGCGTCGAATCTCGCGTCGCCAGGTGCGCATCTCACCGGGCGCGTGTCGGATTGCGCGCCGGGCCGCGCCGATCGCCCTGGGGAAATGGGGTGGGCGATGGAATCGGCGCTCACACACCCCTTCATAAGGGTAGAGTCCGCGGAGCGACCCAAAGTCAAGGGGGCGCGAGGCGGCGCGAGGGAGTTCGGGTTCTTTCCTATCTACAGGTGCTCCGGACAGCCCGGAGTCAATGCAGGCGACCCTCGCGAGGGTTCGGGCGCGTCGGTATCAAGGCGCGATATGCAGGGAGGATTGCTGCATCGCGTGCGCACGTCGCAGCGATCGAGAACCACCGCCGGCCCAACCCCCGCACGTCGCCTATCACCTCGGGGCGATGCGGCAGATCGCCGAGGGGGCCCGACGACCGGAGGGAGGAACCTTTCACCAGCCGTGATGCGCGATCGCAGGTGACGCTCCGCGTGATCGAGGAGGCGGACGAAGGACGTGGATCAAGGACGCGCCGATCAAGGGCTCTCGATCAAGGACTCTGACCCCTTGAACGGATCAAGGACTCTGACCCCTTGAAGACCCCTTGAACGGACCCCTTTAACCCCTTGAACCGTGACCCCTTGATGCCCCGTCCCGTGGAACATGCGTCGCCAGCGGGGCGTGCAGCGCCACGCGCCCTCGAAGCCACCTGACCCACCCTATTGTCACGCCGCATCCGACGAGGGCCCACACCAGCCCGATGAGTCCCGCCTCCGGCCCAAACGAACCGCCGGTCCACAGCGTCGGACCGCTCTGCTGAATCGACAGAACATGTGTGGCCGGCGGTGAACCGCTCACCGGAAAGCCGTAGACGGGCCCCTCGAACAGATTCCAGGTGAGGTGCAGCCCGATCGAAACTCCCAGTTCGCCGGTGAGCAGATACGGAAGAGAGAGGAGCATCCCGGCGCAGATGACCACGAGTGCACTCGCGGCGGTCGCGTTGCTGTTGGCCAGGTGCGTGAGACCAAAGAAGGCGGACGAGATCACGACCGCCGACACGATGGCCCCGTGCGCGCCGATGCGGTTGCCGACGATCCCCTCGGCGAGGTTCTTCAGTTGATAGCCGCGAAAGGCCAGTTCTTCATTGATCGCCACGGCCGAAAACGCGACCACCTTGAGCAGAAAGGCGATGATGAACGGCACTCCCGCGTTGGTGCTCGCGAATCCGTCGACTGCGACCCAACCCGCCGCCTTCATCGAGAGAAAGATGCCGGTCATCAGGAGGGCGCCGAGCGACAGGCCGAATCCAACATCCAGCCACCACGTGCGATCGAGGTGGAGGCCGAAGGCGGCAAATGACCGGCGATCGATGTGCCGTGCGATCCACCACGTGAGGCCAAGGCCGGCCGCGAGATAGGCCACGAACGCAAGCGTGGTCGGGAGAGGCGTTGAGCCGAAGCGCTGGGCGAACACATCGCGTCCGAGCGTGATCAGGACGATGAGAACGAAGTGAAGCAGCAACCGCCATCCAGCGCGGAGTCGGTGTTGGCTGGTGTTCCAGAAGATGCCCGAGATGGTCCGCATTGCCCGTACGAATTGAGGGGGTGTTGTCGTGATCGCGCCCGACGCTCCGCAGGACAAGGCGTTCGTGGGCGTTCGGCGCGGAGTGTTCCCTCGTTTGTCCCGCGTCGCGCGAGGTTCGTTGCCCCGAGGGCCGCTGGAAGACAAGACGATTACGTGCGCCCACCCCACTTTCCCCGCGCACGTCCGGCCTGCATGATCGAGGGGAACCCGCCGTCGAGCGGGACACGCGAAGAGGGGGTCATGCCGTCGTGGCTGTTCGCTGGTTCCATGCGCGCCATCCGCCCACGCCTGCGGGTGCTTCGCGCGCGGCTCGTTCGGCACGCTCGCCTCTGCCTGGCTTCTTGCGCGTTGCTGCTGACGGTGATGCTTCCGTGCGCCACCGCCGCTCAGGTCACCAAGGCGGGTACAGCCGGCGCGACGCAACGCCCCAAGACCGTGTCGACCACCGCCGGGCAACTCACCGCGCAGCTCGCCGCGCAGCAGCGCCGCATGCCCGACGTACGCGACTCGACGCTCGATGGCGCGCGACGGGTCCTCGCCCGCCTCAAGCTCACCCCCACCGTCACCACCCGCGACACCACCGACCAGTTGCGCGACGGTCGCGTCGCGGATCAGTCGCCGGCCCCCCTCACCACGCTGCCTAACGCGCCGGTCGAGGTGCAGCTCACGGTTTATCGCTACGTTCCGCAGCGAACGGTCGTGGTGCCGAACGTGGTGGGCGTCGCCCTCCCCCTGGCCATCCGCACACTCGCGCGAGCGTCGCTCGTCCCGCGCTACGGGTCCACCGTGGCACGCACGCTGATCGCCACGGTCGTGGACCAGTCGCCCGCGGCGGGGACGAGCGTTGCGGCTGGCGAAGACGTCACGCTCACCGTCGCCGTGACGGCCCGCGTCCCCGACATCACCGGGGCTGACCGCCCAACCGCGCTGCAGCAACTCGCCCGCGCCGGTCTTGTGATGGACGATCGCGGCGCCGAGTATGCCGACTCGGTCGCGGCCGGTCGTGTGACGCGACAGCATCCGGAGCCCGGAACGCTCGTCCCTCCGGGCGATGCGGTGGGGGTGTGGATCTCGCAGGGCCCGCATCCGGTGGTGCCGACCGTTCGCATGCCGCGTCTCGTCGGGCTCACGCCTTCCCGGGCCGAGGCGCTGCTCGCCTCGCTGCAACTGCGCGTGACGCACATCGACAGCGTCGTCGACGCCGCGCGAGCCGGGCGCATCATCGATCAGCGCCCCGCCGAGGGGAGCGACGTGCACGCGGACGACCCGGTGGAGGTGCGCCTGGCGGTCGCGCCAGCGCAGACGCGCGTCCCGTGGGTGGTGGGAATGCCGTGGACGCGCGGCAGCGCCATCCTGGCCAGGGTGGGCTTCGTCGCCCGGCAACGCCTAACGCCGCTCGCGCCGGGACAGGCACCGGGGCGCATCGTCGCCCAGGACGTCGACAGCGCGCAGTCGCGCCCGGCAGGCGCCGCGATCGAACTCACGGTCACCGATAGCGTCGTCGCGGCGCCCACCACGCGCGAGATGCCGAGCGTGATCGGGATGACGCGCGACGCCGCCACCGACTCGCTGGGCTACCTGTCCCCCGAGCTCACGGTCGTGGAAGTGGCGACGACCAACGCGCGTGAAAGCGGGACCGTGCTCGGTCAGTCGCCATCGCCCGGGACAAGCGTCGCGCCGCCGGTGAGCGTCGTCCTGCAAATCGGTCGCTTTCAGCGGCGCGATTCCGTGGTGGTGCCGGGCGATACGTCACGCGCCATCGTACCGGATATCGTCGGACATTCCCTGGACTCGGCACGCACGCTCCTGCGCGCGGCCGGGCTCACGTTAGGCGACGTGGTGATCCCGGGGGCGCTGCGCGATTCCCTCATTACGACCCAACTCCCGGTGGCGGGAATCGCGCTCGCGCGCGGGAGCGCCGTGTCGGTGGTGCTCGCCGTGCAACTCCCTCCCGACGACCGCGGCGGCAGCGGCGGCGATGACGGATTCCGCCGCCTGCTGCCGGTGCTCCTCATCGTCGGTGGCGCGATTGCCGCGCTGCTGCTGTTTCGCGCCGCCACCAGGAAGCCCCCGCGTCCAACGTTGCAGGTGCGTGTGCATCTCGAGCCCTCGCCCGATACGGGTCCCGAGGTGATCCGCCTGCCTGACGAGTCGCTCGTATCGTTGACGATTACGCTCGTGGACGCTCCCCCCGCCATCACCATTGACCACGACGGGCCGCTCATTGCCCGCGAGGAGGTCGGCCATGACGGTCGCCCCTGACACCCTGCTCTCGATCCTGAAGCTGCAGCCGCCAGGCAACTCTCCCGACGCCCGACTCGATGGCGGCGCCGCCGAGCGGGTGGGCGAAGCGCTGAGCGCGGCGGCGACTGCGGCGATCGGGATGGGGATCGTCGGTCCCGCGGCGCTGCCGTCGGTGATGATCGCCTCGAAGAACGTGGTAGGCGCAGTGGCCGACGCACTCGGCACGCGCCTCCGCGACGTCTTCGTGTCGGCGTGGAACAAGCGCGAGGAGATCCGGAAGTACCGCGACACGTCGAAGTATCCCCCTAACGAGAAGCGGTACATCCAGCTCTATCAGCATCCGATCAGCTGGACCTACACCCCGGTGGTGAAGGTCTCGGTGCCTGGGGGCGGGAGCTTTGACCTTCCGCTCGAGGTCAAGCTCTCGATCAAGGTCGACCAGGCCGTGCTCGTGCTGGTGGGCGGCAAGGCGACGGCGATCGAGCCGGGGAAGGGGAAGGTGGAGGCGACCGCGAAGATCGGCGGGCTGGAACTCTGCCCGCCGGCCACGCTCGAACTCGGCACGTTGCCTGGCAGTCTGGCGATATAGAACCGTCGCTGCCGAGCGCATCCGGCAGCGACGGTCTGATTCACGATCAAGGGGGATCAAGGGGTCAGAGTCCTTGAAACGGATCAAGGACTCTGACCCCTTGATCGACCCCCGACCCCGCATGCGCCTCAGATAGTCGGAATCGTGATCGACCGCGTGACGCTGCGGTTGAGCACTCGACCTGCGCCGTCCTTGGTCGCGGTCAGCGTGACCGGGTACGTCACACCGCGTTTCGGGAAGCCGTGTTGGATGTTGAACAGTGCCATCGGCGGGAAGCTCAGCGCGTTGTTCGGGGTGCCGTCACCCCACGCGAGGCGATACGTCATCGGGTCCAGGTACGGCCAGCAGGGACGCATGCGTCCCCAGAAGACGTACGATGTCCCAACGCCCGGCCTGGCGAAGAAGATGGGATCCATCGCGGTCGAGCCAATGAGGTCGTAGAAGCCGATGAAGTAGTCGTCGCCCAAGCGCCAGCTCCAGTCGCCGGCTGAGACACCGAAGAATCCCATCGTGACTCGCAAGTCGAGTCCAACGCGAGAGTCGAGCGTCTTGGCCTGCACGGACTCGTTTATGCCATCGCCGTTCGCGTCACCGCAGGCGTTGCCGGCGTACGTCCAGAGATGGTTCCGCACCGTTGCCCGAAGGCCGACCTTGCCACTCGAGACGCCCTTGTAGAGCGAGAGCTTCGCGCTCACCTGCGCCCACGGCGACACGCGCCCGCTCACGTCAAACGTCGGGACCTTGTTGTTCTTCGCACTCCAGCTCGCGCTCTTGGTCGTGCTGCACGTGCCCGACCTGCAGCTGACGACGAAGCTGCCGCCTGCCTCGGCGCTGGCATCCGCGTTGAGCTTCAGCCTCGCGCTCGCATCGATGCCAACGTCAATCGGCATCTCGACGGTCAGCCACACGGGCAAGTCGCCGATGAGGACGATCGCGTCGAACAACACCGGACTCACGACGGTCCTTGACTGGTGCCATTCCCTATAGAAGTCCGCATTGACATTCGCGCGTCCCGTGAGGTGCGCACCGCCGCTCAGTCCCACGGCTCGCAGGGTGCTGAAGAAGGGAATGCAGCCGGCAATCGGGATCCAGGTCCGATACACTCGCATCGTGACCGCCGCCGCCACGCTGTCCCTTGCCGAACCGCTGAGGGTGAAGGTCCCCTGGAAGTACCCGGCAACGTTGGGCTGCGTGTAGCTGAAGCTCGCCTGCTTGACCAGGCCTCGCCGCCAGGTGCGATCCACGGACTCACACCCCAGCAACTGCGGGGTCACCTGCCCTTCCACCTGACGCGCGGCGTCCATGTTCACCATGATCTGCCCCTGCCGATCAGAGGCGGGGAGCGAGGTGACCATTCCGTCGATCTGTCCCTTCACGAGCTTGGAGATCGGTGCCCCCTCGAGCGCCGCCACCGAGTCGGCGACGAGCACATCCTGATCGACCATTCGCGCGGTGCCGTCCTCGGCGGTGGCCACGCCTGAGAGGCGCACCATCCGCCAGCCGGTGCCGGACGCTACCACCTGCTGGGTCGCTTGCTGAGCACCTGCCACGGCCGCCGGGATCGCCGTCGGATCGCTCACTGGCGCCGTGGGTTCTGCCACGCAGCCCGCGAGCGACGCGAGCGCCGCAGCGGTGATGGCGAGTGTGAAATATGAGGATTGTGTGCGCATGTGTCGCGCTCCTCTCGGGAGGCGAGTCGCGCGGCTGCTCACCTCATGACAGCAACCACTCGGCGCTGATGTGCGCCCGCCACCACCGCGCTTTGGTGGCGCCGGCAGATGCGCGAATGATCTAGCAGCATCGGCACCACCCGCGCTTGCGTTCGATCGCAAGACTAACGGTGGGGTGCAAGTTCGTCGCGCGCGTTTCCTGTGCGGCCAGACGTTGTCGACACCTGTCGCACGTGGCCATCGGCGATCTCCTGAAAAGCGGCCCCGAATTGCTTGCGCACGTGGGGAAGTGGCCATCGGTCGCGATGCGTCGCCTGCGCATCGGATCGCCTTGCCTCCCGAGCACAGCCATGGTCAGTTTGGGCTGTCGGCGTCTGGCCCGGCGCCGTTCCCTCCTCTCCCCGTCACATGTCCCCTCCGCACGACCGCGACACCGCGACGACCTCCCACATGGCCGCCGTCGAGAGCTACCTCGCCGCCGCGCGCGCCGTCCCCGCGTCGGCGTGGGAGCGCCCGATGCACGACGAGAAGTGGTCGCCGGCCCAGGTGAGCGAGCACCTGCGCCTCACCTACACGCTGGTGCAGAACGAACTGGCCGGCGGCTCGGGGCTGCGCATTCGCACGCCATGGTGGCTGCGGATGCTGCTGCGCCGGCGTTTCCTCCCGCGCATCCTCTCGCGGGGCGTTCTGCCCGAGGGGGCCAGGGCGCCTCGCGAGCTACGCCCCGGTGACGGCCCGTTCGATCGCGACGCGGTGCTCGATGCGTTGCAGGTGGCGGCGCGCGTGGCCCAGGAGTCGATCGCGCGGGGGTGGGACGACCCGAACCGCGTGATGACGCACCACGTCTTCGGCCGCCTCGCGCTCCCGACGGCCATGCGGTTCCTCACGGTGCACACGGAGCACCACACCCGGCAACTGCGCGCGGTGCCGAGGTCAGGTGACTGAGCGGCGCCGAGGGTCTTGACGGGGGATGGCCGCGCCCCGGCGCCGACGCCATCTTCGTCGCATCACGCGCGCGCCCGGGGGACCTCCCGCGCGCCTCGCCGTTCCAGCCTCGCTCCCTGTCATGCCGACCCCCGCCGCGCCAACGACGCCCGTGCCCTCCCGCCTTCCCCGCTCGCTCCGCCCGCGCCCTGCCTTCGCCCTGGCCCTCGCGCTCGGCGCCACGCTGTCCACCGGGTGCTATACCTACCAGCCGGTCGCCCTGTCGGAGCTCCAGCCCGAGACGACGGTGCGTTTGCAGCTGTCGGGGACCGCGGTCGAACGCCTGCGCAACGGGACCAACAACGAAGCGCGCCTGCTCGACGACTTCTCGGTGAGCGGCAAGGTGACGCGGCTGAGCAGCGACAGCCTCGTGGTCTCGGTCCAGACGTCGCAGTCCTCCGACGCCATGACCCGCCCGGTGAACTTCTTCCAGCCGCTCCCGCTCCTCCGCAGCGACCTGCGCACCGCCGAGGTGCGGCGCCTGGACCGGAAGCGCACGACAATCACGGCAACGGTCCTCACGGTGCTGAGCATTGGTGCCGCCGTGTACGCCATCAAGCACGGAGGCGAGGCGAGCGGCAGCACCCCGCCTAACGGGGGACCGAATGAGGTGCGGGTGCCGTTGTTGGGGCTGAGACTGCCGTAGGGGACGGGAGACGGGAGACGGGAGACGGGAGACGGGAGACGGGAGACGGGAGTGCGCGCGGCGGAGCCGCGCGCGGTGCTTCTGCGAGGTGGGGGCTTGTACTGGGTGGGGTGGACGGGAATGGCGTTGGAGGCGCGCACGGCGCGCCGATCGAAGCTCGCAGACACCAGCGCGCCTACCGTCCCCCGCCAAGCACACGCAAAGCAAACGGCGCCTCTCGGCGCCGTTTGCACTCTCGTCTCCCGTCTCCCGTCTCCCGCCTTATGAGACCGTGTTCGGCCTCGCCTTCACTTGCTCCGTCGAAGGCTTGAGCTCCGGCAACCCCGCGGCCTTCAGGATCGCATTCAACCGCGGCAGACGTGCGTTCATCCCCTTGTTGATCGCCGCCACCTGCTTGTCGAGTTCCTTGCTCAGGACCTCGTAGGCTTCGACGGCCTGCTTCGTGGGACGATACTCGCCGGTCCCCACCGTGCCGGCCAGCGCCGCGATCTGGTTGTTCAGCTTGATGGGATAGTTGAGCGGGTCCTGCGAGCTCTGGTTCTTGACCTGATAAACCTCCTGCTCGCCCGAGGACATGTCGGTCATCATCTCGCCCGCCAGCTGCTTGAACTCGTTGGCGGCGGCGCCGGTGATCTTCCCCGTGCGATCCTCCACCTGCGAGCGCATGTTGCGCACGAGGCGCACGGCGTTGTTGGCCTCGGTGGTCTTGTCGCGAATGGCGATCAGGAGCTTGAACTGCGCCTGGAGGTCGGCATCGCTCGCGTCGCTGCGCGGGTCGCGCTTGAGCTTGAAGGTGCGCGACTGGGTGTCGTTCCCCACCGTCATCCGCACGCTGTACGTCCCCGGAGGTGCCACCGGGCCGGTGGTGCCGGCGGCCCACATGATCATGCCGTCGAAGCGCACGGCATCCGGATAGCGCATGTCCCACGAGAAGGTGTTCATGCCCGCCTTGTTAGGCACCCGCGCCGGGCGCGGCGGGCGGGAGAAGAACTCCTCGATGTCCACGTTCTGCATCAGCACCGACGGATCGGCAAAGCGCGCGGTGACGACCTTGGTGGCCGAGTCGCGGGTGAAGCCCGCCTTGGTGACCATGGAGTCGATGGCGGCGGCCTTCATCCCTTCCAGGCGCAACGAGTCGGCCGCGGTCTCGGGGTCCTGCTCGCTGGTGAAGCCGGCGATCGACTTCCCCTGCGCGTCGAGGAACTCGAGCGTGACCTTCTGGTTGGGATCCTTGAGGTAGTACTGCACGTGCGCCCCGCCCGGCGGGTTGGAGCCGACACCGCCGCCACCGCCAAAGAGCGCCATCAACTGCGCGAAGAAGCCACCGCCGAAGTCGGAACGAATCGCGTCGTTAGGCTGGAACAGGTGCGCCGCCGCCTTCGGCGTCTCGGCCGAGAGCTGGCGCAGGGCGGCGATGTTGTCCATCACCCAGAACGAGCGCCCGTGCGTGGCGGCGATGACATCGGCGTCCTTGATGCGGATGTCGTGCACCGGGACGAGCGGGAGGTTGCGCCGGAGCGACGCCCAGTTGCGCCCGTCGTCGAACGAGATGTAGACGCCGCGTTCGGTCCCGGCAAAGAGCATCCCGCGACGGACCGGGTCCTCGCGCACCACACGCAGGAAGTGATCGGGGGCGATCCCGTGCACGATCTTCGTCCACGTCTTGCCGTAGTCGTCGGTCTTGTACAGGATCGGCGACTTGTCGCCGAGTTGATAGCGATTGGCGGCGACGTAGGCGGTGCCGGCGTCGTAGTGCCCGGGCTCGATGATGCTGATGCGCGTGAAGTCGCCGATGTCCTTGGGCGTCACGTTCTCCCAGCTCACGCCGTTGTTCTTCGACACCCACACCAGCCCGTCGTCGGTTCCCACCCAGAGCACCCCCTGCCTAACGGGTGACTCGTCGAAGGCGAAGATGAGCGCGTACGTCTCGACGCCGGTCTGGTCCTTGGTGATCGGGCCGCCCGACGCGTCCATCGTCTTGGGGTCGCGGCGCGCCAGCTCCGGCGACACCGGGGTCCAGCTCTCCCCCTCGTCGACAGAGCGGAAGAGGCGCGATCCCGCCGCGTACAACACCTTGTCGTTGTGGCGCGAGAAGACGATCGGGAAGGTCCACTGGAAGCGGACCTTGATGTCCTTGGACGAATACCCCATCGGGTTGATCGGGTACACGGTCACGTCGCGGGTGAAGCCGGTCTTGAGATCCTTGCGCGTGAGCAGGCCGCCGTAGCTCCCGGCAAAGACGATCCCCGGCTTGGTGGGGTGCGGCGTCACGTAGCCCGACTCGCCACCGCCGGCATCCTTCCAGTCGGAGATGTTCACCCGCCCTTCCCCTCGGCTCGGCCCGCACAGGGTCGAGTTGTCCTGCTGCGCACCGCAGATCTGGTACGGATAGCCGTTGTCGGTGTCGACGTGGTACATCTGCGCGGTGGCGAACTCCTGGTCGGTCCAGCTCTTCCCGCCGTTGGTGCTGACGGTGGCCCCACCGTCGTTGCCCTCGATCATTCGCTGCGGATCGTTGGGGGCGATCCAGAGGTCGTGGTTGTCGCCGTGCGGGACGTTGATCCCCTCGCGGAACGTCTTGCCACCGTCCTTGGAGCGGTAGAAGCCGACGTTGAGCGCGTAGACGACGTTGGTGTCCTTGGGGTCGGCGACCAGGTTGGAGTAGTACCAGGCGCGCTGGCGCAGCTTGCGATCGCGGTTGATGTAGCTCCACGTCGCGCCGGCATCATCCGAGCGATACACGCCGCCCGAGTCGTGCTCGATCACCGCCCACAACAGGCTCGGCTTGGCCGGCGAGATGGTGAGCCCGATCTTCCCGATCACACCGGTCGGGAGCCCCTTGGCCGTCTTCGTGAGCGACGTCCAGTGGGCACCGCCGTCGGTCGACTTCCAGATGCCGCTCCCCGTCCCGCCCGACGACATGGCCCACGAGGTGCGATACGCCTGCCAGGTGGCGGCGTACAGCACGTCCGGGTTGCTCGGATCGAGCTGGATGTCGATGGCACCGGTGGAGTCGTTGACAAACAACACCTTGCTGAAGGTCTTGCCGCCGTCGGTAGTCTTGTAGACACCGCGCGTGTCGCCCGCCTTGAACGGGTTGCCGAACACGGCGAACCAGGCGATGTCCTTGTTGGTCGGATGGATGCGGATCGTGGCGATGTGTTCTTCGCGGAAGCCGAGCATCGACCAGGTCTTGCCGCCGTCGGTCGTCTTCCAGAGGCCGTCGCCGCCGGCGGTATTGCCGCGAATGTCGGTCTCGCCGCCGCCCACCCAGACGATGTCGGCGTTCTGCGGGTCGACCGCGACCGCGCCGATGGTCCCGCCGAAATACTTGTCGCTGGCGGCAGTCCAGTTCTGCCCCCCGTCGACCGACTTGAAGACGCCGCCGCCGGTGGTCCCCATCCAGTACTCGTTAGGGCGCTGCACCGAGCCGGCGACCGCCACCGAGCGTCCGCCGCGCGCCGGGCCCATCTCGCGCCAGCGCAGCGCGCCAAAGACGGTGGAGTCGAAGGTCAATGGCCCGGTGGGGGCCGGCTGGACGACGGTGGCGCGCACGCCAGCCACGCGGCCGGCGGGACGCGCTTGGGCGGAGAGTGCCGGGGCGATCGCGACGAGCGTCGCCGGGAGGAAAACGCGGGTCAGGGCGCGCACGGCGCAGGATCCCGAACGGGTTCGAACGGTCATGAGGTCCTCGAGGTGGACGCTGTCACGACTGGGCAGCGTGCGCGCGAAATACGCCACAGGGACCGAGGGCGCAAGTCAGAGTTCCGCGACGACCGCCCAACCGCAATTGGCGCACGAAGGGCGCGCCTTTCCCATCACACGACGCGCTTGTGGCGCGCCGCTTCCATGGCGAGGCGCGCAGCACGCGCCTCGCATCTATATCCGCTTGTTTGCCACCAGGCGTCGGTAGTGCGCCCCCAACGGCGTGAGCCGGCACGACTTGGACTCGATCGCCGCGTGCCACATGTGCGGCGCGTCGAACGGCTTGACCAGGTTCACCCGGTTGTAGCGCTGCAGGATGGCGAAGGTCGCGGTGTTGCGCGGATCAGGGGGCGGCGCCCCCTCGGGACGCCCGCGCATCTCCGGCTCGAACGTCGGGTCGAGGGGGAAGTCGAAGTCGGCCGCGGGAAAGAGCTTGGCGATCATGCGCAGCTCCTGCAGCGGGATCGGCGGGGGGACCTTTCGTAGGGAGACGAAGCGCTTGACGTTGGTCTTGAAGACGGGTCGCTGCTGCCATGGTCCCAGCGACTGGTCGACGTGCGCGTACACGCTCCCCGGCGTGACGTCGCCCACCAGGTTCGACGCCGCTCCGGCCAGCGCATCGACCAGCAGGGTGGTGAAGATCCCGCTCCCATTCTCTTCGCTGGCGTACTGCGTTTCCGTCGACGCCGCGAGGATCGTCATCCCATCCGACAGCTCGGCGCTGGTGTGCCCGGCAGGATTCCCGGCGACCCCCGAGTGGCATGAGTCGAGGATGATGATCTTGTTCTGCGCCTGCGAGGCGAGGGCGAGCGTGAGGACCTCACCGAGCGCGAGCCCGTCGTCGCCGCGGCGCGTCTCACTCCCACACAGGTAACCACCGGTCGCCTCGACGTGCCCGTGGCCGGCGAAGTACAGCAGGGCGATTTCGGAATCGTCAGCGAACAGCTCCTCGATGAGGTCCTTGAGATCACCGCGGGTGATCCCTTCGTTCGCAGTGGACGCGGTGCGCAGCGACACGCCGAAGTTGGGGGAGCCGTCGCCATGCACCTCGAGGATCTCGCTCACCGCCCGTGCGTCGTTCACGCAGCCGTGAAGCGGATTGAGCTTGTCGTAGTGATCGATGCCGATGACCAATGCCTTGCGCATCCGTGTCGTCTCCAGTGAGTTCGTCTCCTGCACCTGCCCTTCGTCTTCTTCGGGATCCAACTCGGCCTTGCGGGGAGCGTCGTTGGTCATGTGGCGACCTCCCGCTGGACCGGTCGCCACTTGTCGCCGACCGACATCTCGCGCGCCGCAAGTCCGTCCGCGACGGCGCGCAGGAAGCCACGCTCGTCGGTCAGGGCGCCCTTCTCGTCGTAGGTGAAGAGCTGGTCGGCGCGCCGGTGGAAGAAGTGGTCGACCGACCGCTGTGCATTCTCCCGGCGATCGGGGCGCGCGAGGAAGACGACCCCCGCCCCCGCGGTCGAGCGGCGGAGTTGTTCGAACTCCCACACCACGCCGGGGGCGGTCTCGGACACTTCGACCAGGACCACATCGGCCGACTCGATCAGGAGCTGCACCGCGTCGCGCCAGAAGGTGTCGCTGGCGGGGACGACGAAGAGGCGGCGCCGGGAGAAGAGCCATCCCCACGTGCGCCGCATCGTTTCATCCAGCGACGCCGCCAGCTGCATCAATTCGCCGCGCGTCCGCGCGCTGAAGCGGCGCGGGGTCAACAGGTTCACGCCGGGGATCGCGCCCAGCACCCGGTGTTGAATCTCGTGGGCGACGACGTCGGCGTCGGCCAGGGTGTACGTGAAGCCGAGGAAACCGAGATGCCGCTGGACGAGTCGCACCAGCGCGTCGTTCACGGTGGGCTCGCTGAACGGGCGTAGGAGGAGGACGATGCGCGGGCGGCGGGTGAAGAGCCAGCGGATGCGGAAGAAGATGAGGATCAGGAGGAGCAGCGAGAACGGCAGCAACGCACCGACGAACTCCAGCGCGATGGGAACTGGGACCCCGACATTGAAGATCGCGGTCGCCATCACCATGACGAGCCAGGCGGGCATGACGAGCGGCCCGGCGAGCCGCCAGCGCCGGCGCCGAGTCATCAGGCGTTCGAGCGCCGCGGCGCCGGCCGTGTCCGACACCAATGGTGTCGTGGAGGTGGCCTCGTTAGGGAGCCCTGTCTCGTGCGCCGCGGCGATGCCCTCGGCGGGAGTCTCCGTTGCGACGGGCGGCGTTGCCTCCCACGCCGGCGCCATCTCGGCGGACTGCGTGGAAGGCGCAGCCGCCGGTCCATCAGGGACGAGCGCGGAGGGGTTCAGTTCTGCACGTACTGGCGCCGTGACCTCACGACGGCGGGGACGCTGGACCGACGGAGTGCTCGCCTCGGCAATCGTCTTTCCGTTCGTCGTTGCCTTCCCTTTTCCCTTCGTCTGCTCCGCCTCGAGCGCCCGCTTGCGCATCACCGCATACGCCCACTCCAGACGTCGCGCCTCGTGCTCGGAGGGGATGACGCCAGCGCCATTGGTGTTCGCGCTCCATCCCGCGGTCACCGGATGGAATTGCACCGCGAGTTCGGCGTAGCGCGCCTTGATCGCCTGCAGCGACGCCGACGGCTCGAGGTCGAGCGTTAGGCAGGCGAGCGTGAGCACGTCGGGGTCGAGAGCGCCATCGGGCGACGCCGCGTTGGCGCCCGCAGGGCGCGGCGGCCGTTCGAGCGACCATTCGACGAACTCCGGCGGGAGGGCGAGGTCCTCGCCCACCGTCGCCACGAAGTGCCGTTCATCGTCGGTCAGCTCGTCATCCGCCGCCATCACGTCGAGCACCGCGCGAAGGAGCGCGATGCGCCGCCCGAAGTCGAAGCCGACGAGCGGTGGTGCCTCGTCCAGCTCCCCGGCGAGGAGCGATTCGGCCAACTCCGGCGTGCAGCGCCCTTCTGTAAAGGTGCCGATCGCCGCGACGGCGCGACGCATCTCCTCGGCGGAGATCTCCCCGTCTGCCGCCGCCGCGTTGCGCAACAGGTACGCGAGGCGCAGCACGAGTGCGCGATCGCTCCCCGTGAGCCCGTCCTCGCCGATGACGACGTCGTCGACCTCCTTCCCCTCGTCGTACAGCCAGATCGAGAGGCACTTGAGCTGGTGCTCCTGCGACCCGCGCCAGACCACCGCGAAGAGGTTCTGCGGGACGATGGCGAAGAGGTTGAGGAGCCCCAGCGTGCGCGTCAGGATCGAGACGGGGACTTCGAACACGTTGCGCAACACGGTCCGCTGCACACGCCACCGGACGCAACGCCGGCATCCCGCCAGGTACATCTCACTGTAGAGCGGGTCGCCCCAGAGAAACGAGCGCGCGTACTTCACGTTGCGCGCCGTGAGGACCGGGCGCCGACCGCAGTGCGGGCAGGCAATGGCGAGGATCATTCGCGGCGACTCGTGCAGCGAGGGGGGACCTGACGAGGCGTGCATCGTACGCCGTCGCGTGCGGCGACGATGCCGACGCGAGAGTTTGGCGCCCGGTCACGCATGGCGCCAGTAGCTAGCCCCCTAGCGACGGGTTGCGCACGTCGGCGTCGGCCGGCGATGGAGCCTGCGAGTCGTGCGCGCCGTTCGCGTCGTCGCCCGATGACTTCGACGGCGGCGCCACCGCCGGCCTCGGTACCGCCTGCACCGCCCCCGAAATCATGACCCCGTTTACCATCCGCGGGGCGCGGAACTCCCCCGTCGCCCGCAGCGGCAATCCCGCCGCACTCTCGCTCACCTCGAACTCGAGGATGAAGCGCGCCCCACCTCCCGGCGCGTCGTCAAGCGTGATCGTCGCGCCATGCTTCTCCACCAGCCCGCGGACCACCGCCAGCCCGATCCCGCTCCCCCCCGTCGTCCCCGCGTCCTTCCCCAGGCGCACGAACGGTTCCCACAGACGCTTTCGATCGTTGGCCGGAATCCCGGGCCCCTGGTCGCTGACGATGATGCGCGCCACGGAGCCGATGCGCTCCAGCTCCAGGCTCACCGTTTGCCCGGTGGGGCCGTACTTGAGCGCATTGTCCAGCAGGTTCACGATCACCTGCCGCATGGCCCGCGGGTCGACCATCGAGAAGATGCGCGACGGCGCATCGGCCAGGATGCGCATCCCACGCTGTTCGGCGATGGGGACATACCCTTCGACCACCTCTTCGATCAACTCGCCAAGGTCGGTGCGTTCCACCTCGAGCTTGGCACGATCGGCGTCGATGTGCGAGAATAGCAGGATGTTCTCCACCAGGTCGCCCAGCCGCCGCGCCTCACGACTGATGATGTTGAGCCACGCCTGCCGCTCCTCGGCGTTGCGCTCGCGTCCCAGCTGCAACGTCTCGGTGAACATGCGGATCTGCGCCAGCGGGGTGCGCAGCTCGTGCGACACACTCGCCACGAAGTCGCGCCGGGCGCGCACGAGCGTTCGCTCGCGCCACAGGTGCAACGCGGCGGCGATGGCCAGCAGGACGGTGAGCGTGGGGAGCAATGCTTCCACGGGAAGCTCGGCCTTTCGCTCGACCCCTCCCCACTCCCACAGGAAGGCGACGACGTTGCGCTGGTTGGCGCGCAGCCGCTCGCGCACCGTCGCCACCAGCCGCGGGTGCAACGTGGCGACGATGCGCACACCGCCGGGGACCGTGCGAAACTCGAACTCCCCCGATACGCTCGACCCGAAGGTGCGCTTGGAGCGGTACATCTCCTTCCCCTGCGGGGTGAAGACGGAGATGGCGATGAGCGAGTCGGTGGAGTAGCGGTCGTCGTACCGCCAGCTCGGATCGAGCAGCGACGGCGGGAGCAGCGGCTGCCGCCCGATGATGCGATCGCCGCTCACCTGCCAGTGCCGCAAGCGCGAGAAGGTATAGCCGAACCAGGTGATGACCTTTCCCGCCGAGTCGCGATGCATGGCGACGACGACGGTCATGGGGACGCGGTTGACCAGGCGATGGCGCTGCGTCGTCTCGTTGCGATTGAGGAACGAGGGATCGACGTCGGCCAGCACGCTGTCGATCTGCTCGCGAATCTCCGGTCGCAGCGCCGCGCCCATTGCCTCGAAGCGGGCGCCCGGACGATTTCCCAGCCGGAAGTAGCCCGCGAGCGAGTCGCCCTCCATGTCGTAGCCGTCGCCCTTGAGGACGTCACGCACGGTGAACGCGTAATCCTCGAGGGTGAGCAGCGTGGGGGCCCGCGGCGGGGCCGCCATGACGGCGGCCGAGGCGCGCGTGCGCTCGGAGTTGCTCGCGGCGAAGGTGCGTTCGCCAAAAAGGCGCGCGGCAAAGGTCGCGTACTCGGTGAGCGCCTCGTCGGTCGCCTTCTTGTGGCTCTCGCGACTGCGCGTGAGCTGGCGCCCGGCCACGATCGACGCGCCCATCATCGCCAGCAGCAAGACGGTGAACAGCAGCGACGGGACGCTGGGAATGATGGCCCGCGTCCACGCCCGATGCGCGCGCTCGCGAAGTCGTGCGCGCCAGCTCACGCGATCACGCCTGTCCGCGCAGGATCGCTCCCACGCGCGCCCGGGTGGACGCGCCAAGCTTGAGGAGGACGGCCTCGGTGTGATTGCGCGCCGTGTACGTGCTCAACCCCAGCGTCTCGGCGATCTCGGCGTTCGACAGCCCCTGCGCCAGCAAGCGCGCCACCTCGATCTGTCGGTCGGTGAGGCCAAAGCGCTGCTGCAGGGCGTCGTCGCCGAGCGCGCCGTTGGCCGCCGGGCCCTCGTCGGCGTTGGCGCGGCGCAGGTGGGCGCTGATGCGCGCCATGAGCTCGACGACGCCAAACGGCTTGGTGACGTAGTCGTCGGCGCCGAGGCGAAAGCCCTTGACCTTGTCGGCCTCGAGCCCACGGGCGCTGAGGATCAGGACCGGGGCGTTGCAGCCGCGTGAGCGGAGCTGCTCGAGGACGTAGTAGCCGTCGCGATCGGGGAGCCCGAGGTCGAGGACGATGAGGTCGGGGGCCTCGCGCATGGCGGTCTCGATGGCCGCCGCGGCGGTGCCGGCGACGTTGGCCTTGTGCCCCTCAACCTCGAGGTTCCGCTTCAACCCACTCGCGAGGTCGATGTTGTCTTCGACGATCAGGATGCGCTTCATGGCTGGGCTAAGCTCGGTTCGGGTATCGCCTGAGGGAAGGTGCCCCCACCGGGTGCCGCAATCGTGGGTAATTCTACCCAATCAGCGGCTTCGACGGCCCGCCGACAGGCCCACGCGCCGCGCGCCGAGGAGATAACGCGAAACGTCCCCTACCTGTTCGGGGTGGGTGATTACACCCACGCGTAAGCCGTTGCGCTCGGCTTGCTTACCTCCAACGGCCGCGCTCTTGTCGAGCGCGCCCCTGGAGGAACGATCTCATGACCTCGATCATCTACCGCCCTCTCGCGGGCGAGCCTCATACCGTCACCGGCCAGCTCGACGCTGCCGACGAGCGCGCGCGTTCACTGGCCTGCGGACTCACCGAAGCGCAGGCCAACTGGCGCGCCCATCCGGCCCACCCCTCGGTGTGCGAGGCGCTGGAGGGACACGTTGCCTGGCTGCGTCGCGCCGTCCCCATTTTGCGCGACGGGGTGCGCGGCGTGAGGAGCGGGTGGCGTGCGCGGCTGGGCAAGGTGAAGAGCGGGTGGTGGTGGCAGCTGCTCCCGCGGTTGGTCGAATACCGCCCGACCCTCCCCTGGATTGGCTGGGAGTCGCTCGACGAGCGCAGCCGGCGACCGGTGCGTGCGGTGATGGCGGAGGTGCTGGCGTTTCACGCCGAGGTGCGGCAGTTGGTGCGGGAGGGTGAGCGGCGCGACCTGCGCATCGCACAGGTGAGGCTCCCCGGGCTGGGGCCGGTACAGCCGCCGTTGGATGTGGCGCTGGCGCTGGTCCCGGCGATGGCGCGGCGGCAGCTCAGGCGGGCGGAGCGGGTGCGGTTGGACGGGTGTTTTCCAAGGCGGTAGTCGGCGACGCATGAAAGGCAGCGCCCGACGCGTTGGAGGCGTCGGGCGCTCTTTCGTGCGGGGCGGGGCGCTTGGGGGCTGACCCCAGCTCTGACCCCAGCTCTGACCCCAGCTCTGACCCCAGCTCTGACCC
>CAZLLP010000075.1:0-4251 GCA_964560345.1 uncultured Gemmatimonadaceae bacterium
TGGGGAAGAGATCGAGGTTCTCGCGCTTTTCGACCTTCACCACCTTGGCTTCGGGCAGGAAGGTCATGACGCTCTGGTTGCGGCGGAAGGTCGAACGCTGCGGGCCGCTCAGCGCCTCGATGCGCTCGATCTGCTGCTCGCCGTCGCGCAGATGCCAGATGCGCGCACTCGACAGATCGCCGCCGGGCGCGGACACCACGAAGGTGCCGACGTAGTTGCGCTGGCGCGCGCCCGTCGCCAGACGGGGACGCCGTCGGCGCGCGCGCTGGCGGCTATGCGATGGGCGACGACGTTCGGGCTCGATTCCGCCGGACCGCGTGCCGGTGGTGCGGCGGCGGTGCCGCCCAACGACCTGGTGGCGCAAGTGCGCCGCCTCGCCTACCTCGGCCTCATTGCGGCTGGCGACACATCGTCGGAACTCGTCAGGCGGGCGCGGCAGGACGCTGACGAGCAGGTGCGGCGTCTGGCGGTCGTGGCCTCGCAGGCGCTGCGGGACAGTGCGACGCGTCGCAGCGTGGTCACCGCGTCGTTGCGCGATCCGTCGTTTGTCGTGCGCTTCGAGGCGGTGCGCGCCTATCGCACGCTGCCGGCGCCGCGGCCGTGCGCGCCGCTCATCGGCGCCACCTACGACGTCAACCCGCACGTGCAGCTGGCGGCTATCGATGCGCTGGGCGCCGGGTGCGACGAGCGCGACGTGGCCGCGGACACCCTGCTGCGGCTGATCGACACGCGCAACACGCAGCGCGCCCTTCGTGCCAAGGGCGGGACGAGCTGGCATCCGCACGCGCACGCGCTGGCCGCGCTGGCTCGCGTGTCGCCGTCGGTGGCGATCCCGCTCCTGCGCCGCGATGCGCGCCACCCGCTGTGGCAGGTGCGCCTGTACGTCGCGCGCGCGGCGGCGGCGGTGAAGGACACGCTGACGCTCAGTGCGCTCGCCTACGACGTGAACGGCAACGTGCGCGAGGCGGCGCTGGCCGGGATCTCCGCCACGGTCGGGCACGTGGCCGATCGCGTCTTCACGGCCGCGCTGGCGTCCAACGATTACCAGGTCGTGCTGCAGGCGGCGACGGCGCTCAAGGGGGCGCAGTTCCCCGATTCGGTCGTACCGGCGTTACTGGACGCGTTCGACCGGCTGAGCGCCGAGCAGCGGGAGAATGCGCGCGACCCGCGCCTGGCGATCCTCGATCGCCTCACCGAGCTGGGGGGCGCGCGTCATGCGCCGCGTCTGGCGCGCTACGCTGCTGACTTCGACTCGACCGTCGCACGTCGCGCGTCGACGGCGCTGGAGCGTTGGACGCTGCGTCGCGTGGCTGCTGCGCCCAAGCCGCTGGCGCGCCCGACCGAGCCCATTGCCTCGGTGATCGGTGGCGAACTGCGATTGCTGGTGAAGATGTCGGCCGCGAGCGGGGGTGGGTCATTCGTGATCCGCCTGCTTCCCGACGAGGCGCCGGTGACCGTCGCGCGCATCGTGCGGCTGGCGCGCGCCGGCTACTACGCGGGGCTCACCTTCCACCGCGTGGAGCCGACCTTCGTGATCCAGGGCGGGAGCCCGGGGGCGACGGAGTACGTGGGCGATGGCCCGTACATGCGCGACGAGGTCGGGCTGCCAAGCCACCTGCGAGGGACGCTGGGGATCTCGACGCGCGGTCGTGACACGGGCGATGCACAGCTCTTCGTCAACCTGACCGACAACTTCCGCCTCGATCACGACTACACGGTGTTCGGCGAGATCATCCAGGGACGCGACGTGGCCGAGGGGGTGATCGAGGGAGACGTGATCGAGCGCGTGGATGTGGTGCGGGCGCGGTAGGCGCGGCTAGGTTCCAGATCGTGCGGCCGGTTGTGCGTGAGCACGCGCGGCGCATGGTGCGGCGCATGGCGCGCACGAGACACGACGTCCCACGATTTTCGTCCTCTACAGGCACGGCATGACTGACACAGCAATCCTGCACGAGGTGTCGGGCGGGGTGATGCGCATCACCCTGAACCGCCCCGACGTGCTGAACTCGTTTCACATGGCGATGGGCCGCGAGCTGCAACGGGTGCTCGACCTCGCGGCCAGCGATGCGTCGGTGCGCGCGGTCCTGATCACCGGCGCCGGGCGCGCCTTCTGCGCCGGCCAGGACCTGGGCTCGGTCTCGCTGGATGATCCGGCCGGCCTCCCCGACCTGGGGAATGTGGTGCGCGAGCTGTGGAACCCCATCGTGCGCAAGCTGCGCCAGCTCGAGAAGCCGGTGATCGCCGCGGTGAACGGCGTTGCGGCTGGCGCGGGCGCGAACGTCGCCCTGGCCTGCGACATCGTCCTCGCATCGAAGAGCGCCTCGTTCATCCAGGCGTTCAGCAAGCTGGGGATCATTCCCGACAGCGGGGGGACCTTCTTCCTCCCGCGCCTGGTGGGAATGGCGCGCGCCACCGCGCTCACCTTCCTGGCCGAGAAAGTCTCGGCGCAGCAGGCCGCGGAGTGGGGGATGATCTGGAAAGTCTGCGAACCGGAGGCCCTGATGGGCGAAGCGGAAGCACTGGCGTTGCAACTGGCGACACAGCCGACGCGCGGCTTTGCGCTCACCAAGCAGGCGCTCAATGCGTCGGTGACGCAGGACGTGGTGGCACAGCTCGACACCGAGGAGCGGCTGCAGCGCGAGGCCGGCCGCACGCACGACTTTGTGGAGGGGGTCAAGGCCTTCCTCGAGAAGCGCGCGCCGGAGTTTCGCGGTGAGTAGCGCGGGCGGAGGGATCGCGGCGACGGTCGTTGGCGTGATCGGCGCCGGCGCGATGGGGAGCGGGATTGCGCAGGTCGCGCTCGCGCGCGGGCATCGCGTCCTCCTCACCGACGCGGTCTACGCCACGGTGCTCAAGGCGGGCGACGCCATCGCCGCCGCGTTCCAGCGCGAGGTCGACAAGGGGCGGATGACGCTCGAGGCGCGCACCGACGCGCTCAAGCGATTGCAGCTGGTGGAGCCGGACCACGGCGTAGGGCCGTTTCGCGAGTGCGGCTTCGTGATCGAGGCCATTCTCGAGAAGCTGGACGTGAAGCAGGCGACGTTCCGCGCGCTCGAACTGGTGGTGTCGCGCGAGTGCATCCTGGCCACCAACACCTCGTCGTTGTCGGTGGCGTCGATCGCCGGCGGCTGCCAGTACCCGGAGCGCGTGGTCGGCGTGCACTTCTTCAACCCGGCGCCGGTGATGCCGCTGGTGGAGATCATCGTCGGCGTGCGCACCGACGCGGCGGTGGCGGAGCGGGCAGCGCGACTGGTGGAGTCGTGGGGGAAGGTGACGGTGCGCGCGGCCGACACGCCGGGCTTCATCGTCAATCGCATCGCGCGCCCGTTCTACGGCGAAGCGCTGCGCATGCTGGAAGAAGGAGTCGCCGACATCGCGACGATCGACTGGGCGATGAAGACGATCGGCGGTTTTCGCATGGGGCCGTTCGAACTCATGGACTTCATCGGCCACGACGTGAACTACGTGGTGACGGAGAGCGTGTGGACATCGATGTACTTCGATCCGCGCTACCGTCCGGCGCTCACCCAGAAGCGGTTGCTCGAGGCCGGATTGCTCGGCCGCAAGAGCGGGCGCGGCTTCTACGACTACACCGACGGGGCTGAACAACCGGCGCCGGTGAAGGACGAGACGCTGGGGACGATCATCTTCCGTCGCACGCTGGCGATGCTGGTCAACGAGGCCGCGGACGCGCTCTACCTGCGGATTGCCTCGGCGGCCGACATCGAGCTGGCAATGACCAAGGGAGTCAACTATCCCAAGGGGCTGCTGGCCTGGGGGAACGAGATCGGGCTGGGCAAGTTGCTCGATCACCTGGAGGCGTTGCAGCTGGAGACGGGGGAGGATCGCTATCGCCCGTCACCGCTCCTGCGCCGCATGGTGCGCAACGCCGACACGTTCGCCCTGTGAGCGCACCGGCCAACGATCCGCAGCGGCTCGCCGAGCGCGTGGTCGAGGGGATGCTGGCGACCGATGCCCTCAGCCGCTGGCTGGGGCTGGAGGTCGTGGAGATCGCCCCGCGCCACGCCATCTGCCGCATGACGGTGCGGCCCGAGATGGTGAATGGCTTTGGCGTGGCACACGGCGGGATCGTCTTCGCCTTCGCCGACTCCGCCGTTGCCTTCGCCTGCAACACGCCCGGCAACGTGACGGTGGCGGTGGACAACACCATCCCCTATCCCGCCGCCATCCACCCGGGCGGCGGTCCCCCCGCCTTTGCCCAAGAGGGAGCCGGAACCAACCGGCTCGCTC
>CAZLLP010000075.1:4261-25771 GCA_964560345.1 uncultured Gemmatimonadaceae bacterium
TGGTGGAAGCGGTCGGTCAGCGCTACTGGCCCGCCTATCCCGCCGCCATCCACCCGGGCGACGTGCTCACCGCCGTTGCCGACGAGGAGGCCGGATCCAACCGACTCGGCTACTATCGCGTGGTGGTCACCAACCAGCACGACCGGGTGGTGGCGCTTTTCAAGGGGACGGCGTATCGCACGTCGCGTCCCCACTTTCCCGACGAGACCTGACATGCGTGATGCCTTCATCGTCGATGGCGTTCGGACGCCGATCGGCGCCTTTGCCGGAAGCCTGAGCGGGGTACGCCCCGACGACCTGGCGGCGCTCGTGATGCGCGAGCTGCTGCGCCGCCAGTCACGGGTGGAAGGGGAGAAGATCGTCGACGTCATCCTCGGCTGCGCCAACCAGGCCGGCGAGGACAACCGCAACGTGGCGCGCATGGCGTTGCTCCTGGCGGGGCTCCCGGTGAGCGTCCCGGGCGAGACGGTCAACCGGCTGTGTGCGTCGGGGCTGAGCGCGGTGGCCAACGCGGCGCGCGCGGTGAAGCTGGCCGAAGGAGGGCTCTACATCGCCGGCGGGGTGGAGAGCATGTCGCGCGCGCCCTACGTGATGTCCAAGGCGACGACCGCCTTTGCTCGCGACGCCCAGCTCTTCGACACGTCGCTGGGGTGGCGCTTCGTGAACCCGGCGATGAAGGAGCAGTACGGCATCGACTCCATGGGGCAGACCGCCGAGAACGTGGCCGAGCAGTGGAAGATCTCGCGCGAGGACCAGGACGCCTTCGCGCTCCGCTCGCAGCAGAAGGCGGCGGCCGCGCGCGCGTCGGGACGGCTGGCCGAAGAAATTGTTGCAGTGCAGGTGCCGGGCGCCAAGCGCGGGACGACGGTGGAATTTGCCGCCGACGAATTCATCCGCCCGGACACGACTCTCGAGGGGCTGGGGAAGCTCAAGCCGGCGTTCCGCACCGACGGGAAGGGATCGGTGACCGCCGGGAACTCGTCAGGGATCAACGACGGGGCGTGTGCGCTGTTGATCGCCTCCGAGCCGGCCTGCAAGGAAGAAGGGCTGTCGCCCATCGCGCGCATCGTGGCGGCCGGCGCGGCCGGCGTGGAACCGCGCATCATGGGGATCGGGCCGGTACCGGCGACGCAGCTCGTGATGCAGCGCTCCGGGCTCAGCGTGGACGGGGTGGACGTCATCGAACTCAACGAGGCGTTGCCGGGGCAGGGATTGGCGGTGCTGCGCGGGCTCGGGGTGGCCGATGACGATCCGCGCGTGAATCCCAACGGCGGCGCCATCGCCCTTGGGCACCCGTTAGGCATGTCCGGCGCCCGCCTGGCGCTCACCGCCGCCCGCGAGCTGCAGCGCACGGGGAAGCGCTACGCGCTGTGCACGATGTGCATCGGGGTGGGGCAGGGGTTTGCGATGATCATCGAAAGGTGCTAGGTGGGAGACGGGAGACGGGAGACGGGAGTGCAGACGGCGCCTGGCGGCGCCGTCTGCGGTTTCGGGGCTTCCGACTCGATCTCTTGCTGCCGTCTCCTAGTCCTGCTTCTTCTTCCGATAGATCCCGTCGAAGGCCTGGCTCCAGGTCTTGCCGCTGTCGGTGGAGAACTCCCATAGCTGGCGCACGGCGCCGTCGGGGAGGGGGGTGAAGGTCATGCGCGAGCGCGCGGGGGCGCCGGTGGGGGTGCGACCGGGGCCTTCCAGCAGCATCGCCCCCTGCGGTGTGAGCGTTCCGTCGAACTGGGCGAGCAGGCCGCCGTTGTCGACCCACGTCTGGTGCCAGCTGCGAGTGGACGGATTGTAGATGTTGAACGATTCGCCCTCCGAACCACCTTTGCCATGCCACTCCTCGTGAATCACGCAGCCGCCGAGGATGGACGTGATGCGGCTGGTGCCCGCCGGCTGGTCGCTCGGCGTGCGGACGTCCCATTCGCCGATCCAGAAGTCGAACTGGCGATGCGCCGGCGCGCGACATCCGGGGGGAGAGGCGCCTTGGGCGCTGACGAGGCGCGGGGCCAGCGCGAGCGACACGACTGCGAGTGTCTTTAGCAGACGAGAGAGTGGCATGTCGAGTTGGACAGGAAGGAGGTCTCGCGCGAATCGTGGACATCGGAGCCTGCCACTGTCCGAGTGGTTCTGACAGCAGGATGTGACGAGGCGCGCGCTGCGTGTCACGAGCCGCACCCGCACGGTTAGTTTGGAGACGACGGCGCGCCCCACCACCCGGACATCACCGGAGAGTTCGATCCGTGATATACTCCTTCAACGGCATCACCCCGGTCGTGCATCCGACGGCCTTCGTCCATCCGCAAGCGGCGGTCACGGGACAGGTGTCGATCGGGCGCGACGTCTACATCGGTCCCGGGGCCGCGCTCCGCGGCGACTGGGGCGCCATCGAGGTGGCCGACGGCTGCAACGTGCAGGAGAACTGTACGGTGCACATGTTTCCCGGCGTGACGGTGGTCCTGGAGGAGGGGGCGCACATCGGCCACGGCGCGATCATCCACGGCGCGCGCATCGGGCGCAACGCGCTCATCGGGATGAACGCGGTGGTGATGGACAACGCGGTCATCGGCGCCGGCTGCATTGTGGGGGCGCTCTGCTTTGTCCCCGCCGAGATGCAGGTGCCCGAGCGCAAGGTGGTGGTCGGAAACCCGGCCAAGGTGGTGAAGGACGTCTCCGACGAGATGCTCGACTGGAAGTCGCAGGGGACCGCGCTGTACCAGGCGCTCCCCGCCGAGTTGCACGCGACGCTGCGCCCGGTGGAGCCGCTGCGCGAAAAGCCGAACGGCTGGGGGATGCGCGCCTTCCCGACGCTGGCCCCCTGGAGCCGCACGAAGGACGAGGAACGTTAGGCGGCTAGCGTCGCCGGGCCGGGGCGCTCGCCTTCGAGTCGGGCGAACGCTTGTCGTTGGCCCCGTACGCCGTCCGGGTAGTCGCATCGTACCAGATGCTGTGCGCATCGCCCTGCGATCGCACCGGCGACGCGCGCAAGACGTGCCCCATCTGCTCCAACTCCGCCTTGGCCGAATCGGGAATCGCGCCGGCTTCGTACCGCGTCTCGTCGGGGAGCCACTGGTGATGCACGCGCGGCGCATCCACGGCGGCGCGCACCGGGAGCTTGAACGCCGTCACCCCCAGCACCACATCGAGGACGGTGTTGGGAATCGTGCGGCCGCCGGGTGACCCGGTGACCAGGACCAGCGCGCCGTCGCGCGCGATGATCGTCGGCGTCATCGAGCTCAGCATGCGCTTGCCGGGGGCGATGACGTTAGGCGGCGTTCCGATGTCGCCGCGCGTGGAGGTGTAGCCCGGCTTCTTGTTGAAGTCTCCCATCTCGTTGTTGAGGAGGAAGCCGGCGCCGCGGACTACCACCCCCGACCCGTACCCCCCTTCCAGCGTGTAGGTTACCGAGACGGCATTCCCCTCGGCGTCGACCACCGAATAGTGCGTGGTCTGCATCGTTTCCCCCTTCGACACGAGCGAACCGCCTAACGCCACGGAACTGGACGCCCGGTTGGGGTCGATGCTGCGGGCCAGCGAATCGGCGTAGGACTTGGCGGTAAGGCGCTCGACGGGAATGGTGCTGAAGTCCGGATCGCCCAGGAAGCGCGCGCGATCGAGATAGGCGCGCCGCGCCGCCTCGATGCGCAGGTGCAGGTAGTCGCTCGACGTGCGCGCGAATCGCTCGGCGTTGAGCGCCTCGAGCTGGTTGAGGACCTCGAGCAGCACCGTGCCGCCGGAACTGGGCGGCCCCATGGCGATGACCTCGTAGCCGAGATACGACCCGTGCAGCGGCGCGCGTTCGACGGCGCGGTAGTTGGCCAGGTCCTGCTTGGTGATCGCGCCGCCGTGCGCGCGCATCTGCGCGTCGAGAGAATCGGCGATCCATCCGGTGTAAAAGGCGTCGGCGCCGCTGTCGGCGATCGCGCGCAGCGTGCGCGCGAGGTCGGGCAGGCGCAAGCGCTCGCCGGCACGCCACGGTTTGCCACTGGGCTTGCCGTACGCGGCCATCGACGCGGGGAACGGGGCGAACGAGGTGCGCAGTTGCTCGTTGAGGTCCTCGGCCAGGGCGTGCGAGAGCGGAAAGCCGCGCGCGGCGAGCTGCGATGCAGGGAGCACCACGTCGCGCCACCGCAGCTTGCCCAGCGTCTTGTGCGCCAGCTCCATCCCGCGAACCGTGCCGGGAACGCCAGGGGCGAGCCACCCCGAGTCGGTACGCGCGTAGGCGATCGATCCGTCGGCGTTGAGGAACATCGTCGCGGTCGCGCTCTGCGGCGCCTTCTCGCGGAAGTCGAAGGTCGTCGCTTCGCCCGTCGCCATGCGCACGACCATGAAGCCGCCGCCGCCGATGTTGCCCGCCGATGGATGCGTGACCGCGAGGGCAAAGGCGGTCGCGACGGCGGCGTCGACGGCGTTGCCGCCGCGCGCCAGGATCTGCGCGCCGATGTCCGAGGCGACGTTGGAGACGGAGACGACCATGCCGCGTTTGGAGGCGACCGCGCCGGTCCCTCCGTACGTCGATGCGGTCGTCGCGGTGCTGGCGACCGTGCGTCTGGCGGCGCTCTTGGCGCTGCGAACGGCCTGTGCGTCGATGGAGATCGCGCTCCCCACCCACGCGACGGTCAGCGCGGCGAGAGCGACGAGCGATGCGATGTGGCGGCGCGCGCGCGCACCGTCCCGCGCACTGGAACGAGGTGTTGTCGGCATGCGCAGACGTTACCACGCACGTGCGCACGCGGCTACCCGAGCGACGAAGCGGCGCCGCGCAACACCGTCACACGACAACCGGTCGTCACCGCTTGGTGACCACCGGTCTGTCGTTCGACACCTGCCGCCTGCGCAGATCGAGCGCTACGTCGCTACGCCTTTTTCATTCCCGCGTGGAAGTGCTCGTCGTTCTTCTGCTGCCAATCCCACGGGGTTTCTGGGTGATGCTGCCGCCAGAGGAAGCGTCCCATCACGAAGGCCGCCAGGACGTTGCCGATCAGTCCGTACACCCACGCCACCCCACCGAAGATGGGATTCTGCGACGCGAGGCCAGTGAGGTTGAGCAGGATGAGTTCGAGCACGATCACCATCATGATGAGCCCGAAGGCCAGCGACGGCTTGCGTTCGGAGCCGTTGTACAGCCAGCTCGCCAGAATGCCGATCCCGATGACGCCGAGGTAGAGGGCCACCAGCCAGGTGGCGATGTGGGCCCCGAAGCCGCGCCCGCCGAAGCCGGCGCCTAACGCCTGATAGATCCACGCGCCGATCAGCGCACCCGTCACGCCGATGCGGTCGGTGAACGCGTCGATGGCAAAGGTCCACCCGGCGATCGCCGTGGCGCCCAGTGCGCCGGCGATGACGCCCTCACGGAGTGGATTGCGACTGAGCATGGAGCCTCCTGAATGTTGAGGGGTGTCGCGGCCCCTCCCGGAGGTCGCCTCGCACGGGGAACGCACCGGGAGACACCACGACTCTACTCTTGTGGTCGGACCTCTACGGCAAAAGAGCGAAGTGCCGACGCCGACGTACGGGATTCCGCCGATACCGTCCGTCCGCCTCGGCAAACCGGCCGTTACCTTATCCCTCGCGACACCCGGCGCCTGCTTCCGCGCGCCACGGGGCGCCACCGACGCTTTCCCTCCACCGTTCTCTTCCGCATGCGACTCCAGAACTACGCCCTTGGCCAGTGGGTGCAGGGGACCGGATCCGCGACCGATCTCTTCCACGCCGTCACCGGTGACAAGGTGGCCGAGGCCAGCAGCGCCGGGCTCGATTTCAAGGCGATGCTCGACTACGCGCGCACCGTCGGCGGCCCCAAGCTGCGTCGCCTCACCTTCCATCAGCGCGCGCTGATGCTCAAGGAGTTGGCCAAGTACCTGGGTGAACGGAAGGACGCGCTCTACGCGCTCTCCACCGCCACCGGCGCCACCAAGGCCGATTCGTGGATCGACATCGACGGCGGGATCGGGACCTTCTTCGTCTTTGCCAGCAAGGGGCGGCGCGAGTTTCCTAACGAGACGTTCTACGTCGATGGCGCCGCGGAGTCGATCTCGAAGACGGGGAGCTTTGTCGGACGCCACATCTGCGTTCCGATGGAAGGGTGCGCGGTACACATCAACGCGTTCAACTTTCCCGTGTGGGGGATGATGGAGAAGCTGGCGCCGTCGCTACTGGCCGGCGTCCCTTGCATCGTGAAGCCCGCCACGCTCACCTCGTTCCTCACCGAGGCGGCGTTCCGCATGCTGATCGAGTCGAAGATCCTCCCCGAGGGGGCGATCCAGCTCATCTGCGGAAGCGCCGGCGACCTGCTCGACCACCTCGACTGCCAGGACTCGGTGGCCTTCACCGGCTCTGCCTCCACCGGGCGGATGCTCAAGGAGTCGAAGAGCGTCGTGCATAACGCGGTGCGCTTCAACATGGAGGCCGACTCGCTCAACTGCTCGATCCTCGGCCCCGACGCGCTCCCCGGCACGGAAGAGTTTGACCTCTTCGTGAAGGAAGTGGCGCGCGAGATGACGAGCAAGGCGGGGCAGAAGTGCACCGCCATCCGCCGCACGATCGTCCCCGAGGGGGCGATGGGTGACGTGATCGCGGCGCTGCGCAAGCGACTGGCCGACGTGAAGGTCGGCGACCCGACCGCCGAAGGGGTGAAGATGGGTCCCCTCGCCGGTCGGGCGCAGGTGCGGGAAGTGGCGCGCGCCGCCGAAGGGATTCGCGCCGGTGCCGAAGTCGTCTTTGGCGGCGAACTGGGGGCGCTGGTGAACGCCGACGCGGAGAAGGGGGCGTTCTATCCGATTACGCTGCTGGCTTGCAACGACCCGTTTGGGACCTCGGCGCCGCACGACATCGAGGCCTTTGGCCCGGTGAACACGGTGATGCCGTACGCCACGGTTGGCGACGCGATCTCGCTCGCGCGGTTGGGGAAGGGCTCGCTGTGCGGCTCGCTCTTCACCGCCGACAACGCGGTGGCGCGGGACATCGTCCTGGGGGCGGCGGCGTATCACGGTCGCCTCTACGTGGTCAATCGCCACAGCGCCAAGGAGGCCACGGGGCACGGCTCGCCGCTGCCGCACCTGGTACACGGCGGCCCCGGACGCGCCGGCGGCGGCGAGGAGATGGGGGGCGTGCGCGGCGTACTGCACTACATGCAGCGCACGGCGGTGCAGGGGTCGCCTGAGACCATCACCCGCATCACCAACGAATGGATCGCCGGCGCCAACCAGCCGACCGACCGCATCCACCCGTTCCGCAAGTTCTTCGAGGAGTTGGAGATCGGCGATACGCACACCACGCACCGTCGCACGGTCACCGAGACCGACATCGTCAACTTCGCGGGGTTGAGCGGGGACTTTTTCTACGCACACATGGACGACATCGCCGCCAAGGAGTCGCTGTTCGGGCGCCGGGTGGCGCACGGCTACTTCGTGATCGCAGCGGCGGCCGGGCTCTTTGTCGACCCGGCCCCGGGGCCGGTGCTGGCCAATTACGGGATGGAGAACCTGCGCTTCACCAAGCCGGTGTATGCCGGTGACACGATCCAGGTGAAGCTCACGTGCAAGCAGAAGACGGTGAAGGAAACGCCGGCGGATGGCGTCCCGCAGGGGGTGGTGGCGTGGGACGTGTGTGTCAGCAATCAGGACGGGGAGATGGTCGCGACGTATGTGATCCTGACCCTCGTTCGCCGAAAGTAGAGAACGTGGCGAGGAGACCGCCGAATCGCTCAGCGGATCGGCCGGATTCTCCCCGCGCGCCGTCCCCGTCAGTAATGTTCCTGCAAGCCTTCGCGTGACAGGATGGGTGTCATGACTACCACAATCCCCGTTGGCCACCAGCGTTTCGTCGTTCCGACCGAGCAGTTGGACGCCCTGGTGTTGATCATCGATGACGAGCCGCAGATCCGAAAGGCGCTGGCCCAGGTGCTCGAGGAACGCGGCGCGCGCGTCCTCGATGCCCCGACTGGCGCCGAAGGCCTGGCGCTGGCGGCGTCGCGCATGCCCGACCTGGTCATCCTCGACATCGGTCTCCCCGACATGGCGGGCGACGTGGTGTGCCGCGAGCTGCGCGCCTGGAGCCAGGTCCCGATCGTCGTGCTCTCGGCGCGGCACTCGGAGGCGGAGAAGGTGCGCCTCCTCGACCTCGGCGCCGACGACTACCTCACCAAGCCGTTCGGCTCTGCCGAGTTGGTGGCGCGGGTCCGGGCGCACCTGCGGCGCGCGACCGTGGTCGAGAGCGACCTTCCGGCGGTGATTCGCGCCGGGGCGATCGAGATCGATTTCCACCGGCGCGGGGCGTTTCGTGACGGCGAGCGGTTGCACCTGACGCCGCTGGAGTGGTCGCTGTTGCGCACGATGGCCACGCAGGCGGGGCGCACGCTCACCCACCGCCAACTGTTCGATGCGGTGTGGGCGCGGTCGCACGGCAATGCGTCGCAGTACCTGCGCGTCTTCATCACGGCGCTGCGCAAGAAGATCGAGCCCGATCCGTCGTCGCCGCAGTTGATCGTGACCGAACCGGGCGTGGGGTACCGGTTCGAAGTACCGCGCCAGGGTTAGCGCGAGCACCGGGGGCCGGCGCATGGCTGGGTCGCCACAGGATTTCCTCGAACTCGAGCAGGGGACGACGCGCATCGAGCGCCGCGTCGCCTGGCTGGGAGGGACCGCGGCGTTGCTGCTGTTCGTCAGCGTCATGGCCCCCTACCGCAGCACAGTGGACGAGGTGCACGTCGTCCTCCCGATGCTGTTGCTGATCCTGCTGGCCAGCTCGATTGGCGGCGAGCGACTCGGCTTCTTTTTGGCCGGCGTGGGATTCGTCGCCATCGACGTGATCTTCCAGCCGCCGTTCGGGCGATTCAGCCTCAACAAGCCGCACGACCTCACCGTCCTCATCTCGTTCTTCGTGACGGCGGCGGTCGCGACGCGATTGCTCACACGCGCGCAGTACAAGGCGGCCGAGGCACGCCAACGCAGCACCGAGCTGCAACGCATGGCCGATCTTGGCGCCGAGATGTTGTCGACGTTGAGTCCCGCGGCGGCGGTGGAGCGCGTGGCGGTGGCGATGTGCGAACTGCTGGGGGCCGAGCGCTGCAGCATTCGCCGTGGCGGCGGTCCGGATGGCGGCGAGCTGGTGGCCTCGGTGGTGGTGACGCCGCACGACAGCGGGCGAGTCATGGAGCGCGAGCCGTTGCACTTCCCGCTGCAGGCCGACGGCGTGGTGATCGGCGACATGCGCGTGGACGGCGTAAACACCGCGTCGCTGCGCGGGACGCGCGCGACGACGCTGCGCGCCATGGCGCAGTACGCCGCGTTGGGGCTCGACCGCATGCGCCTGGCGGCCGATGCCGCGCACGCCGATGCGTTGCGCGAGGCCGACCGAATGAAGGACATGGTGCTGGCCTCCGTGTCGCACGACCTGCGCACACCGCTCACGACCATCAAGCTGCTGGCGGCCTCCCTCGTCAGGCGCGGCGACGGGGCAGCGCAGCAGATCGAGGAAGAGGCCGATCGCCTGTCGCGCATGGTCGGAGACCTGCTGGACCTGTCGCGCGCGCGGGCGGGGGAACTGTCGCTCGCGCTCGACGTGAACACGCTCGAGGACCTGGTGGGGGCCGCGATGCGCCAGTTGACGCCGATGCTCGGCGACCGCCGCGTGCAGCGCGTGGTGGCCGACGACGACGGACCACTGGTGGGGCAGTTCGACTTCGTGGCGTCGATGCGGGTGTTGGTGAACCTGCTGGAGAACGCCGCCAAGTATTCGTCCCCCGACGCGCCCATCGAACTGGTGGCGCGACGTGGCGACGGGGAACTCGTGGTCGAGGTGCGCGATCGAGGCGCTGGCGTGGAAGACGAGGATCGCGAGCGCATCTTCGCGCCGTTTTTCCGGTCCAAGAACCGGCTGGCCGATGTGGGGGGAGCGGGGCTCGGGCTCGCGGTTGCGCGCATGCTGGCCGAGGCGCAGGGTGGGCGATTGACGCACGAGCCGAGGGCTGGCGGCGGGAGCGTCTTCATGTTCACGCTGCGGGCCCTCGACCAGGCGTACGAGCCGGTATACGAAGAACCCGACACGGCGACGAGCTAGGCGCGCGCACGGCTGCGAGCGGCCGGCAACGGAGGATCGAGTTGAGGGGCGAGGGTGCTAGATTCCTCCTCACTTCACCTTCACGAGTTCGCGTCGCGTGCCTCGCCTTTCCGAACGCTTCGGTCACTTCCCGTCGTATCCGCTCGCCCACGTCCCGCAGCGCAAGCGTGAACTGCTGCAGCAGGGGGTGGATGTCATCGACCTCGGGGCCGGCGACGCCGACCTCGCGCCGCCACCGGCGGCAGTCGAGGCGCTGCAGCGCGCCGCGAGCGTCCCCTCGTTAGGGCGCTACGGCTTCGGCCTCGGACACGTCCCGTTTCGCGAAGCGGTGGTGGCGTGGATGGCGCAGCGCTTCGGGACGACGTTCAACCCGATGACCGAAGTGGTCCCGCTGCTGGGGTCCAAGGAGGGGCTGGCCCATATCGCCTTTGCGTATGTCGGGCCGGGCGACGTGGCGGTGATCCCCGAGCCGGCGTACCAGGCGTATCTGGGCGGAACGTTGTTGAGCGACGCCACGCCGCATGTGTATCCGCTGCGACCGCGCACCGCGTTCCTGCTCGAGCTGGAGGAGTTGCCGGCCGACGTAGTGGCGCGCACGCGCGTGGTGTACCTCAACTATCCCAACAATCCCACCACCGCGATTGCCCCGCGGGACTACCTGGAGCGCGTGGTGCGCTTCTGCCGCGAGCGCGACATCCTGCTGGTGTTCGACAACGCCTACTCCGAGCTGGCCTTCGACGGCTATGTCCCGCCGTCGATCTTCGAGATCGATGGGGCGCGCGAGGTGGCCATCGAGTTCCACTCGCTCTCCAAGACGTACAACATGACCGGGTGGCGTTGCGGCTGGGCGGTGGCCAAACCGGAGATTGCTGGCGCGCTGGCCAAGGTGAAGACTTTCGTCGACACCGGGACGTACATGGGGATCCAGGCGGCAGGGGTCGCGGCCATCGAGAGCTGGCGCGACTTCGTCCCCGGAAACGTGGAGATCTTCCGCGAGCGGCGCGACGCGGCGGTGGCCGCGTTTCGCGCGGCGGGGTTCGAGGTGACGTCGCCAGCCGCAACGATGTACCTGTGGATCCCGCTCCCCGAGGGGGTCGAGAGCAAGGCCTTCGCCGATCGCCTGATGAACGAGGAAGGGGTCATCGTGCTCCCCGGCTCGGGTTTTGGCGCCGGCGGCGAAGGGTTCTTCCGCATCTCGTTCATCGTCCCGCCGGCGCGATTGGCCGAAGCGGCGACGCGCGCGGGGCGGGTGCTGGAGCAGATGCGCGCGGACACGCTGCGATCGGACGCGCTGCGCGCGGGGTAGCACGTAGATTCGCCAGCGGCGCGGAGCGGCGCTGGAGCGTCGTCGCGGACGAGCGAGACCTGAACCAGGAGCACGGAATGCGTATCAACCCGGGGAAGCGCAGCGAAAACCTCGAGGACCGGCGCGGAGCATCGGGGGGCGGCGGCGGTGGCGGCTTCGGCCTTGGCGGTGGCGGAGGACGCGGCTTTGGCGGCGGCAAGCTCGGCCTCGGCGGCATCGTCATCCTCCTCATTCTCTCGGCGGTCTTCAAGCAGGACTTCCTGGGGCTCGCTGGTGGCGGGGCGCCGGCGGTGGAGCAAGCGCCGACGTCCGAGGCGGCGCCGCTCAACGATCCGCAGGAGGAACCGCTCGTCCTCTTTGTCTCTGGAGTGCTCGACAGCACGCAGAGCTACTGGACGCGTGCGCTCCCCGCCGTTGGGGCGCAATACCGCGACGCCAAGCTGGTCCTGTTTCGCGATGCGACCGAGACGGCGTGCGGCTACGGACAGTCGGCGACGGGGCCGTTCTACTGCCCGGGTGACGAGAAGGTCTACATCGACCTCGGCTTCTACCAGGAGCTGAGGGATCGCTTCAAGGCGCCGGGCGACTTTGCGCAGGCGTATGTGCTCGCGCACGAGATCGGGCATCACGTGCAGAACATCCTGGGGACGAGCGGCAAGGTGCATCGCGCGCAGCAGCAAGGGAGCGAGCAGGAAGGCAATGCGCTGTCGGTGCGACTTGAACTGCAGGCCGACTGCTACGCCGGCGTGTGGGCCGCGACCGCGGCCAAGCAGGGGATCCTCGACACGGGCGACATTGACGAAGGGCTCGGGGCGGCGGCGGCGGTTGGCGACGACCGACTGCAGAAAATGTCGACGGGACGCGTGAGCCCCGAGTCGTGGACGCACGGGTCGTCGGCGCAGCGCATGGAATGGTTCCGTCGCGGTTTCGACGGCGGCGACGCGCGCACCTGCGACACCTTCTCCCGGTGATTAGCGTGTCGATGCGAACTTCGATGCGACGCCTCCTTCGTGGTGCGCTGACGTTAGGCGGCGCGCTGCTCCTCCTCGCCCCTCGCATGGACGCCCAGCCAGCCGCTGCCTCCTCCTCCCGCCCGCGCGCGCGCGACCTCGGCGTGGCCCCCGGGATCTTCAAGACCGGCACGCACAACGCCATCACCGACGTGAGCGGGGTGCGCGTGGGGCAGGTGACGGTGGTCGAGGGCGATCGGATTCGCACCGGGGTGACCGCGATCCTGCCGCACGACGGCAATCCGTTCCTCGACCGCGTCCCCGCAGCGCTGCATGTGGGGAACGGCTTCGGCAAGTTGTTAGGCGTGACGCAGCTTCGCGAACTGGGCGAGCTCGAGACGCCGATCCTCCTCACCTGCACGCTGTGCGTTTGGAGGGCGGCCGACGCGATGGTCGAGTGGATGCTCGCGCGCCCCGGGATGGAAGGGGTCGGGTCGATCAACCCGGTGGTTGGCGAGACCAACGACGGCGGGCTGAATGCGATTCGCGAACGGGCCGTTCGCCCCGAGCACGTCCGGCAGGCGCTGGAGTCGGCGAGCGGCGGCGCGGTGGCCGAGGGGGCGGTGGGGGCCGGCGCCTCGACCGTGGCCTTCGGGTGGAAGGGGGGGATCGGGACGTCGTCGCGCGTGCTGCCACCGACGTTAGGCGGCTACACCGTCGGCGTCCTGGTGCAGTCGAACTTTGGCGGCGTGCTGCAGGTGATGGGAGCGCCGGTGGGGAAGGAACTCGGACGCTATTCGTTCAAGGGCGACGTGGACGCCGAGCGCGGCGATGGTTCGATCATGATGGTGGTCGCGACGGACGCCCCGTTATCGGATCGCAACCTGGAGCGGCTGGCGGCGCGCGCGATCATGGGCTTGTCGCGCACCGGGTCGGCGGCCTCCAACGGGAGCGGCGACTATGTGCTCGCCTTCTCGACGGCCCGCGGCGTACGGCGCCGGCTGCCCGCCCCCGGCTCGGCATCCGCCAGCAGCAACGTGCGCACCGTGGACGACCTGGCCAACGACGCCATGTCGGCGCTCTTCCAGGGGGTCGTCGAGGCCACCGAGGAATCGATCTACAACTCGCTGTTTGCCGCGACCACCGTCACCAGCAACGGGCGGACCGTCGAGGCGCTCCCGCTGGACCGCGTCAAGGAAATCCTGAAGAAGTACGGGGTTTCCGGACGGTAACGCCCCACCTGTCGGCCACGCGACGTCACGCAATCGGTGATGCGCCCGACACGACGCGGCGGTCGCTCCCACAGAAGTGACTCTCATCGCCCCACCCATTCGGGTGGGGCGATGTCGTATTCATGCGGGGCTTCAACTCCTTTCACCTGTGGAGCATCAATGAACAGCCGCTACGTCGTCGCACTTCTTGGCGCCCTCGCCCTGGCCACCGTTCCCGCCGCCGCGCAGCAACCGGCCGAAGGGAAGTTCATGGTCCGTGTGCGTGCCCTTTCGCTCTCGCCGGCCGACAAGTCCGACGCCATTCCGTCGCTCTCCGTTCCGGCCGACGCGATCACGGTGAGCAGCAAGATCTTCCCGGAAATCGACGTCTCGTACTTCTTCACCAAGAACATCGCCGCCGAGTTGGTGCTGACCTATCCGCAGCAGCATGACGTGGAACTGTCGGGGACCAAGATCGGGACGTTCAAGCACCTCCCGCCGTCGCTTCTCCTGCAGTACCACTTCCTCCCTGATGGCAAGTTCCGTCCGTACATCGGCGCCGGCGCCAACCTGACGCTGATCTCCGATGTGCAGCTGGCGGTCCCCGGCGTTGGCGCGCTCGATCTCGAGGATTCGAGCGTCGGCGTGGTGGGGCAGCTCGGCGCCGACTTCAAGGTGGGCCCGAAGCAATTCCTCAACATCGACGTCAAGAAGGTGACGATCGGCTCCGACGTCCTTGCGGGCGGCAACAAGGTTTCCTCGGTCAAGGTCGATCCGTTCCTCGTGAGCGTCGGCTTCGGGATCCGCTTCTAGGCAACGTCGCGTTGGCGGCCGCGTCGCGAGGCTGACGACGCACCACGCAACGGACGGAGCAGGATGAGGGGCGACATGGCGGGTGCTGTGTCGCCCCTCACGTTTTCCTCACGAGCATTCTGCGAGGGTGCGGGGTACCATCACGGCAGGTCCCTCATCTTCAGGAGCATCGATGCCAATCATCCCACGCCGACTGTCCGTCCTCGTGGCGCTGGGCATGTTGAGCGCCGCCGCGCCGTCAGTGGCCACGGCACAATCGCGCGCCATCTCCCTCTGGTTAGGAGTTGGACGTCCGGTGCGAAGCGACTCGATCTCGTTCTCGTTGCGGAACCTCGACGCATATGGCGCGCTGCAGCTCGACCTGCCGCTACTTCCGGTCGCGCTGCGAGGTGACGTGAGCTTCGCCGGCGGGGACTTTCGGCAGGGGCGGCGCAACGTGATCGCCAGCGCGGTGCTGCCGTTGCGGCTGCCGGTGATTCAGCCGTACGCCATGGCGGGGTACGGGATCTACGATTGGGGAAAGGCGCTCGAGGATCGCGGCATTTCCTATGGTGCCGGCGTGCGCCTGCAACTCGGTGGGTTCGGTGTGTTTGGCCAGGTGCGCCGCCACGAACCCATCGACCGCTCCATCGGGACGATCGGCGTGGTATTCTAGTCGGGCATCGGACGGGATCCTGTTCTTGCGCAGCGAATCGGCGCGGTCGCCCGTTCCAGTGCAGCCGCGCCGCGAGTCGCGGTTTCCGTCACGACCGTCGGCCCGCGTCGCTCAGCGCCTGCGGTCCGGCCCTGCCCATCACGCCGTTTCGCGATCCCCGTCCCGCACCCCGTTCTCCCATGTCGATCGTCGGCACTGCCGCGCGTCGGACGCCTCGTGCGCTCGTCGCGACGTGCGCTGTATTCCTCGCCGCCGCGCCCCTGTCGGCGCAATCCGTTTCCTCGCGCTACAAGTCCGTCGCCGAACGCATCATCGCCGAAGCAATGCGCGACAGCGCGGCGTGGAACCGCATCGCCTTGCTCACCGAGACGCATGGCCACCGGCTGAGCGGTTCGCCCGCGCTGGAGCGGGCGATCGATTGGATGCTCGTGAAGATGAAGGAGGATGGTCTCGACAACGTGAGAGGAGAGCCGGTGATGGTCCCGCATTGGGTGCGCGGGGCCGAATCAGCGGAGATGGTCCTCCCGCGACGTGCGCCGCTCCCCATGCTGGGACTGGGCGGGAGCATCGGGACACCGGCCAGCGGGATCACCGCCGAGGTGATGGTAGCGTCGTCGTTCGCCGATCTGGAAAAGCGCGCGAGCGAAGCGAAGGGGAAGATCGTGCTCTTCACCTTCCCGTGGACCAACTACGGTGAGACGGGGGCGTACCGCCGTCAGGGGGCGATCGCCGCGGCCAAGGCTGGCGCGCTGGCCTCGCTCATTCGCTCCGTGACGCCATACTCGATGCGCACTCCGCACACCGGGTCGATGGCCTACGATTCCACCGTACGCAAGATCCCGCACGCCGCCATCACCCCCGAGGACGCCGACATGATCGCCCGCATGGTGCAGCGCGGCGAGAAGGTCGTGGTGAAGCTGTTGATGTCGGCCCAGATGCTCCCCGACGCACCGTCGCGCAACGTGATGGGGGAGATCCGCGGCTCGCAGTTCCCCGATGAAGTCATCGTCATGGGAGGACACATCGACTCGTGGGACGTGGGACGCGGGGCGATGGACGATGCGGGGGGCGTGGTCGCTGCGTGGGAGGCGCTGCGTGTCCTCAAGCGCCTGGGGCTGACGCCCAAGCGGACGATCCGCGTGGTGGGATGGACCAACGAGGAAAACGGGATGCGTGGGGGGAACGCGTACCGCGATTCCCACAAGGGCGAACTCGACAACCACATCCTGGCCATCGAATCCGACGGCGGGGTGTTCAAGCCGCTCGGGTACGGATTCACCGGGCCGGAGTCGTCGTTCGCGACCATGCGTGAGATCGGCAAGCTGCTCGATCCGATCGGGGCAGGGACCATCACCAAGGGGGGCGGCGGCGCCGACATCGGTCCGATCATGGCGCTCGGCGTTCCGGGGATGGGGCTCAACGTGGAGGACTCGAAGTACTTCTGGTATCACCACACCGACGCCGACACGGTCGACAAGCTCGACCCGCGCGAGGTGGCGCAGGTGGTGGCGTCGATGGCGGTGATCGCGTACGTCGTGGCCGACATGCCCGAACGACTGCGTCCCGCGGGGAAGTGATGCGGGGGATGTAACGGTCGGGATGTGACGGTCGCGCCCTGGCTGCGGGGCGAGCGACGACCGAATGGGGGCAAGTGACTCCCTTGCACGCCCAGCATGCCTTCCCCAGTTTCAAGCGTTCCGATTTCGGGCGCGACTTCGGTCGCGCCCGTTTTCAGATCTCCAGGCGACGGGTCGTCCGGGGAGTGGGCCCCGCGAGCGGCTGCCGGATCGCCGAATTCACGAGGTGTTGATGGCGAAGCAGGAAGCGATCGAACTCGAAGGGACGGTATCGGAAGTGCTCCCCAACGCGACGTTTCGCGTGACGATCCAGGGGGGACACGATGTGCTCGCCACGTTAGGCGGCAAGCTGCGGCAGCATCGCATCCGTATCCTCGCGGGCGATGCCGTGCGACTCGAAGTCTCGCCGTACGACCTGGCGCGCGGGCGGATCACCTTCCGCTACAACACGAGCCGCGTGCAGCCGAGCGGAGGCTATCGCCGCAACCTCCGCGCCGGGCCGGCCGCCACGCATCGCGGCCGGAAGTTCGATCGTCGCCGATTGCCGCGCGCCGGTTGTCTCCCGGGCGAGGCCCGGGGCGGTGCGGCCCACCCACGGCGGGCCAGCCGCAGGACCAGCATCGAGTGCGCTCAGGTGGCGTCGCGGTCGAGAAACGAACGCCCCACCACGCCGCCGATCGCCAGCACCACCACGAAGATCACCCCGCCCAATGCGAGCATCCCGAACGACTGGGAGAACTCGCGGCCCGATGGCGTCCGCAACACGAAGAACGAATCGGTGCTGACCCCGGTGACGGGCGGCGAGATCTCCAGGCGCACGAGGTATTCGCCGTCCCCCGGTGCGCGTATGGTCCCCAGCGTCTGACGAATGCGTCCGTCACCCACGTCGCGCTTGAGCCGAGCCTGCGGAGAGAGACCGAAGACCGCGGCGACGCGAGACTCCACGTTGATGACGCGCACGCGGTAGCGCGTGTGTCGCGCCAGTCGTGCACGGTCCCCCGTCACCTCCAGTGTGTAGGAGCGCCGCGACTCGAGCGCGGACTGCGCGTCGTCGACCAGCGGGGCGGCGCCAATCACCAGCATCGCACGCGTGGCATCGACGCGTCGCGCTTGCTGCCGGAGGAGCGCGATCCCTCCAGCGGCGACCACCACGAGAAAGTAGAGCAGCCATCGTCGCGCGAATCGGTCGCGCAGCGGTGTGGATTCGTTGCTCATCGGGCACGCATGGGACGGGGACGCTCCTGGGGGACTACGGGTGACGCGTTGGACGGCCGGGTGCAACGGCGGAGTGGCGCAGCGGAGCGGTGGGGACGCAATCCGTGCGTGAAAGTGGCGTCGCCGGGGGCTACTTTACCACCGCTGTGCAAGCGTCGCCGACTTCCCGAGGATCGCCCCTCGCCCGCCTCCCGCCCACCGAATGGCCGCCACCGACGCAGACGCACTCGTACCGCTGATCGACCTCGCCGCGCACGAACCTTCCGGCGCGCCGCTACATCCGGAACTCCCGCCGGGCATTCCACGACGTCGCGGCTCGATCGGCCCCCTGATTGGGGCTATGTGGATGCGCCTCACGGGGTGGAAGGTCATCGGCAACTTTCCCGACCTCCCAAAAGGGGTGATCATCGTCGCACCGCATACGTCAAACTGGGATTTCATCCACGGATTCGCGGCGTACCTGGCGCTCGACCTGCATGCCAACTGGTTCGGCAAGCACACCCTCTTCATCGGTCCGGTCGGCGCGCTGTTCCGGCAGTTTGGCGGGATCGCGATTCACCGCGAAAGCCGCTCGGCGTCGCAGATGGTGGATGTCTTCGCCGCCGAGTTCGCGAAGCGCGAGCAGATGTACCTCGCCATTGCTCCCGAGGGGACGCGCAAGAAGGTGGCGGAGTGGAAGAGCGGCTTCTATCGCATTGCGCACCGCGCCGGCGTCCCGATCGTCCCCGTGGCGCTGGACTACCGCGTGAGGCGCGTCATCATCGGCCCCGTGTACCCGCCGTCGGGGGACTGGGACCGCGACATCGTCCGGATCAAGTCGCTGTTTGACGGCGTGACGGCACGGCGTCCCGACCAGTTCTGACGCAGCGAGAGCATGCAGCTGGCGGCCAAGGCCCGGGATCGGCTACTTCCGCTGGCCGCGTTGCTGCTGGCGGGAACGACGGGGTGCGCGGATCGCCCGCCGGCCCCGCCGCCGATCGTCGGGGAGTGGATCTGGAGCGCGCGCGATTCGGCCCCGCTGCAAACCCCGCGAGGGCGACGTCCTGCGCTGCGGGCGGGCGTCTGGGTCGCGACCATTTCCGCGCGCGGTGATTCCCTCGTCGCGGCGTTGGGACGACCGATCGACGCCAGCGTGGGCGCCGACGCGGAGGCGGTCATTCGCGTGGACGATTCGTTCTCCACATGGTGGGGGCGCCTCCCGCCCGACACGATCGCCGCGCGCCTCGATGCCCGCATCGTCCGAGTACTGCAGGTGGCGGAGCGTGCGGGAGCGAGACACACCGTGCAGCTCGACTATGATGCGCCGGTCGCGCACCTCGCGGAGTACGCCGGGTTGCTGCGACGACTGCGGGGCGAGGGAAGGGCGCTGCACGGACGATCGCTCTGGATCACCTCGCTGGTGGCGCACCTGGGCGACGCGGAGTACGGCGCGCGCTTTCGCCTGCTCGTGGACGGACACATCCTCCAGTTGTTCGACACGGGGGATCGACACTCGGCGGCGCGCGAGGGCGAGGTGGGGGCGCGTCTCGAGCGGGCCGCCATGCCCTTCCGCCTTGGGGTGGGCGCGTTCGAGCGTCGCCTGACGAGTGGCGCGACGACGCACCGGGCCTGGTTCGACTACATCCCGAGGGCCGAGCGCTCCCGCTGGTACCGCGGGACGTGGATCTTCCCCGGAGGCGAGGCGTACGCACCGTACCTGCCGCGATGAACGGGACCAACCGCATCATGATGATCGACCCCTGGGGAACCAGCACGACGTTTCCGATGGAGCAGCACGATGCCTAACGTGCGTTCCCTCGTCTCCCGCGCGACGATCCTGCTGGTGGCGCTGGCCGTCCCCGTCTATCCGTGCGGCGGCCCGGAGCACTACGAGATCGACGCCCCACTGGCCACGGCCGACGCCTACCTGCAAGCGGTGGAGACGGTTGACGATTTCGACTTCCGCCCGCGTCCGGAGCTGCGCTTCGTGCATCCCTTCATCGCCTCAGATGTGCCCAGGGCGAGCGCGATGTGGACGCATGCGTACGCCGACGCGGCGTGGAATACTCCTGCGGCGCTGGACACGAGTGCGGCGTTCTCACTGGTCGCTCAGGTCGCCGCGTTCGACAGCGCGGCGCAGCGCGGCGACGCTCGGGCGCTGTCGGTGGCCGCGCGCGCGCTCCTGAACGAAGCGCTCACGGTCCCCGCCGTTGTCGGCGACGACTACCAACTGCCCGTACGTCGCGCGGTGGAGGCTCTCGAACTGCTCTCGGCACCTGCCGTGGCGGCGGCGATGACGCCGGAGGTGGTGCAACGACTGTATGTCGCCAATCGGCCCAGCGGCGGAGAGGCGCGCCCGCTCCCAGTGTGGGCGCAGGAGGCGCTCGCGCTGCGCACACTTCCGCGCGACTCGATGCCGGCATGGGGCGATGCGCATCCGCAGTCCTCGCGACTCGGTTCGCTGCGCTCCGTTGGATTGCAACTGGCGATGAAGCGTGGAATCCCCGATGGATGGGCCCGCGAGATTCGGGACTCGGTTCCGCCAGCGCGCTGGCGCGAGCTGGCGGCCATGCACGACGACTGGATGCGACGCTTCGCCGACCATCCGTTGGCGCCGTGGGTCACGCTGTCGCGCATCCGGCTGGCGTACTTCGCGGGCGATACGGCGACGGCGTGGAACGTAGCGCTCGGCCTCTACGGCCCGCACACCCCGCGCGCCGTGGAGGAGATGCGATTCCTGCTGCGCCAGTCGTTCTACCCGCCGACGCTGGACGATCCGCGCATCGACGACGTGCTGCGTTCCGCCTTGCTCGGCGAGGTGCCGATCGATGGGGCACGATGGCGCCGGGAGTGGGAGCGCGCGCAGCGCGTCAACGCACCGTGGGCCGTCGCCGCGCGCGACCGCCTGATGTGGCGTGCCGCGCGCGATTCGGCCAAAACGCTGCGGCTTCCCGCCAATGCGCTCGACGTCCCGACGTCGTCGCTGTCGCCGATTGGTGGGGTGTTGCGCCTCGTCGCGCTCATTCGCGCCGGACGCGTGCGCGATGCCATCGCGCGAGTCGACTCGCTCGGCAATGACTCGCTCGTGGCGCCGATGAAGGTCCAACTCCTCCTTGCCGCTCGCCGGTGGCGCGACGCCCTCGCCGCCCCGGGGGTCGAGGGCGAATCGCGCGCCTATCTCGTGCGCGTGCTCGCCCCCGACTCCGTGCTGGCCTCGCTGGCGGCGAGCGGCAGTGGCATGCTGGCCACCGAGGCGCAGCGCACCCTCGCGACGCGCATGGCGGCCGCCGGTGGCTGGAGCGCAGCGGCCGATCGGCTCCCCCCGCGCGACGCGTCGCGACGCGCTCTCTGGCGCGGTACCCAGGCACTGGCGGCCGACACGTCGCTGGGCGGGCGACTGGCCTTCGCGCGCTACATGCGCGCCCGAAACGGCAAGCTGTTCTGGGGGAACGACAAGGTCTGGTACCGGTCGCTCAATTGGCGGCTGGCCTCGATCACCGATACGGTGAACGCTGGCTTCAACCCGATCCTGCCATGGACGTCGGCCGACGAGGTGCGCGCCATCGGTCGGCACTTCCGCGACGGGTTCGAGATGTATCACGCGGTGCGCGCCTACACCGACTTCCTGGCCCGCGCCCCTCGCACCGACGTGCGTCGCGCCGCCGCCCTTCGCGAAGCCAACCTGACCTACAACTGGCTCGTGAACTGGGACAACAACAACTCGCGCTTCTGGGAGCAGGCGTTGGAGGCG
>CAZLLP010000076.1:0-25632 GCA_964560345.1 uncultured Gemmatimonadaceae bacterium
CGCCCCAAGGGACGGGCGACCGATCCGCTGGCGTGGTTGGCAATGAAGGCAGGGCGATAAGAGCGGACGGGAGACGGGAGACGGGAGACGGGAGTGCGCGCGGCGGTGCCGCGCGCGTTTCATGGGCGGCTTCCTTGCTCATTGATCGCGGCCTAACCTTCCCTTCCCTCTCCGTGTCTCACGCGCCCGCATGCCCAAGCAACCTCCCGTCTCCCGTCTCCCGTCTCCCGTCTCCCCCACAGGCCCGTTAGGCGCCCACGTCTCCACCGCGGGCGGGGTCACGTCATCCGTGCCGCGCGCCAAGGCCATCGGGGCGTCGGCGATGCAGATCTTCACCAAGCAGGCCAACCAGTGGAAGGAGCCGGGCGTCTCGCCCGAGGACTGCGCGACGTTCCTGGGCACGCTGGCCGAGACGGACGTGGTGATTTCCAACGCCCACGATTCCTACCTCATCAACCTCGGGTCTCCCGATCCGGTGCTCTGGAACCGGTCGCTGATCTCGTTCGTGTCGGAGCTCAAGCGGTGCGAGGCGTTGCAGCTGACGTATCTCGTCTCGCACCCCGGCAACTTCATGGATGACCGTGCCAGCGGGATCGCGCGAAACGCCGAGGCGATCAGCATTGCGCTGGAGGTCGTACAGGGGAAGACGACGCTGCTGATGGAGACGACGGCCGGGAGCGGGACCGCGATCGGCGCCAGCTTCGAGGAGATGGCGCTCCTGCTCGCGTCGATCGATCCCGCGGTGCGCCACCGGGTGGGGGTGTGCGTCGATACGGCGCACATCTTTGCCGCTGGCTACGACCTGGTGAACGCCTACGACGATGTATGGGCGCGCTTTGGCGATACGATCGGCTTTGCGCGGTTAGGGATGATGCACCTCAACGACTCCAAGGCCCCCTTCGGTTCACGCAAGGACCGTCACGAGCTGATCGGCGAAGGGGCGATCGGCGAAGGCGCCTTCCGTCGCATCATGACCGACGACCGCCTGCGCCCAGTGGCCAAGGTGATCGAGACGCCCAAGGGGGATGAGCCGGAAGTGATGGACACGAAGATGCTGAACCGGCTCAGGTCTTACGCGGTTTGAGAGGACGGGAAGACGGGAAGACGAGAAGACGAGTGAGGGCGAGATCAAAAGCATGACACGGAGGTTCACGGAGGTATCACGGGGGTACACGGAGGAAACCGGCGCCGGCGTGAACTCCTCCGTGAACCTCCGTGATACCTCCGTGAACCTCCGTGTCGAGCTTTTGTAGTTGCTCTTTCTCGTCTTCTCGTCTTCTCGTCTTCCCGTCTTCCCGTCTTCCCGTCCTCTAGAAGATGACCTTGTACACCAACGCGAAGTTCCGCCCCGGATTGGGCGCGAAGCTCTTGATGCGGCTCGTGGCGTCGTAGTACATCGTGTCGAACAGGTTGTCGGCGCGCAGCACGATGTTCTGCACCGTCGAGCCGCCGAGGATCGTGTAGCCGATCGAGAGGTTGGCCAGCGTGTACGAGTCGGTTGGGACGTCGAGCGCGTCGCCCGAGACCTTCGACTGGCTGAAGACCTGCCGCACGCCGCCACCTAACGAGACGCGGCCGTTGTCCCAGCGCAGCGACGCGCCCAGGCGGCCGGCCGGGATGTAGGGGAGGTTCGCATCATTCGCGAAACGGCCGCGCACCCAGTCGGCCATGCCGCCCACCACCCACCGCGGCGCCACCTCGGCTTCGCCCTGGGCCTCGAAGCCGAAGATCCGCGCGTCCTCCTGCACGAAGTTCACCAGCGGCACCTCCACCGGCCCGTCCTCACCTTCGACATCGACCGTCCCCACCGCACGCGGTGCGACGTAGTTGGCGATGCTGTTGAGATACGCGCTGAACTGCGCAAAGCCCTTGGTCGACTGCGTGCGCAAGATCCCCTCGACTCCCGTGCTCACCTCGGAGGTGAGGGATCGGTTGCCGACGTCGTAGGTGCCGACCGCCACGTGATAGCCGTCGGCAAAGACCTCCTCAACCGTCGGGGCGCGGAAGGCGCGCTGCGCATTCACGCTGAAGTTGGCGGCATTCCCGACCGGGAGGCTCAACCCTAACGACGCCGACGCGCTGTTGAAGTCCCTGCTCTCGGCGGGACCAAAGCGCCCGGCGTCGGGCTTTGACTGGAGCGTGAACCAGTCGTAGCGGGCTCCCAGCTGCAACTTGGGCGTGCGCGCATCGGTGCGGAGCGAGCGGCGCAGCGGGAGTTCCTGGAAGAGCAGGACCCCGACGTTTCGGTTGGTCGCACCAGGGGTGAACGCCTCATCACCGGTCGGCTTGTAGTCCCGGAAGTAGCCCTGCACCCCGATCGTCCCGGTGAGATAGCGCCCCTGCGTGCGCGCGCTCACGTTGAACGTCTGCGTGTTGAGCAGGAACGTCGTGCCCACGGCGCCATCAGGTTCGATCTCGTCGTGCTGATAGCGTTGCACGGTGCCATCGACGCGCACGGTGGGGATGAGCCCGGCGCCGGTGTTGATGGTCGCCCGCATCGCCCCCTGTGTGCGCAGCCCGTCGAGACGAATGGCTTCACCATCGGTGGGGAACGGGACGCCGAACTCGAACGAGGTGGCGCGGAAGGCAGCGCCAACCTGCACACGCTCGCCGCTGTAGCCGATCCCCACCGAGCCGCCATTGGTCGAGGCATCGGTGTTGGCGAGCGTTCCGCGCCCGCCCACGCGCAGGTCGTCGGTACTCCGCCAGGTGCCACGCGCCGACAGCGCGACCTTGGAGCCGAGCGGCAGCGTCGCGCCGCCTCCCACCACACCGCCCGGCGTTACAGACTCACCCTGCCCGCCGAGGAAGAACGACGCTCGCGCCGGGACATCGGTCGGGATGTCGTTGGCGATGACGTTGACCACACCACCGAGCGCGTTGTTGCCATACAGCAGCGACGCGGGGCCGCGAATGACCTCAATACGGTCGGCGCTGAAGGGATCGATGGAGAGCGCGTGATCGGCCGACGCGCTCGAGAGGTCGCCGGTGCGCTCGCCGTCCTGCAGCACGAGGATGCGATCGCCGGTGAGTCCGCGAATGACCGGGACGTTGGCCATCGGTCCGTTGAATCGCATGGCGATCCCCGGCTCGTTGGAGAGCGTCTGCGCCACCGAACTGCCAAGGTTGAGCGCGAGCCCCTTTCCCGAGAGCTCCACCGCGGCCTGCGTGACGCCGAGCGCGTCCGTGCCCGTCGGGGCGGCGCTCACGAGCACCCCCGTGAGCCGCAACGGCGATGCCCGAAGGACGATGTTGAGCACGACGTCAGGCCCCGACTCGGGGATCGTCACCACCGCATGTTGCGGGGCGAAGCCGATCAACGAGACGTCGACGTGGTAGACCCCCGGGGCAAGGCCGCGCACGGCAAAGGCGCCATTCGCGTCGGTCTGCAGCGCGCGGTTGACCACGCTCACCACGACCTGCGCGTTGGCGAGCGGTCGACCGGTGGAGTCCTTCACCGTCCCGACGATCGGCGGCGCGAGGACGATGGCGGGGCGTTCGATTGAAGGAACATGAGCGTCCGCCAGCAGCGGGGCGGACGCAACCGTCAGGAGGGACGCGACGAGCGCGCCCTGCACGGCGGGAAGAAAAGACATGAGTGAACTCGCAACATGGCGTGAGGCCCGTGCGGCGCGAAGGCGCGGCGGTCGGGCGATGCGTCAGGAGAGGTGCGATGTCCGCGCGCGCTCATGGGCGCTGCGCGGTTCACTCAGGCGGGTGGTGCCCTGGTGCGAAGGTGACCGATCGCCCCGGCCGTGGCGTGCCCGAACCAGTCGGAACGCGACGGCCACGCGGCGACGCCCAGGTCGACCGGAAGCGTGGGCTGGACCGGCTCGGCGGCGATTTGCGTCGCCACGCTGCACAGGACGCAATGCTCCTGGTGCGCAATGGCGTGCGGAGAGCCGGGTTCCTCGAAGTGCGTGACCGCCCGTTCCGAGGCCGCCAGCGCCGCCGGTCGCGCGTCGATGATCGAGGCCGCCCCGGGGGCAAAGCCCTGCACGACCGCGATGAGTGCGGCCAGCAGGCGGAGGACGAGGCGACGCGAGCGCATGCCGTAGCCTAACGGCCGACGCCGTATTGGACAATTCCCCGACTCCGGCGTGCGGTTTCGCAGGAATCGTCATGGTGTGTTGAGGTTCCGATCCTAGCTTGCGCCCACGTCCGCCATCGCGGCGGTGCCTGCCTGTTGCGGCGAAGTCACCCCGAAGGGTCGTGCCCACGTGAATGCCATGACGCTCCTGCGCGTCTCGTGTCGGTCACCGTCCATTGGATTGGTGATGTTGCTGGTGCTCGCCCCGCTGGCGGCGGGGGCCCAGCAGCGCGACTCCACCGCCAAGCGGACGCGGGCGGACTCCCTCAGGGCCGACAGCATTCGCGTCGCCGACTCGCTGGCGATTGTGCGCGAACTGGAGGGGGCCGAGAAGAAGAAGCCGGCGGCTCCGTCGTCGCCGGCGCAGCCCGGGGCGAGCAATCCGCGACTCCTCCCCGACCTCAGTGCCGTGGGGGACCTGATCGGCGATCTCTCGCCCAAGGGGAGCACCGAAGAGGACCGCTCGCGTTTCGGCATTCGCGAGGTGGAAGTCGCGGTGCAGGCGGCCGTCGATCCGTACTTCCGCGGCGACGTCTTTCTGGGAATCAACGACGTGGAGGGCGTGTCGATCGAGCAGGCGTACCTCACCGCGACCGCACTCCCGTGGGGACTCGAGGTGCGGCTGGGGCGACTCCTGATGCCGGTGGGGAAGGAGAACACGACGCACCGGCACGACCTGCATTCCATCGAATACCCGTACGTGCTGCAGCGTTTTTTCGGTCCCGAGGGACTGAAGGGGACGGGAATCTACGCCAGCAAGGTCATCTCGCCGTTCGGCTTCTATCAGGAGGTGATCGTGACGGCGGTGGACCGGTTCGGCGAGTTGAACCCCGACCTGGTTGCCGACGAACCGGCCAACAAGAAGCTCACGGGGCTCGGCTACTCGGCGCGCCTGCGCAACTACTGGGACCTGACGCAGAGCGCCAATCTCGAGTTTTCGGGATCGGTGGTCACCGGTGAGCGCGAGCAGCCGCTCAGCGGGGCCACGTCGACTGGGATCAATGCCATCGACGTACGGCAGACCGTCGTCGGCGCCGACGTCACCGTGCGGTGGCGTCCGTTGCAGCAGGGGTTGTACCAGTCGTTCATCCTGCAGAGCGAGGTGCTGCGGCAAGTCAACGCGCGGGCGTCCGCCAGCAGCAATGGCACCCCGAGTTACGCCGGCCCCACGCGCGATTTCACCGGGTTCTACACCTTTGCCCGATGGCAGACGAGCCGGCGCGGCTACATCGGCGCGCGCGCCGACATCCTGCAGGATCCCGACTACGGCGGCCGGACGACCCGCGCCGCATCGTTGTACCTCGAATTCTTCCCGAGCGAGTTCTCCAAGCTCGTTGCGGGGTATGAACGGGTGGCGCCGCCGCATGCCAGCGCCGCCGGCTATGACCGCATCATCCTGCAGGCGACCTTCGCCTTGGGCCCGCACAAGCCGCACCCCTTCTGATGCATCGACCTTTTCCCCTCCCCGTCCTCCGTCGCACCGTCCGCACTCGCCGCCTGGCGTTGCTCGCGTGTGTCGCCACCTTGGCCGCCGCCCTGCCGGCGCGAGTGGCCGAGGCGCAACTGCGCGTGGTGACCAGCACCACCGACCTGTATGACATCGCGCGCGCCGTCGGGGGCGACCGGATCGTCGCGGCGCACATCGGCGAGGGCTACCAGGATCCGCACTTCATCGAGGCCAAGCCGTCGTTCGTTCTCCAACTGCAGAAAGCCGACGTGTGGGCGTTCGTCGGCCTCGACCTCGAGATCGGATGGATGTCGTTGCTGCTGGACGGCGCACGCAACGCGAAGATCCGGATGGGGGGGAGTGGCTACCTGGACGTGTCGCGCGCCATCCCGGTGCTCGATGCCGCCCGCGGCAGCGTCGACCGCTCGCAGGGCGACGTGCATCCGCTCGGCAATCCGCACTACTGGCTCGATCCCGAGAACGGGCGCAAGATCGCCGAACTGTTTCGCGACAAGTTCATCGAACTCGATGCCAAGGACGCCGCGGTGTTCCAGGCCAACACCAAGGCCTTCGAAGACAAGCTGAACGCAGCGGAGCGCGCATGGGCCGGCGACCTGGCGACGCTCAAGGGGAAGCCGATCGTCGCCTGGCACACGAGTTGGCGCTATTTCGCCGAGTACACCAAGGTCGACATCGTCGGCTTCATGGAGCCCAAGCCGGGGGTCCCGCCGTCGCCGTCGCACCTGGCGGGACTCATCCAGACCATGAAGCAACGCGGCGCCAAGGTCATCATCATGGAACCGTTCTACGACCGAAAGACGGCCGACTTCGTGGCCAGCAAGGTGGGCGGGACGGTGCTCGTCCTCCCCCCCTCGGTTGGGGGCGCCAAGGGACTCGACGACTACATCTCGGTCATGCGATACGACGTGCAGCAACTCGCGGCGGCCGTGAAATGACCGCTCGACCGAACACCGCCCTCGTATCGTTCGAGGGCGTTTCGTTAGGCTACGGCGCGCGGGCCATCCTCCAGGGACTCGACTTCACCCTGCCCGAAGGCGACTTCCTCGGGCTGGTGGGTCCCAACGGCGCGGGCAAGACGACGGTGCTGCGCGCGCTGCTGGGCACCCTCAAACCGATGTCGGGGACGGTGCGACGCGCGGAGGGGCTGCGCTTTGGCTATGTCCCGCAGCGCGACCAGGTGGATTCGCACTTTCCGCTCAGCGTGCTCGACGTGGTGCTGATGGGGCGATATGACCGCATCGGGTTGGGGCGGCGCCCCGGCGCGCACGACAGCGCGCTTGCCTATCACGCCCTGGAGCAGGTCGGCATCAGCGATCTCGCCGAGCGCCGCCTGACGTCGCTCTCCGGGGGGCAGAAGCAGCGGACGCTGATTGCCCGCGCACTGGTCGGCGAGCCTAACGTGCTGGTGCTGGACGAACCGACCAACGGCATGGATCTCGTCTCGACCACGCAGATCCTGGGCCTCGTGCGCGACCTGCACGAGCGCAACGGCATCACCGTGATCATGGTGAGCCATGCGCTCAACGAAGTGGCCAACTACGTCGAGCGTATCGCGCTGGTGGTGCGTGGGCAGTTCAGGGTGGGGCCGGTGGATGAGATCCTCACCGAGGCGACGCTGCGCGACATGTACGGGATCCCGGTCGAGGTCCAGAGCTTCGACGGGCATCGGGTGGTGCTGGCCAAACGCGCCGCGCCGAGCGGGGAGATGCACGTGACGCAACAGTTCCCCGCGGAGCGGCGCCATGATTGACGCCGTCCTCCTCTTTCGCGAGGCGCTGTACGGGACGTTGGTGATCGCCGTCGCCTGCTCGGTGCTCGGCGTGTACGTCGTCTTGCGCCGCATCGTCTTTGTGGGGGCGGCGCTGGCACAGATCTCCTCCGCCGGGATCGCGATCGCCTTGTGGCTGGCGGGGATGGGGGTGCTCCCAGGGCTCACCTCGCACCCGTTGGCGGTCTCGCTCCTGATCACGCTCGCCGGCGTCGTCTTCTTCTCGCGCCCCAGTCGCGGCGACATACCGCCAGACGCGAGCATCGGGGTGGCATACGCCGTCGCGGCCGCTGCCGGGATCCTGTTCATCGCCAAGGCCAAGTCGGGGGAGGCGCACGACATCTTCCTGCAAGGGAACATCCTGGGCATCACGCGCAGCGACACGCTGTTGCTCCTGGCGGCGTCGGTGCCGGTGCTCGTCGCGCACGCCGTGTTCTACAAGGAGTTTCTCTTTGTCTCGTTCGATCGCGAGACGGCGCGCACGCTGGGGTATCGGGTGGCACGCTGGGACCTGGCGCTGTACCTCACGCTGGGAATCGTGATTGCCTGCGCCATGCAGTTCGCCGGCGTCATGCTCGTCTTCAACTTCCTGGTGCTGCCGGCCGTCACCGGATTGTTCGTTGGCGGGAGCATGCGCGCGACCTTCATCGTGTCGGTGGGATCGGCGCTGCTGGCGGCGGTGATGGGCTTTGCCGCCTCGATCCCGCTGGACTTGCCGAGTGGTCCGACGATCATCGCAGTGTCGGGGGTGCTGGCGTTTCTGGCCTGGGGGGCGCGGCGCGCCCGCGGAGCGTAGCGCCCGCCGCCAAGAGCGCGGGCGATCGGTGCGCGGGCGCCGTCGCGGATCACCCCATCCCCTCTCGCGTCTGGCTCGCTCCGTGGGACATGTTTCCGTCGCGCGAGCGGCCCATCCGCTACTCGCGCGGTCGATTCCCGAGTCCGTTGCATGTCCCGACGCCGCCTGATCACCGAACGCGATGTAGCGCGCGCCCGTCGCGAGGGGAGCACCACGATTGACGTTGCCGGCGCGGTCGTGACGCCGTCGGCACGCGACGCCGCCGCGGCGTGGGGGATCACGCTGGCGGGTTCGGATTCGCCCAAGGCGCGCGCACGTCCGGTAGCCGCGACCGGTAACGCGCCGGTCGCGGCTCCCGCGACGCCGCCAGCGAATCGCGCCGCCACGCGCATCGCGCTCGGCGCCGACCATGGCGGCGTGGCGATGAAGGATGCGCTGCTCGCCTTTCTTCGCGAGCGTGGCGCGACGGTTCATGACGTGGGCACCTACGGCACCGATGCCGTCGACTACCCCGACTTCGCGATTGCCGTGGCGCGCGCCGTCGCGAGCGGCGCGGCAGACCTTGGCATCATGGTGGACGGTGCCGGGATCGGGAGCTGCATGGCAGCCAACAAGATTGCGGGGGTGCGCGCGGCGATGTGCTACGACGTCACGACCGCGTCGAATGCGCGCGAGCACAACAACGCCAATGTCCTGACGTTAGGCGGTACGTTGATCGGCACACGCCTGGCGCAGGAGATCGTCCGGACCTTTCTCGATACCCCGTTCGCCGGTGGGCGACATGCCAAGCGCGTGGACAAGATCGACGCGCTCGACGCCGCACGAGGCGGTCGCTGATTCGACGCACGAAGCCCCGGACTTCGCCGACGCGGCTCGGCGCTCCCGTCCTCTCGTCCTCTCGTCTTCTCGTCTTCTCGTCTTCTCGTCTTCTCGTCTTCTCGTCTTCTCGTCTTCCCCGATGATTCATCGCTCTCCCGACCGCCTCACGCCGTTGCTCCTCGCGGCCGTCATCGCCGCGACCGCCCCCGCCGCTCGCGCCCAAGAAACCCCGACGCAGCGCGCCGCCGCCGTCGACGTCGTGAAGCGCCAGGGTGAGCTGCAGCAACGCATCAACGCCGCCGCCCTCGCCACGCGCCTCTCCTCCGCGCCTAACGCCAAGCGTGATGCCGTGGTCGCTCGCGCCAAGGCGCTCTGGGAGACCGAACTGCAGACGATGTCCGACGACATCACGCGCCAACCCGAGATCGGCTTCAAGGAGACGCGGTCGATCAAGATCCTCGCCGACTGGCTCACTGCGCACGGCTTCACCGTCGAGACGGGGGTGGCGGGACTCACCACCGCCTTCGTCGCCCGCTACGGCAAGGGGACGCCCGGCCCCAACCTCGGCGTGATCGTCGAGTACGACGCGCTGCGTGGAACACAGCGAGACTACCACGGCGACCAGCACTCGGCGCAGGGGCCGGTGGGGCTGGCGGCCGCCGTCGCGGTGGCCGAGTTCCTCAGCAGCAGCAAGACGCCCGGGACGGTCACGGTGTACGGCACACCGGCTGAAGAGATGATGCCGCCGCCGTCCAAGACGGTGATGCACAAGGCCGGCGTTTTCAACGGCGCCGACGTCATCGTGCGATCGCACTCCTCGGTGAACACCCAGCGCCCCGCCCCCGGCTTCGGCACCTGCTGCCTCAACATCGACGGCGTGCGCTACACCTTCAGCGGCGCGCCAGCGCACCAGATGACGGCGTGGGAGGGGCGCGACGCGCTCAGCGCCGTCATTCATCTCTTCCAGAACATCGACGGGCTGCGAAAGAACATGCGCCCGGAGACGCGCATCCAGGGGATCATCCCCGAGGGCGGGAAAGCGCCTAACGTCGTACCCGATCGTGCGGTTGCCGACTTCTACATCCGCTATCCCGACGAGGTCTACCTCGCCCAGGTTCGCGCGATGATCGACAACGCCGCGCGCGGCGCAGCGCTCGCCACGGGAACGAAGGTCGAGATCGACAACTACGGCTCGATGCGCGACGGGATCTCGACCGCCGCGCTCAATGAAGTCGCCTTCGCCTACCTCAAGAAGTACGGGGCGACGCGCGTGGTGAACGAACCGCAGAAACCGCAGGGATACGAGGAGACCGGTTCCGTCTCGCGCGACATCCCCGGGACGGGCTTCTCGGCCTTCACGTCGACCGGCGGCTTCCACACCTACGAGATGGAGACCGACGCCCTCAACGAGGTCGGGCACACCGGCTTCCGCATCGATGCGATGGCGATGGCCGCGCTGCTCACCGACTTCGCCACCGACGTCGACTTCCGCGCCAAGGTCAAGGACGAGTTCTCGTCAACCAAGGCGCTCTTCGGCGACTATGTCTCGGCGCTGCAGAAGGCGTATCCCCTCCCCGTCATCAAGTAGCGCGCGACGCCGACAGATGCAACGCGGGGCGCTGGCCCTCCGGCCGGCGCCCCACGTGACGGTCGGTCGAGATCGACGGCCTCGTTAGGCCGAGACCTTGGCGCTCCCCCAGCCGGCGGCGTCGGTGTCCTGTTCGTACAGCGTGTCGAGGTTCACCACCAGCCTGTCGCCATCCTTGCGCACCGCAAAGCGATCCATCGCCCGCGTGGCTCGGCCGGAGATGAAGACACCGTCCGCCTGGTACTTCGACTTGTGGCGCGGGCACTGGAAGGTGTTGTTCCCCTCGTTCCAGCGCAGCGCGGTGTTCTGGTGAGGACAGGTGAGGGCGAAGGCGTAGAGCATCCCCGCATGACGGGCGATGATCACCCCTTCCTTCTTGTCGATCGAGACGCCGTCGGCGGCGGGAATGGCGTACCCCACCTCCTGCACCGCGACAGCAGCGCCGACCGCGACACCGTGCACCTCGGGGGCCTCGAGTGCCCTGGCCTCGTCCGGCAGGATTCCCTCCATCGCAAGCATCGCGAGCGCCGCCGCCACACCGCCAAGGAAGCTCCGACGAGAGGACCGCAGCGCACAGCCGCCGCAGTCGTGCGCATGGTCGGACGGGGGGTCGAAGTGAGGTCGGGACATCTTCGTTAGGCTGACGTGACGAGGAAGGTGCTGGCGAGCAACAGGGCGAACCAGAGCACGAGGCTCACGTACGAGAGGACGGTCAGGCGCCTCCATGTCGAGGCGTCCTCCGCCGGCGCCGTGACAACGGTGGTTGTCGAGACCGCGACGAGCGACGGCCCCGACTCCGCGCGCATCAACAACACCCCGTTGGCCAGCAACATGATGAGCAATCCCATCTTGACCAGGAACGCCGGCGCGGTAACGAGTGACTCGATGTCGCCCCCCAGCAGGAGGACACCGCTCACGCACGTGACCCCCAGCCCCATCAGGATCATGCGATGCGACGCGCGCAGTGCGCCGAGCTGCTGCAAGCGATCGGCGGACGACCGGCTGGCGGCCGTGATGGTTGCGCGATCGGTGACGACGGCGGCGCCGCCGCTCACGAGGACACCCGCGAGGTGCGCGAACATCACCGACGCCTGGAGCGTGGTGCTCTCGTTGTAGACGTCGGCCCACGGCTGGGCCAACCCCACGAGCTGCGAGACGATCGACACCGCGCTCACTCCCTACGGAAGGGTGGGAGCATCATGAGCCAGCTCGCCGCCGCGATGCCCATGGAGGTCACGGCAAACGCCTTGTGCGTCTGCAACCGCGAGCCGCCGCCTTCCCCCCCTTCGTCGTCGGCGAATGCCGGCGTGATGGCAAAGCCCGCGTCAGCGACGAGCATGAGGATCGCGTGCGCGGTGCGCCACTTTCGCCCGTTGGGATCCTGGCGGGCGTCCCAGAGATTCCACCCGCCGGTGAGGGTGTTGACTGCGAAGAGCGCGCCGGTGGCCCCGGCGAGCGGACCATGCCAGTCGCGGGCCCACTTGGCGGCACCGTACTTCCCCTTGTCGAGCAGCTGCTGTCCGGCCGCGTACTGGACGGCGAACAGGGGGAGCATGGTCCACGAGGCCACCTGATGGATCTTGAGGCGACGGGCGTACCAGTCGCTGTACTCGATGGCGACCGGGCGCCGTCGCGCGGGGAGGGTGTCGAATTGCGCGGCCTCACGACGTTGGGCGCTCGCGCGTAATGGCGTCATGGCCACAAGGGCGAGCAGGGCCGGGCCCATCACTCCCACGGCAATACGGCGTACTCCTCGTGCCGGTCGATCCGTCATTCTGGTGCGCTCCGCATAGTTGTCTACCGGTGATCCCCGACTCGGATGCTAGCGCGCCGCCATAAACGGCCCATGAACGCGATCGATCCCTGCGACTCTTTGCCCTTTCCTCACGTCTCGCAAGTCGGTGGGGCTCCCCCTATCTCGCTCATCCGTTTTCGCCGGTAGATTGTTCGCATGAATCGCAACGACGCCCTCGACTATCACGCGCTTCCCAAGCCCGGGAAGATCGCGGTCGTACCAACCAAGCCGCTCAATAACCAGCGCGACCTCTCCCTGGCCTATTCGCCGGGAGTCGCCGAGCCGTGCCTGGAGATTCACAAGAATCCCAACGACGCGTACAAGTACACGGCCCGGGGGAACCTGGTCGCCGTGGTCACCAACGGCACCGCGGTCCTGGGGCTGGGGAACATCGGAGCGCTGGCCGGCAAGCCGGTGATGGAGGGGAAAGGGAACCTCTTCAAGCAGTTCGCCGACCTCGACGTCTTTGATCTGGAGGTCGGGTCGGAGAGTCCGGACGACGTCATCCGGTTCTGCCAACTGCTCGAGCCGACAGTCGGCGGGATCAACCTCGAGGACATCAAGGCCCCGGACTGCTTCGTCATCGAGGAGACGCTGCGGAAGACGATGAAGATCCCCGTCTTCCATGACGACCAGCACGGGACCGCGATCATCTCGGGGGCGGCGCTGCTCAACGCGCTGGAAGTCGTCGACAAGAAGATCGAGGACGTGCGGGTCGTCTTTTCCGGCGCCGGGGCCGCCGCCATCGCCACCGCCTCGCACTACATGCGGTTAGGCGTTAGGCGCGAGCACATCATCCTGTGCGACAAGGCCGGGGTGATTTACGCCGGGCGCACCGATCACCTCGATCCGTACAAGGCGCGATTCGCCAACGACACCGCGGCCCGGACCCTGGCCGATGCGCTGGTGGGCGCCGATGTCTTCGTCGGCCTGTCCGCCGCCGGGGCGATGACGAAGGAGATGGTGGCGGTAATGGCCCCCAACCCGATCATCTTCGCCCTCGCCAACCCGGTCCCCGAGATCCTCCCCGACGAAGTGAAGGCGGTGCGCGACGACGCCATCATGGCCACGGGGCGCAGCGACTATCCCAACCAGATCAACAACGTCCTCTGCTTCCCGTTCATCTTCCGCGGCGCGCTCGACGCGCGCGCGACCGAGGTGAACGAGGAGATGAAGATGGCGGCGACGCGTGCGCTCGCCGCCCTCGCCAAGGAAGATGTCCCCGAGTCCGTGTCGGCGCTGTACGGCCTGAGCAAGGTGAAGTTCGGGCGCGAGTACCTCATCCCCTTCCCCTTCGATCCGCGCGTGCTGCTGTGGGTGGCGCCGGCGGTGGCGTGGGCAGCGGTGGCGAGCGGCGTGGCGCAGGAGTTCATCGAACTCGACGAGTACCGCGAGCAGCTCGAAGCACGACTCGGCCGCGCCAAGGGAATCATGCGCGGCATCATCAACCGCGCGGTGCGCGATCCCAAGAAGCTCGTCCTGGCCGAGGGCGAGACGCGCAAGATGATTCGCGCCGCGCGCCTCCTGATGGACGACGGCATCGCCTTCCCCATCCTGCTGGGCAACGCCGAGACGATCCGTCGCAAGGCGCAACAGGACGGTGTCTTCATCGACGACATCACCATCGAGGATCCGGCCAGCTCTCCGCGGTTGGACTCGTACGCGCAGTATCTGTGGGAGCGGCGGCAGCGCAAAGGGTTGTCGCTGGGCGAGGCGCAACGCCGCATCGTCAACGGCAACTACTTCGGCAACGTGATGGTCGCCAAGGGCGACGCCGACGCGCTGCTCACCGGCATGACCACGACCTATCCCGAGGCGTTGCGCCCGGCGCTGGAAGTCGTGGGGGCCAACGCCAAGTCGGGGTTGGTGGCCGGCATGTACATGCTCGTCTTCGAGAAGCACGTCGTCTTTTGCGGCGATACGACGGTCAACATCGAACCGACGTCGGAGCAGCTGGCGCAGATCGCCCATGCGGCCGCGCGCATTGTGCGCGCCTTTGGCCAGACGCCGCGGGTGGCGATGCTGTCGTTCTCGAATTTCGGGTCGGTGCGGCACCCCGAAGCGTCGCGCGTGGCCGAGGCGGTCGCCTTGCTCAGGCAGCGCGATCCGTCGTTGATGGTGGACGGCGAGATGCAGGCCGACACCGCCGTGGACGCGGAAATCCTTGAGGAATCGTTTCCATTCAGCGCGCTGAAGGAATCGGCCAACGTATTGATCTTTCCGAACTTGAGCGCGGGCAACATCGCGTACAAGTTGTTACGCGACCTGGGCGGTGCCACCGCAATCGGCCCGATCCTGGTCGGCATGTCCCAGCCCGTCCACATCCTTGAACAGGGTGCGGATGTGCAGGAAATCGTGAACATGGCCGCGGTTGCGGTCATGGACGCCCAGGAGCGCGCGCGCCCCTCGTCGCGGGAGTTCTCGCCGCCCGGTGGAGCGCGAGCGTTTTCGTTCCTGTGATCGTCTTAATAGGCCATCCCCGATGGCCACGACATGACACCAGGGTGAGGCGACCGGGACACCGGGGACTCGCCCGTTTCCCGATTTGCCCACTATGGCCACCACGAGTGCTCCCCTGAATGCGCTGGAAGGACAGGGGCTCAATCCGACGGGGACGATCCACTGGAACCTGATCGCCCCGCGCCTTGTCCAGGAAGCGGTCGCGCGCCACGAAGGGATGCTCGCCGACATGGGCCCCTTCGTCGCCATCACGGCGCCGCACACCGGCCGTTCGCCGAATGACAAGTTCGTCGTGCGCGAGCCGTCGACCGAGCACGACGTCGATTGGGGGAAGGTCAACCAGCCCATCTCCGACGAACACTTCGAGCTGCTGCAGGCCGACGTGCGCACGTACCTCAATGCGAACGACGACCTGTTCGTGCAGGACCTCTACTGCGGCGCCGACGCGGCGCATCGCCTGAGCGTCCGCTACGTCACGCCTAACGCGTGGCATGCCAACTTCGTGCGGAACATGTTCATCCGCCCGGAGGTGAGCGAGCTGGCAAGCTTTGCCCCCAACTTCACCGTGCTGCACGCCCCCGACTTCCAGGCCACGCCAGAGAAGCACGGAACGCGCACCGGCACGTTCATCGTCCTCCACCTCGCCAGGCGCACCATCCTCATCGGCGGCACGCGCTACGCGGGTGAGCTCAAGAAGGCGATGTTCACGGTGATGAACTACATGATGCCGAAGACCGGCGTCCTCTCGATGCACTGCTCGGCCAACATCGGCCCCAAGGGCGATACGGCGCTCTTCTTCGGCCTCTCGGGGACCGGGAAGACGACACTCTCCGCCGACCCCGAGCGCGGCCTCATCGGCGACGACGAACATGGCTGGTCCGACGACGGGATCTTCAACTTCGAAGGCGGCTGCTACGCCAAGGTGATCAACCTCTCCAAGGAGCAGGAGCCCGACATCTTTGCCACCACGCAGATGTTCGGCACCATCCTCGAGAACGTGGTCCTCGACGACGTCACGCGCCGCGTGCGCTTCGACGACCAGTCGATCACCGAGAACACGCGCGCGTCGTACCCGCTGCACTACATCCGCAATCACGTCCCCTCGGGCCGCGGCGGACACCCGAAGAACATCGTCTTCCTTACCGCCGACGCATTCGGCGTGTTGCCCCCGATCGCGCGCCTCTCGCGCGAGCAGGCGATGTACTACTTCATGAGCGGCTACACGGCCAAGGTGGCCGGGACCGAGCGCGGCGTGACCGAGCCGCAGGCGACGTTCTCCTCGTGCTTTGGCGCCGTCTTCCTCGTCTGGCACCCGAGCAAGTACGCCGAGATGCTGGGGAAGTTGATCGACCAGCACGGCGCGCGCGTCTGGCTGGTGAACACCGGCTGGAGCGGCGGCGCCTACGGCACCGGCGCGCGCATGAAGCTCCCGTATACCCGCGCCATGGTGCGCGCGCTGCTCGATGGCGCGCTCGAAGGCATCCCCTTCGCCCCCGATCCGGTCTTCGGACTGCAGCTCCCGGCCGCCGTGCCTAACGTGCCGACCGAGATCCTGCAACCGCGCGCGACCTGGAAGGACGGCGCCGCGTACGACGCGCAGGCGGCCAAGCTGGCCGAGATGTTCCGCAAGAACTTCGAGAAGTTCGGCAACGTGGACCCGGCGATCATCGCAGCGGGGCCTCGCGGCTGACGCCGCGAGAGACGGGAGACGGGAGACGGGAGTGGCGACGCGCGGTGCGCGTCGCCCTTCTCGTATGTAGGCCTCGTCATCAACGCCCGACCGTCGCTACGTTCAAACCGCGCGGCGCAGCCGCGCACTCCCGTCTCCCGTCTCCCGTCTCCCGTCTCCCGTCTCCCGTCCAAAGAAACGGCTGATGCCGCGCCCCCACCTGACCTCCTCCTCGCTCGCGGCCGCCGTGATCCTCGCTGCTGCCTGCAGCCCGCTCCACGCACAGACCTCAGACGAGTCCACCACGTACATCAGGGCGGCGCGCGTCTTCGACAGCGAGGCCGGAAAACTGGTCGGCCCTCGCGTCATTCGCGTGAAGGGGCGGATGATCGACTCGGTCGCCGAAACCCTATCGATCCCCAGCGGGGCCAAGGTCATCGACCTGTCGCGCTATACCGTCCTCCCGGGGCTCATCGATTCGCACACGCATCTCCTCTACCTCGAGGATCCCGAGGCGGGGAACCTGACGGGTGAAGGGACCAAGGCGGTGATCGTCGAAGGGACACCGCTGCGCGCGCTGCACGGCGCGGCGCGGGCGCGGACGTTCCTCGATGCCGGAATCACCACGGTGCGCGACCTGGGCAACTCGGGGCGCTTTGGCGACGTGGCGCTCAAGACCGCGATCAACGATGGCTCGATCCCGGGGCCGCGGATGTTCGTGTCGGGGCCCGGGCTCTCCCCCATCGGCGGGCAGTTCCCGGGGCTCGTCCCCGAGCACATCAAGATCGCCGAGGATGAGTACCGCATCGTGCGCTCGCCGGCCGACGCGGCCGAGGCGGTGCGCGAGAACGTCACGATGGGGGCCGATGTCATCAAGATCTACTCCAACAACACCCCCAACCGCGGCTCGCTCTCGCTCGAGGAGATGCAGGCGATTGTCGCCACGGCCAAACGACTCGGAGTTCGCGTAGCGGCCCACGCCACCAGCGACGATGCCGTGTATCGCGCCGCGCAGGCCGGGGTGAACTCGATCGAACACGCCTATCAGGTGAGCGACTCCACCTTGGCGCTGATGGCGAAGAACAACGTCATGATGGTCCCCACCGACATCGATTCGGCGACGTTCCACCGCCTCATCGCAAACGATGCAAAGCGCAACGGCAACCCGGTGCCCACCGGCGCGCAGATCGCCCAGTATCTCGCGCCGCAGCGCGGGCGCCTGACGCGGGCGATGGCCGCGGGCGTGACCATCGCGGCCGGGTCCGACAACTATCTCAACCTGCGCATGCCGCAAGGCGAGGCGGCCCGGAGGCTCTTGCTGGCCTACGGGCAGGCCGGACTCACCGGGACGCAGGTGCTGCAGGCCGCGACCATCAACGCCGCGCGACTGCTCGGGCCGCGCGCCCGCGTGGGCGCCATCAAGGCCGGGCTGTTCGCCGACATCATCGCCATCGACGGTGACCCGGTCGCTTCGATCGCCGCCATCGAGAAGGTGGCCTTCGTGATGGCCAACGGACGCGTGCACAAGGGACCGCAAGGCCCACCATGACCATCATCATCCGCGACCCGCTGTGGAACAACATCCGCGTCGATGGCTACGCCTTGCGGCTGGTCGACACGCGCGTCTTCCAGCGGTTGCGGTATGTGCGGCAGCTCGGCTGGGCCTACCTGGTGTATCCCGGGGCGACGCATGCGCGATTCGAGCACGCGCTGGGCGCCTATCACCTGGCCGGGGTCGCGTTGCGGCTGCTGGACGAGCGGGGGGCGCTGGCGGGGGTCGATCCGACCGAGTGCGCGATCGTGCGCGCGGCGGCGTTGCTGCACGACGTGGGGCACTATCCGTTCTCCCACGCCCTCGAGGAGATCGGCGCGCCGCACCATGAAGAAGTGGCGCGCCCGCTCATCACCACCGGCGAGGTGGGGGAGGTGCTCTCGGAGATCGCCCCCGATGCACCGGAGCGCGTGCTGGCGATGATCCGAGGGGTGTCCAACTCGCCGCTGCAGGGGCTGGTGTCAGGCTCCCTGGACCTCGACAAGATCGAGTATCTCAAGCGCGACACGCTGATGTGCGGCGTTCCCTATGGCACGATCGACGCCGACCGTCTGATCAACTCGCTCACGGTTGTCGCGGACCCGCAGTCTGGGGCGTTGCGCATCGGCGTGCTCGAGAAGGGACTCTCGGCGCTGGAGTCGCTCTTGTTTGCGAAGTATCAGATGTACCGCAACGTGTATTGGCACCACGCCGTGCGCAGCGCGACGGCGATGTACAAGCGGCTCGTGGACGAGGCTTTGGCGACCACGGCGCTCGACGTGCGGGAGCTGGCGCGCCTCACCGATGAAGCGCTGCTGCATACGCTCGAACAGCGCGCGCCATCGCCGATGCTCGATGCGCTTCGCAACCGACGGTTGTTCAAGCGCGCCTTCGAGTGTCCAGCCGCCGAGCTGGAAGAGGACGTGGGTGAGTGGATTGCCGCCGATCGCACCCGCTCGGTCGAGGTGGAGAACGAGCTGGCGGTAGAGTGCGGGCTCGAACCGGGAGAGCTCCTGCTCGACTACCCCGAGAAGACGCAGATGCTGGGGTTGGACATCCCGGTGGTGCGACGGAGCGGCGATGTGGTGCAGCGGACGAGCGCCGGCCTCAAGGGGGCGATTCACCTCCCGCAGATGTCGCAGCAGCTCTATCGCTCGGCGCGATGGCTGCGGGTCTTTGTGGCGCGGCCGGTCGAGCTGACGGCGGAGCGGGTGATGGCGGTGGCGCGGGCGGGGTAACGAAGACGGGAGACGGGAGACGGGAGACGGGAGACGGGAGTGCCGACGCGCGGGGCGCGTCGGCGGCTGCTTCTCCTCTTCGCGGAACGGGGATGCATTGGGCGGGTAGTGTAGCGGGACCGCTCGGCGATTTCCTCCACACGGGACGGCCATGGAAATCTCCGCATTCCGGCGCGCGGCGCTCACTGTCGCCGCGCCCATCTCGACCCAACACTTCGGCGCGCGGGTGGCCGATGCCCAGGTGATTCGCGGGGTCGCGGTCGATTCGGTCACGCGCGACCCGCTCCCCGACATCCTCGTCACGCTGGTCGACTCGGCGGCCAGCTTTCTCGGGGCCGTGCGGACGTCGGAGCGCGGGCGGTTTGTCTTCACCGGACGCGGTTCCGGCTTTTATGCGTTAGACCTGCGCGCCATCGGCTTCAAGCGCCTCACCTCACCATGGATCCCGCTCGCGGCGAACGACACGGTGGAGGTCACGCTGCGTGTCGTGCGCGCGCCTATCTCGCTGTCTCCCGTGGTAGTCCGTGCGGAGCGCGATGCGATTCTCGATCGCCCGTTCCTCGGCATGAACTTCAAGGCGATGGGGGCAAAGATCCTCGCGCCGTCAGAGATCAACGCGGTGCGCGGCGGCGCGCGCGACTACGTCGATCTCGTGCAGTCACTGAGCCCGGTGGGGTACCTGCCGCGCAGCGTGGACGGGCGCACCAACGCTCGGTGTATCTCCTGGATGCGCACCGGCGGGTGCATGCTGGTGTTCGTCGACGGGATGCGGATGACCGATCCCCAGCAGGCCATCGACATGGCACCTCCCGAGCAGGTGAGTCACGTCGTCCTGATTCGCGCCAGCGAGGCCGGGGTGCTGTTCGGGACCGGCTCATCGTCGGGCGTGCTCATGGTCTTCACCAAGGCCTACGCCCAGTCCGTTTCGCGCTAGGCGCGCGATCAATCCACCGCGCGCCGACGCCATACATCCTCGCGTCGCACCCACCGCCGCGGGATCACCGGCGCGCCACGCGCGACCGGTGCATCCCGCTACGCTTTCTCCCGCCCCCTCGCCTCCGCCAGCTTGCGCGCAATCCCGCGATAAAAGGCCGCGTGCTCGCCCTGCCCCTGCTGGTCCATGCCTAACGCACACGCTTCCAGTGCGTAGAGGATGTTCCCCAAGTACAGCGCCGAGATCGACGCGACCGTCTCCGGCGCCTGCCCCTGCTCCTGCTCTTCCCCTTCGTCCGTCATCTCGCCCTACGCGCCGAACGCCGGCCCTTCCTGCGTGGGGGCATCCGCGTTGGGGGAATCGATCTGGAGGACCTGCACCACGATGGCCGTGATGTTGTCCAACCCGCCGCGATAGTTGGCCTCGGCGATCAGCGCGTCGACGACGCGCCCGGCCGAGGCCCGGGAGAGGAGGAGCTGTTGCAGCCGGCGGTCGTCGACCATCCCGGTGAGTCCGTCGGATGCGACGAGGAAGACGTCGCCCACCTTGAGCTCACCCGAGTAGGTGTCGGGCTCCACCACGTCGCTCGCCCCGACGCAGCGCGTGATCACGTTGCTGTAGGGATGGTAGCGCGCCTGCTCGGGCGTGAGGAAGCCGGCGTCGACCTGCTCCTGCACGTACGAGTGGTCCTTGGTGAGCTGGCGCAGGGCGCCGTCGCGCAGGAGGTACACGCGGGAGTCGCCAACCTGGCCGATGAGGTACCGCGCCCCGGACACCACCAGGACCGACGCGGTCGTCCCCATCCCCTGCTTGTCGGACTCCTGGATCGTGCGGTCGTAGATGGCACGATTGGCAATGCGCAACGACTCGGCCACGCGCACGCGCGCCGCCTCGCCGTACACATCGTTCAACTCATGCAACTCGCGGGAGACAATCTGGACCGCCATCTCGCTGGCAACCTCGCCAGCGGCGTGCCCTCCCATGCCGTCAGCGACAATGAAGACGCCGCGCTCCCGAGTAGCGTGCGCAAAGAACGCGTCTTCGTTTCCTGAACGAATCATGCCCACATCGCTGCGGGCGGCAACGGTCAGCTCCACTAGCGACCCTGGAGGACGAGGTAGAGAAAAAAGGCGACGAGCGCCACGAGTGCCAACCACAGCCACACCGGCGCCCCTTTTCGCGTGGGCGGAGCATCGTCCGTTTCCACGCCACGCGCAAGCTCCTTGAGGCGCTGCTCTGCGCGCTTGGGATCCGGCCCCCGCACCCCCACAATCACCCGCGTCTCCCCGGTGGAGCGTTGTCCGCCCCCCGTGGTGCGGAACAACATCTTCACCCCGCCAAAGCGCACATCGGCTCCACTCGACAGCTTGGCCTCCCCGTACACCCGGCTCCCGGAGAGGTATGTGCCGTTCGTGGAATCCATGTCCACAATGTACCAAGCGTCTTCGCGTCGCTGGATCTTGGCGTGCGATTCGGAGACGCTTTCGTCGTGGATGGGAACGTCGTTGTGATCGCCTCGCCCCACGTGCGAGAGCGGCGCCCCCAACTCGAAACGCCGTCCCTTGTCCGGTCCCTCGTTCAACACCTCGAGGTAGGCCAGGGCCAGCTTGCGTCGCGTTGCGGCAGACGACGAGTCGTGCGCGTCGTCCCGCATCGCCCCCGCCGCTGCGGTGGCCGCCAGCGGGGCCCCAGCGCGAGCGCTGGCCGAGTGGAGCGAGAGGTCGGGGGTGACGGACGGCGTCGGAGGGGTCGGCGGCGCCTGGGGGGTGGGGGCGGGGGGGGCGACCGGGCGCTTCATCGCGGGGATCGCCGCCGTCGCCTGCAGCGATGGCACTTCGAGCAACGATCGCGGCGGGACGGGGGGCTCGGCGTCAGCGTAGAAGCGAAACTCGTCGTTCCCGATGCGGACCGTGTCGCCGCGAGCCAGCGCCAGCGCCCCCTGCACGCGCGCACCGTTCACCAGGACCCCGTTGGTGCTGGTGTCGAGCAGCTCGTAGCCGCCGGGCCCCTGCGTGATGCGCGCGTGGCGTCGCGAGACGTTGGCGGCCACCACTACCACGTCGCAGCCGGCGTCTCGTCCCAAGGTGAGCCCTTCGGCGGGGACGGAGTATTCGCGGCCGTCCATGAGCGAGACGAGACGACCGCGCGAGCGCGCCTCGCCAATCCCCGCACTGGGGGTCGCGACGCGCACGTCGCTCTGCGTCGGCACTTCCTGCGTCACACCGGACTGCTGCTCGTCAGCAAAGCGCAGTTCGCAGCCGTCGATGCTGACGCGATCGCCGTGCAGCAGCGGCGCAGGCTCGCGCCCGACGGGGACGCCGTTCACGAAGACGCCGGCGTCGCCTTGCACCACCCGCAGCGAGGCAGCGCCGTCGGGGGCGATCATCACCGCCACGAGCGAGGCGTCAGCGGCATCACCGGGTTCAGCACCGGGGGGGACGCGCACGTCGGCACCGGCTCCCCTCCCCACGCGCGTCTCGCCCTGGGCGAGCGGAAACTGCGCGTCTTGGTGCTGGAGATAGGGCATGCGTTCGGCTGAAATCGGGAACGGCGACGAGGCGAGACAGCGCAATCCTGCAGGGGATATGCCCGAACCAAGTGGCGGAAACTACCCCGCGCACCGCTGGGGCCGCAAGCTCAGGCGCCACTTGGTCATGCGCCCTTCAGGACCCCGGCTTGGAGACGCGTCAACCGCTCATACAAACCGCCCAACTCCAGCAATTCGCGGTGCGTCCCGCGCTCTCGCACTTCGCCATGGTGCATCACGAGAATTTCGTCGGCATCGCGAATGGTGCTGAGGCGGTGCGCGATGGCGATCGTCGTGCGTCCGCGCATCAACTCGGCGAGTGCGCGCTGGATTTCTCCCTCGATTTCGCTGTCGACCGCGCTCGTCGCCTCGTCGAGCACCAGGACCGCCGGATCGGCGGCGATGGCCCGCGCAAAGGAGAGCAACTGCCGCTCGCCTACGCTCACCGAGCTTCCGCGTTCGCCCAGTTCGTAGCGATAGCCGCCGGGGAGTCGCTGCACGATGCGATCGGCCCCCACGCGCACCGCCGCCGCTTGCACCTGCGCCTCGGTGAGCGGCGCCGAGAGCCGGATGTTGGACGTGATGTCGCCGGCAAAGAGGAAGATGTCCTGCTGCACGTAGCCGATGAGGCGACGCACCTCCTCCACCGGGAGATCGCGCTGGTCGACGCCGTTGATCAGGATCTCCCCGCGTTGCGGCTGATAGAAGCCGAGCAGGAGATTGATGATCGTCGTCTTCCCTGCCCCCGTATGTCCAACGATGGCCAGCGTACGCCCGGGGCGGGCGGCGAAGCTCACGTCACGCAGCACCCACTCGGGAGGGCGTGCTTCGTTGTCGCCGGCCGCGGTGTGGGCGCCGGCGTAGGCGAACCAGACGTGGCGGAATTCGATCGAGACTGGAGACGGGAGACGGGAGACGGGAGTGCGCCCGGCTTGGCCGGGCGCGATGCTTTTGCGAGGTGAGGGAATCGAGGGCGTCGGGAGGTTTCGAGCTTCGGCCGACGCGCGCAGCGCGTCGGCACTCCCGTCTCCCGTCTCCCGTCTCTCGTCCGTCTTTTCGTCTATCAGCGCAAAGATCCGCTCGCTCGCCGCCATCGCCTGCTGCAACGTGTTGTACTTGTCGGAGAGATCCTGCAGCGGCTCGAAGAAGCGCCTGACGAGTTGCAGGAAGGCGGCGACCGTCCCCACCGAGAGCGTCCCGATATCGACCCGTGCCGCCCCGGCCACGAGGATCGCGGCGATCGCCACCGTGGTCAGGAGCTCGATGATCGGGAAGTACAACGCGTAGATCGTGATCGACTTGAGGTGCGCGTCGAGGTGGTCCTTGTTGAGCACGTCGAAGCGGCGCCCCTCATCGGCTTCACGCCCGAAGAGCTGCACCACGCGCACCCCCGACAGACGCTCCTGCAAGAAGGCGTTGATGCGCGCCAGGCGCGCGCGAATGGCGCGGTACGCCTCGCGCACGCGCACGCGAAAGACGTTGGACGCCAGGACCACCAGCGGGATCACCGCAAAGGCCGCCAGCGCCAGTCGCCAGTCGACCACCAGCATCAGGATGCTGATCGCCAGCAGCGTGAAGACATCGCCCAGCCCGGCGACGACGCCCGAGGTGAAGAGCTCGTTGAGCGACTCCACGTCGGAGGTGACGCGCGTGACGAGGCGCCCGACCGGATTGCGATCAAAGAACGCGACCGGGAGTCGCTGCAGGTGCGCGAAGAGCTGGGTGCGCAGGTCGTGCATCACGCGCTGCCCCAGGCGCGCGGTGAGCACGGTCTCGCCAAAGGTGCAGCCGAATTGTGCGAGGAGCGTTCCGGCAAAGAGCAGCGCCGCGCGCAGGATCCCGTCGGCGTCGCGGGCCGGGATCGCCACGTCGATCACCTGCCGCGTGAGCAGCGGCCCCACCAGCTGCAACGCGCCGTCGACCAGGAGGAGCGCCAGCGACGCGCCGATCAGTCCCCGATAGGGCCAGGCGTAGCGCAGCAGTCGCCGCGCGAGGCGGGCGTCGTAGGCCTTGCCAAGGACTTCCTCCTCGGCCGGATCGGGGGCGGTGGGCGGCATCAGAGGCGAACGGTAGCCGGAACGACCGACGCCCGGCAGCGGGGGCACGCGATTAGCTTTTCCGCCGTGAAGGACGCGATTCTCGTCCGGGGCGCCCGGCAGCACAACCTCAAGGGGATCGACGTGGCCATCCCGCGCCGCGCGGTCACCGTCATCACCGGCCCGTCCGGCTCCGGGAAGTCCTCCCTGGCCTTCGACACGATCTACGCCGAGGGGCAGCGACGCTACGTGGAGTCGCTGTCGTCGTACGCGCGCCAGTTCCTGGAGCGCATGGAGAAGCCCGACGTCGACTCGATCGAGGGGATCTCCCCGGCGGTCGCGATCGAGCAGAAGAACCCCACCAAGTCGTCGCGTTCGACGGTCGGGACCGCCACGGAGATCTACGACTACCTGCGCCTGCTGTGGGCGCGCGTGGGACACACGTTCTGCCCGCTCTGCGGTCGCGAGATGACGCCCGACACGGTGGAGTCGGTGACCGACCGGCTGCTCGAGCTCCCCGACGGGACGCGCATGCTGATCGGCTTCCCGCTGCGCCTGTCGAGCAAGGTCACGCACGCGGTGGTGGTGGAGAATCTCCGGGCCCAGGGCTTCCTGCGCGTGGTGGCGGACGGTCGCACGCTGCACGTCGATGACTTCGCGGCGGAGAAGCTCGACCTCACGAAGGTGGGCGAGCTGGTGGTCGTGGTCGATCGCTTGTCGGCGACGGCGGAGCTGCGGGGGCGCATGGCGGAGGCGGTGGCCACGGCGTTTCGGGAAGGTGAAGGTGACTGTGCGGTCGTTTTGCAGGGAGACGAGAGACGGGAGACGGGAGACGAGAGTGCGCGCGGCGACGCCGCGCGCGGTGCTTCTGCTCGGTTGGATGAGTCTCCTATGCAGGCGGGTGCAAGCTTCG
>CAZLLP010000077.1:0-25163 GCA_964560345.1 uncultured Gemmatimonadaceae bacterium
CGCCATCCTGCGCGGCCTCAAGGAGCGCTACGAAGTGCACCACGGCGTGCGCATCACCGACGGCGCCATCGTGGCCGCCGCCACGCTCTCCAATCGCTACATCGGCGATCGATTCCTTCCCGACAAGGCGATCGACCTCGTCGACGAATCGGCCTCGCGCCTCCGCATCGAGATCGATTCGATGCCGCAGGAGATCGATGAAGTCGAGCGCCGCATCGTGCAGCTGGAGATCGAGCGCCAGGCGCTGCAGAAGGAGACCGATCCTGCCGCCGTGGAACGCCGCCAGGTGCTCGAGCGCGAGCTCGCCGAGTCGCGCGAGACGTCGGCCGGGATGAAGGCGCAGTGGCAGCGCGAGAAGGAATCGTTAGGTGCCGTCGGCAAGATCAAGGAAGAGATCGACGCCGCCAAGACCGCCGCCGAGCAGGCCACGCGCTCGGGCGACCTTGGTCGCGCGGCCGAGATCCAGTACGGCACCATTCCGCAGTTGGAGCGCAACCTCAAGGAAGTCGAGTCGCAACTCGCCTCCAAGTCGGGGGAGGGGCGCCGCTTCCTCAAGGAGGAGGTCACGGCCGACGACATCGCCGAAGTCGTGTCGCGATGGACGGGGATTCCCGTCACGCGCATGATGGAGACCGAGCGCGAACGCCTGACCAAGCTCGAGGACGAGTTGGCGCGCCGCGTGGTGGGCCAGCGGGAAGCGGTGGAGGCGGTGAGCAACGCGGTGCGCCGGTCGCGCGCCGGGCTGCAGGATCCCAATCGCCCCATCGGCTCCTTCATCTTCCTCGGCCCCACCGGCGTCGGGAAGACCGAGACCGCGCGCGCGCTCGCCGAGTTCCTGTTCGACGACGAGACGGCCATGGTGCGCATCGACATGTCGGAGTACATGGAGAAGCACGCCGTCGCTCGCCTGATCGGCGCCCCTCCGGGCTATGTGGGCTACGAGGAAGGGGGGCAGCTCACGGAGGCGGTGCGTCGTCGTCCGTATCAGGTCGTCCTCTTCGACGAGATCGAGAAGGCCCATCCCGATGTCTTCAACATTTTGTTGCAGATCCTCGATGACGGGCGCCTCACCGACTCGCAGGGGCGCACCGTCGACTTCCGCAATGTCGTGATCATCATGACGTCGAACGTGGGATCGACCTTCATCCTCGAGCACGCGGGGAGCGACTGGGGGCTGGTGGAGACGTCGGTGATGGGGGCGCTGCGCCAGCAGTTCAAGCCCGAGTTCCTCAACCGCGTCGACGACATCATCGTCTTTCGCCCGCTCGGCCGCGAGCAGATCGGGCACATTGTCGAATTGCAGCTGGCGCGCCTGCGCAAGCTGCTGGCCGAGCGCAAGATCACGCTCGAGCTCACCGACGAGGCCAAGACCCTGGTGGCCGACGAAGGCTACGATCCCGCTTTCGGCGCCCGCCCGCTCAAGCGCGCCATCCAGCGCATGCTGCAGAATCCGCTGGCGCTGGCGATTCTCGATAGGCGCTTTGCCGACGGCGACACGATCCGCGCCGAGGTGGGGGACAACGGGGCGCTGCACTTCGTGAAGGCCGGGTAGCGCGTGACATTTGCGGCTGACGGCCGATGGATGCTGGACGCCCTCGCGCTCGCGCGCGAGGGCGTCGCCGTTGGCGAGGTGCCGGTCGGCGCACTCGTCGTGCACGAGGGGCTCGTCGTCGGGGCGTCGGGCAATCGCACCGCGCGCGACCAGGACCCCACGGCGCACGCGGAGATCGTCGCGCTGCGCCAGGCTTCGGCGGCGTTGGGGCGTTGGCGCTTGAACGGCTGCACGTTGTACGTCACGCTCGAGCCCTGCGCCATGTGCGCCGGCGCGATCGTCCTGGCGCGCGTCGATCGCGTCGTCTTCGGCGCATGGGACGAGAAGGCAGGGATGGCGGGATCGGTCGAGGACCTGTTGCGTCATCCGCGCCTCAACCATCGCCCGGAGGTCCGCGGCGGGCTGGAAGGGGAGGCGTGCGGTGCGCTCCTGCGCGACTTCTTCGCGGCACGGCGCGATGCAGCCGGCGGGTGATCGCGCGGTTGCGCGTGACGGCCTGGCCCACCGGCCACGTGCGACGCGCTGACCAACCGGCAACGCGAAGGCCGTGAGACTTGTGGCGACCTCGCCATGACGTTTGGCGCGCTGCGGCGTCTTTTGAGCGACGACGCCAACGACGCCCACCGCCGGATGCCGCCGACTCCTTCGCAGGTTCCGCTGCAGTTGATTCCCCGTGTCGCCGAATGGCGCGGCTTTTTCGCGTCGGGGCCGGACGTGGCCGTGATTGATGCCGGGAGCGCTGGCGAGATCGTCGTGGCCCGCGTGCGCATTGCGTTGATGGGGGCCATCGCCTTCGTTCCGCTGGTGAGCATGTACGGCGCCAAGCACGTGGGCGTGCGCGAGAACCTGTCGGCGCTGGTCACGGTGCTGGCCGGCCTGGTGGTCTCGATGCTGATCCTGCGTCTCGCCAGCCGCAACGACCGGCACCCGCGCCTCGCGCTGCTCACCAGTGCGTTCGACGTCTCGCTTGTGTCGATCACGCAGCTCGCCTATCTCCTGCAGGATTTCCCGTCGGCCGCGGCCAATTCACGGACCACCTTCATCGCGTATTTCATGGCGGTGGGGGCGACCTGCCTGCGATGGGACGTGCGCGTGACCCTTTTCTCGGGCGCGCTGGCGATCGTGGAGTACGCCGTCATCGCCGTGCTGGCCTGGGCGCGATGGCCGGTCGTCGCGACCCCGGACATTCTGGTCCACGGAGAGTTTGTCTGGGGACACCAGTTGGGGCGGATGGTCTTCCTCGTCGCCTTCACCGTGCTGTGCGCGGCGATCGTACGGCAGTCGTTGCAGCTGCGCATCTCGTCGACGCACGATGCGCTCACCCGCCTCATGAACCGCGCCTTCTTCGAGGAGCGGTTGCAGGATGAACTCTCGCGCGCGTCGCGGAGCCGCGCGCCGCTCTGTGTGGCGCTGCTCGACATCGATCACTTCAAGCGCGTCAACGACGAGCACGGGCACGACGCGGGCGACGCGGCACTGCAGGTCGTGGCTTCGGTCCTGCGCCGCGCCGTCCGGCGCAACGACCTCATCGCCCGCTGGGGTGGCGAGGAGTTCGCCATCGCGTTTCCCGAGACGCGCCTCCCCGAGGCGTTCGGCAAGCTCGAACAGCTCAGACTGGAGATCGCCTCGCACGGCATCGTCCTGTCCAACGGCGAGCAGTTGCGGCTGACGGCATCGGCCGGGCTGGCGACCGCGGGGGTTGACGGCGATGACCTGCAGTCGCTGCTCCACGTTGCCGATCAGCGACTGCTGGACGCCAAGCGCGGGGGGCGCAACCGGGTCAGCATCTCCGCGACGGCGCGCCCGCAAAGCGGGCCGTGGCGTGTGGTGGTGGCCGGCTGAAACTCCACGATCATCGGGCGGATCGAATCCGCCACGCTCGTTGACTACGCTTTGGCCGCCGAATATTCTTCGCGTCTGTTTTGGACAGGTGTCCGAGTGGCTGAAGGAGCCGGTCTCGAAAACCGGTGTACCGGTAACGGTACCGTGGGTTCGAATCCCACCCTGTCCGTCCTGCATCGCACGCCATAAGCGTGCAGCCAACGCGCCGGAGCGGCTTTCCGGCGCGTTGTCGCTTGAAGCGACGCTCCCCCGAGGGAAATCGTTCGCTCCGGCAGCCAGAAAGGGCGGGGCGTCGCGCACGGCGCCGCTTCCCGCCAGCACGCGTTGGACGGGTGGCCGAGTGGTTTAAGGCGCACGCCTGGAAAGTGTGTGTACGTGAAAGCGTACCGAGGGTTCGAATCCCTCCCCGTCCGTGAGGGCTCTCGCCCCGCCAACGGCCTCCCGCTCCCTCGGGGGGCCGTTTGTGTATCCGCCGGATTGGGCGTCCCGCCGACCCCGCGGAGCCGCTATGGTTTCGCGTGGGTTCATGCAGGCGCCGCACATTGCCTGCGCACGCGCCAGGCGGCACATTCGCCCGCCCTCGGCGCCGTCCGCCCGCGCGCTCCGCGCGCGGCGCGCGACCGCTCCCTCACCACGCTCCCCGAGCCTCCCCGCATGCCCAATCTCGCCGTCTTCCACCCGCAGGTGGTGCACTTCGTGATCGCCCTGCTCATCGTCGGCGTCCTCTTTCGGCTGCTGTCGCTGACTGGAAGGCTCTCCTGGACCAACCAGGCGGCGGCCGCCCTCCTCATCATGGGGACCGCGGCGGCAGCGGTGGCGGTAAAGTCGGGGATCGATGCGCACGGTCCGGTGGAACGCGTCCCGGGCTCACGCCCGGTGGTCCAGGAGCACGAGGAGGCGGGCGAGACGACCCGCAACATCTTCTTCGGCGTCGTCCTGCTCGAACTCGGGGCGCTCGCCATGTCCGGTGGCGCGCAGCGCGTCCTTCGCTTTGGCTCAGCCGCTGTCGGGCTGGTCGGGCTCTTCTTCCTGTACGAAACGGGGGAGGAAGGGGGAGAACTGGTCTACGCCTATGCCGGCGGCGTCGGGATTCGGAGTGGCGAGGCCGAGGACGTCGAACGCCTCCTGCTGGCCGGGCAGTATCACCAGGCGATGCTCGACCGCAAGAACGGCAAGGGAGCGGAGGCGGCGGCGCTCATCAGCGAGATGGCCAAGCGGTTCCCCAACGACACGACGGTGGCCATCATGGCCATCGAGTCGACCCTTCGCGACCGCAACGATGCCGCCGCGACCCTCGTCGCGCTCGACGCCTTCAAGGTGCCGGCCGACAATCGCCGACTCGTCGTCAGCACGGGGATGCTGCGCGCCGACGCGCTCGCAGCTCTCGGGCAAAAGGATTCGGCCCGCGCCACCATTCAGGCGCTGCTACAGGCCACGCCGGACAACCCGCGCCTCAAGGCCAAACTCGACTCGCTCAAGTAGGAGGCAGGACCTTCCTCTTGCGGACTTCGCGCTCGACGGCAATCGCTTGTCGGGCGCGACGGGATGTCGCTTGTCCGCAACGATCACTGGAAGTCCTGGCCCTCCGAATCGGTGATTCCCCTCACGCACTTCGTGCGACGGGTGGCACATGATCTGCCTAGTACTCCGATCGAGAGGCGAGCATGCGTCGTCCGTCGCGACGTTTTCTCCCAGGCCAGGGCTCCTCGGGCTGGCGCATGCCGTTCTCTCTCCCCCGGTCCGCTCGCCTGCCATGGTTGATCCGGAGTCGACGACGTGAAGGATACTCGCCACCTGACGCTGCTATCCCGCATTGCCCTCCTTGTCACGGTCGGAGACCTGGCAACGAAGGCGGCGGCGAAGGAACTGCTCTCGGGCGATGCCACGTCGTTCGCCTCGTGGCTGCACTTCGCGGTGGTGCACAACGACCAGGGGGCCTTTGGGTGGTCGGCCGGTGTGTACACCTGGCAGCTCAACCTCGCGCTCACGATGGCCGCGATCGTCTTCATGATCCCGGTGACGCGCGATCTCGCTCGCATTGACCCCACCGCGCCGCGCGCCCTCGGCTTGATCGTGGGCGGGGCCCTTGGAAACCTCGCGAGCCTCGTCACGTCGCCCTACGGCGTGGTCGATTTCATCCAGATCGAGTTTCAGCAGGTGGGCATCGCGTTGAACGTCGCCGACGTCGCCGCCTACGCCGGGTTGGCGATGATCCTCCGCACCGGCGCCCTCCTCGTCATGGCGTTGCGGAAGGAGAGCACGCTGCAGCCGGCGGAGCAGACGCACGTCCCCGACCTCTTCGCCGAGAAGGCGGTGCTCAAGGCGCAGCTGCGGGCCCATCGCCGGTCGGACGACGCGCGACCGGTGAAGGCCCGCATTGTGCCCGACATCGGCGTGGTGGACTGGAATCGTGTCGTGCGCCCGGCAGTGCAGCTCGCGGACGCGGCGCCGTCGGAGGAGATCGAGGTCATCGACATTCGCAACGCGGCGCGCCGCGCCGGCATTGTTGGCGAGATCTCACCGGCGCCCACGGAGCGCGGGCGCGGCGCGTTGCGCCAGCTTTCCGAGGAATTGGACGCCCGCGGCGAGTCGCCGAAGAGCTGAGAGAGGCAGGTCCTGCCGCCCCGTGATCACGGGCGCGGGTTGTTCACCGGGCAATTGGTGACGCCAACCACACTCATGCGTATGAAGGTAGGCGGTTTCTGCCGCCTACCACCGACTCGCCTCTCGGCATGCGCCTTTCGATCGGCCAGAAGCTCACCCTCGCGTTCAGCGCCGCGGTCTCGATTCTTCTCGTGACCGCGGTGGTGTCGTATCGCAATACGCGGGAGCTGCTGCGGACGACCGACACGGTGACGCAGGCGCAGTCGGTGCTGGCCGCGGTGGATGGGGTCGCGGCAGCGCTCTCGAATGCGGAGGCGGCCGCCCGGGCGCACGTCCTCACGGGCGAGGCGCCCTATCGGCAGCAGCTGCAATCCTCGACCGACTCGGCGCGTACACACGTGGCGTTCCTCGTGCGCCAATCCGCCAACGACTCCGCGTCGGCGAGCGCATCGCGGGCGCTGGCGCCACTGGTGGAGGCGCGACTGGCCACGTTGCAGCAGGCGATCGCGCTTCGCGAGGGCTCGATGATCGACTCTGCGACGCGCCTGGTGACGTCCCCGCCGTCGTCGCGGGAGCGCGACGAGGTGCACGCCCTGATTGCGTCCGTTCGCGACCGGTATCGTGCGCGATTGCAGTCGAAGTCGGCCGAGGCGCACCTCGGCGCCGATCGCGCGGAGTTCATCCTGCGATTCGGGTTGTTCCTGGTTGTGATTCTCGCACCGCTCGCATTTTTCATCGTGCGCAACGACTTCACGTCGCGCCAAGCGGCCGAGGCGGCGCTGGCGGAGAGCGAGTCGCGTTTTCGCGCGGCGACCGATGGAAGCCTCGATGCGTTCTACGTGCTGCGTGCCATTCGCGACGGGGCGGGGGAGGTGCTCGACTTCGAGTTCGTCGATCTCAATGCCCGCGCCGAATCGTTGCTGGGGCACGAGCGCGAGGCGGTGCTGGGGCAGCGCCTGTGCGAGCTGATTCCCGCCAACCGCACGCTCGGCTTCGTGGAGAAGTACCGGCAGGTGATGGAGACGGCGGTGGTGCTCGAGGAGGAATGCGAGGTCACGTCGCGCGACTACCACGCCGCGTGGATTCACCACCAGGTGGTGCCGTTGGTGGATGGCGTGGCGATCACGTCGCGCGACATTACCGAGCGTCGCCGGCAGGAAGAGGCGCTGCGTGCGCTGTCGCTCATCGACGAGCTCACCGGGCTGTACAACCGGCGCGGTTTCCTGACGCTGGCGCAGCAGCAACTCAAGCTGGCGCGGCGCGGTCACCGCGAGTTGGTCCTCCTGTTCATCGACATGGATGACTTCAAGGAGATCAACGACACCTTCGGGCATAACGAGGGCGACATGGCGCTGCGTCGGGCGTCTGAGGTCCTCAAGCACACGTTCCGCGACTCCGATATCATCGCGCGCCTTGGCGGGGACGAGTTCGTCGTCTTGGCCACCGACACCGGCAAGACCGGGAGCGAGATCATCATCCAGCGACTGCGCCACGAGTTGCTGGAGCGCAACGAACGCGACGGCTACCCGTATCGCTTGTCCTTCAGCGTGGGAGCTGCACGCTTCGATCCGGAGGCGCCACCGTCGATCGAGGAATTGATGGCCGCCGCCGACGCGATGCTGTACGAGAACAAGAAGTACAAGCGCCAGTCGGCGCGGATGCTCGGCGCGCTCCCGGCCGCAGTCCCCGCCTAGCCGTCGGTTTCCCGCACACGCGTCGCCCGGCTGCTCTTCTCGCCGCGGTCGGGGCGACGCCGCTTCATTTTGTCGTTGGGACGGCGCATATTGGCCGCTCATGGCATCCACGCGTACGATCGCACTCGACGCCCGGGCCGTGGCCAGAACGCTGCGCCGCATGGCCGACGAAATCGTCGAGCTGTTTGACGGGACGGACGACCTCATACTGGTCGGCATTCAGCGGCGGGGGGTGCAACTCGCCGACCGCCTCGTGGAAATGATCCAGGAGCGCGAGGGAGTCCAGCTCCCGCGAGGCGCCCTGGATATCACCCTCTATCGCGACGACCTGCAAACGGTCGGGCCGCGCCCCGTCGTCGGAAAGACGCACCTGCCGTGGTCGATCGACCGCAAGCGCGTCGTGATTGTCGATGACGTGCTGTACACCGGACGGACGATTCGCGCCGCGCTCGACGAACTCGCCGACTTCGGACGCCCGGCGCGCATCGCCCTCGCGGTGCTGGCCGATCGCGGCGGACGCGAGCTCCCCATTAACGCCGACATCGTCGGGAAGAGGATGGACGTCCCGCCGGGGGCCCGCGTCGACGTCCTGGTGGGCGACCTGGACGGGGAGGATTCGGTCGTCCTCGTGCATCCGGAGGGCGTGTGAGCTCCTCCGCTGACATCGGCAAGGACCTGTTGGGGCTTGAGGAGCTGTCGACGGCGCAGATCCAGCTCCTGCTCGACACGGCGGAGCCGTTCAAGGAAATCTCGCTGCGCACGATCAAGAAGGTCCCGACGCTGCGCGGCGCGACGATCGTGAACCTGTTCTTCGAGCCGTCGACCCGCACCCGCATCTCGTTCGAGTTTGCCGAGAAGCGACTGTCGGCCGACACGGTGAACGTGGCCTCGGCCGGGTCCAGCGTGTCGAAGGGCGAGACGCTCGTCGACACCGCGCGCAATCTCGAGGCGATGAAGATCGACATGGTCGTGGTGCGCCATGCCTCGTCGGGGGCGGCGCGCTTTCTGGCCCAGCGAATCGAGTCCAACGTCATCAACGCGGGCGACGGGACGCACGAGCACCCCACGCAGGGATTGCTCGACATGCTCACGCTGCGCGATCACTTCAAGCGGCTGGCCGGCCTCAAGGTCTGTATCTGCGGCGACGTGCTGCACTCGCGCGTGGCGCGCTCCAACATCTGGGGGCTGCAGAAGATGGGGGCCGAGGTCGCGATCTGCGGTCCGCGTTCGCTGCTCCCGAATCACGTGGAGTCGCTGGGCGTGCACGTCTTCCGGCGCATCGAGGAAGCGATCGAGTGGGCCGATGCGCTCAACATCCTCCGCTTGCAGCTGGAGCGCATGCAAGGAGGCTACATCCCCTCGCTGCGCGAGTACAATCGCGTCTTCGGCGTGACGCGCGAGAAGCTCGAGCGCGCCCCGCGCGACATCCTCATCATGCACCCCGGCCCGATGAACCGCGGCGTCGAGATCGACTCCGATGTAGCCGATGGCCCGCATAGCGTCATCCTCCAGCAGGTGACCAACGGCGTGGCGGTCCGCATGGCCGTGCTGTATCTGTTGGCCGGCGGCAGTCCCGCGCTGGCAGAAGCTGCCAAGGGTTAGTCGTCAGCGGTTCGAGGTCCACCCCTCCTGTAGGAAACTCCGGCGGCAGGACCGTGGTCCGCGGTTCGTCCTCCCGTCTCCCGTCTCCCGTCTCCCGTCTCCTCCCGTGCCTAACACCACGTCCCACGCCTACGTCCTGCTGCGCAACGGCCGCGTCCTCGACCCCTCGTCCAACCTCGACGTGGTGGGCGACGTGCTCGTGACCGACGGCGTCATCGAGCACGCCGGCGCGCCGTTAGGCGAGGTGCGCCGCGACGGCGACCTGGTCGAGATCGACTGCGCCGGGCAGATCGTCTCGCCGGGCTTTGTCGACGTGCATTGCCACCTGCGCGAGCCCGGGCGAGAGGACGTCGAAACCATCGCCACCGGTGCACGCGCGGCGGCGGCTGGCGGCTTCACGGCGGTCTGCGCGATGCCGAACACCGATCCCGTCACCGACAACCAGGCGGCGGTTGGCTTCATCATCAGCCAGGCGCGCCGCGCCGCGGCGGCCCGGGTGTATCCGATCGGCGCGATTTCGGTCGGCCAGAAAGGCGAGGCGCTCGCCGAGTTCGGGGAGATGATCGGGGCAGGGGCGGTCGCGGTCAGCGACGACGGCAAGCCGGTCGCCAGCGCGCAACTCATGCGCACGGCGCTCGAGTACGCGCGCACCTTCGAGATCCCGGTCGCCGATCACTGCGAAGAACCGACGCTCGCCAAGGGCGGCGCGATGAACGAAGGGGTCGTCTCGGCGCGCCTGGGCCTCAAGGGCATTCCCAGCGAGGCCGAGGAGATCATGGTGATTCGCGACATCCTCCTGGCGCGTCGCACCGGCGGTCACGTCCACCTCTGCCACATGTCCACCAAGACGTCGGTGGAACTGATCCGGTGGGGGAAGGACCGCAACATTCGCGTGACGGCGGAGGTGTGCCCGCACCATCTCTCGCTTACCGAAGAGGCGGTCGAGGGCTACAACACGAATGCCAAGATGAATCCGCCGCTCCGCACCGCCGAAGACGTCGAGTTCCTCAAGCAGGCGGTGAAGGACGGCACCATCGACCTGGTGGCGACCGATCACGCGCCGCATCACTATGACGAGAAGGAGCGCGAGTTCTCCGACGCGCCCAACGGCATCATCGGACTCGAGACGGCGCTGGCGGTGATGGTGACCAATCTCGTGGAGCCGGGGATCATCAGTTACGCGACGCTCGTCGATCGCATGTCATGTTCACCGGCGCGAATCTTTCACCTGCCGGGCGGAACGCTGCGTCGCGGAAGTGTGGCCGACATCACAGTCTTCGACCCCGCGGCGCGCTGGAGTGTCGAGCCCTCGACCTTCCTGTCCAAGGGGCGCAACACGCCGTACGCGGGGAAGTCGCTTGCCGGCCGCGCCACCTGTACCATTGTGGGCGGACGGATCGTCTATCGGCTGACGAGTTAGGGGGACGGGGATGGCGCCACGCGGCACGTTTGCCATAAAGCGGGACATCATCACGGTCTGCCGGCGTCTGTACGAGCGCGGCTTGATCGCGGGTCCTGATGGCAATGTATCGGTGCGCGTTGCCCCTGATCGCATTCTCGTCACGCCGGCGGGGATGTCTAAAGTCGATGTGCAGGTGGAAGACCTCGTCGAGCTCACGCTCGACGGAAGGCCAGTGCGCGGCAGGGCGACGCAGGCGTCGTCCGAAGTGCAGATGCACCTGCGGATCTACCAACGACGCCCCGATGTCCACGCGGTGGTGCATGCGCATCCACCGACAGCGACCGGGTTCTCGGTGGCAGGTGAGTCGTTCGCCGAGTGCGTCCTGCCGGAGTTGATCTTTCAGGTGGGGTGGGTCCCGCTCGTGCCGTACGCGACGCCGGGGACCACGGCACTGGCAGACTCGTTCGAACCGTTCGTGGCGCACCATGATGCGTTCCTGATGGCCAACCACGGCGCGACAACCGTCGGCTCGACGCTGCTCCTCGCGCACCAGCGCATGGAGAGCCTCGAGCACAGCGCCCGTATCCTCTTGACGGCACGACTGCTGGGACGCGTGAACTCGCTCACCCTTCAGCAGGTAGCAGCACTGGCGGACGCGCGTGCGCGCGCCACGCCAGGGGTACCGTACCCGGGGTGCCCAGTCCCACCATCCGCGTAGCACACGCTGCGGTTTTCGGTCGTACACGAGGGAGACGCATGACGAGCTTCGATTCGAATCCGATGGACGCACTGGCCGGACTGCTCGAGGAGCGGCGCCGGTACGAGGGGTGGCTCGCGCAGCTTGAGGCGCGCCGAGCCGAATCGCCGAGCCATGTGGTCGATCGCGTGCGGAGCGACTATGCCAGCCGCCTCGACGCCGTGACCGAGAAGCTGCGCGGCCGCGCGGTCGAGCTGGAGACGTCGGCGAGCGAACTGCGCGAGCGTATTGCCGCCCTGCAGGGTGAGGAGTCGACGCGTCGCGACGAGCGCGCGGAACTCGAGCTGCGCGCTTTGGTGGGCGAGTACGAACCCGAGCACGCGCAGTCGTCGATTGCGGCCTGTGACGATGCGATCGGGCACCTGATGGGGGAGCGCTCAGCGCTCGAAGCCGAGCTGTCGCGTGTCACAGAGGTCTTGGCGCAGGTCGCGCCAACGCCAACACCGGTTCCCGCGGTCGAGCAGGCGGCGCCGGCGATCGTTGAGTCGCCTGCTCTTGAGTCGCAGGACGAGCCGTTGCGGACTCAGGAGATGGCCACGGCCTCGGCGCTCGAAACGTCGAACCTGTCGGCCGCCGACACGTCGCCGATGGACGAGTTGGCGTTCCTGCACTCGGTGGTCGACGCCCCGCGCGAGGAGCCCCCTGCGCCGCACCCCGAGCCGGCCGCCCATCAGGCGCCCCGCGCCGAGTCCGGGGCCGATCTCCTGCCGCCGCCGGTGCTGACCGCGCCGCGCCGGCCGGTGACGCCGCTGTCCACCAGCATCCCGTCGACGCGTGACCCGTTCGCCAACACGTCCAAGACGTCGTCGTTGACCCCGGGGAGCATCCCGTCGTTCCTCAAGGACATGCCGACCGAGCAGGTGAAGACGCTCAAGTGCCAGGAGTGCGGAACGATGAACTATCCCACCGAGTGGTACTGCGAGCGCTGCGGCGGTGAGCTGGCCGCGATGTAACTACCGCCAGCGGCACGGAGACTGGGCACCAAAACAACGCGGGGCGATCCGAGAGGATCGCCCCGCAATGTGTACGGCTACCGGACCGTCGAACTACTTGGCAGCTGCGTTCGCCTTCTTGGCGATGCGGCTCTTGTGACGGGCGGCGGCGTTCTTGTGGATCAGCCCCTTGCGGGCGGCGCGGTCGAGCAGCGAGACGGCCGACTTGTCGACGTCGGGCGTGGAGCCGGCGGCCTTCGCCTTCTTCAACGCCGTACGAAGTGCGGAGCGCTGGGCGCGATTGCGAACGGTCGCGGCGCGGGACTTCCGCATGTTCTTGGCGGCGGAGGCGATATTCGGCACGAAGAAACTCCGGGTGTTCTAGGGTTGGTTGCGAGCCATGAATCCTATCGGCGGCGAGGGGGCATGTCAAGGAACGGCATTGCTTTGACTCTCGTTTCCCCGCTCGCTAGCTTGCCCGTCCTTCCGCTCCGCCCCCTAGCCACCGTCCCCCCCTCTGCCGTTCCCCATTGGATAAGCTCCAGGAGTTCCTGCTCGTGGCGCCGGTGCTGCTGTTTTCCATGGTCGCCCACGAGTTCGCTCATGGGTACGCGGCGCTCAAGCAGGGGGACCCCACAGCGTACCAGCTCGGACGGCTCACGTGGAACCCGGTCAAGCACATTGACCCGTTCTTCACGGTGCTCCTGCCGATGATCACCTTCTTCACCGGAGGGTTCATCTTTGGCGGCGCCAAGCCGGTCCCGGTCACGCCGCGCAACTACCGGAACTACCGGCGGGGCGACATCATCGTGTCGATGGCGGGGATCGTGACGAACCTGATCCTGGCCGTTCTGTGCACGGGCGCGGTCGTCCTGCTAGGCCTCATGGGACGCGCCGTGCCGGTGGCCAACGACACGCTGGCCATTCTACAGCGCATGATGATCACCGGGGTCGTGTTCAACCTGATTCTGGCGATGTTCAACCTGCTGCCGATTCCGCCGCTCGACGGGTCGCACGTGATGAAGTACCTGCTCCCGCCGTCGTGGGCGATTCGCTACCAGCAGGTGGGGATGTATGGCGTCTTCATCCTGATGATCCTCATGATGACGCGTTTCGGGGCGCCGCTCCTGTCGGCGTGGATGACCCCCGTGAACCTGCTGGGCGGCGTGATCATGCGCGCCATTTCTCAGTTTGTTCTTCAGAGTCAGTTCACGCTGGGGATGTGATGACGGCGTCGGCGGTGGAGCACGACAACACCTTCGTGGTGGACCTCTCGCAGTTCCAAGGCCCCCTGGACCTGCTACTGGGGCTCATCCGGGACGAGAAGGTCGACATCTACGACATCCCCATCTCGCGGATTGCCGACCAGTTCCTGGCGCGCATCAGCACGCTGGGGCTCGACCAAGCGGCCGACTACCTCGAGATGGCCGCGCGACTTCTGCGCATCAAGGCGCAGTTGCTCCTGCCGCGCAACGAGAACGACGAGGCGTGGGAGGATCCGCGCGCAGAACTCGTCAGGCGCCTGCTGGAGTACCAGCAGATGCGCGAGGTGGTCGACGTGCTCGAGAAGCTGGCCGAGGAGCGGCGTGCGCGGTTCGCGCGCGCCTACATTCCGCCGTCCGGTGCCGAACCCCCGCCGTCGCCGCTCGCGCTCTCGCTGGCCGAACTCCTATCGGCCATCGACCGCGTGCTGCGCGTGGCGAAGGATCCGGCGGTCCACGATGTCATTCCGCGCGCCCTCGATGTCGACGGCGCGATTTCCACCGTTCGCGGGGTGTTGCTGCTGCAGGAGCGCGCCCGCTGGCGCGACGTCGTGCGGCAGGGCGCCGAACGGTGGGAGATTCTCTCGGCACTCCTGGCGCTGCTCGAGCTGGCGCGCCGCGGTGAGCTCAAACTCAAGCAGGCGACTCCGTTCGCCAACGTGTTCATCACTCGTGAATCCCCTGGCCAAGCTGCTTGAGGCGGCGCTCTTCTCGAGCGCTCGCCCCGTCCCGAAGGAAGAACTGGCGGCGCTCGATCCCGAGGCGTCGCCGGCCGCTGTGCAGTCGGCGCTCGACGAGCTGCGCGAGACGTACGACAACAACGGCCACGGCGTCGAGCTCGTGGAGCTGGGTGAGGGATGGCAGATCCTCACGCGTCCGGAGTACACCGAAGCCATCGAGCGCGCGCAACTCGCGGTGCGCCCGCATCGCCGCTCGGCAGCGGCGCTCGAATCGCTGGCCATCATCGCCTACCGGCAGCCCATCGGTAGGGCCGAGATCGAGGAGATTCGCGGCGTCAACGTCGGCGGCGTGCTCAAGTCGCTGCACGAGCGCGGGCTGATCGACGTCACCGGTCGCGGCGAGGGGCTCGGTCGCCCGCTGCTGTACGGGACGACGCCGCTGTTCCTCGAACAGTTTGCCTTGCGTCACCTCGAAGAACTCCCGCGCGCCGACGAACTGGCGGTCGCGCTCCGCGCCGAACCAAAGCCAATCTGATGACCGAGCCGATGCGCATCCACCGCGCTCTCGCGCGCGCCGGGGTCGCATCGCGCCGCCACGCCGAGACGCTGATCGCCGAAGGGCGCGTCGTGGTGAACGGCGTCGCCGCCCGCGTGGGGCAGAGCGTCACGCCTGGGAAGGATCGCGTGCAGGTGGACGGCAAGGAGGTCGACCTCGCCGCGTCGGCCGCCAAGTGGTACGTCCTCAACAAGCCCGCGGGCGTCATGACGACGCGGAGCGATCCCGAAGGGCGTCGCACCGTCTTCGAGATGGTCCCGGAGGTCCCGGGGCTGACCTACGTCGGACGACTCGATTTCCTCACCGAGGGGGTCCTGCTCCTGACCAACGATGGTGAGGGGGCCAACCGCCTCACGCATCCGAGCTCGGAAGTCGAGCGCGTGTATGTCGCCACGGTGCGCGGCAACGCCAAGGGTGCAGCTGACGAGGCGCGACAGGGAGTAGAGCTCGAGGACGGCGTGGTGAAGCCGGCTTGGGTCAACGTGCACCCGATGGAGAACCGGCGATGGATGTTCGAAATCGCCATTCGCGAGGGGCGCACGCGTGAGATCCGCCGCCTGTGCGCGGCGCTCGGCCTCGAAGTGGAGCGCCTGGTCCGCACGCAGTTTGGACCGGTGCGCATCGGCGAACTGGAGCCCGGGACGTGGCGCGAACTGAGCCCGCGCGAAGCGGCGATGCTCGAGGTGCTGACCGGCACCGACGTGCCGCATGGCAAGCCGCCGCGCAAGCGGGATGACCGCAAGCGACCGGCGGCTGGAGAGCGTTCAGCGCGTGGCGACAGGCCGGTGCGTGGCGAACGACCGGTGCGTGGCGAACGGCCCATGCGTGGTGAAGGGGACGCTCGTGGAGAACGCCCGACGCGTGGCGACGGGCCTTCGCGCCGCGAGCGCCCAACACGCGGTGAACGCCCCGTACGCGGTGAGCGCCCGGCACGCGGCGAGCGCCCCGCGCGTGGAGAGCACTCGGCGCACGGCGAGCGCCCTTCGGCCTCGCGTGGCGCGGGCGACCGCTCGTCGCGTGGTGGCCCCGCTCGCGGCAGTAGCGCCCGCGCGACGGGTGGTCGGCGTAGCGAGGGGGGGAGTGGTTCCCGCGTGTCCCCTCCGAGGCGGCGCTCTACGCGTGACTGAGCGCACCGCGCTCGTCAGGCAACTGGCAGCACAACGCCCGCGGTGACCCTGACCGCGGGCGTCGGCATACCACGCCGGACGCAACGGCCGGAACCGCCACGCCGTTCGGTGTAAGAGCCTCAGGACCCTCTCGCAACAGGAGATCGCGCACGTGGCAACCCAGGCGGCAACGGACATGGCGCTGGTGCAGGCCGTCGAACGCGAAGTCGGCAAGCGCGTCGTGGGCCAGGAATACATGGTGGAGCGCCTGCTCATCTCGCTCCTCACCGGTGGGCACGTCCTGCTCGAAGGGGTCCCCGGGTTGGCCAAGACGCTGACGGTGCGTACGCTGGCCGAGACGATCCATACGACGTTCCAGCGCATCCAGTTCACCCCCGACCTCCTGCCGGCCGACGTTCTCGGCACGCAGGTCTTCGACCAGTCGACGGGGAGCTTCACGATCAAGCGCGGCCCGATCTTCGCCAACATCGTCCTGGCCGACGAGATCAACCGCGCCCCGGCCAAGGTGCAGGCGGCCCTGCTCGAGGCGATGCAGGAGAAGCAGGTGACGTTAGGCGGGCAGACGTTCCGCCTCGAGGAGCCGTTCCTCGTGCTGGCGACGCAGAACCCGATCGAGCAGGAAGGGACGTATCCGCTCCCCGAGGCGCAGGTGGATCGCTTCATGCTCAAGCTGCGCGTGGGCTACCCGACGCGCGAGGAAGAGAAGGAGATCATGCGGCGCATGGCGAGCGGCGATCCGATCGCGATTCAGCCGATCGCGTCGCCGCAGGCGATCCTGGAGGCGCGGCACCGCATTACCGAGTTGTACATGGACGAGCGCATCGTCGACTACATCGTCGACATCGTACACGCCACGCGCTATCCCGCCGAGGCGAAGTTGAAGGATCTCGCGCCGCTCATCGAGTTCGGCGCCAGCCCGCGCGCGACGATCGCGCTGGCGCAGGCGTCGCGCGCGCACGCCTTCCTGCGCGGGCGCACGTACGTGACCCCCGACGACATCAAGGCCATCGCCCCCGACGTGCTGCGCCACCGCGTGCTGACCACCTACGAGGCCGAAGCGGAGAGCGTCACGAGCGATGACATCGTAAAGCGCATCCTGGATTCGGTGGAAGCACCCTAACCCGGACGACGGGAAGACGAGAAGACGGGAAGACGAGTGACCGCTACCGATCGCGCTGACCGACCGCGCACGACGCTCATCACGCCAGAGCTTCTCCGCCAGGTGAAGCTGGTGGAGCTTCGCACGCGGCGGTTAGTCAACTCGCTCTTCTCGGGCGAGTACCGGTCGATCTTCAAGGGGCAGGGGATGGAGTTCGCCGAGGTGCGCGAGTACCAGCCGGGCGACGAGGTGCGGTCGATCGACTGGAATGTCACGGCGCGCATGCGGCGTCCCTTCGTGAAGCGCTACATCGAAGAGCGCGAGCTCACCTTGATGCTGGCGGTCGACATCTCAGGGTCGGAGCGCTACGGGACGGTGCGTCGCTTCAAGTCCGAGTTGGCAACGGAGCTGGCGGCCGTGCTCACGATGTCGGCGGTGCGCAACAACGATCGCGTCGGGGCGCTGTTGTTCACGGATCGCGTCGAACACTTCGTGCCGCCGCGGAAGGGGCGCCGCCATGCGCTGCGCATCCTGCGCGATGTGCTGGTGCACGAACCCAAGGGGACGGCGACCAACACGCCACTCGCGCTCGACTTCCTGCGCGGGCTGCTCAAGCAGCACGCGATCATCTTCCTGATCTCCGATCTGCAGGATCCGGGGCTCGAACGCCCGCTCAAGCTGCTGGCGCAGCGCCACGATGTCGTGGTGGCCACGCTCGACGATCCGAGCGAGACGACGCTTCCGGACATCGGCATGGCGCGCTTCGTCGACCCCGAGAGTGGCGAGACGATCGACGTGGACACGAGCGATCCCGGGGTGCGGGCCGCCTTCGACAAGCTGTCGACAGCGGAGCGCGAGACGCGGAAAGCGATGCTGCGGCGATTGGCGATCGACGAGATTCCCATCTCCACCTCGGCCGGGTACATCGAGCCGTTGCTGCGCTTCTTCCGGGCGCGCGAGCGTCGGGTGGCGCGCGGATGATGCCGGCGATGTCGTCGCGTCGTCACGATCCGTCGTCCTGGCGCGGCGTGCGCTCGCCGATCGCGCGGCTGGCGCTCGCGTGTGCCGTGCTGGTGGCATCGGTCAACCCGCTGCAGGCGCAAGCGGGACCATCGGGACGCGGTGCGCCGGGCGACAGCGCACTGCGCGCCATCTCGCGAGGCGTGGCCGTGCTCCCCGAGACGGTGACCGTCGGCGACCCGTTCCGCGTCGTCGTGCGCATTCGCGCCCCCCGCGGGGCGACGCTGGAGTTCGCGCAGACGCCTGATTCGGGAACGGGCGTGGAGGCGCTCGATCCGGTTGTGGTCGTGCCGTCCGTCGATTCCACCGCCACCGAGCAGACGGCGACGTACCGGCTCGCCGCGTGGGATGTGGGCGCGCGCGCAATTCGCATCCCGGATGTCGTCGTGCGCGACTCGTCGGGGGAACGTCGCGTGGCCGTGGGGCGCGCGCTCTCGGTCTTTGTCTCATCGGTGCTGCCGGCCGACTCGTCCGAGCGGGTCCCCAAGCCGCCGCGTGCGCTCTTCGAGTTCGGCCCGCCATGGTGGTGGTGGGGGCTGGTCGCACTGGCCGCGTTAGGCGTGGTGGGGGCACTGTGGTGGCTCTGGCGCCGTCGTCGCCGCCCCGCACCGCGCGTGGTTCGCTCGGCGCGCGATGAGGCAGAGGAGGCCTTTGCCCGCGTGGAGGCACTCGACCTGGTGGCAAGCGGCGAGCGCGGGCTGCACGTCGCGCTCATGGCCGAAGTGGTGCGTGACTTCCTCGCGCGCATCCTTCCCGCCGCAGCGCCGTCGTTGACGTCGTCGGAGTTGCTCCTGCGACTCCGGGGAGAGACACGGCTCCCGCTCTCCCGCCTCACGCGATTCCTGCAGGACGTCGACCTGGTGAAGTTCGCCGCATTTCCGATCGATGCCGACCGCGCGCAGGCGGTCGGGCGTGAAGCGCGCGCGCTGGTGGATGCGGTCGACACTGCAGTGCGTCCACGTGATGGCGGCGCGACCCGTGACGACGTTCGCGCGCGGGAGGCGGCATGACGCTCGCCGCCACTGACTTTCCGTGGATGCTCCCGGTGGCCGTCGTGCTGGCGGTGCTTGCGGTGGTGCTCGTGGTGGTCACCGTCAGGCGCAAGCGCACCCGCCTCGCGCGCATGGCCGAGGCGTCGTTGCTCGTGCGGCTTGCGCCCGCCCATGCCGTGGCCCCCGCGCACTGGCGTGCGGCGCGGCTGGGGTTGGTCGCGCTCCTGGTCGGCGTGGCCGTCGCCGGTCCTCGCTGGGGAAGCGAGCCGGCGATTGTGAGCGGGGAAGGGATCGACGTGGTGCTGGCGCTCGATGCCTCCTTGTCGATGCTCGCCACCGACGATCGTCCCAACCGGCTGGAGCGGATGAAGCAGGAGGTGCGGCGCTACCGCGATCTGGCGCGCTCCGACCGCATTGCGATGCTTGCCTTTGCCGGGCGCAGCTACATCCTCACGCCACTGACGGTCGACGATGGCGCGCTCGAACTCTTCCTCGACAACCTCGATCCCAGCATCGTCGGACAGGCCGGGAGTTCGCTGGCCCGCACGATCACGCAGGGGACCGACCTGCTCATGACGTCCAAGGGGGGGAGCGACCGTGCGCTCGTCATCATGAGCGATGGGGAGGCGTTCGAGCCGATCGAGGATATCCGCGAGGCTGCGTCGCGCGCCGCGCAAAACGGGATCGCGCTCGTCGCCGTGGGATTCGGAACCACGGCGGGGGCCACGATCCCGGTCAGCGAGGGAGGAACGGTGGCGCCCAAGCGCGACGAGAACGACCAGATCGTCGTGTCGCGCTATCATCCCGAGACGCTGCAGGCGGTCGCCGAAGCGGCCAACGGGACCTTCGTCGACGCGAATGTCACCGACAAGGCGACACGCGTCCGCGGGGCGCTCCAGCGCCTGCGCGCCACCAGTCGCTCCGTGGCAGCCGGCGCGTCCAAGACGCCTCGCTTCCAATGGTTTGTCGCGCCGGCGCTCCTGTTGCTCCTGGCCGATACATGGCGGTCAGAGAGGGTGCGGCGTCGCCGTCGCACGAACAGCGCCGGCTCGGCAGTCGCCGCCGCGGTGGCCGCCAGCACCACCATGCTTATGGCGGGGTGCAGCTGGAATGGAACGGCGCCTCGCGACGCCGCGCGCGAGTACGCCGTTGGGCGGTATGCGCGCTCGGCGGCGATCTACCGCGCGGCCATCGCGGCCGGTGACACGCGTCCGCAGATGTTGTACAACCTCGGGACTGCGCTCGTCGCCGGCGACTCGCTCGATTCGGCCATCGAACCGTTGGAACGCGCCAGCAAGCCCGATGACGCGGAATTGCGCTTTCGCTCGTGGTTCAACCAGGGGTTGGGCTATCTGCGACGCGGACTCGCCGGCGCCCCCGATGCGGACAGTACGCGCACCGCGCTCAAGACGACGCTCGAGCTGTACAAGCGCGCGCTGATCCTGCGTCCCACCGATCGTGATGCCAAGTGGAATTACGAACTCGCGCTGCGCCAGCAGGAGGAAAACGGCGGCGGCGGGGGTGGCGGTGGCGGGCAGTCCAACGCGGACCAGCAGGACAAGAGCGATCCCGACACCCCGCAGTCACGGCAGCAGAGCGGCGGGTTGGGCGAGCAGCAGGCCGAGCAACTGTTGAACGCAGCGGCCCGCGAGGAGCGCGGCGTTCAGGGGCGCAAGCAGCGCCAGAGCCGCCCGCAGCCGCCGCCCGGCGGGAAGGACTGGTGAGCGTCGTGTCGCGCCGTCGCGGGGTGCGAGGTGTCGTTACCGCCATGTTGCTGCTGGCGGGCATCCTGGCGCCCGCTCGGGCCGAGTCGCAGCGCACCCCGCCGCGTCCGCGGCAGGTACCGGCACGTGCCCAGCCTGCGGCGCCCGCGACTGCGCCGTCCGCCCCACCTACCGATCCGCGCCCCGCGGTGGTCACGCAGGGGCGCGTCGATCCGCGGCAGGACGTGAACTTCAGCGCCGTCGCGGTGCCGCCGTCGGTGTACGTGGGGCAGCAGGTGACCTATCAGATTGGCGTCTTCCTCTCCGAGGAGGTCTCGCGGCGCCTGCGTCGCAATCCGGAGTTTGTGCCCCCCGACGTGCGTTCGATGCTGGCCTACGACCTCCCGTCGCCGGCGTCACCGATGGGACGGGACGAAGGGGGGCGGCACTTCGACGTGCACGTCTTTCAACGCGCGCTCTTTCCGCTCACCGCCGGGACGCACACGCTCGCCCCGGCGCGGCTGACCTATTCGCTCCCGCTCTCCAACACCTTCTTCAGTCGCGAGGAGACGCACTCCGCGCGTACCTCGGCGCTCACCATCGTCGCCAAGGAGCCGCCACTCGCCGGACGTCCGGGCGACTATGCCGGCGCCGTGGGGCGCATCGCACTCGCTGCGCGCGTCGACACGCCGACGTCGCGCGTGGGCGACCCGGTGACGCTCACTGTGAGCGTGCGTGGAACCGGGAACGTCTCGCTCTTCCCGCGCCCGGTGGTCGTGCTCCCGTGGGGCGACGCGGTCAACGGCGCCGAGCGGGTCGCCATCGATTCCGGAACGTCGCTGGTGCAGGGACGAAAGGACTTCGAATGGGTGGTGACGCCACGCAAGGAAGGGACGCTCGAAGTGCCAGCGTTGCGTTATCCGTACTGGAATCCGTACACCGAACAGTACGAGGTCGCCCTCACCACACCGCTAGCGCTGCGGGTGGGAGGGGGGGCGCTGGCGGCGCGTCCGATGGTGTCCAGCGACACCGTGCCGCGGCTCTCGCTCCGCACGGCGTATCGCGGCGCGATCGCCCCACCGTTGTCAGGCTCGCCCGTCCTCTGGGCGGTGCTCGGACTCGTCCCGCTCCCGGCGCTCGCGTTAGGGTTGCGCCAGCGACCGCGCCGGGCCAAGGCCGAGCGTCCGTACGCACCGCTCGGCAAACTCGCGGCAGCGGGCAATGCAACGCCCGCGGAGCTGCGCCGGGCCTTCGCCGCCGCCCTTGCTTCGCGCACCGGTGTCGGGTCCACCGCCATGACCGACAGTCGAGCCTTTGTGCGAGCGTTGCGGCGTGTCGGGGTCACGACGGAGACGGCGCAGCGCACGCAGCTCGTGCTCGCCGAGATCGATCGCGCGACGTATGGCGGGGCGGCCGCCCCGGCGACCGGGGCGCTCCTGCAGCGCGCCGCTGACACGTACGCGGCCGTCGACGCCGAGGCGATTCCGGCTGCGGGAGGGAATCGGACGTCGACGCGCGTCGGACGCCTGGCAGTCCTGCTCGCGTTGGTCGGCCTCGGAGCGACGGCGGTAGCGAACGCCGACGATGCGCTCGACGCTGCGCGCTTCCAACGTGGCGTGGCCTCCTACGACCGCGGCGAGTACGAGGCGTCGATGCGCGAGTTCCGCGACATCGTCACCCGCGTTCCGCGCGCCGCCGACGCGTGGGCCAACCTCGGGACTGCCGCGTGGTACGCGAACGACAGCGCCGCCGCGGCGATCGGATGGCAGCGGGCGCTCCGCCTGGAGCCACTTGCCAGCGACGTGCGTGGGCGCCTGGAATCCACCCCCGGCTTTCGCGCCGGCCTGATGGGCGACGTGCCGCCGATCCCCGTCGATGCGGCGGCCACGTTAGGCACGCTGCTCTGGATCGCCGGGTGGGGGACGCTCGCGTTCGCTGCGCGGCGCGGGCGAGCGGAGTGGCGATCCGGGGCGCTCATGGCCATCGGCGGCGGAGCGCTGGTTGGGCTGCTCACCATTGCGCTTGCCGAGGTGCTGGCCGGTCGCCACCGCGTGATCATCGTGCATGCGGAGCGTCTGCGATCGGCCCCGGCCTTGGGCGCGGACGCGTCGTCGGAAGTGATGACCGGCGAAGGAGCGGTCGAGACCGGGGCGCAGGGCGTATGGAGCCGACTGCGATTTGCCGACGGGCGCACGGGGTGGCTCGAGACGCGTCGCGTGGCGTCGCTGGACGTGGATCGTACGCCCTGAGCGCTGGTAGCGCGCGCGACGCGCAGGGGTATCCGCGCGCGGAGCCATGAACCGCTGCGCAGCCACTCGTGGCAGTACCTCCCGCGCGCGGGGACGTCCATCTTTCCGTCGGTTCCCCCCACCGCCTCCATCCGACCGCTTGTGCCTCGCATCGCTGTCCTTCCCAGTGCCGTCGCCGACCAGATCGCTGCTGGTGAGGTGGTCGAACGCCCGGCCTCGGCGGTCAAGGAGCTGGTGGAGAACTCGATCGACGCCGGCGCCACGAGCGTCGAGGTCGACGTGGAGGAAGGGGGGCGCGTCCTGTTGCGGGTGAGTGACGACGGCATCGGGATGGACGCCGAAGATGCGCCGCTCGCCCTCGCCCGGCATGCGACGTCGAAGATCCGGGTGGCGCAGGACCTGGTTGGTGTGCCGTCGTACGGCTTTCGCGGCGAGGCGCTCCCGGCGATCTGCTCGGTCTCGCACCTCACGTTGCTCACCGCGACCGACGACGGAGAGGGGACCGCCGTACGTGCAGCTGGCGGCAACCTTGAGGGCGTGGAACCGGCGGCGCGAAGACGCGGGACCACCGTCGAGGTTCGCGACCTGTTCTACAATGTGCCCGCCAGGCGCAAGTTCCTCCGCAGCGCCCGCTCGGAGTGGCGGGCGATCGCTGATACGCTGGTCACGCTCTCGCTCACGCGTCCCGAGCTTCGCCTGCGTGTCACGTCGGATGGGCGCGAGGCGCTGGTACTCGCGCCGGCCACCTCGCTGCGCGCCCGCGTCGCCTCGGTGTGGGGGCACGACTATGCGGCGCGATTTGTCGATGTCGACGGGGTGCACGGCCCGATCCACGTGACCGGGCTCGCCGAGCGCCCGGGCGATGTGGGGGTGGCGTCGCGCCGCGCGATCGTGATGGTGAACGGGCGCGCCGTGCGGGACATCGGCATCGCGCGCGCAGTCGAGGCGGCGTATCGCTCCACGCTCCCGTCGGGCGTTCGCCCGTCGTTCATCCTCTCCGTCACGGTGGCGGCCGACGTCGTCGACGTCAACGTGCATCCGGCCAAGGCCGAAGTGCGCTTTCATGACCGGTGGGGGACCGAGCGCGCGGTGGAGCACATCGTGCAGCGTGCGTTAGGCACGCCCGACGCGGCGGCGTGGGTCGGCGCGCGCACCTGGAGTCCGGGGGCCGGGCTCTCGCCGGCGAACGGCGGTGCGCTCGACACGCTGCCGACGCTCTCCACGCCGCCGGCTCCTGACGGGCTGTTCGCGGCTTCGGCAGCGCGGGGTGAGGGCGCATCGCCATTCGCGGATGGTGAGGAGCCCGGTGACGCATCGGATTCGAGCGCATCCCACACGTCACCAGCATCGCCCGCGCCGATCACGGTGCCGCCGCTCATCCAGCTCCGGCGCACGTACCTCCTCTACGAGCACGACGAGGGGGTTGTCCTCATCGACCAGCACTCGGCGCACGAGCGTGTCCTGTACGAACGCTTTCTCGGCGCCCTCGAGCGTGGCGAGGCGCCGTCGCAACGACTCCTCTTCCCGGTGACGGTGCACCTTGCACCTGACGACGCCGAGGCGTTCGAGTCGAGCGCCGACCTCCTCTCCCGGCTGGGGTACGAGATCGAGGCGTTCGGCGGCCACACGCTCATTGTGCACGCGGTTCCCACGCCGCACGCACGCTTCGACGCGATCCAGTGCCTGCGCGACACGCTGGCGGCGCTGAGCGGGGCGCGAGAGGCCAGCCAGCACGCGCGGCACGAGCGGCTGGCGGCGACCGTCGCCTGCAAGGCGGCCGTCAAGGCGGGCGACCTGCTGGCGCCGGAGGAGATGCGGGCGCTGTTCATCGCGCTGGCGCGCGCCACCCTCCCCGCGCACGACGTGCATGGACGGTCGACGATCGTGCGCCTGTCGTGGGACGAGCTGGAGCGGCGCTTTGGACGTCGTTAGGCTCCCCGTCATCTGCGGCCCCACCGCCGCCGGGAAGTCGGCGCTGGCGATGGCCGTGGCCGAGGCGTGTGACATGGGGATCGTCAGCGCCGACTCGCGACAGGTGTACCGCGGCTTCGACATCGGGACGGCCAAGCCGACACTGGAGGAGCGGGCAC
>CAZLLP010000078.1:0-24722 GCA_964560345.1 uncultured Gemmatimonadaceae bacterium
AAGTTGCTCAGCCCGGCCTCGCGCGAATACCGCGACGAGATGAAGCCCAGCACCTCGTCGGTGAACTGGATGTCCTTGTCGGTGATCCCGTGCTCCTCGAGCAGGCGTGGCAACAGGTAGCGCCACGCGATCTCGACTTTCTCTTCCACGGTGTAGCCAGCAATCCGGATGACTTCCATGCGGTCGCGCAGCGGCGCCGGAATGTCGAACAGGTTGTTGGCCGTGCAGATGAAGAGCGACCGCGAGAGGTCGTACGGGAGGTTGAGATAGTGATCGACGAAGTCGTGGTTCTGCGCCGGGTCGAGCACCTCGAGCATCGCCGCCGTCGGATCGCCCGACGCGCCGCCCCCCGACATCTTGTCGATCTCGTCGATCATCAGCACCGGGTCGCTCACTCCAACGCGCCGCAGCGCCTGCAGGAGCAATCCCGGCATGGCGCCGACGTAGGTGCGCCGGTGTCCGCGAATCTCGGCCTCGTCGCGCACGCCGCCCACCGCGATGCGGTAGAAGGCACGCCCGATCGCGGTGGCGATCGCCTCGCCTAACGACGTCTTCCCCGTTCCTGGCGGCCCCACGAAGCAGAGGATGGGTCCGTGCGGATCGCCCCCGCGCAGCTTGCGCACGGCGAGGAACTCCACGATGCGCTCCTTCGCTTCCTGCAACCCGTAGTGCCGTCCGTCGAGCGCCTCCTCCACCTTGGAGAGCGCGATCTCCTCGTCTCCCGAGCGTTTGTGCCAGGGGAGGGCGAGGATCCAGTCGAGGTAGGTGCGAATCACCTGGTACTCGCTCGACGCCGGCGACAGCATGCGCAGGCGCTCGGTCTCGCGCCGCGCCTCCTGCCCCACGCGCTCGGGGAGCTTGGCGTCGTCGATCTTCTTCAGCAGCTCGATCGCTTCCTTCTCGCCGGGATCGGTCTCGCCCAGCTCGGACTGGATCGCGCGGAGCTGCTGACGGAGGTAGAACTCGCGCTGGTGCTGCTCGATCTTGACCTCGGTCTGCTTCTTCACGTCTTCCATCACCCGCGCGCGCGCCACTTCGCGCTCGAGGCGAGACAGGATGAAGCGCAGGCGCTGCCCCACGTCCAGGCGCTGCAGCACTTCGTCCTTGTCGCTGATCCGGAAGTTCATGTTCGTCGCCGCGAGGTCGGCAAAGCGCCCAGGGTCGGAGACGTTCATCTTGAGGATCTGCGGCACCTCGTCGGGAATGCGATCGACCAGGTCGGCCAGCGTCTCGGCCGCGCTCACGATGCGAGCCACCAGGTCATCCAACTCATCAGGCTCGGCGGGGAGCTCCTTGGCGGCGCGCACACCGGAGATCACGAACGGCTCTTCCTGCTCCACGGACTCGATCGTGATCCGTCGCAATCCCTGCAACGTGATCTGCACCGTGTCGCCGGGGAGGTTGATGCGCTCGTGCACGCGGGCGGCCACGCCCACGCGGCCGATGAACTTCCGGTTGTCGATCGCGTCGTCCACGTCGCCAGTTGCAACCACGAGCGCGACGATCAGCCCGGGATCCTCGTTGGCGCGCAACAGCGCCAGGTTTTCCGGCGCCCCCATCTGCACCGCAATCGTGCCCAGCGGATAGACGATCGTGGAGCGCAACGCCATCAGCGGGAGTGTGGGCGGAAGTTCCTGGCCGAGGATTTCGTCGCGACGCTGGGGACGAGACATGAAGTGAGACGGGAGACGGGAGACGGGAGACGGGAGGTTGTGTGGCGTGCCCTCCCGTCTGCATGTCACCGCCCCTATCAACGGACGGTGCATGTGATTCCTGCCACAAAGGTACGGGGCGCGGGAGTTGTGCGCGACAGCGGGGGGCGTGGCGGCGTCGATTTGGTTCTGGCGGGGGCGCTCGCGAACTGGTGCATATTCCGGCATGGAGCAACCGAGTTCATCGTCCGACGCGCGCGCGGCGGAGGTCGTCCCTAACGAGAGCCTCGGGGCGCTGTTCGTGCGCTTCCTGACGTTCGGGTTGCTCGCGTGGGGCGGGCCGGTGGCGCAGATCGCGATGATTCGCGAGCAGCTCGTCGATCGCGAACGATGGATCACGCGCCAGCGCTTTCACCGCGTGCTCGCCGTGTACCAGGCGCTCCCCGGTCCCGAGGCCCACGAGCTGTGCGTGTACTTCGGCATGCTGGCGCGCGGTCGTGCGGGGGCGATCGTGGCCGGGCTGGGCTTCATGCTCCCCGGCTTCGCGCTCATGCTGCTGCTGTCGTGGAGCTACGTCCGATTCGGCGTGGACTCGCCGCTCTGGCGCGGCGCCATGCTGGGCTGCCAGGGGGCGGTGGCGGCGCTCATCGTGCGCGCCGTGGTGCGCATCGGGGAACACGCCCTCTCCACCCCAGCGCTCTGGGCGATTGCTGTCGCGGCGGCCGCGAGCCAACTCGTCGGCGCCAACGGGGTCGCAGTGCTCGCCGTCGCCGGCGTGGCCCACGCGGTCTGGCGGCGCGCGCGGGAGTCGGCGCGAACCGGCGATGGAACTGGCGATGGGCGCGCGCTGTCGGTCGCGCTCTGGCTCCCGCCGCCGCTGGTGGCGCAGGTCGCGACCCTCGCGCCGACCATCGGGACGCTGTTCGCAAGCGGGCTGCGCGCGGGATTGCTCACCTTTGGCGGTGCGTACACCGCGATCCCGTTCTTGCGATCCGACGCCGTCCTGACCGGGAGGTGGATGACCGACGCCCAGTTCCTCGACGGGCTCGCCCTCTCGGCGGTGCTGCCGGCCCCGTTCATCATCTTCTCGACCTTCGTCGGGTACCTGGGCGGCGGCTTTCCTGGAGCGGTGGTGGTCACCGCCGGCGTCTTTCTCCCGGCGTTCGCCTTCACCTTGTTCGGACACGACCATCTCGAACGAATCGTCGAGGCCCCGTCCACGCATGCCTTCCTTGATGGGGTGACGGCGGGGGTGGTGGGGGTCATCGCCGTGACGGCGTGGAGCGTGGGGAAGGGGGCGCTCACCTCGCCGCTGGCGATCGTCACCTTTGTGGGGGCGCTGGTCGCCCTCCTCCGGTTCCGCGCGCCGACGACGGTGGCCTGGGTGATGGGCGGCGCCGCGGTGCTGGGGATGCTCTGGAGGGCGGGGTAGGGGGTAGGGGGTCGGAATCGCGTCGTGGCCTAGGTTGTGTTTCCAAGGCCACTTAGCTAGCGTTCTTGGCTCTATGTTTGACGAGCTCTCAGACAAAATCTCCGGCGTATTCGCCAAACTCCGCGGCCGCGGTGTCCTGACCGAATCGGACATCAAGGAAGGGCTGCGGGAAGTTCGGCGTGTGTTGCTTGAAGCCGACGTCAACTTCCAACTCACGCGCGAGTTCCTCGAGCGCGTGGAGAAGAAGGCGGTCGGCGTCACGCAGCTCAAGACCGTGCAGCCGGCACAGCAGTTGGTGAAGATCGTCTACGACGAACTCACCACCATGCTCGGCGAGCGCCGCGAGCCGCTCAAGCTGTCGTCGGTCCCTCCCACCGTCGTGATGATGGTCGGCCTGCAGGGATCGGGAAAGACGACCTCCGCCGCCAAGCTGGCGCGCAAGCTCAAGAGCGAGGGGCGCCCGACGCGCCTGGTAGCGGCCGACGTCTATCGTCCCGCCGCCATCGACCAGCTCGAGACGTTAGGCGCCTCGCTCGAGGTCCCGGTGTATGCCGATCGCTCCACGAAGGACGTGGTGAAGATCGCCCGCGCCGGCATCGACGAGTCCAAGCGTGCGCGCGACCGCGTGGTCATCCTCGACACCGCCGGTCGCCTGCAGATCGACGAGGACATGATGCAGGAGCTGGTGCGCCTGAAAGAGGCGGTCCGCCCTGACGAGATCCTCTTCGTCGCCGACGGGATGACCGGCCAGGACGCGGTGCGCATCGCCGAAGGGTTCAACAAGGCGTTAGGCGTCACCGGCGTGATCCTCACGAAGATGGACGGCGACGCCCGCGGTGGCGCCGCCCTGTCGATCTACGGGGTCCTCAAGAAGCCGATCAAGTACATCGGCGTCGGCGAGAAGTCCGACGCGCTCGAGGAGTTCCACCCCGAGCGCATGGCCGGGCGCATCCTGCAGATGGGCGACGTGGTGTCGCTCGTGGAGAAGGCGCAGGAAGCGTTCGACGCCACCGAAGCCAAGAAGCTGGAGAAGAAGGTTCGCAAGGAAGGACTCGACCTCGAGGACTTCCTCACGGCCATGAAGCAGATGCAGAAACTGGGACCGATGGAGAGCATCCTGAAGATGCTCCCCGGCGTGAACAGCAAGATGCTCAAGGGGGCCAACCTGGACCCCAAACGCCTGAAGCATGTCGAGGCGATCGTCCTCTCGATGACCAAGGAAGAGCGCAAGACGCCCAACCTGATCAACGGGTCGCGTCGCGCGCGCATCGCCAAGGGGAGCGGACGCCCGATCAGCGAGATCAATCGCCTGCTCGAGCAGTTCCGCGACATGCAGAAGATGATGAAGAAAGCCGCTGGCGGCGGCCGCATGGGCATGCCGCCAGGGATGTTTGGGAGGTAAGAGACAGAATCGGGCACCGGCGAGAAGCCCTCACTCGTCTTCTCGTCTTCTCGTCTTCCCGTCTTCTCGTCTTCCAAGTTTGCAGGACCCGAGTGCACTTCGGAAACGCCGAAGTAGCGAGGAACTCGGACTAGTAGGATCCACGCACCAACCGAGGTTTTGACATGGTTCGCATTCGACTCCGCCGTGAAGGGCGCAAGAAGAACCCGATGTACCGTATCGTCGTCGCCGACTCGCGCAGCCCGCGCGAAGGGCGCTTCATCGAGATCATCGGGACCTACCAGCCCCGCAAGACCGAAGGGGGCGTGGAGCTCAAGCAGGATCGCGCCAACTACTGGCTCAACGTCGGCGCGCAGCCGAGCGACACGGTGCGTTCGATCCTGCGCCGTGCGGGGATCCTGAAGGCCCGTCACGAGACGCGTCTGGCGGCGAAGCTGCAGGCCGCCGCGGTTCCTCTCGCCGAGGGCGAGAAGAGCGCCGAGTAACCGGCCGTGTCCTCGTCGCCACGCGGGGGGGCCACGCACGCCATCGTTGGTCGTGTGCGGCGTGCCCACGGGGTGCGCGGAGAACTGCTGGTCGAAGTGATGACGGATGCGCCGGACGCGATCTTCGCGCCCGGCGCACGTCTTTTTGCCGGCACCATCACCGGCGACCTGGCGCCTAACGGCGCCACGCTCCACGTCGAGGACTCCCGCCCCTTCAAGGACGGCATCCTCGTCACCTTCGACGAAATCCAGGACCGCAATGCGGCCGATCTCTGGCGCGAGCGCTACCTCCTGGTCCCCATGGAGGAGCTCGAACCGCTGGCCGAGGATGAGGTCTACCTGCACGAGCTGATCGGGCTCGAGGTGCAGCGGACCGACGGCACGGTAGTCGGCAAAGTGCTCGGATACTTCGAGCTCGCCCACGGCATCCTGCTCGAGATCAAGCGCGGAAGCGAGACGGTGCTCTTGCCGTATCGCGACGAGTTCATCGCCGAGGTGAACACCGACGACGGCGTGCTCGTGATCGATCCCCCCGAGGGGCTGCTGGAATGAGCCCGCTCCGCATCACGATCGTCACGATCTTCCCCGACTTCTTTCGCCTTCCGCTGGAGTTGTCGATTCCGGCCAAGGCGGCGGCGGCAGGGAGCGTGGAGTATCGCGTGGTCGACCTGCGCGACTACACGCACGACAAACACCGGTCGGTCGACGACTATCCGTACGGGGGTGGGGCGGGGATGGTGATGAAGCCGGGGCCGTTCTTCGAGGCGGTGGAGTCGTTAGGCTGCGCCGCCCCGATCGTCCTGCTGTCGCCGCGCGGGCGCGTGTTCGAGCAGCGCGACGCGGCCCGTTTTGCGGCTGGCGAAGAGCTCACCCTGCTCTGCGGGCACTACAAGGACGTCGACCAACGCGTCGCCGACCACCTGGCCACCGAGGAGCTGTCGATCGGCAACTTCGTGCTCAGCGGCGGGGAGCCGGCGGCGCTGGCCATCGTCGATGCCGTGGTGCGCCTCCTCCCCGGGGCCATGTCGGACCACGAGAGCGCGCGGACCGACTCGTTCTACGACGAAGCGGGGATCAGCGCGCCGTCCTACACGCGTCCCCCGGACTACCGCGGGCTTGCCGTCCCCGACGTGCTGTTGTCGGGCAATCATGCGGAGATCGCGCGGTGGCGCCGCGAGGAGGGGGAGCGCCTGACGAGAGCACGCGCCGTCGAAACCCGGAATGAGGGAAACGAGTAGTTCGGCGTGTGATTTGGATGCTGGACGCCTCAGCGTTCGCGGTGCATACTGTGGCGTTCGCTGGACCTCCTCCCTGTCCCCTGCGTGCGACAGCAGCTCTTCCTCGCCCTGACGGTGGTCGCCTTGTGCCCCGCCTGCGCCACGATGGCCACGCAGGCCAATCTGGCGCGTTCGGCGACGACGCTCGGCTCGCATTCCCCGGCGTCGGTCCGGCGCGTCTTCACGACGCGGGTCACCAGTGGTGACGCGTCATCCGCCGACCGACCCGTGCTCGAACCGACCGTCCGCGGGTCGGTGGCGTGGGGGACCGTTCGAATTGTCGTGAACGACGACGACACCTTCGAATACCTGGCGACGATCTACAATCCGCGCGGCGAGACCTTCACCGGGGCGTTTCTGCGCCGGGGGGAGGGCCAGGATGGCGGGGCGGTGCTGGCGACGCTGTTCTCCGACATGACGTTGCGCTCCCAGTACATCCAGCTTCGCGGGACCGTGTCGGTGGCGCGCGACGCGCGGGCGGGCGTCCTGGCGGAGGAGCTCCGCGAGCATCCCCGCGACTTCGCGGTGAGCGTGCACACCGCCAATTCGTCGCGCGCCGGGGCGATCCGCGGGACGATCGAGTAGGGGGGTAACCCCAGTCCGCGGTTGAGGGTAGCGGATGGTCCATCGTCCGTTTACGTTACGGGTCTCCCGAAAATCGTCCTAAGACGGGCCCAGCCTGACCGACCCGAGCGTCATATGCATCCGTTCATCGAAACCCAGAAGGAGTGGCTCCGCGAAGTGCCGCCGTTTCGTGCCGGCGACACCGTCCGCGTCAATGTTCGCGTGAAGGAAGGCGACAAGGAGCGCCTCCAGGCGTTCGAGGGGGTCTGCATTGCCCGCCGTGGCAGCGGCGTCAGCGCGACCTTCACCGTGCGCAAGGTGTCGAACGGTGTGGGGGTGGAGCGCATCTTCCCCGTGCACTCGCCGATGCTCGCCGAGATCCTGGTTGTGCGTCGTGGCCGCGTTCGTCGCGCCAAGCTGTACTACCTGCGCCACCTCGCCGGCAAGGCGACGCGCATCAAGGAGAAGAAGGCGCGCGTCGTCACGCCGGGCTCCGAGGCTGGGAAGGCGTAGGACGCTGGGCGGGGCGAATGCCGACCCGGCGCTCTCCCCGTTGGTCGCGCATCGAGCGCGACGCCCGTGAGACATACGGCGAGTTGATCGCCGGAGTAGACGAAGTCGGACGGGGCCCGCTCGCGGGCCCCGTTGTCGCATGCGCGATCATCATGCCCCCCGACGGGCGCCGGATTTCCGGCGTCGATGACTCCAAGCGCCTGACGGCGGCCGATCGCGATGCGCTGGTCGGCGAGATTCGAAGCCGAGCGATCGCCCTGGGGCTGGGCGCCGCCTCGGCGCGGGAAGTCGACCGTCTCAACATCTACCAGGCCACCACCACCGCCATGCGGCGCGCGCTGGCGCGCCTTGGCGTCACGCCGCACCACGTGATCGTGGACGGGAAGCCCATTCGCACGCTGGGCGTGGTGCACACGGCGGTGGTGGGGGGCGACGGGAAGTGTTATGCGGTCGCGTGTGCGTCGATCGTGGCCAAGGTGACGCGCGACCGGTTGATGCAGCGCCTGGCGTCTCGGTATCCCGGCTACTTGTGGGAGCAGAACGCGGGGTACGGGACGCCGGCGCACATGCAGGCACTGGATGCGTTGGGGGCGACGCCGCATCATCGGCGGTCGTTCTGCGTGAAGCAGTTGTCGCTGACGCTGACCGCGGGGGCCCCCCCCGAGGAATAGTTGGATGGGGCGACCGCGTCCGCCCTCACCAGTTCGTTGCCCCCCGTACCATTTCCGCGCCGGTGCGCTGCCCCGCGCCGCGTGACGCCCCCCACTTGCGCCCGCCCCCTCCACCCGCGACCGTCTCCCCCAGCCGCTTCCTTCTTCTCTTTTTCCCGTCTTCCCGTCTTCCCGTCCTCCCGTCTTCCCAACCCCTGACGTCCGTCTTCCGTCCCGACCTTTGCGCCGGCACCGTCGCCGTCGTCACCGGTGGTGGTAGTGGCATCGGTTTCGGCATCAGCCAGCTGCTCTCGTCGTTAGGCGCCACCGTCGTGATCGCCAGTCGCAACGCGGATCGCCTCAACGAGGCGGCCGCCAAACTGCGCGCCGCCGGCGGGATCATTCACACGATGCCGCTCGACGTGCGCGACCCGGACGCCGTGAAGGCGACGATGGCGCGTGTGGCCGAGGAGCACGGGCGCATCGATCTGCTGGTGAACAATGCGGCGGGGAACTTCTATGTCCCCTCCGAACAGATGTCACCAAACGCCTGGCGCTCGGTGCTCGACATCGACCTGTCGGGGACCTTCTTCTGCACGCAGGCGGTCTTTCCGATCATGCAACGCGCGGGTGGCGGAAACGTCGTCAACATCTCGATGACGTTGCACTACCGCGGCTGGCCGCTGATGGCGCATGCCACCGCGGCCAAGGCGGGGATCGACGCGCTCACCCGCACGCTGGCGGTAGAGTGGGCGCGCCACAACATCCGCGTGAATGCGATTGCACCTGGGCCGATTCCCACCGAGGGGGTGAAGAAGGCATTTACCCCTCCCAGTGATTCCGGCGCACCGGACGTCTTTGCCGTGGAACGCGCGATGGGAGACTACGCGCGGAAGACCATTCCGCTTGGGCGCTGGGGGGCACCGGAGGATGTGGCCAACGCGGTGGCGTTTCTTGCTTCGAATGCCGCGTCGTGGATCACCGGCGCCATCCTGGTGGTGGATGGGGGCGAGTGGTTGTGGAAGCCGCAGATGGCAGGCGGAAATTAGTGCTTGGTTAGGGTGTGACTACGGTCACACGCGGAAATGCGTGCCGATGCTATACTCATCCTGTGCACGCACGCTGCCCCCTGCGGACGGCCCACCTCATGGGCGGCGCGGCATATCCAACCGAAACTCAGCCTACCTGAGGAGTACATCATGAGCGGTATTTTGAAGCTGTCCGCGGCAGCCCTCGCGGCGGTGGCCCTGAGCGCCTGCGCCACCAAGGGATACGTTCGCAACACCGTGGAAACCGGCCTCTCGGCCGAGCGCGTGGCTCGCGCCCAGGGTGATAGCGCGCTGTCCGGTGAACTGACGACGGTGAAGGGAGATGTTGCGACGTTGAAGACCGACGTGGCCGCGCTGCGTCGCGACCTCACGGCGCTCCGCACGGAGTTCGGCGCCAAGATCACGGCGATGGAGAACGGGATGAAGTTTGCCTTCCCCGTGACGTTCGCCTTCGATGACGCCTCGGTTCGCGACGAAGATCGTCCGTCGCTCGATCGCTTCGTACAGGTTGTCAACAAGTACTACGGCGGCTCGCTCGTGACGGTGGAAGGCTTCGCCGATCCGGCCGGCTCTGCCGCCTACAACAACGCGCTGTCCAAGCGCCGCGCCGAGTCGGTCGCGTCGTACCTGACGCAGGCTGGCGTGCAGGGGATCTCCATGCGCACGGTCGGCATGGGTGAAGCCCGCCTGGTGGTGGAAGGTGCCGAGCGCGATCAGCCGGGCGCGCAGGCCAACCGTCGCGTGGTCTTCGTCGTCGAGACGAAGGGTGGCGACGCAGCGACCGCCTCGATCCAGTAACGAACGGCTGTTCTCTTCAGGGGCCCCGGCAATCGCCGGGGCCCTTGTTGCATTCCGTCCTTCGGTCGGGTGGGGCATTCCGGCCCGCTGGGCGCGCTACAATCCGGCGCGGCCGGGGAGTAGATTCCGCCCCGATACGGCGACCCGGTAGCTCAGTTGGTAGAGCAACGGACTTTTAATCCGTAGGTCCCGGGTTCGAGACCCGGCCGGGTCATTCCCTTGTATGGCAATGACTTACGGTTCGTTGCTTGTGTTAGAAGAATGAGCTAGAATGATGCAAGTGTGGGGAAAGTGTGGGGCAGATTTTTCCAGCTTGATTCCCCACACTTCAGACCGACGATTCGAGGTATCACCCTCCCTCGGAGTCGTCCCAATACTGTTAGGGTTGGCACTCGGGTAGACGGAAGGTCGTTTCGATGTATCAACGACGAGCACTCCACTAGTCGAGCTGCAGCCCGTACACGAAGAGCCCTGGCACCAGTGCCAGGGCTTTCTCTTTTCCGAGAGTTGGACTGCAACTGCGATCTCGGGTGTCGGAGTTCACCCCCCGTTTTCGAACGGAGAAGCGACGGGCTCGAGCTCCTCTGCCGCGCGCGAACTCTCCTGTAGCTCATCGTCAAACTTCTGGTCAACAGCTAAGCTCACGTTCCTCTTTTGCGAGAAGGAACGGAAAGGAAGCGTGCTTACGCGAATCGCGACACTACTTATTTGTGTGTCGGAGAGTTCAACTCAAAGATGCAAGGGGTTAGCGACGGGACGCGATGAAGGAAGGTCTCGGTTAACGGATTCCGTGCAGTCCAATGCCCGTGAAAACGACGGGCGGAACTAGTTCACAATCATACGAAATGAGGGTAGGTCAGTCGCACTCAGATTGACCGAACGGTAGTCGAACGTCCATACGTTCGGAGGCCATCCCCCTCTTATAAACTCCCCGAAGGGGAAGCTCCGAACATGATGAAGGAGTGAAAACAGCAAACTTAACAAAACACTTTTGATACGAGAGAGAGAACATGAAAGAATACAACTACCTAACGAAGAATGAGGTGGCTTCGAGACTCCAGATAAGCACCCGAACGCTGGAACACATGATGGCAGAAGGTTCAATCCCTTTTGTCAGGCTACGTCGGTCGGTTCGGTTTACTCCAGAGATCTTCGAGCAGCTCCAACAACGCTCGGGGCAGGAGAGGGCAGAATGAGAACGAAACGAACTTCAGCACCACTTCTGACCACACCAACGCTTCCACGAAAGCACCAGTTCTACTCCTCACGTGCCGCTAAGCTCACTGCTCAACTGCTCTCCGAAGCACAGCACGTACTTGAGCAACTAGAAAGATCCGGGGTCATTGGTCACGAGGAACACCATGAGCTCAGGCAAGACCTACTCAAGCTGTCCAAACGGATCAACGACATTCACAAGCGAGAGAGAATCGTATTTGGGAAGCGGCTCGATCGTGATCTGGGAAGAGAGCTAGAGGAAAGTGTGTTGAATGAGATCAAAGCTGATCCTGACAAGGCTCGCTTCGTTCAAACCCCAAGACTTCGGCAGCGGCTCAGATCATGTACCTGGAATCTTCTAGACTTTGTTGAGACGTCCGTCGAATCGCTGAAACGACTCCGGTACTCGAACTTCATCAGCGAGGCACGGTACAATCGTACTCGAAGCATGGTTGAGTACCTTCCACAGCTACGGGTGGAACTGTTGGACTTGCTTGAGAAGTACGATGACAGTTGAGTCTCTGTGTAGCATCGACGTAAAGGCCAGCGAATAGGAAAGGACACACACAACGGGCACCCAGAAAGCGGAAGCCCTGTCGGCACTGGCAGCTTCTCAAGGTCGTCGATGTCGCGAATAGTGGTTGCCACGCAATGCCGGTGACTCATGGCGTTGCGTTTGTCGTATAAGGGACCTTCCGATATCACTCCGACCGAGATGGCGCGCCTGGCGCAACGTCATGGGTCGCGCTTGCCATCACTAGGCTTTCTCTTACAATAGCAACGTCGGTCGTCGTTGCTCATGTAACCTCCGAAAGCCTCCTCATGGACACCAAGAAGTTCGTATCGTATCTCCGAGTCTCGACAGCCCGACAGGGAGCGAGTGGACTTGGACTCGATGCACAACGGTCATCAGTGAGCGACTACCTCTCAGGAATGAAGTCGCACCTGATCGGAGAGTTCGTCGAGGTGGAGAGTGGACGGAACACCAACCGTTCAGAGCTGACGAAGGCTCTGGGAATGTGTCGGATTCACGGAGCCACCCTCGTCGTTGCGAAGCTCGACCGTCTTTCGAGGAATGCACACTTCCTCCTAGGACTGAAGGAGTCTGGAGTCGAGTTCGTCTGCTGTGATATGCCCTCAGCAAATCGTTTGACGGTGGGGATAATGGCTATGGTCGCTGAAGAGGAAGCTCGACTTATTTCCGTTCGTACCGCGTCAGCACTTGCTGTAGCAAAGGAACGAGGGGTCAAGCTCGGAACACCGAACCTGACTCCTGAACGGAGTGCCCTCGGTACTGTTGCTAGTGCCAGGACCAGATCTGAGAAAGCACGACAGAGAGCTCGTGACCTGACCCCCTTCCTCTCCGCTCTTCATGGTGAAGGCGTTCACCGTGCGTCCGAGATTGCCAGACGGTTTAACGAGGAAGGGATTCCCACCGCGCGAGGTGGACAGTGGAGCGTCGTTCAAGTTCAGAGGCTGCTTGCAAGAGTGTAACCCAGGCTGTCAAAGAGACGCACAACGACTATGTCAACAAATGGTCTCCAGTACGAAGGGGAGTTGAAGGCGCTCGAGACTCGGTTAGGAACGGAGAAGGACCAGTTCGTGAAGTCGGTCATTCAGAAGGAAGTAGACCGACTCAAGAAGGCAAAAAAGGAACCGAGTCAGTACGAACAGTACCAGAAGGAACTTCGAGAGATTCAGAAATACCTTCAGTATGCTCTCGACGTGATGAACAAGGTTCCGTTCTACGTGAACAGCACGAAGGGGAAGAAAGGAACGAAGAAGAAAGGGAAGTAGTGACAGGAGGAAACAGAAGAGGGGAGCCTTTCGGCTCCCCTTCTTCTTTGCGCTCTGTATGACGTGGAATCCTTCCGCTTACTTGTCGAGTTCGATGTCTCCGCTGACGTTCTGGATGAGGGTGTACCTGTTCCGTGCGTCGACCACTGCTTGCTGAGACATCTTCAACGGGAGTGGAGCAGGACCAGCAAGTGACGAACGAACTACAGAGAGTTGTGCATCGAACTGCGCTACCAACTTCACTATGGACTCGTGTGTCCAGTCAGGAAGTTGAGGAGAAGTCACTACCTCTTGTATCAGGGTGGTCAGTTTGACTGGTACCGCAAAGCCACCTTTACTAAACATGCTGAAGAGCGAGTCTATGGTTTCCTTGTCGAACACCCACGATGGACTTTGGCTATTCATGTGTCTGTACATTCGGATGACAACACGAACTTCCTGCTCATCCGCGAATGCTGCTCGTTTAAGGAACTTCTCAGCGAGCGGTGACATGTCGTACTGTGGAGGTTTGTAGTCCATCAGTCCAATGAAGAAGTCTGCCTTCGTATCGAGAGACCTCTTCAAGCGACCAACGGTGGATTTTATTGCGATTTGGTCTTGTGCATAGGCTTTCCACATCAACATCGACTCAGTCTGACTCTTGAACCAACAGCTCGCGACGTACTCGTCTCGTTCTGCAAGAGCCTTGTTGTATAACCCCCAGGCTGTCAGTCCAGTCTTCTCCGACGACGAGTCACGAATCGTTTGTTCCAGTTCTTCTTCACGACGACCACTTATCTGTGTGCCTTCCCAATCATCTCCAAGGTGCTTCAACATCGTAAACCATAACGATGACGACGTAAGGAGGGAGAGAAAACGAGGAAGGTCCATGAAGCGCCAAATGACTTCATTCTCGACAGGAGTTGCTACGTCTCCATCATGTCGGTAAGGCATTCTCTAGGAGTCGCTGATGTGGAGGAAGCGTTACTGAAGGAGTGGTGGTAAGGGCATCTGATACTGTGTGGTGAGATATCCACTCACAGCATCGAAGATGACCTTCATAACAACACCAGCAACTACGTGGTCCATGACCTTACCAACAGCCCACCCTACGAAGATTTGTCTCCACGGTCCCCACTCCTGCCCAACCTTTGGAGCAAGGTTCTTTAGTTCTTGAAGGTGTTGCTTGCTCTCTTCAGGAACCGTCGGGTCTTGAGCAATACTGAGTAACGCTGTGTCGAGACGTCTATTGAACTCTTTGACGTCTTCTTCCTTGAACTTGTAGTCCTGTTCCCACAATTGAACGGACTGGGACGATGGTGATGGTGGTGCATCGTCCATCTCCCAGAAGTCAGGAAGACTTTCTTCAAGTTGTAGACGTTCCTCCAATTCACGCGCTAGCGTACTGCTCGTCTGAAGCATCTTCAACCAATAGGGAAACTGCTTGTAGAGGTCTCCGAATGTCGAAACTGAGATCTGTGTGACGTTCTCGTGCAGCGTTAGACTTGCGTCTACGGGCTTCTGTAGGTAGGAGTAATTGATACGAGAGGATGCAGGGGATTTGCTATCAGCGATACGAATCTGGAAAAAGAGAACATGATGACCAACGGTGAACACAATACCGTCGTGCTGCGAATCTTGACCTCTCGTCTTACGTGTGAAGTCACTGTGCGAGAACCCATTCCGTCGGATGATGTCAGACAAGCGGTTCCAGTGAATCTTCCTTAGTGGTCCAATACGTTCACGTATCTCGTCGTCAGTCGGTGCTGGTAGTTCCACGTCTTCTCACCCCGTTGAGGTCCCGGACACAGTTTGTCCGATGACCGAATGGGACGCAAGGTTTCTATTTCGTTCGTAAAGCGAAAGCGCCTCCTACTCTCGGTGAGCAGGAGGCGCTTCGTCCTTTAGTGGTGCCTGGTGGGTTGTCAACCCTTCGCTATGAACGCTCTGACCGTTTCAGCATCGTCGGTCAGGTGCTTGGAAATGTCCTTGACCAAGTACAGGTCTGTCATCCGTTGGGGACTGTGACCCATATACATCATGATATGACTACGAAGAATACCTGCACTCTCCAACCATGTAGCGTACGTCTTTCGAAAGTCACCAATAGTCACGTCCTTCCGTACTTCCTTGATGACTTCATAGAGTCGTTTCCGTCGTAAGACTCGTGGAGCAGGGTGCTGAATGAGTGGAACCATTCGGTTGCTACGATGGTCGTTCTTCCTTCCGTGAATAACGATGTGGTCAGACTCTACACTGAACCCGTCTTCGTACTCTTTGTAGCCCATACCAGTCGTACACATCGTCCAGACCATTTTCGCTACGTCTGGTTTTAGCTTCGATGCTAGTTCTTGAACCTCTTTCACCGTCAAAGGATTGTTCAGTCGAACCTTTCGGTACACCAACACGTCGATATCACTGATGTCTCGATAGAGTTGACTCTGTTTCCCGTACTTATCACGACCGAACGCAAGACAAGTCGCTCGTGTATGGTTGAATGACTTGGGAGTGTCTTGTTGAACACAGTGACCTTTGTACTTCCGAAGTGTATTCGGGAGTTCGCTCACCATGTCCTTTGCTCGGGAGTGTTTCAACAACTGGTCGATGTTGTTCTTATATCCAGCTCGTGTGGTTTCAGCGATAGGATAGGTTTTCACCCACTCGTTCAACGTGTCTCTGAGTGACGTGACATACGCTACGCTCGCTACTCCAACGAGCTTCCCATCCTTCCACTTGTTGTACGCTTGAAGTGGAGTGAGATGTTTGGACTGAATTGCTTTGATGTCGTCGAGTCGTCCTCGTTCCTGAAGGTCGTCTAGCATTGCTAGAATACCGTTGTAGACCTTCTTGCTCTCGGTACCACTACTGATTGCAATTCGACCAACCCCCTTGAAGACTCGGTCTATCCGAAGGTTCTTCATCCCACCAACCTTGTGACCACCCATCACGTGCTCCCGGTAGAGGACGGTTCCAAAATAGTGTGGATCGTGTCCGTGAGCTATACGTTAGGTGTGGGAGTAAGTGTGGGACGTTCGTACTGGAGAGTGATGTATTGAATGTGTGTAACTTGCTTAGCGCGACTGTAAGTATATGAGAAGAAATGTGTTAGGTTGTGCCTCTAAAATATACTTTCCCTTGTTATACGGATTCGACAACGTCTTTTAATCCGTAGGTCCCGGGTTCGAGACCCGGCCGGGTCATTTCCCACGCGCGCCGCGTCCACGGAGTTCTCCGTCAAGGACGCCCCACGTCTCGTCGATACTCTGGAGAACGGCCTCCGTCGGCCGCACCAGAATCGCGCGAATGGACGAGACGCTTACCGGGGCCTGGCGCGGCCTCCGGGCACCGCAGGTATTCCGGGCCGCGACACGCGATGACGTCGCGCGGCAGGGGCTTCGGCGCATCCTCGAGACCCGTCGCGCACGTCCTGCAGGTGGGGCGCCTCTCGCTGGCACTCGCGCGAGAAGAGGGGGCGTCGCCGCTGCACGAGATCGTGCAGGTGGAGGGGACGGTCGCCGTGTCGGCGCCCATTCGTCGAAGCTTCCCCCTCGACACATCGCGTGGCCTGCGACTCGGGGAGTTGCAGTTCGAGTGCGCCGCGGGGACGGAGTGGACCGCCCAGCAGCAATCGCTGGCCATTCGAGCGACGCAACTCGTCCTCGATCACCTGGATCTCCTGGCGGCCAGGCTCCGCGCCGACGAGGAGACGGAGCGCCTCATCTTCGTGGAGGCGCTGGCCGCTTCGTTAGGCGAGACGCGGTCGCTCGAGGAGGCCATGGACCTCGTGCTCTCCTATGTCTGCGACTACGCGGGATGGCCGTACGCCGAAGCCTGGATCCCGGACGAAGGCGGGGAGGCGCTCCGACGCGCGCGATCGTGCGTGCGCTCTGACGACCTGGTCGCCTTCGACGCCGCGGGCGCTGACCTCACCTTCCAGTCGGGCACCGGGATCCCAGGGAAGGCGTGGGCGATCCGCGAAGGGTTCTTCGAGCCGGACTTTCGCCCGTGTGCGATGTATCCACGCGCCGACCTGGCCAATGCCTGCGGACTGACGACGGGGCTCGCGATCCCGGTGCGCGGAACGAACGACGTGCTCGCTGTCGTCTGCTTCTACCACCGAAACGTCTCGCAGGTGAGCCCGGAACTCCTGCGCTTCGTTTCTGTCGTGATCGGGCAGTTGAGCGGGCCTTTGGCCCGCGCGCGAGCCGATGCGACCCTGCAAGCGACCGAGCGCGGGCATCGCGCCCTCTTCGACTCGCTCGCCGACTTCGTGGTGACCACCGACGGGCGCGGGCGCATCGCCTACTGCAACGACGCCTTCCTGCGGGCCACGGAGTATCGACGCATCGACGTGATCGGCCGGGAGTTCTTCCCGATGTTCTCGGCGACGCCCACGGCCGATCGCTGGCGGGTGCTGCGCGCGTTGACGAGCGGCTTCATGGGTCCGCTGGAGCTGGCGCTGACGTCGGCCTCGGGGGCGGTTCGGCGCGTGCGCTGGCAGGGAGTGGTGCTCACGAACGACGACGGGGTTCGGACCGGCATGGCGTCGTTCGGCACCGACGTGACCGAGACGCACCGACTGCGCAGCGCCAACGACATGCTGGCCGAGACCATCGACCGCACGATGGAGGCCTTCCTCGTGGTCGATGCGAACGAGTGCGTCGAATGGGTCAACAGCCGGTTTGCGACGCTGGTGGGACTGCCGCGCGAACTGATCGTGGGACAGGATCTGGGCGACCTCGTGCATCGCTATCCCGACCGCGAGTCCTTCGCCGAGCTGCACGCGCGGTGTAGGGATGGTGTGGCAGTGGAGACCGATGGGGCCAGGACGTTGCCGTCTGGGGAGCTGGCGTGGATTCGCACCGCCTTCCTCCCCGTACGTGATGATGCCGGGGCGTTGCTGCATTACCTCTGCATCAAGCGCGACGTCACCGGCGAGAAGGCGCGCCAGACCGAGCTGCAACGCCTCTCGAGCGCGGTGCACGCCTCGACGGAAGGGATCGCGGTGACCGATGCCGACGGACACTTCGTCGTGGTCAACGCCGCGTTCTCGCAGCTGCACGGGTTCGCGCACCCGTCTGAACTGGGCGGGGCAGACTGGCGCGCACGGTTGGCGCCGTCGGTCGCGCCGGCGTATGCGATGGAGATGCAACGTGCGCTCGGGCGCCGGGGCGAGTGGGCCGGCGACGTGGCAATCGTCAGGCGCAACGGAACGGAAATCACGGCCCGCTATGCACTGACCGTGCTGGAGGATGGCGGCGTGGTGATTGCCGCCCACGACATGACGGAGCGCATCTCGACCGAGCAGGCCCTGGTTCGCGCGCGCGATGTGGCCGAGGCGGCAAGCCTGGCCCAGGCCAACTTCGTGACGCAGGTGAGCCATGAGCTGCGCACCCCGCTCAACGCGGTGATCGGCTTCTCCAACATCGTGCTGCGGCGCGCCGCCGCGCGACTCGACGACAAGGACCGCGACTACCTGGGCCGCGTCCACGACAGCGGCAAGATGCTCCTGACGATCATCGACCAGATCCTCACGCATGCCAAGGCGGAGTCTGGCCGGATGGCGATCGATCGCACGACGGTCGATGTGGGAGCGCTCGTGCACGACGTGGCGCGCCAGGCCGATGGACTGCGTCGTCAGTCGGGCGTCGCGTTGCGCCTCGAGGTCGAGTCGCCCGTCCCGGCGGCACTGCTGGATCCGTGGCGCCTCAAGCAGATCGTGACCAACCTCGTCTCCAACGCCCTCAAGTTCACCGAGCTGGGTGAGGTCGTGATCGGACTGCGACGTGAGCGCGACGGTGGATTGCGCCTGAGCGTCTCCGATACGGGGATTGGCATCCCCGAGGAGCGACTGGACGAGATCTGGCAACCGTTTGTGCAGGAGGAATCGGGGACCACCCGACGCTTTGGCGGGACGGGGCTCGGGCTTCCGATCGTTCGCTCGCTCAGCCTCCTGATGGGGTTGCAGCTGGACGTGTCGAGTGCGCGTGGAGTGGGTTCGGTGTTCGCGGTGCGCATTCCACCGGAATTGATGGAGGCGGAGGCGGAGCTGGCAGAACGGCACGAGCTCGCCCCGAGGGCACTGGAAGGGCGCCACAAGATCAAGATCGTCTAATCTCTGCCGACACTGCTGAACACGCGCTGTCGTACGCAGCGCTCCACCGAAATCCTGTCGTCGTCTCCTGTGTTTCGTTCGCTCTCGGTTCGTATCCTCTCCGGTTTTCTCCTTGTGGCGACCGTACCGGTTGTCACGGTCGCGATATGGGAGGATGGTGCAACGCGGCGGCTCGACATGGACGCGGCGTCGGCGGCGATGCGCGATGAGGCCCGTGACCTGGGCGAGCGGTTGGAGCGTCATCTCGAGCCGCGTCGCCATGCGGTCTCGCTCGGCGCGCACCTGTTTGATGCGTCGGCGCCGCTCACGGCGCACGTCAATCGCAGCGCCCTTCGCGCGTTGCGGCTGGAGTTTCCCGAATTCGCGACCGCGGCCCTGCTCGACACGTCGGGGATCCTGCGCGCTGTCGAGCCGTTCGATACGCAACGCGGGGGGACGACGACCCTGATCGGACAGTCGTTTGCCTATCGGGAGTACTTCCGTCGAGCGATGCTCGACAGCGGGACGGTCACCACCTCGGTCTATCGCGGGCGTGGCCTGGGTAACCAGGTCATCGTGGCGTTTGGGCGTGCGCTCCGCGATCGAGACGGACGCATTCGTGGCGTGTTGCAGGCGTCGATCAACCTGGGCGAATCGGCTGCGCTGCGCGATCGATACCACAACGGGAATGCCGGCTTCGTGATCGCCGATCCGTCCGGGGTGGTGGCCGCATTGCACGGCGACATGTCGATCGCGCCGCTCGATACGCTGGACGAGCCCGAGATGCATGCGCGCTGGGGCGTGATTCCGGCGATGCAGCCGAGCGCGGCGCTGGCGCAGTCGGCTGACTGGTTGGTGGCGAGCGTGCGCACGCCGTCCGGTTGGCGCGTGATGGTCGAGCGTCGGCTCAACGACGTGCTGGCGACCTCGATCGGGCGACGCAACGCGGCGTATCGCGCGGTGGCGCTCGCGGTGCTGCTGGGGATCCTGATCACGCTCATGCTGATGCGCAGCGTGCACGGACCGCTGGGGCGCGTGATGGCGTGGCTGCGCGAGTTCGACGTACGCGTCGACCGGTCGACGCCCGAAGTGCCGAGCAACACGCCGACCGAGATTCGCGAGGTGATGACGGCGATGGAAGTGCTGGGCGAACGACTGCGCGTGTCGTACGAAGAGGTCGCCCGCACGCTCGTGGAGCGCGAGACGCTCAACGCGCAGCTCAATGGCGTGCTGCGCGAGCTGGACGCCCGCGTGGCGGCGCGCACGGCGGAGTTGCAGGAGGCGCTCCGCCGGGCCGAGGAGGCGAGCGTGACCAAGTCGCGCTTCCTGGCCAACATGTCGCACGAGCTGCGCACGCCGCTCAATTCGGTGATCGGCTTCTCCAGCGTGCTCAAAAAGAATCGTGCCGGTCGCCTGTCGCGCTCCGAGCTCGATCTCATCGAACGCATCCTGGTCAACGGCAAGCACCTCCTCTCGCTCATCAACGACATCCTCGACATCTCGAAGATCGAGGCCGGGCGCATGGTGCTCGATGTCGAGGAGGTGGATGTCGTGGCGCTCGCCCACGAGACGCTGTCGCAACTGGAGGGACAGGCGACGGGGAAGCCGGTGATGCTGCGCTACGAGGGGCCGTCGCACGCACCGCTCGTGCGCACCGACGTCGGCAAGCTGCGGCAGATCCTCATCAACCTCGTGGGAAATGCGATCAAGTTCACCGATCACGGCGAGGTGCTGGTGCGCATCGAGACCGACCACGTGGGGACGGTGACGGCGATCGGCGTGCACGACACCGGGATCGGCATTCCGCGCGATCGGTTGGAGTCGATCTTCCTTCCGTTCGAGCAGGCCGATACCAGCACGGCGCGCCGATTTGGTGGGACGGGGCTGGGGTTGGCGATCAGTCGCAGCCTGAGCGAGATGTTAGGCGGCGCGCTCGCCGTCGAGAGCACCCCCGGCTACGGCTCCTCGTTCCGCCTGATCTTCGGCGAACTCCCGCCCGACGAGGAGGACAGCGCCGCGCGCCTCAAGATGCGTCGCGCCACGGTGGGGATGTTCGCGAGCTAGGCGCGGAAGCGCCCGCGCTGGCGTGCGCCCACACGAGCCGGGCGATGTCCTGAATGAGGCGTTGACCGGTCTTCTCGTCAGGCAGGCCGCGCGTGAGGACCACCAGGACAAACGGTGCGGCGTTAGGCGGACGCACCAGCGCGGCATCGTGCAGCGTGGCGGTGATCCACCCGGTCTTGTGCGCGACGCGTGTCCCTGGCGGAAGGCCGGCGGGGATCTCGTCGTTGAATTCCTGCCGCTCGAGGATGGCCAGCATGCTGTCGGTGCTGGCGCGCGCCGCCGCCTTGCCGCGCGCGATGGCCTCGAAGAGCGCCCCCAGGTCGCGGGCCGACGTCGTGTTGTTGAGCCCAGCGCGATAGGCGAGGTTGTCCTCGACGCCGCGCCGCACCGCGATGGTCGAGGCGCCGAGGGCGCGCGCGGTGGCCTGGGCGCGCGCGGCCCCGACCAGCTCGATCACCACGTTGGTGGCCAGGTTGCTCGAGCGGGTGATCATGCGCTCGACCAACTCGCGCACCGCCACCTCCTGTCCCACGCGGCCGTAGAGCGAGCTGTCGGAGTCGTCGCCGGCATCGAGGGTGTAGGGGGAGCCATCGACGATGGAGGCGAAGCGGTTGGCCAGCACGATGCGCTGGTCGCCCTGCAGGCGCCCCTCGTCGAGGGCGCGGAAGTACTCGACCATCACCGGGACCTTCATCGTGCTGGCCGCGTGGAAGGTCGAGTCGGCGTTGATGGCGAGCGTCTCGCCGGTGGTGAGGTCGCGGTAGTAGACCGCCGCCAGCACCCCAGGCACGGCCGCGACGCGCTCGGCGATGCGATCACGCAAGGCATCGGTAGGGCGCTGGGCCGGGAGGGTGGTGGCGAGCACGGCCGCCGAGAGGGCGAGACCCGTGTATGCAAGCAGGAACGAGCGCGTCATGCGGGGGAAGATCGGTGGGTGGGCGGGGGCTGGCAACGTGAGTGTTGCCTGTCGGGGGGGGCAGTCGTGTCACAGGGGAGTCTCCCTACGTAGCCACGATGTCTCCCTTGTCGGCCGGGCCGGATGCGCCTCTCTGTGGATGACCTGAATCTCGCGCTCGGCGCGATGGACGACCGTGCCTCGTCAGGTGGACAGCGCCGCGAACGGCTGCGCTTTACCCGCTTCTCGTTTCAACGCACGCCCACCGCGCGCTGCTCGGCTGAAGTGGAACTGGAATATCAGCCCGGGGACTCGGTGGTCGGCAGAGCCGAAGGGGTCGCGGCCCCGCTCGGCGACGTTCGTCTCGCCGCCGAAGCGACACTGCGTGCGATCGAGCACTTCTCGCGCGGGACGCTACGCTTCGACCTGCTGGGCGTGAAGCAGATGCGCGCCTTTGACGCCAACGTCGTCATCGTGAGCGTGCTGTGCGTGAGCGGAGAGGGGCGCGATCAGGAGCGCCGCCTGCTGGGCTGTCACCTGGCCGACGAGGATCCGCTGCGTGGCGCGGTGATCGCGACGCTGCAGGCAACCAATCGCATGCTGGGAAACGCGATCGCCACGCGATAGCAGCTTCGGTAGGCGCGGCGTTGGATCCTCCGATCGCTGTAGTTCGCGGCGATAACACCGACCAACTCGTCAGGCATTACGCGCGTTCTGAACACGGGGCGTAGCGGAGGGTACGAGGTTCCCAATCACCGGGCGCCATGTCAGATTGCGGCGTTCTCGTTCACGCCCCGCAGGAGGCCGGCATTTCTCTCCTCTCCCGCGTACGCCCGCTTGCGAGCTGCCTCGCGCTGACCGCCGCGGCCGCGTGCTCTCCGGCCATACGTCCCACCGCGTCGGGGTCGACTCCAACTCCTGACCGCACCGTCGCCACCAACCCGGCGACCCAATCAGCGAGCGTCGCGGCGACGGACAGCGCGCAGCGCAGTGCCCGCGCGATGGTCGTCCCCGACTCGGTCAACACGGCGCTGAGCGACGCGATCAAGAACGTCAGCGCGCTCTTCGACGTCCCGGATTCGGTGGTGCGCGGGATGGCGGCGCGCACGATGGTCGACGTCGATTCGACCTCCAATGTGGGGGGCGAGCCGACGTGGGACATCGAGGTCGACTCGTACGCCACGCAGGAGAAGGTCGCGCACTACGTGCAGATGTTCCTCGGCAGCGCGCGGACGCGATTCGTCGAACGATTGCAGCGCGGCAAGCAGTATGAGCCGATGATCCGCGAGAAGTTCCGCGCGGCGGGGATCCCCGAGGACATGTACTTCCTGGGGCTCGTGGAAAGCGGATATGACCCGCACGCGTATTCGCGCGCTGCCGCCGTGGGGATGTGGCAGTTCATGTCGTCGACGGCGCGCGGCGTTGGGTTGCGCGTCGACTGGTGGGTGGATGAGCGCCGCGATCCGATGAAGTCCACGGATGCCGCGGCGCGTTTCATTCGCGACCTGCGCGGGCAGTTTGGCTCCCTCTACCTCGCGGCGGCCGCTTACAATGGCGGGCCGGGACGCGTTTCCCGCGGACTCAAGAAGTTCGACGAGGCGCTCGACTCGGTGGAAGGAGAGGACTGCTTCTTTGCCCTGGCCGAACAGGACTACCTGCGCTCGGAGACCAAGAACTACGTCCCGCAACTCATCGCGGCGGCGCTGATCGGGAAGACGCCGGAGAAGTACGGCATCACGCTCGACTCGGCGACGCGCTATGCGTACGACTCGGTGACCGTCCCCTCGCTCACCCCGGTTGCGGCGGTCGCGCGTTCGCTCGGCCTCACCGTGCGCGAGGTGCAGACGCTCAACCCGCACCTGCTGCGCGGCGTGACGCCGCCCGACGCGCGCATGTCGGTGCGCATCCCGTTGGGGAAGGGCGCCGGGTTCGACTCGCTCTTTGCCCTGCTCCCCGAATCGGAGCGCGAGCCGTTCGTGCGAGTGACGACCAAGAAGGGCGAGTCGCTGGCTTCGATCGCCAAACGGCACGACGTGCAGGTGCGGCATCTCCAGTGGTTCAACCGGAAGATCTCGGCACGAAAGGGGCGCCTCGTTGCCGGGCAGACGTTGCTCGTCCCGACGTCGTCGGTGATTCAGGGGGCGTTTGACGTCCCCGATCCGTCGATCGAGCGGTACGGCTCCAGCGCCTCATCGGGTTCGGGGCGAGTGACGCACGTCGTGCGTCGCGGCGAATCGCTGGGGTCGATCGCCAAGAAGTACCGGACCTCGGTGTCATCGATCGTTCGCCTGAATAGCCTCAAGCGGCAGGTCATCTACCCCGGGCAGACGATCATCGTTGGTGGCGGGAGTCGCCGCAGCGCCGCGCGCTCGAGCGCCCGGTCGGCCTCCTCGCGCGGCGCGGCCAAGTCGCGCAGCAGCTCGGCCAAGAAGAAGAGCAGCGCGCGAGCGTCGACCAAGGCGCGGTCGAAGTCGGGGGGTGCGGCCAAGTCGAAGAGCTCGGCCAAGAAGTCGCCACCCGCCAAGAAGAAGGCGGCCGTCTCCAACAAGAAGACGGCCGCCCGCTAGCCTGCGTGCGTCAGGGGATCAGTCGAGAATCCCTTTTCCGCGATAGCCCTTCAGCACAATCCGGTCGTAGCCGTTGGAGGCGTCGAGGTCGAGTTCCTTGGCGACTTCGACCGCGGCCGGGCCGCGATTGTACGCGAGGAGCGCCATCTGGATGTCGCCCCGCTGTTCCTTGATCAGTTCCCGCAGGTAGCGGAAGCCGATGTGAAGGTTGGTGTTGCGGTCGTGGAGCCGTTCGCGGGTGAGCGTGGAGTCGTAGAACTTCGCGGTGGAGAGCATGAGCTGCGTGAGG
>CAZLLP010000079.1:0-13452 GCA_964560345.1 uncultured Gemmatimonadaceae bacterium
TGGTGTTGATCTGGATGTATTCCTGCTGCGGATGCTTGCGCCCGCCCTGCGGCGGAACGGAAGCGACCGTCCCCTCGAGGATCTTGAGCAGCGCCTGCTGCACCCCTTCGCCCGAGACGTCGCGCGTGATGCTCGGGTTCTCGCTCTTGCGGCCGATCTTGTCGATCTCGTCGAGGAAGACGATGCCGCGCTCGCACTCGGCGACGTTGAAGTCGCCCGCCTGCAGCAGGCGAACCAGGATGTTCTCCACGTCTTCGCCCACGTAGCCCGCTTCGGTCAGCGTGGTGGCGTCGGCGATGGTGAAGGGGACGTCGAGGATGCGGGCGAGCGTCTGGGCCAGGAGCGTCTTGCCGACGCCGGTCGGGCCGAGGAGGAGGATATTGGACTTGTCGAGTTCGACGTCGCTATCGCGCGACGACCCCGAGTTGATGCGCTTGTAGTGGTTGTAGACGGCGACCGAGAGGGCCTTCTTTGCCTGCTCCTGTCCGATCACGTACTGGTCCAGCACATCCTTGATCTCGCGCGGGATGGGGACCTGCGTAATCGCTTCCGCTACCTCGCGCTCTTCGTCCTCGGCAAGAATCTCATTGCAGAGGGCGATGCACTCGTTGCAGATGTAGACGGACGGGCCCGAAATGAACTTCCGGACCGAGTCCTTCGACTTTCCGCAGAACGAGCAGCGCAGGTGTTTATCGTGCGACATGGCGCTGGCGTTGGGGACAAATGAAGCCTGACCCGGAGATCCGGGCCACCGATACGTAATAGACGTGTTTCGGGCTGGTCAAGCAAAAGAAAGGGGCCCGTTGGTGAGTTACGACACCGTCGGACCCGTTCTTGAGTCGCTCAGCCGGTCACTGCGGGGATCTTTGCGCCCGCCCCGTCGCCGACTTCGGCCCGGTGGGCCACGATATTGTCGACCAGCCCGTACGCCTTGGCCTCCTCAGCCGACATCCAGCGATCGCGATCGGTGTCCTTCTCGATCTGCTCGATCGACTGGCCGGTGTGCTTGGCCATCAGCCCGTTGAGCTTCTGGCGCAGGTAGAGGATTTCCTTGGCCTGGATCTCGATGTCGGAGGCCGATCCACCGCCCCCCGACTGCGACGGCTGGTGGATCATCACGCGCGAGTGCGGGAGCACCGAGCGCTTCCCGGGGGCCCCGGCCGACAGGAGGAAGGCGCCCATCGAGGCGGCCATCCCCATGCAGATCGTGCTCACCGGCGACTTGAGGAACTGCATCGTGTCATAAATGGCCAAGCCGGCCGACACGCTCCCGCCCGGGGAGTTGATGTACAGGTTGATGTCGCGTCCCGGGTTGTCAGCGTCCAGGAAGAGGAGCTGCGCGATGATGATGTTCGCCACGTCGTCGTTCACCGGGGTCCCCAGGAAGACGATGCGATCCATCAGCAGGCGGCTGAAGATGTCGTACGAACGCTCGCCGCGGCTGGAGCGCTCGATGACGTACGGCGGGTAAATGCTCATAAACCTGACGGGAGACGGGAGACGGGGGACGGGAGTGCGCGCTGCTCCGCAGCGCGCGGGTTCCGTACGCGAGCTAATGATCTACTTGGGACAGTAGCGAAAGTATCGGCCAAACAGGCGACCGGGACGCCCTTCGGGGCGTCCCACTCCCGTCTCCCGTCTCCCGTCTCCCGTCCGCCCTGATCCTACTCTACGGTGTTTCGCTCGAACAACCAGGCGAAGACCTTGTCTTCCGTGATACCCCGCTCGAGCTCGGACAGGCGCTGCGCCTTCTGAAGCTGGGCGTAGAGCTGCCCGGGGTTCACGCCGCGCTTGCCGGCCATCTCGGTCACGCGGTCATCGATGTCGCTCTCGGACGCCTTGAGGTTCTCGGCCTCCGAGATGGCGTCGATCACCATGTCACGGCGCACCTGGCGCTCGGCCGTCGGGCGGAAGCCCTGGGCAAAACGGTCGTGCTCCTCTTCGGGGATCTTGTACATCTCGGCGTAGCCGTGCACGAGCTGCGCCACCCAGCTCGGCGGGACGTCGAACGGGTTGGCCCCGATCAGCTCATCCAGGAGCTTCTGACGGACCTCGGCGTCCGATTCACGCGTCGCCGACTCCTCCATGTCCGCGCGGACCACCTTGCGCAGCGCGTCGACCGACTCGAAGTCGCCGACCTCGCTGGCAAAGGCATCGTCGAGCTCGGGGAGCGACTTGCGCTTCACGTCCTTGAGCTCGACGCGGACCAACTTGGTCTTGCCGCGCTGCGCTTCGTCGGGGAAGTCCTCGGGCCAGCGGACTGGGCGTTCGGCGGTCTGCCCGGCCTTGATCTCCATGATCACTTCCTCGATCCCGGGGATCGCCTGTCCGCCGCCGAGCACGAGGCGGTACTCGCGTCCTTCGGGCATCGTGCCGTCTTCGTCGGCGGTGGCCAGGAGGACGGTGACCATGTCACCCTCCATCGGCTTGTCCTCGACCGGCGACCACGAGGCGCGCTGGTCGCGCAGCTGCTCGATCTGCTGCTGCACGTCGTCATCGGTCACGGTCCGCGCGGTGCGCGTGACCTTGAAGCCGGTGGTGTTGGTGAGCTTGACCTCGGGACGCAGCTCCAGGTGCAAGTCGAAGGAGAGCGGCTCGCCCTCCTCGAACTTGAGGTCGTGGATGTGCGGCTGCGCGGCGACCTTGAGCTGCTCGCGCTCGAGGACTTCCTTGTACGCGTCCTGGACCAGCAGCTCGATCGCTTCGCTGCGAATGGCTTCGCCAAAGCGCTTCATGACCATCCCCAGCGGCGCCTTGCCGGCGCGGAACCCGGGGAGGGTGACCGTGCCGGCAATCTTGCGCGCGGCCTTTTCCTTCGCTTCGTTGACGACATCGAGCGGGACGGTCACCTGCAGCAGGCGCTCTGCCCCCTCGGACTTCTTGGCTTCGATGGAGATGTTCATCGTAGAGTGCGTAGCGGCCGGCACGACCGCTCGGGATCGGTCGACCGGCCGCGGAGTACAAGTGAAATTCGAGCCGGAAAGGTAACCTGCGCTCAGGACGGGTCAAAGGCGACCTGTCGTCTCTTCCTCCCCTTACTCCTTGCCACCGATGACCGTGTTTGGTCGGAGTCGGCTCGCCGCTGCTGTCGCGATTGTGACCATCGCCGCCGCGCCGCTTGCCCTCGCCCCCCTCCAGGCCCAGGCGCCGCGCGCCAACCGTACGCTGATCTCCATCAACCCGCTCGGCCTCCCCTTCAAGTGGATCTCGGCGGAAGTCGAACAGCGAGCGACCGGGATCGTGACGCTGGGCGCCTCATTCTCCTACATCGACCTGATCGACGACGCGACGTACACGACGGTGGATGCCAAGCTGCGCCTGTACCCTAACGAAGAAGCCTTCAAGGGGTTCTCCATCGGCCTCTCCGCCGGCCTGGCGCGCGTGAGCGAGGACTTCTCGGATGGCCCCGAACGCAGCGAGAGTGCCCCGGCGGTCGGCGTCCTCGTCGACTACAACTGGATCCTCGGCAAGAGCAATCGTGTCGTCGTGGGGACCGGAGTCGGAGCCAAGCGCATCTTCGGCAACGATGACGAATTCAACGACGTCAACTTCGCGTACCCGACCTTCCGCTTTCAGGTCGGCATGATCTTCTAGCGAAAGAAAACAGGGCGTCCCTCGCGGGGCGCCCCGTGTCGTCGGGGCGGGGTGCCGGTCGTCGGGCACCCCGTCGTTCGTTAGGCGCGGGCGGTGGCCGCGCGACGCCGCGCGAGCGCCGGTTCGTCGCGCCCGATCAGGTCGGCGACGATCTTGCCTGACGAGATGACCCCGGGAAGTCCCGCCCCCGGATGCGTCCCTGCGCCGGCAAGGTACAGGTTGGGGATGTCCTCGCTGATGTTGTGCGGGCGCATCCAGGCCGACTGCAGCAGCGTGGGCTGCACGGAGAAGGCATTGCCCAGGTGCGAGTTGAGCGCATCGCGGAAGTACAGCGGATCGATGTGCCGCTCGGTGACGATGTGCTGGCGCAGCCCCGGCATGTAGCGCTCCTCCAGGTACTGGAAGATGCGCTCGCGATAGGGCCCGGCCATCGCGCGCCAGTCGGTGTTCCCGCCGAGGTTGGGGACGGGGGAGAGCACGTACCAGCAGTCGCACCCCGGCGGGGCGAGCGACGGGTCGGTGACCGAGGGGCGGTGCAGGTAGAGCGAGAAATCGTCGCTCAGCACCTTGCGATCAAAGATGTCGTGCAGGAGCCCCTTGTAGCGCGGCCCCATGAGGATCTCGTGGTGCGCCAGGTTGTCGTACTGGCGGTCGGTGCCGAAGTACGACACGAAAAGCGACATCGAGTACTTCTTGCGCGCCAGCCGCTTGTCGGTGTTGAACTTGCGATGGCGCGGCGCGATGAGCTTCATGTAGGTGACGGCGAGGTCGCCGTTGCTCACCACCGCGTCGGCCGGGAGCACTTCACCATCCGCCAGCTGCACGCCGGTGGCGCGCCCGGTGGTGTCGCTCACCTGGATCTCCTGCACCTCGCACGACAGCCGCAACTCGCCGCCGATGTCGGTGAAGAGTGTGGCGAGTGCCTTGACCAACGCCCCCGTGCCGCCCATCGCGAACCACACCCCCCACTTCTTCTCGAGGTGGTGGATGAGGGCATAGATGGACGTGCTCTTGAACGGGTTACCGCCGATGAGGAGCGGGTGGAAGGAGAAGACCTGCCGCAGCCGCTCATCCTTCATGTACTGGTTCACGTAGCCAGCCACCGACTTGTGCGATTGCAGCTTCACCAGGTCGGGGGCCGCCTTGATCATCTCGCCAAACCGATGGAACGGCTTGTCGATGAGGGCAAATCCCTTGTTGAAGATGTGCTCCGTCGAGGCGCTGAACTTGAGGAACCCCTCGACGTCATCGGGATTGAAGGCGCGCACCTGCTGCACCAGCGCGTCCATGTTCCCGTTGTAATGAAAGACCGAGCCATCCTCGAACCGCACGTTGTAGTACGGATCGATGGGGACGAGCTGCACGTAGTCGGCGGTCTTGCGCCCGCACAGGGCATACAGGTCGTCGATGAGCCAAGGGGCGGTGATGATCGTCGGCCCCGCGTCGAACGTGAACCCGTCCTGCTCAAAGACGTATGCGCGTCCCCCCGGCTTGTCGCGCTTCTCGACGATTGTGACATCGTGCCCCTGGGCGCGCAGGCGAATCGCGGCGGCGAGACCGCCGAAGCCGGCACCTATTACTACAACCTTCATCGTTCTGGGAAGACGGGAAGACGAGAAGACGGGAAGACGAGATGGGCTAGGCGGTGCGCGGGACTCTGGCGGTCACGGGCTCACGCGCTTCCTGCTCGTTCCCGGTCTTTGGCGTGGCTTTCACGGCCAAGGCAACGGGGATGAGCATGGCGATCGTGCCGAAGACGGCGCCCCAGATCATGTCGTCGCGCACGCAGAGCGCGATGGGCATGATGCCGTTCACGGCATACAGGATGATCGGGAGCCAGGTGGGGCTGATGCGGGCGGCAAAGAGCGTCGGCGGCGCGAAGACGAGCGCCAGGCGGGCGATGATCACCCCCGTGAGGTACCAGCCGAACCAATTGCTGAGCGGCATCCCGTAGAACACGTCCTTCGTGAAAAAGGCGATGATCGGCGCCGGGAGCCCAAGGCGGGTGAACAGGTCACCGTCGCCCCAGATCCAGTGCATCGTCTTCACCATCGCCGGATCCATCGACACGTCCCACGCCACCAGGACCAGGCCGGCCACCAACGACCACTTCCACTTGGTGGCGTTGTCGTCGCGCGCGGTCATCAGGCGTCCCACGATCGCCAGGCATCCCACGATCATGTAGTACCACGAGATCGGGATGGGGAACGGGACGAGGTCGAGGATGCGATAGCCGAGAATCGTGGTGTAGCTGTACTCCCCAAACGGGAGTTGCGTGCTGGTGCCGAGCAGCTCCGAGCCGAGCGCCACGCCGGAGATGACGAGGAACATCGGCACGGCGCGCCGCCACGTGATGAGCCCGGCCACGTGGAGCAGCGCGGCAATGGCGCCCAGCACCACATAGGTAGGGCCGGAGAACTTCCACCCGAGGCGCAGGATCGTCGCGTTGGGTTCTTCGGCGAGCCACGGCGGCGGCGGTCCCTTGAGGAACGTCGTCAGCGCGATCGTCGAGAAGGCGATCAGCGCGCAGTGAGCGAGGAGAAAGCCGGGAGCCGCCCGGCGTTCCCAGGGCGGAAGGTGTGCGTCAGACATCGGAAGCGCGGGAAGAAGCGTTAGGCGACGGACGCAGCGGCCGCGCGGCCACTACTCGACATCGGGAACGGGGCCAGCGGGCCGAGCCAGGCACGCGCCAAGACGCCCGCGCGACCCAACCAACCGACGCTCGCGCGCCGCGTGACATTGTCGTAGTCCTGGCGCGCGATCGCGTCGAGGATCGAAGCATAGCCGACGGCGCAGGCGCTGGCACAGCGCTGCGCGTCCGACGACAGGAGCGCGATCCCTGGTGAAGCGGCCGAGTACAACGAGACCGCGCGGTCGATCTGCGCGCGCGTGAAGGCGGTCCACGCCGCGCGACGACGCAGGACGCGCTGGTTGAGCACGTCGTCCGGGGAAAAGCCGTAGGCCTCGAGCTCTTCCTCGGGGAGGTAGCAGCGATGACGATGCGCATCCTCGCCGACGTCGCGCAGGATGTTCGTGAGCTGCATGGCGGTGCCGAGCGTGCGGGCGTAGGCGACGGCCGACTTGAGCGAACTGTCGCCGCGTACCCCCCAGACGTAGGTGCACATCTCGCCGACCGATGAGGCGACCCCTTCGCAGTAGTGCTCGAGATCGGCCCACGTGCGGTAGCGGCACTCGTTCAGGTCGCGCGCAACGCCGTCCAGGAGCTCGTCGAGCGGCTCGCGCGGGACGCCGAAGCGCTGGACCGTCCAGGCGATTTCCCGGAAGACCGGCGAGTCGGGACGTCCGTTGAAGACGGCGTCGAGCCCGCGCGTGTGGGAGTTGAGCCGCTGGCGCACTTCGTCGCCCGAAGTCCCGCGAATCGTCGCGTCGTCGACGATGTCGTCGGCGAGGCGGCAAAAGGCATACAGGGCCAGGGCACCGCGACGCTTTTCCGGCGGAAGGAAGAGACTCGCGAGGTAAAACGTACGCGAGTGCGTTCGGAGGATCCTTTCGCAGCTCTGAGCGTCAGCGACGGGCATGCAGGGGGCGGGTGCGGGACGATCGCGATTCCGAGTGGAGAACGCGCTGACGCAGTGAGAGTTCCGACAGAACTGTCACGCCTCAGCCGCCCACGGACGCCACGCCACGAAGACGTGGATGGCGGCCGAAGATAGTGTACGGTGTGGCTGGAAGTTTGTCCACAAAACCGAACACGGCGACGTGACAACCTAGCCTAACGGGTTGTGGATTCACGAATTGCACAACATAGGTGGGTCCGGCGCCGGAATTCGATCGTGTGATTTCGGTCTTCGCGTCAGGGGACTTCGGGCGTGTCCATTCCGCAGGTGACTACGCCCCCGATCGCGGTCGCGACGTTTCCCTGATCGGCGGGACGGTGATGGCGGTCGGCACGCCGGGTCGAGCGATCGGCGGCGTTTCGCGTCATCACGAATGGCGCTAAGAACTCGCAAAGGCAAGTGCGCCGGGAGTGTTCTTCGTCACACGTGCGTTAGGGCGAAACGCGCGGTCCCTCCTGCGGTCCAGCTCACCCCGCGATGGGGGTGATGCGGCGCCTTCGGCGAGTACCTACCCAGACGGGTGGGTTTATTGACAGTAGTGATCAGAGGCCGTAGTAAAGGGGCCACCTGAGGCAGGGCGGCGCGCGCCGTTCGTTCTTGTCGCGTCGAGCATCCCACCGTTCGCCGTGCACGCGCCCACCCATCGTGCACCCCGCCCACGTCCCAGGCCGAAGGAGCAGGGGTTATTCCACCACCTCATGCGGGAGGACGCATGAACAGACTCGTTCGCTGGGGAGGAACGCTGGTCGCTGCACTTGCGGCGACTTTAAGCGTGACTTCCACGACGCTGTACGCCCAGCAGGGCGCCGGCGTTGGCACCATCGAAGGAACCGTGACCGATGCCGGCACGGGACGCCCCGTCGAGGGCGCCCAGGTCGGCTTGACCACGGCGGGAATCGGCGGCACGACGAACTCGCAGGGACGCTATCGCTTGCAGAACGTCCCGTCGAATCGTGCCTTCGAGGTTCGTGTTCGCATGGTGGGCTACTCGCCCACCACTCGCTCGGTCTCGGTGAACCCGGGGCAGACCGTCACGCTCGACTTCGCGATCGCGCAGTCGGCGTTGCAGCTGCAGGCGGTCGTCACGACCGGCACCGCTGGCGCCACCGAAGTGAAGCGCCTCGGCAACTCGGTCGCCACGATCGATCCGCCGAAGTACGCGCCGATCAACTCCCCCTCGGAGCTTCTCCAGGGCCGTGAGCCCGGCGTCGTCGGCTTCACCTCGTCCGGCCTGGCCGGCGAAGGGATGAAGATCCGTATCCGCGGCAACGCGTCGCTGACGCAGTCCAACGAGCCGATCATCTTCGTCGACGGGATGCGCATCAACTCGAACGGCTCGAGCTCGGGCGGCGCGTCGATTTCGCGCCTCGACGACATCGATCCGGCTACCATCGAGCGCATCGAGATCCTCAAGGGCGCTGCGGCGGCCACGCTGTACGGCACCGAAGCCTCCAACGGCGTGATCCAGATCTTCACCAAGCGTGGTGTCTCTGGTGAGCCCAAGTGGGACTTCCAGCTCAACGCCGACGCGTCGAACTATCCGACCAACCGCCTCGACGACAACTGGGGCTACGCCACGACGCAGGCCAAGGCCGACTCGCTCAAGAAGTTCTGGGGGCGTTCGGACATCACCCCGTTCAAGCCGTTCTCCGAAGCGCTCCTGCGCAACTACTTCGAGACCGGTCTCGGCACCACGGCTTCGGCCTCGGTGACCGGCGGGACGCAGAACCTGAACTACTTCCTCGCGGGGCGCTACAACAAGGATGACGGGCCGTTCGCGCCGCAGAAGCTGGGCGGGCTCGCGCACGACTACATCCGCCGCAGCTCGGGGAACCTGAACATCAGCACCTTCCCCACCAGCAAGCTTCGCATCGGTGGTCGCGCGCAGTACGTGAACCAGTTCGCCGACCGTCCGCAGTACGGCAACAACATCTACTCGCCGATCACGCTGCTGGGCTTCGGCAAGCCGGAGTTGGCCAACTGCATCAACTCCGACCCGAGCCGGACCGATCCGGACCTCGGCGTCGCCTCGCCCGGCAAGTGCAAGATCGCCGGCAACGAAGTCGGCTCGCCGGGCGCCTTCGGCACCCCGCGCGAGACGGCCCGCAAGCTCTCGACGATCGGCGCCGACCGTTACCTGTCTGCCCTCGACGCGCAGTACACGCCGTTCCCGGAGCTCTCGTTCCAGGGGACCGTCGGCGTTGACTACACGTCGGAAGTCACCACGAACTACCAGCCCTTCGGCTACAACGTCGACAAGATCATTGGCGACAACGTCCTCGGGCAGAAGGGGATCTACCAGTGGAACGATCGTGAAGTCACGGTCGACCTGAAGGGCAACTGGCAGCGCGATTTCGGCAAGTCCTTCAACTCGCAGTTCATCGCGGGCGTGCAGGGCTTCATCTCGCGTCAGAAGTTCCCCGGCTCCAACGGCTATGACTTCCCGGGCCCGGGCGTCGCGGTCACCAACGCGACCGGCACGCAGTACGCCAACGACGGCGTGACGGAGACGGTGAACGGCGGCTACTTCATCCAGGAACAGCTCGGCTACAAGAACTACCTGTTCCTCACCGGCGGCGCGCGCTACGACTACTCGTCGGCGTTCGGCAAGTCGGCGGCGGGCGTTGTCTACCCGAAGGTCTCGGTCTCGTTCGTCCCGACCGACTTCAAGGGTGGCAACATCGGTCCGATCTCCTCGTGGCGCCTGCGCGCGGCCTGGGGCCAGTCCGGCCGCCAGCCCAGCGCCTTCGCCAAGTTCACGACCTTTGCGGCTGCCGGCGGCCCCGCGGGCCCGGGCCTTGGTCCGGACAACCTCGGTAACCCCGACCTGAAGCCCGAAGTCGCGACCGAAATCGAAGCGGGAACGGAAGTCGGCTTCTTCAGCGATCGCCTCGGCTTCGAAGCGACCTGGTGGAACCGCAAGGTCAAGGACCTGCTGTACAACGTGCAGTATCCGCCGTCGGGCGGCTTCACCAACGCCCAGCTCACGAACATCGGCCAGCTCGACGCCAATGGTCTCGAGATCGGCGTGAAGGGCTTCGTGGTGCAGACCCCGGGGCTGTCGGTCGACCTGTTCGCGAACATCGCCTTCCTCGACCAGACCGTTGCGTCGCTGGGCGGCGCCCCGAACATCAAGGTGTCGGCCAACTACGCCCGCATCCGTAACTTCATCCGCGAAGGCTTCGCCCCGGGCCAGATCTTCGGTGCCAAGGTCAAGAGCGTGCCGAGCGGCTCGTATCCGTACGACGCTGGCCTGATCACTGGTGGCCGTGCGAACGGCACCCCGGCGACGGAAGCGCAGATGCTCGCGTACCTTGCCAGCCCGCGCTCGTACACGAACCTGTTCAACGGCTCGATCATCCTGCTCGAGAACGGATTGGAGTCGAACCTCGGCAAGCCGACGCCGGACTACACCGGATCGTTTGGTGCGGCCGTGACGCTCCGTCGCAACTTCCGCATCAACACGCTCTTCGAGTACAAGGGCGGCAACTACACGTACTGGTGCCTCATCTGCGGCTTCCGCAATGCGTCGCCGCGTGGCAACAACTCCGAAGCGGCGGCTCGTGTGCAGTCGACGCTCGAGAACCCGGCCTCGTCGGCGCAGCAGCGCCTCGCGGCGGCGAAGGAGTGGGTCTATGACCTGGCCTCGCTCACGCCGTACCAGGGCTTGAACGAGGTGTCGGATGGCTCGTTCGTTCGTATGCGCGAACTCAGCCTGACGTACACGGCGCCGCGCGGGTTGGCCGATCGCCTCAAGGCTCGCGAGATGGCGATCTCGCTCACCGCCCGCAACCTGTTCCTGTGGACCAAGTATCAGGGCGTCGATCCGGAAGTCACGAACTTCGGCCGCGCTGGCGGCGGTATCGACAACAACTTCCAGGACTCGGTCGATGCCTTCGGTCTTCCGGTGCCGCGCCGCATCGGTCTCTCTGTCCGCCTCGGCTTCTAAGGAGATCACCACGTGAAGATTTCACGCATGACTCATAGCGGGACGGCGTCGCGGATCGGAAAGGGGATCGTGGCAGGGCTCAGCCTGATGATGGCTGGCGCCTGCACGTCGCTCCTCGACGTCGACAACCCGAACAACGTGTCTGCCGAGGCGTTGGACGACCCGGCAGCCGCGGCGGCGATCGTGCAGGGCGCCGAGAACATCGGCGGCAATGCGCTCTCGTCGATGCTCAACTTCTACAGCCCGGCGACCGATGAGGCCTACTGGGTTGGCTCGCGCGACGACTATCGCCTCCTCGACTCCGGTGAGTTCGGGATCAACACCAACGAGTACGTGCAGTCGGCGTACCTCGTGGTGGCCCGCGCGCGCTGGATGGGCGACCAGGCGGTGTCGAAGCTCGTGAAGTTCAACGCCGACGGGAAGCTGCTGGACAAGCAGTTGCTCGTGCGGGCGTACCTGAACGCGGCCATCGTCTACAACGGCATTGCCGACAAGTACGACGACATCGCGTTCTCGGATCGTACGGTGGCTGGCAAGAACTACGGCGAGCAGAACATGGTCGCGCTGTACGACTCGGCGACCAAGTGGCTCGACGCGGCCAACACGCTGGCGACCGGCAACAACAAGGCGGCGGTGCTGGCCATGCGTGCGCGCACCAAGCATGCGCGCGCCGTGTGGCTCAAGCTCAACCCGCCGGGGACCACGCCCGCCAACCCGCTGGTGAACGATGCCGGCGCGACGGCCGATGCGCAGGCGGCGCTTGCCGCGCGTACCGGCGACTGGTCGGTGGATGTGCTCACGAGCGACCTGAACGAGGGTGACGGTTCGGGCGGCGGCTTTGGTTTCGAGATGAACTCCCGCGTGGAGTACACCCCGAGCCAGGACCTCGCCCGCATCGACCCCAACAGCGGAAAGCCGCAGGCCATCATCGCGCCGGACCCGGTCACGGGGACGGTCGATGCGACCGCGGTGAAGCAGATCACGCGCATCACGGCGGCGCTCAACCATCCGCCGCTCACGCAGGCCTCGGCCCGCGAGATGTACCTGATCATCGCCGAAGCGGCGCTGGCCGCGGGGAACAACGCCGGGTTCGACACGGCGATCAACACCCTCCGCGCGCTGGACGGCAAGGCGGCCTACACCGGCGCCGGCCCGACCCGCGTGAAGCTCCTCGAGTGGGAGCGTCGCGTGAACCTGGTCTTCCAGGGGCGTCGCCTGAACGACATGTACCGCTTTGGCACGAAGGACCCGAAGTGGATCTCGGCCGCGTTGGCTTCGACCAAGCCGGGGTGCCTGTTCCCTATCCCGCTCATCGAGCGCGACGCGAACAAGCTCGTCACCGGGACGCCGGTCTGCGCGAAGTAACACGCAGCTCGTCGGAACCGTAGCACAGAACGCGCGAGGGGGGCCAATCGGCCCCCCTCGTTGCGTTTGCGACGTGGATCAGGTTCCCGGTGGTGTCGGCGGACGCATAGGGGTCCCGCTCACCAGGCCCGCGGCCTTGGCGATGAGGTAGAGGACGCCGAGTCCGCCGCCGATGAAGCCCGTTGCGGCTGCGATCGTGCGACCGCGGCTGAGCTGGCGGGAGCGCATGTAGCGAATGTCCTCGCGCCCGAGCTTGAGTTGGTCGCCGATCCAGCGCGTGTCGCCTTCGCCGCGACGGCGGAGGGTCGTGACACGCAGGGTGACGCCGTCGCTGCCGGTCGACTCCACGGGTCCCTCGATCCACAAGACGTAGGGACCAATGGCCTTGGCGACGTTGGTCGTGCCGGCGTCGGTGAGTTCAACGCGCACGAAGGTGTCGGCCGGGATGCTGGTGCCGGTATTGACGTCCCGGTAGTTGTAGCAGCCGGAGACGAGGAGGGAGGCGCTGGCGATGCTGGCGATGGCGAGGAGGCGCATGCGGGCGTGCGGGGACGAATGGGGAAGGGTCGGTCGACCCTGATACACGCGAGACGGGAAAGTGGTGTGCTCTGGCGAATATCGCCTGATCGGGGCTGGGGCACTAGTCGAGGTGTCGGGGGTGGGCGGCGCCCGGTCTGCGCGGTCGCTTGTGCAACGTGCACTGTCGTTCGTTCGGAGTGCGCGGTCGTTTGTGCAACGTGCGCTGCCGTTCGTGCGGAGCGCGCAATCGATTGTGCATCGTGCACTGTCGTTCGTGCGGAGTGCGCGGTGGATTGTGCAGCGCGCACTGTCGTTCGTGCGGAGTGCGCGGTCGCTTGTGCAGCGTGCGCGGTCGTTCGTGCGGAGTGCGCGGTCGTTTGTGCAACGTGCGCTGTCGTTCGTGCGGAGCGCGCGGTCGTTTGTGCAACGTGCGCGGTCGTTCGTGCG
>CAZLLP010000079.1:13552-24665 GCA_964560345.1 uncultured Gemmatimonadaceae bacterium
GTCGTTCGTGCGGAGCGCGCGGTCGTTTGTGCAACGTGCGCGGTCGTTCGTGCGGAGCGCGCGGTCGTTTGTGCAACGTGCACTGTCGTTCGTGCGGAGCGCGCGGTCGTTCGTGCGACGTGCACTGTCGTTCGTGCGAAGCGCGCGGTCGTTTGTGCAGAGTGCGCGGAATGGCAGTCGGTGTTATGCTGTGGTAGGGTCCCGGATATGGTCTGCGCTGCAGGTGTCGGCGGGTTCTGGGGGACTGCTGATTTACGCTACGCGGACGACAAACCTCCGCTGAGGTACGTACGCAAGGACCTCCGACTGCTCTGCGCGCTATCGGCTTCTGGTGCGATCCGACTCTGGCCAGGATGCGGGCCATTCACGGCGAAGCGGATGCATACGTCACGTTCCTCCGTGAGTTACACGACAAGGAGGCGCGCTCGGGCCGCCCCTTCCTGCCGGATCCACAACGCATCCTCGATGTCCTCGGTCCCGCGCGTTACGATGACGGGGTACTGCGATATCTCGAGCGCGGTCTCGTCGCGAAGTCGTTCATGGGATTCTCGGTCTGTCGCTGCTGTGCTCGCGCGGACGGCACGATGGGTACGCGCGACCTGACGGATGGTGAGTGGGTGTGGCCTCAGGGGCTCGCGCACTACGTGCGCGAGCATTCACTTCCGCTACCCGCGCAGTTCATCGAACGTATTATCGCGAACGGACTGCACGCTGCTCCTGATGCGGCAGCGCACGTGTCGGAACATTGGGATGCGCCGTATGACTACACATTCTGGCATGCGTGGACCGAGGCGGTCTATCGCGGGCAGTTGGAACCGTGAGCGCTGCAAAACGACAAGGAGGCGGACGCCCTGAATCCGGGATCCGCCTGGGCCCGTAGAGATGGGTCCATCCTTCCCGCGCACGGTATGCCTCCCCGCATCCTCAGTACGGGCCTTCTGGCCGGTCTCCTGATGAACATCTTCGGCTGGCTCGGCAACCAACTCTGGCTCGGGAGGGAGTGGGATGCGGCCATCGCTGGTTCGGTCTTCGCCGCGGCGCGCCAACGCACCCTGTGGAATGAACTCGGCAGCCTCGCGCCAGATTTCGTGTACGGCCTTGCGCTCGCGTGGCTTTGTTGGATCTGCGCGAAGGCACTCGGAGGCTCGCGCAGCGTGTCGTACGGCGCCGCCGGCATGCTGTGGTTGGTGGCAATCGCGACTCCGCTGCTGGGGACCGCCAATGCCAGCCTCGTACCGTGGCGTGTCACCGCGCTCACCCTCGTGCTCGCGCTGGCGATCATGTTGCCGATAGCGGAACTCGTCTGGCGTCGCGTCGCACGCCCCGCCGGGGGCACGTCATAGCCCCTTTCCACGCCTTCCTGACGAGCCGCGGCGATAGCAGAATCCGCGACTCGGCTACATTCTCGCGCACTCACTCACGTAGCCGCTGACGCTCTGCCTCACGCATTTCTGGAGTGTGAAACCCATGCGGAATGACGAAGACGCGGAGTCCCGCCGGAACTTCCTCAGCGATGTCGGCCGACTCGCGTCGACGGTTGCACTCGCGGGGTGTGCCGCACCGTCGGTCGTGGGCTCCTCCCCGAACGGTGCGACGGCCCCAATTGCTGCGAGCGAGGAGTGGGACCTGCGGTGGATCGACGCGCTGCGCCCTGCTACCGATCGCGCCGTCTTCGACTGGCCGAGTGTCGGCGACCCTGCCGACCCGATCGTGCTCGAGCTCGCGGAGCGGTATCTCGACAACTGTCGCAGCGTGTATCGCGCGGGAGCCTACGACGCGCGTGTGGTGCTGAATATCCGCACCCAGGCGATCGGCGCCGCGATGACCGACCGATTGTGGGAGCGATACGCGCTCGGCGCGGAATACTACGTCAAGGATCCGACCACGCAGCAGCCTGCGACACGCAATCCCTTTTGGCATCGGGCACCGAGTCCGGCGCCAGGCATCACGCTCCCCACCATCGCCGATCTGCTCGAACGCGGAGCCATCGTGCTGGTCTGCGACTTTGCGATGGGACATCTGTCCAGGCGACTGGCGACGAAGTTCAGCCGCCGCCAGGAGGACGTGCATGCGGAGCTTCGACAGGGACTGATTCCCCAGGCGTATGCGGTACCATCGGGGATCTTCGGGTTGGCGCGAGCCCAAAACGCCGGGTGCGCCTACATGCGCATGTAGGGAACGCGCTCCCATGCTCGCACTTCTGAATAGGTGAACGGCCATGAACGCCAGATGCTTCCGTACCTCAGCGGTTCTCGTTGTCCTGTGGTGCGCGAGCGCGGCACTGGCGCCGTTGCGTGCCCAGGCGAGTCTCGATTCACTCGTCCCCCCAGGCGCCCCAAACTGCCGAGTGGAGACGCCGCCTGCCGCGGCGGGGATCGCGGGTACACCCGGCGGATTCCTCATCGTCTTTCCGCGCAACGACGCGATTCCCGACCGATACACCGGGTGCAAGGTGCTGTGGATTGCCGACACCGACCGCACCCCGCGCCTGGCGACGTTGTACTTCGAGCGGGGGCAGCTGGCACGCGCGGTGTCGCACGATGTGCGCGATCCGTCGGGAGCGGTGGAAGGGGCCTGCGCACTCCCCGAGGGGAAGTCGCTCCTTCCCAACGCCGGGCGTCGGTATGGCGACGAGGCGTGCCGCGGGTTTTCCGGGGAGGCGTTGTACGCGTTGCGGCTGCCGACGTGGCCGCGCACGTGCATGACCAAGCCGGATGCGCCGGTGTGTACCGCCGATCCGCGTTAGGCGAGGGGCGCCGGCCCGTCGATCGGCGACGCGAACGATCGCGTCTCGAGGGGCCTGGTGCGAGAGCCGGGACTCGAACCCGGACGGGTTTCCCCACTGGATCCTAAGTCCAGCGCGTCTACCAATTCCGCCACTCCCGCGGTCGGGCCATACGCCACGGCCGACAACGGCGAGAAGCTAACCGAGCAGGTCGCGACTCGACAGCAGGGGCGCCAACACCGAGTCCGTGCGCCGTGTCGGGAAAAAACAGAGAGCCCGGCTCGCGCGTGCGAACCGGGCTCCAATGCCCCGTGTGAAACGCGGGCGTGAGGACTACTCGGCGCTCCCCACCTTGATGGACACCACGCGCGTGGACTGCTGCTGTGCGTTGTACACGAGCAGGCTCACGTACTCGCCCGTCCCGACCTTGGCCAATGCGCTCTGGAGGTCGGCCGCGGTGCGCACCGCCTTGCGCGGGGCGGGGTAGATGACCTCGACGATGATGTCGATGCCGCCGGGGACAAACTGCCGGCGGGCACCGCTCTGCGCGTCGACATCGACGACGCGAAGTCCGCGACGCTCCTCGGGGATCTTGGCCTGACGCGCGAAGTCGGCGCTCACCGGCTCGACCGTGATCCCGAGCTTGCTCGACGTGGTGCCGCTCGGCGAGGCCGTCGGCTCTTCGTCATTCCCCTCCGCGCGCGCCACCTGCTGCGGCTCGGTGGGGGCCTCCGCGAGCTTGACCTTGAAGGTCTTGCTCTGGCCGTAGCGGAAGACCTCGACCTCCACCGTCTCACCCGGCTCGTGCGAGCGGATGATGCGCTGCAGCGTCCCCACGCGGTCGGCGACCTTTCCGTCGGCCTTGAGGATGATGTCGCCTTCCTGCAGGCCAGCGCGCTTGGCGGGGCTGTCCTCGCCGGTGTAGCCGCCGACCTGGACGCCGCGCACCTGCGGGAGCTTGGCCGCCGCCGCTTCGGCCGCCGTCACGTCGCGGATGTTGACGCCGATCACCGCACGGCGAATGCGCCCGTGCTTGATGAGGTCATCCATGACGTCGCGCGCCAGGTTGATCGGGATGGCGAAGCCGTAGCCCTGGTAGTAGCCGGTGCGCGTGGCGATGGCCGAGTTGATGCCGATGACTTCACCGCGGATGTTGACCAGCGGCCCGCCGGAGTTGCCGGGATTGATGGCGGCGTCGGTCTGGATGAAGTCCGAGATGGCGTACTGGTTGCCGCGATTGAGGTCGATGTCGTTGGTGCCGCGCCCCTTGGCGCTGACGATACCGGCGGTGACGGTGTGGTCGAGCCCCAGCGGGTTGCCGATGGCCAGGACCCACTCACCCACGTGCACCTGGTCGTCGTTGCCTAACGCGGTGACGGGGAGGTTGCTGGCCCCGTCGATCTTGATCACGGCGACGTCGGTGGTCGAGTCACGCCCGATGAGGCGCGCCTTGAACTCCCGGTTGTCGGTGAGCCGGACGGTGAGCTTGTCGAAGTCGGCGACGACGTGATTGTTGGTGAGGATGTAGCCGTCGGCCGAGACGATGAAGCCCGACCCGCTGGACTGCATGGGCTGCTCCTGCTGGCGCGGGTCGAACTGCTGGAAGAAGTCCTCCAGCCCCGGCGGCGCCTGGCGGCGCGGGTTGTTGCGCTGCACGCGCTTAGGCTCGCTGCGCTCGGCCTCGATGGAGACGACGGCCGGGGTGACGTTTTCGGAGATCCCGACGAACGAGGCGTTGAGCGACTCGACGTTGGCCGGCGGGGTGTAGGCCGGGGCGTTGCTGGCGGGGCGGAGAATCCCATTCCGCGACTGCTGGGCGTAGCCGAAGCGCGTCAGGTCGAAGCCCGACGCAAACACCAGCCCGCAGGCGAAGGCGATTGCGACAGCGCCGGCGAGCTTGAAGCGAGAGGAGATCGATGACGACATCATTTCACCGGAAGACGGGAAGACGGGAAGACGGGAAGACGGGAAAACGGGAAAACGAGAAGACGGGAGACGGGAGACGGGAGGACGAGATGTTGCGAGCGACGCGAGCATCCCGGAGAAGGCTGGGGCCATCCACTACTCCGACTCTACGACACTAGTCACACCTTCGGGACCAATTGGTTGCTACCCCACATTACCAAGAAAGCGCGAAGGCCGGTACACGTTTCCGCGAGACCGACCTTGGGGTGGGGGTGAACCGTCCGTAGACGGTGCAGGTCGGGCGCCGCAGGAGAAAAGCTACGGCGCCCTTCCTGAACCGAGTATTACGACTTCTTGCTTTCGTCGACGATTTCGTAGTCGGCCTCGACCACGTCATCGCCCTTGGGCGGCTGCTGGGCGCCGGCGCCATCGGCGGCCGGTTCACCAGCGGGGGGCTGCTCCCCGGCGGCCTGCTGCTGCGCGTAGAGCGAGCGGCCGGCCTCCTGGTAGGCGTTGTTCAGCTCCTCGAGCGCCGACTTGATCTCGGCCATGTCGTCGCCGCGATGCGCCTTGCGGGCGCGCTCGACGGCGGACTCCAGGCGCGTCTTCATCTCGGGCGCGAGACGCTCCGACCACTCCTTCGAGTTCTTCTCCACTTCGTACGCCAGCGAGTCGAGGCGGTTGCGCGTGTCGATCTCCTCGCGACGCTTCTTGTCGTCGGCGGAGTTCTTTTCGGCGTCGCGCACCATGCGATCGATCTCCTCCTTGGAGATGCCGCTGGAGGCCTCGATGCGGATCTTCTGTTCCTTGCCGGTCGCCTTGTCCTTGGCCGACACGTGAAGGATGCCGTTGGCGTCGATGTCGAAGCCGACTTCGACCTGCGGCATGCCGCGCGGTGCGGGCGGGATCCCCGTGAGCTGGAACTTGCCGACCGTCTTGTTGTGGACGGCGAGTTCGCGCTCGCCCTGCAGGACGTGGATCTCGACCGTCGTCTGGTTGTCGTCGGCGGTGGAGAAGACGTCGGTCTTGCGGGTGGGGATGGTCGTGTTGCGCGGGATGAGCACCGTCATCACGCCGCCTAACGTCTCGATGCCGAGCGAGAGCGGGGTGACGTCGAGCAGGAGGACGTCCTTCTGCTCACCGGTGAGGACCGCGCCCTGGACGGCGGCGCCGATGGCGACGACTTCGTCCGGGTTCACGCCCTTGTTGGGCTCCTTGCCGAAGAAGTCCTTCACCACGGTCTGGATCTTCGGGATGCGCGTGGAGCCGCCGACGAGGAGGACCTCGTCGATCTCCGCCGGCTTGAGCCCGGCGTCGGCCAGCGCCTTCTTCATCGGCTCGAGCGTGCGCTGGATGAGGTCATCCACGAGCTGCTCGAACTTGGCGCGGGTGAGCGAGTAGTTGAGGTGCTTGGGGCCCGACTGGTCGGCGGTGATGAAGGGGAGGTTGATGTCGGTCGACATGGTCGACGACAGCTCGCACTTCGCCTTTTCGGCCGCTTCCTTGAGGCGCTGGAGCGCCATCGGGTCCTTGGAGAGGTCGATGGCCTGGTCGCGCTTGAACTCGGTCACGAGCCAGTCGATGACGCGCTGGTCGAAGTCGTCGCCGCCCAGGTGGGTGTCACCGTTGGTCGACTTGACCTCGAACTGGCGGGTGCCGTCGACGTCGTAGAGCTCGAGCACCGAGATGTCGTAGGTACCGCCACCCAGGTCGAAGACGGCGACCTTTTCGTCCTTCTTCTTGTCGAGGCCATAGGCGAGGGCGGCCGCGGTGGGCTCGTTGATGATGCGAAGCACATCGAGCCCGGCGATCTTGCCGGCGTCCTTGGTGGCCTGGCGTTGCGAATCGTTGAAGTAGGCCGGGACGGTGATGACCGCCTTGCTGACCGAGTGCCCGAGGTAGTCCTCGGCGGTCTGCTTCATCTTCTGGAGGATCATCGCCGAGATCTCGGGGGGGGTGAAGCGCTTGCCCGAGACTTCAACGGCGACCTGATCGTTGGCGCCCGACTGCACCCCGTACGGGACGCGCTTGGACTCCTCGGAGACCTCCGACATCTTGCGCCCCATGAAGCGCTTGATGGAGAACACCGTGTTCTCGGGGTTGGTGACGGCCTGACGCTTGGCGATCTGTCCGACCAGGCGTTCGCCGTCCTTGGTGAAGCCGACGACGGACGGCGTGGTGCGCCCGCCGCCGGAGTTGGGGATCACGACCGGGTCGCCCCCCTCCATGACCGCGACGACCGAGTTGGTGGTCCCCAGGTCGATGCCGATAACCTTGTCTGCCATGATGGATTCCGAATGAGTAGGTGTTGCGGGCTTACACAGTCCCGCGCGCGTTAAGGGCAAGTCCGGGACCGCAGAACGGCGTCAGATTGGCAGGGAATCCTGTCGGACGTGCCGACTTTGCGCGGCCGCTTGCGATTTCGGCGGGAGGGCGCGAGGGTGAGGCTGGCACAACTCGCCGCCCTTCATGATCCCACTCAGCGACGACAACCCGACGCTCCACACGCCGTTCATGACGTACGCCATTCTGGGCGGCATCGTCGGAACGTGGATCCTCGTGCAGGGGGGCGGTATCGACCCGGCGCGGCTGGCGGCGACGGTGTGCGACTACGGGATGGTCCCGGGGGAGCTGACGCATCAGGCGCCGCTCAACTCCGGCGTTCCCATCGGGCCGAACATGGCGTGCGTGGTGGACGACCACGCGATCAACGTCCTCACGCCGATCACGTCGATGTTCCTGCACGGCGGGTGGATGCACCTGCTGGGCAACTGCCTCTTTTTCTGGGTCTTCGGCAACAACGTCGAGGACAGCATGGGGCATGTGCGGTTCCTCGTCTTCTACCTGCTGTGCGGGCTGGCGGCGGCGGGGGCGCACGTCGTGCTCGACCCGGGGTCGCCGGTGCCGACGGTGGGGGCCTCGGGGGCGATTTCTGGAGTGATGGGGGCGTATCTCCTGCTCTATCCCCACGTGCGGGTGAAGATGCTGATCCCGATCGTGATCTATCCGCTCATCGTGCACATGCGGGCGTGGATCGTGCTGCTCTGGTGGTTTGCCGTGCAGGTGCTGAGCGGGCTGCCGCAGCTCATGTCGCTCCGGCGCGAGGTGTCGGGCGGGGTGGCGGTGTGGGCGCACGTGGGGGGCTTCGTGGCCGGGGTGGTGCTGATCCGGCTGTTCGAGAATCGCGACATGGTGCGGCGCCGGCGGGCGGTGGCCGATGCGCGACAGGTGTTCGACTGACCGTGTGCCGCGTGGGGCCCCACTACCCCGGGGGGCCCAATCCCCCCACCTTTGCCGCATGCATCTGGCTCGCGTGCTCGGGCGCCTCGTGGCGACGGTGAAGCAGGAGCGGCTGACGGCGATCCCGCTCCAGTGGATCCAGCCGCTGACCGCGACCGGCGAGCTGGCGGGGAAGCCGATCGTCGCCATCGATCGCATTGGTTCTGGACCGGGGGACGTGATCGTCTACATCACGTCGCGCGAGGCGGCGATGACGCTCGACGAGCCGCTGCCGGCGGTGGACGCGGGGATCGTGGCCAAGGTCGATTGGTGCCACGTGACACCACCGGGAGCCCCGGCGGGGGCGGCGCAGGAGCGGACGCTTGATGCGTAGCCCGCGCGGGGGGCGATAGGTCGATGTTCCTGGCGCGCGTGGTTGGCGAGGTGATTGCCACGCATCGGCACGGCGAGCTGGAGGGGCGCAAGCTCCTCCTCATTCGGCGGTTGTCGACCGACGGACACGAAGAAGGGGCCGAAGTGGTGGCGCTCGACGTGATCGGCGTCGGGGTGGGGGAGCGCGTGCTGGTGGTGCAGGAAGGAGGGGCGGCGCGATCGTTGTCGAAGAGCGCGCGGATCCCGGCGCAGGCGGTGGTGGTGGGGGCGGTGGACCGAGTGGACCTCGAAGACGGTGAAGTCCCGGAGGAGGGACGGTGACGGAGAGACTGCAGGCGTTGGCGCGGGAGATCGCGCGGGAGTTGGCGGCGGGGGATCTGGTGGTGACGCGGGGGGCCCCCCCCGAACGACACGATACACCGTCCTCGCCGGCCGCCGCGCATCCTTCCATTCCCGGCCGTACCGTTTCCGCTGCCGCGCCTCCCGGTGTCACCTTCGTGCGCCAGAACGCGCGCATGGCCGACTTCATCGACCACACGCTGCTCAAGGCCGAAGCCACCGCTCGCGAGATCGACAAACTGTGCGACGAGGCCAAGGAGCACCGCTTCGCCGCCGTCTGCGTGAACCCGGTGTGGGTGGCGCGCTGTGCCGAGCGGTTGCGCGGCGTCCCGGTGCAGGTGGCGACCGTGATCGGCTTCCCGTTAGGCGCCAATGCCCCCGAGATCAAGCGGCGCGAGGCGGCGCTGGCCGTCTCGCACGGCGCCACGGAACTCGACATGGTCGTCGCGCTCGGCCACATCAAGAGCGGCGACTGGAATCACGTGGCCGACGACATCGCCGCCGTGGTGGAAGGGGGGAACGGGACGCTGGTGAAGGTGATCATCGAGTCGGCCGCGCTCTAGCCGGTGGAGATCATCAAGGCGTGCGCGATCGTCAAGGAGAGGCGGGCGCAGTACGTGAAGACGTCGACCGGCTTCCATGCGGCCGGCGGCGCGAGCGCCGAAGCGGTGGCGCTGATGCGCCTCGTGGTGGGGGACGCGATGGGGGTGAAGGCGTCGGGCGGGGTGCGCGATTGCGAAGCGGCGCTCAAGATGATCGCCAACGGCGCCACGCGAATCGGGACGTCGAGCGGCGTCTCGATGGCCAAGTGCCTGGGGCAGGGGCCCCTCCCGCTCAACGACCTCCTCTCCTTGGTATCGCAGCACTCCACCGGGTGCGCGACCTGCTCGGTCGGCACGGGGGCGAAGGCGGGGGCGGGGAGCGCCGGACCGTACTAAGCGCTTCGCGGCGTCAAAGCTGCCCATGTCCTCAGCGAATTGCCCGCTATCTGGGCGATTCTTCTCCTGCCGCCGGGATCACCGGCGGCGTATTTTTTCGTCACCATTTGGAAACGATTCCGTCACGGCGCTGCGAGCCGCGAGGTGAACGCCTCCCTGCAGATGGTGCCGTCTCCTGCCTGAGAACTCCCGTGGCTTTTCGCCTGATCCCGCGCGACGAAGGCTTTTTCGAGCTCTTCAACGAGCTATCCACCAAGCTCATTTCCTCTGCGGCACTGCTTCGCGACCTGTTCAGCAACCCCGATCGTCTCGACGAGATCGCCGCGCAGATCAAGGACGTCGAACACGAAGCCGACCATATCACGCACGAAGTCAGCACCCGGCTCGACAAGAGCTTCATCACCCCGCTGGACCGTGAGGACATCCACAACCTCACGCAGGAGCTCGACAACGTCGTCGACCTGATCGACGGGACGGCGCGTCGGGCGCAGATGTTCCACCTCAACGAGACGCGTGAGCCGGCCAAGAAGCTGTGCGAGATCCTCATGCAGTCGGTCCGCCAGCTGGAAAAGGCGGTGACGGCGATCAAGGATCCGCGTGCGGTGGCGGTGGCCACGCGCGAGGTCAAGCGCCTCGAGGCCGAAGGCGACACCGTCTATCACAATGCGATGGGGCAGCTCTTTGCCGGGCGCCCGGATCCGCTCGACGTGATGAAGTGGAAGGAGATCTACGACACGATCGAGGAGACGCTCGATCGCTGCCAGACGGTGGCCATCGTTCTCGAGAGCATCTCCCTCAAGAATTCGTAAGCCGTGGTCACCTACGTTCTCGCGATCGTCCTGGTCGCGTTCGTGTTCGACTTCATCAACGGGTTCCACGACTCCGCCAACTCGATTGCCACGATTGTCGGGACGCGCGTCCTGAGCCCGCTCACGGCGGTGGTCTGGGCGGCGTTCTTCAACTTCGTGGCGGCGTTCACGGTGGGGACGGCGGTCGCCAAGACGATCGGCAAGGGGATGATCGACATTTCGATCGTCACGCCGAACGTCATCCTCGGTGGGTTGCTGGGGGCGATCATCTGGAACCTGATCACCTGGTACTACGGCCTCCCCAGTTCGTCGTCGCACGCCTTGTTAGGCGGTTATGCCGGCGCCGCCGTGGCCAAGGCGGGCTCCGGGGCGATCATCGTGGCCGGGTGGACGAAGACGATCATCTTCATCTTCCTGTCGCCGATCATCGGCATGGTGGCCGGCTACCTGCTGATGACGGCGATCTACTGGACGTTCCAGAAGGTGTCGCCGCGCAAGGTGGACGCGATCTTCCGGAAGGTGCAGCTGGTGAGTGCGGCGCTGTTCTCACTGTCCCACGGCGCCAACGATGCGCAGAAGACGATGGGGATCATCGTCGGGCTCCTGGTGTCGGCCAACGCGGCCTTCGCCAATGAGTCGGGGTGGCTGCGCCACCTGTACGTCCCCAACAGCGACCACATTCCGTTCTGGGTGGAGATCGGGGCCTACACGGCGATTGCCACCGGGACGCTCTTGGTCCGCTTGCGCATCGTGCACACCGCGGGCATCCGCACCCCCGCTGTCGC
>CAZLLP010000080.1:0-24474 GCA_964560345.1 uncultured Gemmatimonadaceae bacterium
CGCCTTCGCACGCCCCGCTCTGGTCCTCTGGCGCCACGACCCGCAACTTCCCCGGACCTCTTGGGCACGCGGCGGGTCGCGTGCCCCCGGCGCTCGCGTGCGCGCGCCGGCAGATGAATGTCGTTCTGCCAACCGGGATGGTCCCATGTGGTGTGTTCGTTCCCGTCATGCGGTAGTACCGCGCGCCGTCGCGCTGATCGCGGGCGCCTTCGTCCTGCTCTCGCCAGCCGTTGCGCGAGGCCAGGGAACGCCGGCGGCGACGGCCGCATCGGCGAGCGCGCGCGGCGCCCTCAAGGAGCTTGATCCGTCCGACGTCGCGTTCTGGAAGAACATCCGGAACGCCACGACCTCGTTCGACGGCAAATGGTTCGCCTACGTGCTCGCCCCTAACGAGGGCGATGCCGAAGTCGTGATCCGCCCGACGGCCGAGGGAGGCAAGGAATGGCGCTTCCCGATTGGCGAGCCGCCGGTAGCCGCCGGATTCGGACCGGTAGGGGATGCACCGCTCACGCTCTCGGGCGATGCCAAGTGGGCGCTCTTCACGACGTATCCCAAGGCGGCCGAAGCCAAGAAGCTTCGCAAGGACAAGAAGCCGCTGCAGAACGGCGCGGTGCTGGTGAACCTCGCCACCGGAGAGAAGCGCGACTTCGAGAAGGTGCGTCGCGCGACCTTTGCCGGCGAACGCCCCAACTGGATCGTGATGCAGCGCTACAACGCCGAAGGGGCGAGCGCGGCCGAGATGATCCTCGCCGACCTGCGCAGCGGAACGCTGAGCACCGTGGGGGCCGTGGGCGAGTTCGCCCTCGACGACAGCGGCAACTGGCTGGCGTGGACGAGCGAAACGAAGGACCTGGTCGGCAACGGGATCCAGTTGCGCAACCTGGCCACCGACGTCGTGCACACGCTCGACAGCGACAAGGCGCTCTATCGCCGCCTCGCCTGGAGCGACAGCGCCTTCGCCCTCTCGGTACTTCGCGGGCGGCCGGACAGCGCGGCGAGCGACACGGCGTACGCCGTGATCGGCTGGGCCAACGCCACGGTGGCCGCGCCTAACAAGGTGACCTACGCCGCTGCCTCTGATTCGACCGGCTTCCCGCTGGGGATGCGTGTCTCGCCCGATCGCGCGCCGCGCTGGGCGAGCGATCGCTCGGCCATCTTCTTCGGCATCGCGGCGCGACGCACCGGCCCCGATTCCAAGACGCCGCGCCCCGACGTTCGTCCGGTGGCAGGCGTTCCGGGCGCCATGCAGACGCCGGCCGGCGCCGGCGGCACGGATGACGACTTGCCGACACTGGTCATCTGGCACGGCAAGGGCGATCCACGCCTGCAGTCGCAGCAGCAGGTGGAGGAGCAGCGCGACAAGACCTTCTCCTATCTGGCCGAGTATCGCGTGGGGGAGAAGAAGTTCATTCGGCTCGCGGACGACGAGGTACGCGACGTGACGCTCACGCCACGCGAGCGCTTTGCGGTGGGGAGCGATCGTCGCGCCTACGAGCGGCGCGATGCGATCGACGGTGGCCAGCGTCGCGACCTGTACGTGATTGACGTGACCACCGGGGCCCGCACGCTCGCGGTGAAGAGTGCGCGCTGGAACTGGCAGCCCTCGCCTGATGGAACCAAGGCGCTCTACTACGACGACGGCAACTACCATGTGTACGACCTCGTGGCCAGGAACACGCGCAACCTGACCACTGGCGCCCCGACGTCGTTCATCGACACCGAGGACGATCACAACGTCGACCGACCCCCCGTGCAGCCGTTAGGCTGGGCGAGCGACAACCAGCACGTGCTCCTGTTCGACAACTGGGACGTGTGGAAGGCGCCGGTGAAGGGCGGAGCGCTGGTGAACCTCACCGGCAACGGCAAGAAGGATCGCATCCGCTACACGCGCCGCCTGGTGTTCAACCCCAAGGAGAAGGGGATCGACCTCGCACGCCCGATGTACCTGCAGACGTACGGCGAATGGACCAAGAAGGAGGGGCTCTCGGTCGTCACGCCGGCCAAGGCAGGGGCGCAGTCGCTGCTGTGGGACGATGCCAAGTTCTTCGTCTCCCGTGCGCGCGACGCCGAGACCTGGGTGTACACTCGGCAGACGGTGAAGGACTTCCCGGATTACTGGGTGAGCGAGAAGACGCTCGCGTCGCCGCGCCGCCTCACCGAGGCCAACCCGCAGCAGAAGGACTTTGCCTGGTCGTCAGGCGCGCGCCTGGTGGACTACGTGAGCGACAAGGGCGACACGCTGCAGGGGGCGTTGTACCTCCCCGCCAACTACGAGCCGGGGAAGAAGTACCCGACCGTGGTCTACATCTACGAGAAGCTCTCGCAGGGGCTGCACCAGTACGCCGTCCCTAATGAGACGCGCGCCTTCAACCCGAGCATCTACACCTCGCGTGGCTATGCGGTGTTGCAGCCGGACATCGTGTACAAGCTCAACGATCCAGGGATGTCGTCGGTGTGGTGCGTGGTGCCGGCGGTGAAGGCGGCGATCGCGACGGGCATCGTCGACCCGACCAACGTGGGGCTGCACGGGCACTCGTGGGGGGGCTACCAGTCGTCGTTCCTCGCCACGCAGACGGGGACGCTGTTCAAGAGCATCGTGACCGGCGCGCCGCTGACCGACATGGTGAGCATGTATGCCTCGGTGTACTGGAACACCGGGACCGCGGACATGGCGATCTTCGAGAGCTCGCAGGGACGCTTCAAGGGGAACGTGCAGGAGAACATGGAGGCCTACCTCCGCAACTCGCCCGCGTTCCACGCCGACCAGGTGCAGACCAAGCTGATGATCCTGCACAACGAGAAGGACGGCGCGGTCGACTTCAACCAGGGGATCACCTGGTTCAACCACCTGCGCGAGCTCGACAAGGACGTCATCATGCTGCAGTACGTGGGAGAGAACCACGGTTTGCAGCTGCCGAAGAACCAGAAGGACTACACCATCCGCATGCGCGAATACTTCGACCACTACCTCAAGGGGGCCCCGGCCCCCGATTGGCTGGTGAACGGCGTCCCGCGGCTCAAGATGGAAGAGCACCTCAAGAGCCGGCAGAAGAAGGACAAGATCGCGTCGTAGGCGCACGTTGACGCCTGACGAGGAAGGCCGCCCGAGGTTCGGGCGGCCTTTTTCGCGTGCGCTCGTCAGGCGATGGCGTGCGAAGGAGGGAAGGGCAACGCGAGCACCGGCGGCGGGACGAGCTGTCGACCACGTCCGGGTGAGCCGTGGACCGCATGTCGCGGCTGCGTGCCCTCCATCACGTCAGGCCGACGCTCCATCCCTGCGGTGAATCTCCGCGAGGGCCCGTGGCGTCTCATCATGCGCGACACCGGCGCACCCACGACGTTCGTGCGACGGCGCAACCCATCCTTGGAGGTCACTCCCATGCGCACTCGACTCCTGCTGGCTCTCGGTAGTCTTGCCCTCCCGTTCTCCGCCACCACGGCGGCGGCCGACCAGAGTTCGGCGCCATTGCATCTGGCGAGCATCATCTCGCCGCGTCCGACGCCGGACTCTGCCCGAATCCACACCGTGCTTTCACGTGCCGACGATGCCACCGCCGCGGGCCGCATGAGCGAAGCGCGCCGGATGTACAAGGGCCTCATCGACGAGCAGCGTGACGCCAACCAGTACGCCGGCACGGCGCTCTGGAAGCTGGCCGCCAACCTGGTCTACGACGGCGACATCAAGGGGGCGGCCCAGCTCTTCGACGACCTCGCCGCCGAAGCGTCGCGCTACGGCGATCCGGCCATGGAACTCAATGCCACGTTCGAGGGGGCGATCCTCTGGCAGAAGGCCAAGCGCCACGACCTCGCGATGGCCCACCTCGAGCGTGTGCGGTGCCTGCTCCAATCGCCGGCCATCGCCGAGGACGTGAAGGACTCGATCCAACGCCGCATCGTCGGCTAGCGTGGTGGGTGTGCGAGCGCGGTGGTGCGCCGCGCTCGCACATCCCGAGCGGGCGCGTGATGTCGCGCGCTCGCACGACGCGCGGCTCCCGCGTGCCCCGCACGCAACCCTTTGTCGTCACGCAGGGTCGAATGAGCATTGCCTGACGACTACAGCCAAGGGCCCGAAGGAGGATCGGCATGGGGAGCACGTGGCGTGACATGAGCATCGCGGTCCGCAGGTTGCGGGCGGATCGGGGATTCACCGCCGTGGCGCTGGCCACGCTTGCCCTCGGGATCGGGGCATCGGTGGCGATCTTCACCGTGGTGAACGCGGTGATGCTGCGCCCGCTCCCGTATCCCGAACCGGAGCGCCTGGTCCTCGTCTCGCCGGGGCAGAACGCCAACATCTCGCTTGCGGACGCCATCAAGGACGGGACGCCGGCGCTCGCTGCCTCCACGGGTCTTTCGTTCTGGGACCTGACGCTCAGTGGCGACGGCCCCGCGGCCGCACTTCCGGCGCAGGTCGTCGACGCCGATTTCTTTTCCGTGTTTGGGGTCGTCCCCGCACTCGGCCGCCCTTTCGGCCCGGAGGCGCGACTCCCCGACCGCTCTGATGTCGTCCTGATCTCGCATGCGCTCTGGCAGGGGCGCTTTGGGGGCGATCCCGACATCGTCGGCAAGCGCATTCGCCTCGACGGGTATGGCCACGAGACGCGCACGGTCGTCGGCGTGATGCCGCGCGGTTTCGTCACGCCGTTCCAGCCGGCGGCGCGCACCACGGCGCTCTGGATCCCACTCTCCCTTGGCGCCGGGCGCACGATCGCCACCGACAGCACCTGGTACGTCAATCGCATCGTCGGCCGCCTGCGTGCAGGTGCGACCGTCGAAACGGCGGCGCAGCAGGTGCGCACCACCATGCAACGCTTGCGCAGCGAGTTCACGGGGCTCATCGATGCCGGCGCGGTGCGCGCTGCGAGCGCGATGGGACTGCTCACCTCGATGGTGGGCGACGTGCAGACGCCGCTGCGCATCCTTCTCGCAGCGGTGGGGCTGGTGCTCCTCCTCGCCTGCGCCAACCTGGCCAACCTGCTCATGGCCCGCGGGGAACGCCGGCGGCAGGAACTGGCGGTGCGCACCGCGCTCGGTGCAAGCCGGCGTCGACTGCTGCGCGAGCAACTGACGGAGAGCGTGGTGCTGGCGCTGGCGGGAGGCGTGCTGGGAACGCTGCTCGCGCGCGGGATCCTCGGTGCACTGCACGTCGGTGAGCGTTCGGGGCTGCCGCGATCGGCCGAGGCAGGGATCGACCTGCGGGTCCTGGCGTTTGCCCTGACCATCTCCCTGCTGTCGGTCGTTGGCTTTGCGCTCTGGCCCGCGCTGCGGGCCACCCGCGGCGACCTGCGCCCCGATCTCGCTTCTGGACGGCGCACGCTGGGCGGAACGCGCGGTGCGCGTCGCTTCGGCTCCGCGCTGATCGCGCTGGAGGTGGCGCTCGCGCTGGTGGTGGTGAGCGGCGCCGGCTTGCTCCTGTCGAGCCTTCGTGCGCTGCGCGCCGTCGATCCGGGGCTGGAGACGGAGCATGTGCTCGCGCTGGAGATCGCCCCGCCCGACATGCGGTATCGCAACGATCGCGCGACGCAGTACTACGACGAGGTCGTGCAGGTGCTGTCCGCGCTGCCCGGCGTGACGAGCGTCGGGGCCATTCATCTCCTCCCGTTCACGCAGAGCAACTGGTCATTTCCGTTCCTGGCCGAAGGGCACCGCCCGCCGGTTGATGGCCCGCTCCCCGATGCCAACTTCCGCGTGGTCACGCCGGGCTACTTCAAGACGGTCGGTATTCCGTTGTTGGAGGGGCGCGACGTCTCGTCAGGCGACGTCGCCGATGGCGAGGCGGTCGGACTCATCAACGCCACCATGGCGGCCAAACTGTGGCCAGGCGAGCGGGCCGTCGGTCGCACGATCCAGTTGTTCGGCAACCGCCCGTTCCGCGTGATCGGTGTGGTGGGCGATGTGCGCCAGCAGGAACTCGACCAGGCGCCACGCGAGGAGATGTATATCCCGCTGCGCCAGTTCACGGTTGCCGGCATGACCGTGATGGTGCGGACGACGATGGATCCGTCGCTGCAGGTGGCGCCCGTGCGCCGAGCGATCGAGGCCATCTCCAGCGAGATCCCGATCGCCAGCATTCGACCGTTGACCGAGGTGCTCGACGCGTCGATGACGCAGCGGCTCTTCTTCGCCGGCGTCCTCACGTTCTTTGGCGCGTTGGCGTTGCTGCTAGGCGCCGTGGGCGTGTATGGCGTCATGGCCTACGCCGTGGGCGGACGACGCCACGAATTCGGCATCCGCATGGCGCTCGGCGCGACGGGGGAGAGCGTGGTGCGCGGCGCGATGATGTCGGGGGCGATTCCGTTAGGCGTCGGATTGGCCGCCGGGCTGGCGGGGGTGGCCGCGACGACGCGGCTTCTGTCGTCGCTCCTCTTCCAGGTCTCGCCCACCGACCCGACCACATTGCTGGCAGCGACGGCGGTGCTGCTGACGGTGGCGATGCTGGCGGTGTGGATCCCGTCGCGGCGGGCGAGCCGCGTGGCGCCGTCGCAGGCGCTCCGCGCCGAGTAGGCGTTCATGCGACGCGGGCCTGACGAGCGATGGTCGGCTCGTCAGGCGGCGTCGCAATCACGCTCCGCCGTAGCGCTCCGTTCGGATCGACTCGGCCGGGACGCCGGTCTCGAGGAGGAGGTCGGCGACCGTCCCTACGAAGCGCGTAGCGCCACAGACAAACGATTGGCGGGGGGGCTCGCCCAGTCGTGCGAGCACGTGGCCGATGATCGCGCCGTCTACGCGCCGCGAGAAGTCGAGCGGCCGGCGAGCGTCGTCGCGCGTGAGGCAGAAGGTGACGGAGAGGCCACTCTGCTCCTGTTCGAGTTGCAGCAGCTCATCGCGTGCGATGGTCTCCTCCCACGTGCGAGCGGAATAGAGCAGCGCCATCGGCGGAGGGGAGGCCACCTGTGCGCGCTCCCTGACCATCGACAGGAAGGGGGCGACGCCAGAGCCGCCAGCCGCAAGGAGCACCGCACCCGGCGAGTCCGGGCGCCACACGAAGTGCTCGGCGAACGGGCCGCGGATCTCCAGCGTGTCTCCGGCTGCGGCAAACTCGTGGAAGAAGGGGGAGACCTCGCCGTCGTCCAGTCGCTCGATGACCAGCTCGAGCCTTCCCGTCTGCGATGGGGGCGATGCGACCGAGTAGCTGCGCTGTGCCTGATAGCCGTCCTCCGCCGTGAGGCGCAGGTCGATGTGCTGCCCCGGGAGGAAGGGGCGCCAGCGCTCCGGGCGCAGCGTCACGCGCACCACGCGACTCGTCAGGCGGTCGATCGCCTCGATCACCGCCGCTTGCCACGGCTCGCGACTCGCGCCCGGCACGCTGCCCGTGTCGGCGCTGGCGGCGTCAGTCATTCGTGAACCGCTGTTCGCGCCACGGGTCGCCGTACATGTGATAGCCGCGCAGCTCCCAGAAACCCGCCTCGTCGCGCGTGGTGAACTGTAGCCCGTTGATCCACTTGGCTGATTTCCAGAAGTAGAGATGCGGGACGACGAGTCGCGCCGGACCGCCGTGATCGGGCTCGAGCGGTTGGTCGTCGAAGTGCGTGGCGATCATCGCCTTCCCCCCGATCACGTCGGCGACCGGGACGTTGGTCGAATAGCCGTCGAACGAGTGCGCCAGGAGGAAATCGGTGGGTGGCTCGAGTAGCGCCGCGGCGAGCAGATCATCGACGAGCACGCCTTCCCACTGCGTGTCGAGCTTGGACCAGGTGGTGACGCAATGGATGTCGCGCGTGTAGCGCGTGCGCGGGAGCGCGTTGAATTCTTCCCAGCTCCACGACTTGATGGCCTTGGGACCGACCTTGAGCGTGAACGACCAGTTGGAGGGCAGCACGCGCGGCGTCGGGCCCGCCGACAGCACCGGGAAGTCGGGAACGAGGTGTTGGCCGGGCGGCACGCGCCCAGCCTGGTCAGCGGCGGGGCGTTTGCCGAAGAAACCGCGAGTGGCCATGTCCTGGCTCCTGATCGAGTGAGGGGTCGACCAGAACAATACGCGAGCGCGCGAAAGCGTTCGCATGGCCGCACGTGTGACCAGGGCTACCGCGAGCCGTGCGCCTCCGGTTATCGTTCGCGCACATGACCGGGGTGCCGGCGACGCGAGTGATCGTCGGCTGAGAGAGTCCCGTAGAACCTGATCCGGTTCGCACCGGCGTAGGGAGTCCAACGATGTCCTGCCTGCCTTGGGCGCGCGACGCGCGCCTGTTGCGCGTCGCGCGCCGCGCGATCGCCCCCTCAATTCTCCTCATCGCGTCGTCCGCGTCGGCCCAGGTGGCTGATACGCTGAAAACCGCGGGCGACAGCGCCCGCGCGGACAGTGCCCGCAAGATCGAGCGTGTCCTCGTGACGGCGATTCGTGCCGCCGAAGCGGCTCCCATCGCCCAGAAGACGATCTCGGCCGCGACCATCCGCCAGCGCCAGTTTGGCCAGGACGTCCCGCTCTTGCTGGTGGGGGCGACGCCTTCGCTCAGCGTCCACACCGAGACGGGGACCAACTGGGGATACAGCTACCTCCGACTGCGCGGCATGGACCAGACGCGCATCAACATCACGATCGACGGCATTCCGCTCAACGACATGGAGGACCAGGTCCTCTACTTTGCCAACTTCGCCGACCTCATGTCCAGCGTACAGTCGGTGCAGGTGCAGCGCGGCGTCGGCACGAGCAGTGCTGGCACGGCGTCGTTTGCCGGATCGGTGAACTTCGAGACGATGCCGGTGGCGCGGCGCGACCGCGGCGGCGAGTTGCAGCTCCAGCTCGGATCGTTTGGTGCGCAGCGGGTGAGCAGCGCCTTCTCGTCGGGACTCATCGGCCCCGGCGGGCGGTTTGCCGTGCAGGGACGCGCCGGCGTCCTGCGCACCAACGGCTACCGAGATCACAGCGGCGTGGCGGGTGGCTCGGCGCTGGTCGGCGCGGGGTGGTTCGGCGATCGCGACATCCTCAAGCTCACGGCGCTGGTTGGCGTGCTCTCCGACACGCTCTCCTACGTGGGAGCAACCCGCGAGGAGCTGGCCACCAACCGCCGTTACAATCCGCTCGCGCCTGACGAGCGCGATCGTTTCGGACAGCAGATGGTGGCGCTCGCCTACACGCGACTGATGAGCGACGCCACCTCGCTCAACACGACCGTCTATCGCAACTCGGCCGCCGGAAGCTACGACTATGCCGACGGCACCGATCGCTATCGCTTCAACCTCGACCACACCTGGTACGGGGTCACCAGCGCCATCAACCATCAGCGTGGTGCATTGCGGCTGCACGCCGGGGTCAACGCGAACGACTATTCACGCGCCCATCGCGGGTACTTCCAGCCGAGCACCACGCTGTACGACAACACCGGCCACAAGTCCGACCTGAGCGGCTTCGTGAAGGGATCGTACGATCTCGGGCGCATGCGCTGGTTTGCCGACGTGCAGGGGCGTCACGCTTCGTTCCGGTACGAACCCGACGCCAACGCCGGCATCAGCGGGCGCTCCATCGACTGGAATTTCCTCAATCCCAAGGCCGGCGTGACCATTCGGCTGGGCAACGGGGTGAGTGCGTTCGCCTCCTATGGCGCGACCACGCGCGAGCCGGCGCGCAGCGAGCTGTTTGCCGGCGACGACGACCTCAACGCGAGCAACGTCGACGACTACGGCGACTTCACCCGCGTGCGTCCCGAGACGGTGCGCGACTTCGAGAGTGGACTGACCCTCGTGCGCGCGTCGTTCGACGTGCAGGCCAACGTCTACTCCATGGACTTCCGCAACGACATTGCCCGCATTGGCGCTCCCACGGCATCAGGGGCGGTATTGCGGCGCAACGTGGGCGAAAGCTATCGGCGCGGTATCGAACTCGATGGCACCTGGCGCCCGTTCCCGCGCGTCACGCTGGCGGGGAATGCGTCGTGGAGCGCCAACCGGATTCGCCAGTTCACCGACTCCTCGCGCGGGACGCCAGTCGTCAGGCGCAACGTGCAGCCGTTGCTCACCCCGCGTTTCATGGCCACGCAGCGCGCCGATTTCGCGGCGACGCCGTCGATCACCCTGTCGGCCGAAGGGCGTTACCAGTCGCAGGCCTACCTCGACAACACCAGCAGCGCCGACCGGGTGCTCCCGTCGTACTATGTGCTCGACGCGACGGCGCGGTGGACCCGGGCGCGCTATGGACTCACCGTTCGCGGCGTGAACCTCGGCGACAGCCAACGCTTTGGAAGCGGCTCCGTCTCCTCGTCAGGCACGGTGCGCTACTTCGTCCTGCCGGCGCGCAGCGTCTTCGTGACGGCCGAGATGTCGTGGTAGGTGCGCGATAGACGACGCATGAAAACGGGCGGCGAGGAGTCCATCCCTCGCCGCCCGTGTCGTATGCCGTTCAGCGGGACGCCGACGCGTCAGGGGACCGTTGGACGTGGCGGCTTGGCCGGGCGTGTCCCGTTGATGCGCGGGCGCGGACCGTTCGCCACCTCGACCGTGAGGTCGCGGATGTAGTTCGTGATGCGCGCGTAGTGCGGATAGTCGATGAACTCCGCCTCGTCGCTGCGCTGGTGATAGTCACCGTGCAGTCCCGTGAAGAAGAAGGCGATCGGTATCCCCTGCACGGCGTAGTTGTAGTGATCGCTGCGCCCGTAGATGTTGTTGTAGCCGGTCCACGACAGCGTCGAGTCGTACTTGTAGTCCAGCGCCAGCGTCCTTGCCTGCTTCTTGTTGACGGCGGCCACCGTCTCCCCCAGGTCCTTGGAGTCGAAGAACGAACCGACGACGCCGAGGTAGTCCGCGGATCCGCCAGGGAGGTCGCCTTCACGTCCGCGGCCGATCATGTCGATGTTGAGCTGCGCGACAATCGAGTCCATCGGCACGGTGGGGTTGCGCGTGTAGAATGCCGACCCGACCAAACCCGCCTCTTCGCCGGTGTGCCACACAAACAACGTCGAGCGCTTGGGCTTCACCGGGAGCGACTTGAGGTACTCGGCAATCTCCAGCACCGCCATCGAACCCGAGCCGTCGTCGTCGGCGCCGTTGTTGATCGAGTCGAGTCGCGCCAGCGGGTGCAGCTTGCGAATGCTGTCCATGTTCACGCGGATCGCCGCCAACTCCTCCGGCTTGAGCGCGATCATCTTGTTGGCGAGCAGACGCTTGTTGCGCTCGTTGTTGAACGCCTTGAGCGAATCCTTGTCGACGGGCGTGTTGAAGCCGACGTGATCGTTATGCGCGCCGATGGCGACGTACTGTCCGGCGAGCGCCGGATCGCTCCCCGGGAGGATGGCGACGACGTTGCGCGCGTAATCGCTCGGAAGCTCGACGAAATCGAGCGAGGCGTTCACCGTCCCGCCCCTCGTGCCCAGTGCGAGTCCTTCGACCGACTGCACCCCGAAGAGCCGCGCCGCGGCGGACTTCGTCAGGCGAAGCGTCGCCTGCGGCGCGAGCTGGTCGAGCTGCTGCTTGAGCAGCGTGAGCGAGTCGGTGCTCGCCGCCGGCGCGCCCGGGCGTCCGCGCCCGGCGGCCGATTGCGTCGCGACGTCCGGTTCGTTGATCGCGCGACGTTGCGCGGCGGTGAGTGCATCGAGGTCGACCGTTGCAACCGCAAGCGCGCTCCCGAGTCGGGAGGGGGGCGGCGGCGCAAAGCGTGCGGCGGGTCCTCGGGCAGCGGCGGGATTGGGCGGGGCAGGGAGGACCACGACGAACTTCCCCGCCGCATCGGCTGCACTGATCTGTTTGGTCGTGTCGCCAGCCACACCGCCGAAGATCACCTCGGCGCCCATCACCGGTCGTGGGGCCCTCGTTCCGGGGACAGCGACCCAATCCTGCTCCCATTGCAGCGGATTGCCGCTGACGGTGAGGCGGGAGTGCGACGTGAACTTGCGCAGGTGATAGGGGAGCACCTGGAAGTAGCCGCCGTTGTCACCGGCGGGAACGAGTCCGAGTCGCTTGAGTTCCGCCGCGATGTAGGCCGTCCCCTTCATGTTGCCCGCGCGTCCCACCTGACGCCCCTGCATCGAGTCGTCGGCAAACTGGTAGAGCCGGATCTGGAGATCGCGCGGCGTGATCGCGCTCGTGGTCGGCGCCGGGGCGAGCTTGGGGGGATTGCCGTATTCGTTGAGCGCCGCGCGTCGCTGCGCATGGGCAACGGTCGGAGCGGTTGTGGCCACCAGCAACAGCGCGGCGATGGATCGTGAAGTCGACATTTCGTCGTGATCGGGAGAGGATGGGACAAAACTGCGCCCGTGGCAGCGCGCGACGCCACATCCACTACGCCATGCGACCATCCGGCGCTGCACGGCGACGGCACATGGCGGCGGATTTCGTACTTTCTTGTCCCGACGCCCTTCCAGCGGCAACTTGCCATCGCCGGTTCACCTTCTCGCGCGCTCGGTCACATGCTGCGGTCTCTCGTTGGTCGCGTTGGACGGCTCGCCTCCATCGCCATCGTGCTCATCTCGACGAGGGCGGGGGCACAGCGTCCTCGCCCGTACGACCTGCTCCTCACCAACGGGACGCTCATCGATGGAACCGGGGCCGGCCGAACGCAGGGTGACATAGCGATCGCCGACGGCCGGATTGTGCGCATCACGTCGGCCCCGATCGCGCGCGACTCGGCGATGCGCGTGATCGACCTGCGCGGACTGGTCGTGGCGCCCGGCTTCATCGACATCCATGCCCACGCGGGCACCGCCATCGCCGCCGACCCGCTGGCCGAGAACTTCCTGCGACAGGGAATCACGACGACGATCGCGTCGCTCCACAGCCAGGACGAGCCGTGGCCGCTCGCGCCGTATGCCGCGGCGTTGCGCGCCGCGCCTAACGTGGGCTTCTTCGCCGGACATACCTGGATTCGCAAACGCGTGATGGGACTCGCCAATCGCGCCCCGACACCGGCCGAACTCGCGCACATGGTGGCGCTGGTCGACTCCTCGATGCAGCAGGGGGCGTTGGGGCTGGCGACGGGGCTCGAGTACATCCCCGCCACCTTCGCCGCCACCGACGAGGTCATCGCGCTCGCCCGCCCCGCAGCCCGATACGGCGGGATCTACATCACGCACATGCGCGATGAGGGGCCGCGCACGCTCGACTCGTGGCGCGAGGTCATCCGCATTGCCCGCGAGGCGGCCATCCCGGCGCAGGTGAACCACCACAAGGTCACCGGCGCCGCGCAGTTTGGCTGGACCACGCGCACCATCGCCTTGCTCGACTCGGCGCGCGCCGCCGGACTCGATGTCTCGCACGACGTCTATCCGTACACCGCCTTTGCTTCGTATTCGGACCTGCTCATCCCTGCATGGGCGCTGGCAGGAGGGACCGACTCGCTGCGCACGCGTCTCAATGATCGCGCCACGCGTGCGCGCATCGAGCGCGAGATGCTCACGATCTTCCCCGAGCAGGCGGGGGCCGGACTCGCCAGCGTGCAGTTCAGCACCATCGAGTCGCATCCCGCGTTCTCGGGGAAGACGCTCGCCGACTACGTGCGCGCCCGCGGCCAGGCACCGACGCTGCGCAACGGCGCGCGCGCGGTACTCGAGTTGCAACTGGCTGGAGGCTTCCTCGCCATCTATCACAGCATGGACGAACGCGATGTCGAGCGCATCCTGCGTCACCCGTACGCGATGATCGAGAGCGATGGCGACGTGGTGGGGTTGGGGATGGGCTTTCCGCATCCGCGCAGCTACGGGGCCTTTCCGCGCGTTCTCGCGCGCTATGTACGCGAGCGCGGCATCCTCACGATGGAGCAGGCGATCCACAAGATGACGCAACTCCCGGCACAGCGACTGGGGATCGAGGACCGCGGCGTACTGCGCGAGGGGCTGGCCGCGGACATCGTCGTCTTCGACCCGGCGCGCATTCGCGATCTCGCCACCTACACCGATCCGCATCACTACTCGGTGGGGGTGGTGCACGTGCTGGTCAACGGCGTCCCGGTGCTCGAGCGCGGGAGCCTCACGGGGGCGCTACCCGGTCGGGCGGTGCTCGGAAGGCGGAGACCCAGCGCGCCACCGTCGCTGCGATAGCGCACGGCGCGCCGTCACGCGCCGAGGCGCGAATTCGCAGTCATTTCGCCAGCATCTGCGCTCGAATGGTTGCTTTGACGCACAGCGTTTCGTGAACTTGCGGACGATGTCTCACGCCGCGCCGCTCCCGCTCCCCGATCTCGACGCCGCACTCCGCCGCCTCGGCTACGCAGCGTTTCGCCCCGGGCAGCGCGAGGCGATCGAGACGATCATCAATGCGCGTCGCCTCCTCCTCGTGGCTCCCACTGGCGGCGGGAAGTCGCTGATCTACCAGCTCCCGGCGACCGTGCTCGAAGGGACGACGCTGGTCGTGTCGCCGCTCGTCTCGCTCATGCACGACCAGGTCGCAGCGCTCACCGCGCGCGGCGTGAGTGCCACCTTCCTCGCGGCCACGCTCGATGGCGAGGAAATCCGTCGCCGCATGTCGGCGCTGGCGCGCGGGGAGTTCCAGATCGCCTACGTGGCGCCCGAGCGCCTCGCCTTTCCTGGCTTCCGCGCGCTGGTGCGCGAGATCAATTGCCCGCTCGTCGCGATCGACGAGGCCCACTGCATCTCCGAGTGGGGACACGACTTCCGCCCCGACTACCTGCAACTCGGCGATCTCGTCGCCGACCTCGCCGACGCGCGGGTCATGGCGTGCACCGCCACCGCGACGCCGATCGTGCGCGACGAGATCCTCGCCCGGCTGGGGCTCGGGGCAGATACGCCGCAACTCGTGCGCGGCTTCGCCCGCCCTAACCTCGGACTGCGTGTACACGAGGTGCGCAGCGGCGCCGAGAATGCGCGCGTCGTCGACGCGGCGCTCACCGAGGCGCTCGGCTCGCCCAAGGCGGCGCGTGGCGCGGCGATTGTCTACGCGCCGACTCGCAAGCGCACGGAAGAAGAGGAAGAACGCCTCGCCGACGACGGGTGGCGGACGGCCGCCTACCACGCCGGACTTTCCGGCGACGTGCGCGAACGCGCGCAGCAGCAGTTTCGCGATGGGGAGATCGACGTCATCGTCGCCACCAACGCCTTCGGGATGGGGATCGACCGTGCCGACGTGCGCGCGGTCATCCATCTCGCCCCGCCCGGTTCCATCGAGGCGTACTATCAGGAAGTGGGGCGTGCCGGGCGAGACGGGGCCGACGCCATCGGGGTGCTCTGCATTGCGCCTGGCGACCTTCCGCTGCGCCGCCGCCTGCTCGAGATGCCCAACGAGTTTGGCGAGGTGGACCAGGCGCGCGTGCAACATCGCTGGTCGCTCTTCCTCGAACTCATGCGCTGGGCCGAGGGAGGGAGCTGCCGTCACGACGCCATCCTGCGCTATTTCGGCGACGAAGCCGAGACGCTGTCAGGGTGCGGCCGATGTGACACCTGCACGGCGCTCGAGGAGCCGAACGCGGCCGACGCGGAGGAGACGGCCATCGCGGTGCGCAAGGCACTGAGCGCCGTCGCCCGCACGCACAACCGCTTCGGGTTGCAGGCGGCGGTCAAGCTGCTGGCCGGTCTCCCCGATCCGCGCCTCGAGCGATCGGGATTGCACGAGACACGCACCTTTGGCGCGTTGAAGGGGCGCAGCGAGGAGTGGATCACCGCGCTCCTGCGCCGCTGTGTCACGGCCGGTTGGGTCGACTTCACCGGTGGCGATCGACCGATGGTCGCGCTCACGCCGGCGGGGAAGGGGGTCCTGTTCGGGACTGGACCCGTGCGCCTCCTTCTCCCGAGTGATGCCCCCAAACGCCCCGCCGAGCGTTCGCGTGGCGCGGCGGCCGGTCGCGGGACTCGCCCTCGCCCCGAGGTGGCGGCGCTCTCCGAAGAGGATGCCGCGCTCTTCCAGGCACTCCGCGCCCGTCGCCTCGAACTGGCGCGCGCCGAGCACGTCCCGCCGTACGTGGTGGCCAGCGACCGCACGCTGCACGAGATCGCCGAACTGCGACCGCGCACCCTCTCGGCGCTCGAGGGGATCTATGGCATCGGCGCAGCCAAGGCGGCCCGCTATGGCGAGGCGCTCATCGACGTGGTACGCGACGCCGCACCCTGAAGAGAGGAGGACAGGCATGCAGGCGCTCCCGTCGTTCCGTTATCACCTCGATCCGCTGGCCAGCGGGAGTGTGGAACCATCGGATGCCTCGTGCGCTTGCTGTGGAGAGGCGCGCGGCGTCGCGTATGTCGGTCCCGTCTACAGCGAGGAATCTCTCGACGGCGCGCTCTGCCCTTGGTGCATCGACTCGGGCGATGCGTTTCGGCGTTTTGGGGCGACCTTCGTCGACAGCGAAGCGTTCGACGAGAACGCGGACCCGGCGCAGGTTGCGATCATCGTCGAACGTACCCCCGGCTTCAACGCCTGGCAGCCCGAGCGCTGGCCGAGCTGCTGCGGTGAACCCGCCGCGTTCGTCACTCCGGCAGGGATCGCCGAAATCCGGTCGCGCTTTCGCTATCAGGAGGCGCCGCTCATGACGTACATCGTGCACGAGCTGGGAATCTCGGGCGGGGCGGCGCTTCGCCTGCTGGAGCGACTCAGCCGCGACGCGAGCCCGACGGCGTACGTCTTCAAGTGCCTGCATTGCGACAACGCCCCCGTCTACGTCGACGGCGGATAACGCTTCTGCACGGGCGCTCGGGGTAAAGCCGGACCACCGCGCACGTCGTCCCATCCCCAAGGGCAGCGCCGGGCGTGAAGAACGCGTAAGATTACGGCGGGAATCATCCCCCGTTCTTCCCCTTCCAGCCCCGTCCCACCATGGCGTACACACTCAAGGTCAACGGGAAGACCCACACGGTCGATGTCCCGGCCGACATGCCCCTCCTGTGGGTCCTGCGTGACGTCCTCGACTTGAAGGGGACGAAGTTCGGCTGCGGCGTCGGATCGTGCGGTGCCTGCACGGTGCACAAGGACGGCACCCCCACGCGCTCGTGCCGCACCACCGTCTCGGCGTCGGTGGGGGCGAACATCACGACCATCGAGGGGATCTCTCCCGATGGCACGACGCTCACGGCGTTGCAGCAGGCGTGGGATGAACTCGACGTACCGCAGTGTGGCTATTGCCAGGCCGGCCAACTCATGGCGGCGACGGCGCTGCTGGAAAAGACGCCCAAGCCGACCGACGAGCAGATCGACGCCGCGATGAACGGGAACATCTGCCGCTGCGCCACCTACCTGCGCATCAAGCAGGCGATCCATCAGGCCGCCGGGTCGCTGCAGAACACCACCGTCCCGACCGGCCGGTCGGGCGACGATAACGCATAAGGAGGCGCCATGGACTCGCGCAACAACTCCAAGGGGCCCCACGGGTCGGCGGGCGTCGATCGCCGCGATTTCCTGCGTGCGTCGGCCATTGCGGGCGGCGGTCTGCTGCTCAGCGCCTACATCCGTCCAGCCGAAGCGCTCGCCGATTCGACGGCCGCGTTGCGGCCGACGGCCGTCGCCGACGTCTTCGCGCCTAACGTCTACATCCGACTGACGCCCGACGGCAAGGTGACCATCGTCAACAAGAACCCCGAGATCGGCCAGGGGATCAAGACGATGCTCCCGATGATCATCGCCGAGGAACTCGACGTCGATTGGCGCGATGTGACGGTGACGCAGGGCGACAGCGAACCGGACAAGTACGGCCAGCAGTTTGCCGGCGGCAGCACCGCGACGCCGATGAACTGGGACGAGCACCGCCGCGTCGGTGCCGCCGGCCGGCAGATGCTCGTCGCCGCGGCGGCCGCCAAGTGGGGCGTGCCTGCGTCGGAACTCACCACCACGGTCGGGACGGTGCACCATGCCGCCTCGGGGAAGACAGTCGGCTACGGCGAGTTGGTCACGGCGGCGGCGGCCCTCGCCGCGCCGGACCTCAAGACCGTCACCCTCAAGAACCCGAAGGACTTCCGCATCATCGGGAAGTTCACCAAGGGGGTCGACAACGCCAAGGTCATCACCGGCAAGCCGCTGTTTGGCATCGACGTCACCGTCCCGGGGATGAAGGTGGCGGTGTTCGAGAAGTGCCCCGTGTTCGGCGGCAAGGTGAAGTCGGCCAACCTCGACGCCATCAAGGCGATGCCGGGGGTCAAGACCGCGTTCGTGGTGGAAGGCGGCACGGCACTCAACGGCCTGCTGGGGGGCGTAGCCATCGTCGCCGATACCTGGTGGCACGCGCAGAAGGCGCGCACGCAGTTGCAGGTGGTCTGGGACGAGGGGGCGACCGCGACGCAGGGGAGCGACACGTTCGCCGCCAAGGCGGCGGAGATCGCCAAGGGGACGCCGTTCAAGACGCTGCGCAAGGACGGCGATCCGGACGCCGCGCTCAAGTCGGCCGCCAAGGTCGTCTCGGCGTCGTACTTCTACCCGTTCATCTCGCACGCCACGCTCGAACCGCAGAACTGCACCGCGTCGTTCCGCGACGGCAAGCTCGAGGTGTGGGCCCCGACGCAGAATCCGCAGCCGGGGCGCCAGCTCGTCGCCAAGACGTTAGGCATCGACGAGAAGGCCATCACGATCCACATGACCCGGTGCGGCGGCGGCTTTGGCCGGCGCTTGAGCAACGACTACATGGTCGAGGCGGCATGGATCGCCAAGGAAGCGGGGATGCCGGTCAAGCTGGTCTGGTCGCGCGAGGACGACATGCGCCACGACTTCTATCGCCCGGCCGGCTGGCACAACCTGACCGCAGGCGTGGACGCGGCCGGGAAGATCGTGGCGTGGAAGAACCACTTTGTCTCGTTTGGTGAAGGGGAGCGCTTCGGGGCCAGCTCGGGAATGGCGCCGACCGAATTCCCGGCGCGGTTCATCGCCAACTTCCAGTACGACAACACCAACATCCCGTCGGGGGTCCCCACCGGTCCGCTCCGCGCACCGGGGAGCAATGCGCTCGCCTTCGTCTTCCACTCGTTCATCGACGAGCTGGCCGAGGCGGCGGGGAAGGACCCCGTGCAGTTCCGCCTCGACTTGTTAGGCGATCCGCGCGTGGTGGCCAATCCGGACGGCAGCGCGGCGTACGACGCGGCGCGCATGCGCGGCGTCCTCGAGCTCGTTGCCGAGAAGTCGCAGTGGGGCAAGGTCAGGCTCCCCAAGGGGACGGGGCGCGGCGTCGCCTTCCACTTCAGCCATCGCGGCTACTTCGCCGAGGTGGTCGAGGCCAGCGTGGCGGCCAACGGCGCTGTGAAGGTGAACAAGGTCTGGGTCGCCGGCGATGTGGGGAACCAGATCATCAACCCCAGCGGCGCCGAGCAGCAGGTGCAAGGCTCCGTTCTCGACGGGCTCTCCGAGGCCATGACGCAGGAGATCACCATCAAGGCGGGGCGTACCGAGCAAGGGAACTTCAACCAGTATCAGCTCCTGCGCATGCGCCAGGCGCCACCGGTCGAGGTGCACTACCGCCTCACCGAATTCTCGCCGACCGGCATGGGCGAACCTGCCCTTCCGCCGGTCGTCCCGGCGCTGTGCAACGCGATCTATGCCGCGACCGGCAAGCGGGTGCGTTCCCTCCCGCTCTCCAAGAGCGGCTTCCGCTGGGCCTAACGAACGCAGCGCATCGGGACACGAGGGCGACCGGCGACGGTCGCCCTCGTGGCATTCCCGGGTGCCGCTGGAGGGCGACGGGCGCGGGGGGCGCCGTGTACGACTCGTCCCACCCCGCTGGCGCTCGCCCCCGTCGCGGTTCATCGTGACCTCCTCTCACCCGTCACCCGCCGATCGATGCTTCGACGCGCATTCGCCTTCGCCTTCCTCCTCCCCATCGCACCACTCGCTGCGCAGGAATACACGCCCAGTCCGGGGCAGCCGCCGTCGGTGAAGCTCCCGCCAGTCCTGACGCGCGTGCTGCGCGATTATGAGCGCGGCTGGCGCGCCGGCGATGCCAAGGCGGTCTCGGCGCTCTTTGCCGAGGATGGCATGGCGCTCCCCAACGGCCAACCGCCTGCACCCGGGCGCGCGGCCATCGCGTCGGCATATCAGGGGCCTGGGGGCGACTTGCGCCTGCGGGCGCTGGCATTTGCCACGGCCGATTCCGTCGGCTACATCATCGGTGCATACCGCTACGGTGAAGGGACGGGCGACCAGGGGAAGTTCGTGCTCGCGCTCAAACGGCGCGGCACGGGCCCCTGGATGATCGCCGCCGACATCGACAATACCAACGCGCGCAACCGTTAGGCATGCCCATGATCGATCGTCACCCGTGGTCCCGGACGCACCTCTCCCACCTGCGGCTGCTCGCGCGGGGATCGCGAGTATCGCGCCTCGTGTGCGAGTGCGTCGCGGTCGGGGTACTCGGCGTGTTTGCCCTCGCGAGCGATGCGTTGGCCCAGTCGCCGGCCGAGCAAAGGTTGTTGCGTCTGACGGCGGCCCGCGTGACCGCTGACTTCACGGCCGATCGCGCCTCGCTCGACACGCTGCTCGCCCCCGACCTCACGTACGCCCGCTCGAGTGGGGTGATCGACGACAAGGCCAAGGTCTTGGCCGAGGTCGGGCCGGGGGGGCCGTACGCGCTCGACTACCTCACCCCCGACTCGCTGCGCGCGCGCAGCTACGGCACCACCGGCGTCGTGACCGGGATCCTGCGTGTGAAGCTCAAGGCGCAGGCGGCGCCGTATCGCATTCGCTTCACCGATGTGTGGGTGGAGCGCAGCGGGCGCTGGCAGCTCGCCGCCTTTCAGGCGACGCGACTTCCGTAGTCGCGACGCGACTTCCGTAGTCGCGACGCGGCTTCCGTAACGGCCGGCCAAACCGCACCGGCCTTCAACAGGGTGCACCAGGCGGGCGCGCCTAACGCCTGATGAAGGTCCCGTCGCGCAGCTCGCGCACCGCCTGCTGCAGTTCGTCCTGCGTGTTCATGACGATGGGCCCGTACCATGCCACCGGCTCGGCGAGCGGGCGCCCCGATACCAAAAGGAAGCGCACCCCTTCCTCGCCGGCCCGCACCACGACTTCGTCGCCGCGATCGAAGGAGACAAGCGATCGGTTGCCGGCTTCGTCCCGCACGGGCTCGTCATGCGACTCGGGGCCCTCGGTGAGCACCCCGTACGGCTGCGAGGCATCGCGGAACGAGGCGCTCCCCTCGAACACGTAGGCAAAGGCATGGCGCGTCACCTCCACCGGGAGCACCTTGCGCCGACCGGCGGGGACCCACACGTCGAGGTAGCGCGGATCCGCGGCGATCCCCTCCACCGGGCCGCGCTTCCCCCAGAATTCGCCGCACACGACGCGGACGCGCGTCCCGTCGTCATCGACAATCTCGGGGATGTCGCGCGCCATCACGTCCTGGTAACGCGGGGCCGTCATCTTGAGCGACGACGGCAGGTTGGCCCAGAGCTGGAAGCCGTGCATGCGCCCGCTCGTGTCGCCATGCGGCATCTCCTGGTGCAGGATCCCTCGCCCTGCCGTCATCCACTGCACATCGCCGCCGCCTAACGACCCCTGGTTCCCGAGTGAGTCGGCGTGGTCGACCGTCCCTGCCAGGACGTACGTGATCGTCTCGATGCCACGATGCGGATGCCACGGGAAGCCGCGCAGGTAGTCCGACGGACGCTCGTTGCGAAAATCGTCGAGCAGGAGAAAAGGGTCGTGCGCCTCAGGATCGTGAAAGCCGAAGGCCCGATGCAATTTCACCCCGGCACCTTCCATCGTCGGCAGCGCGGGGGTGATGCTCGAGACGGGACGGATCGACATGGCGGTGAATTCCGTGGGGAGGGGGAGACATCGAATCGCGCCGGTCGGTCAGAATGCCCGCGCGCGCCACGTCTGACACTACATCGCCACGAGACGCTCGTCCATTTCGCGACAGCGCCGTTGCGGCTCACGCACGGGCACTCTCATGGCCCGATTTTCGCCCAGCAACGTCGTCGCGAACGATCGCACTCTCCTCCCACGCTTCAACATCCGTCGTGCTCGCTCCGCCGTTCCGCCGATTGACCGCCTCGGCGTCCGTTGCGGTCATGTTGACCGCCTGTCACGCGATGCCGCGCCCCGCGACACATGTCGAGCCGCTGCAATTGTTCGGCGCCGAACCCGAGCTCATGCCCGTCCTGGGCTTCGAACCGCTGGGCGGCGTCCTGTCCGTGTCGGCGAAACAGTCGGTCTTCGTGACCGTCGTCGAGATCGATCCGGCGACGCAAGCACGCACGGTCGTCTTTCCCGAGCGCGGCGCCCGGCCGCTCCGCGTATCCGGGGAGATGTCGCTGCAACTCGAGCTTCGGCGCGGCAACGATCCGCTTCCGGCGCGCGGGATCCTCGTCATCGCCTCTGCCGATTCGCTGGTGGTTTCGCCGCCGGCCGCCCCCGGAACGACGCCGGGGATCGCTCGCAGTGGCACTTGGTTCATCCCGGAGGTCATGCCCGAGCAGTGGGCCGCGGTGTACGTTTGGCCCGCGCCGCGTCAGGCGGCGAGCGGGCGCGGGCGCTGAGCTGTCAGGGAGGCGCTGACGCTCGCGTCTCGCGGGACTGACTGACTTCCCGGTGCCCGCCGCCTAGGCTGGCCACAGTGGGACGGAGGGAGCGTGGCGATGCGATCCAACGACGGACTGCCGGTGGCGCCGAGCGTGGAACCGCCCGCGAGCTCGCGTGGAAACGCGCGTGACGACGCATCTGGCGCGATCTTCCACGCCCGCGCCCTGGCCAAGACCTACAAGATGGGAGATGTGGACGTCCACGCCTTGCAGGGCGTCGACCTCGACCTCTTTGCCGGCGAATTCGTCGTCATCCTCGGCCCATCGGGGAGTGGCAAGTCGACGCTGCTCAACATCCTCGGCGGCCTCGACGCCCCCACGGCCGGTCTCGTCCGCTTTCGCGATCACGATCTCGTTGCGGCATCCGAAGCCGAGCTCACGCGCTATCGTCGGGAGCACGTCGGCTTCGTCTTCCAGTTCTACAACCTCATCCCGAGCCTGACGGCGCGAGAGAACGTCGCGCTCGTCACCGAGATTGCCGAGCGTCCGCTCAAGGCAGAGGAGGCGCTTGCGCGCGTTGGGCTGGTCGAGCGGCTCGATCATTTCCCGTCGCAACTGTCGGGAGGTGAGCAGCAGCGTGTCGCCATCGCGCGCGCGCTCGCCAAGCGTCCCGACGTCCTGCTGTGCGACGAGCCGACCGGTGCGCTCGACGCCGAGACCGGCATCGTGGTGCTCGAGGCGCTTGCCGACATCAATCGCGAGATGGGGACGACCACGGTCGTGATCACGCATAACGCGACGATTGCCCAGATGGCGCATCGCGTGCTGCGGATGCGCAGCGGTCGCATCGTCGAGGAGGTGCGCAATACCACGCGCGTTGCCCCTCGCGAGCTGGAGTGGTAGCCATGCGCGCGCTCACCCGCAAACTCGTGCGCGACGCCTGGCACTATCGGGGGCAGATGTTTGCCATCGCCGCGGTGGTGGCATGCGGCATCGCCACGTTCGTCGCGCTGCGCAGCATGCACGGACATCTCCGCCAGTCGCAGGATGCCTACTACGCGTCGGCGCGCTTTGCCGACGTTTTCGCCCCGGTGCGTCGTGCACCGCTCCGCGTCGTACAGGAGGTGCAGGCGGTGCACGGCGTGGCCGGCGTCGATGCCCGCATCGTTGCTGACGTGGTGGCCGATGTGCCGGGGCTATCTGAACCGGCGGTGGTGCGACTCGTGTCGGTCCCGGTGCCGCGCACCGTGGCGCTCAACGAGGTGCACCTGGCAGAGGGTCGGTGGCCCGATGTCGCCAACGACGATGAGGTCGTGGCGTCGCGTGCCTTCACCAGCGCCAATGCGCTCTCGCTGGGCGACTCGGTAGGAGTCGTGCTCAACGGTCGCTGGCGCTGGTTGCGGATTGTTGGGACCGGCGTGTCTCCCGAGTACGTGTATGAGATCGCCGGTGCGTCGCTCTTTCCCGACAATCGCCGGTTTGGCGTCCTCTGGATGGGGCGACCCTCACTCGCCGCCGCGTTCGACCTCGCCGGCGCCTTCAACGACCTCGCCATCACCTTGGCGCCGGGCGTTGCACCCGAACCGGTGATCGAGCAGATCGACACCCTGCTCGCGCCGTTCGGGTCGGTGGGGGCGTATCCGCGCGCCGATCAGGTGTCGCACCAGTTTCTCGAAGGTGAGATCGACGAAACGCAGGTCACGAGCGTCATCCTCCCGGCCATCTTTCTCGGGGTAACGGCCTTCCTGCTGCACGTCGTGCTTTCGCGTCTCGTGGGCATGCAGCGAGAGCAGGTCGCTACCCTCAAGGCGTTCGGCTACAGCAACGCCGCCATCGCCCGCCACTACCTGGCGTTGGCGATGGTTCCCGTGGCGGCGGGCGTCATCGCGGGTTCGCTGTTCGGGCTCTGGTTCGCCTCCAAGCTGGCGGTGGTGTACGCGCGCTTCTACCAGTTCCCGTCGGCGGCCTTCGTCCCCGACTGGACCATTGCGCTGGTCGCCGCCGCCATCGGCACCGCGGCAGGCGTCCTGGGAGCGTTAGGCGCCGTCATGCACGGCGTGTCGCTCCCGCCCGCCGAGGCGATGCGCCCCGAAGCGCCTGCGCGCTTCCGGCGCGGTGCGCTCGAGTCGCTGCTGTCGCTCGTCACGCACTCGCCGCGGCACTTTGTGGT
>CAZLLP010000081.1:0-7994 GCA_964560345.1 uncultured Gemmatimonadaceae bacterium
GTTGGTCCCGGGACCGGCGGCGGCGACGACGCGATTTATCCGCCCGCCGTCGTCTCGCTCCCCATCCTTCCCTTGCCGGTGCCGGGCAAGGTGCGCCCGTACAAGCTGGTCGCCTACTTCGAGGTCGACACGACCGGCAACGCGCGCCTGCTCGCCTTCAACCCGTCCAACGACGGGGGCTACAACAAGCGGATCCGCGAGATGCTGAGCGAGATCCGATTCCGCCCGGCGACGCGCCCCAACGGGCGCCCGGTGCTGGACACGGCCATTGTGACTGCTGAGGCCCCTCGGTCCTGATCGGCGTTTCGGCAGGGCGGTCCCTCGTCGGGCGAGGCCCGGCCATCGCGCGTAACATCAAGGCGCGCATAACGCTCTGGCCAGAGTTCCCACGCAGGAATATCTTTTCGCGGCTTTCACCCCGGGTTCGGCACCCCTTCCTCCCGCCGTTACCCGCCTCATCCACAGTCGCGAGAGAAGGAGACGCGTGGCCGCATCACACGACGCACGCTCAGGCTCGGAGTTTGTCCGTGCACTGACGTTGACCGACGCCACCATGCTTGTGGCCGGCTCGATGATCGGCTCCGGCATCTTCATCGTTTCTTCAGACATCGCGCGAACGCTCAACTCGCCCCTCTGGCTCCTCATCACCTGGATCGCCACCGGGGCCATCACGGTACTTGGGGCGCTGGCCTATGGGGAGCTCGCGGCGATGTACCCCAAGGCCGGCGGACAATACGTCTTCCTGCGCGAGTCGATGGGTCCACTCATGGGTTTCCTCTATGGGTGGACCCTCTTTCTTGTGATCCAGACCGGGACCATTGCGGCCGTCGGTGTCGCCTTCGGTCGCTTCCTTGGGGTTCTCATTCCTTCAATAGGGGCTGACCGCTTCGCCTGGTTTCCCCAAGCGGACGTGTGCCTGTCCATCATGGGGTGCGATTCGCCGGCCAAGGCGTTCCAGCTTGGCCTCTCGCCGCAGCGGCTCGTCGCGCTGGTGAGCGTGTGGATCCTCACCGCCGTGAACCTGCGCGGCGTGAAGGAAGGGAAGGCGCTCCAGACCACGCTGACCGTCATCAAGACGGCGGCGCTCGCCCTGCTGGTGATCGTTGGACTCACGATCGGCCGCAACGCCGACGCGATCGCCGCCAACTTCGGTGCCAACCTGGCCGGGAGCCCGCCGGTGGGCTCGGCGCTCATCCTCGCCTTCGGCGCGGCGATGGTCGGCTCGCTCTTTTCGAGCGACGCCTGGAACAACGTGACGTTTGCGGCGGCCGAGGTGCACAATCCGCAGAAGAACCTCCCGCTGGCGCTCCTGCTCGGGACGGGGTTGGTGAGTGCGCTCTACATCATGGCCAACGTGTCGTACCTCAACGCCCTCCCGATGGCGGGCGATCCGAATGGGGTCACGACCATGGCGCGCGGCATCCAGTACGCGACGCAGGATCGCGTGGGGACGGCGCTGATGGAAAGCGTGTTCGGTCCCAACGGGACGACGGTGATGGCGGTGGCGATCCTCATCTCCACGTTTGGCTGCAACAACGGGTTGATCCTGGCCGGCGCGCGGGTCTACTGGGCCATGGCGCGTGACGGACTGTTCTTCCAGCGCGCCGGCTCGCTCAACGAGCGCGGGGTGCCGGCCTACGCCCTCATCGTGCAGTCGGTCTGGATCTCGCTCTTGTGCCTGACGGGGACGTACGGCCAGCTCCTGGACTACGTCATCTTTGCGGCGCTCGTCTTCTACTGCCTGACGACGATCGGGCTCTTCATCCTGCGCCGCACGCGCCCCACGGCGGAGCGCCCGTACAAGGCCGTGGGCTACCCGGTGCTGCCGGGGCTCTACGTGCTGCTGGCGGGCGGGTTGGCGATCGTGCTGTTGATTGCCGACAAGACGCGGGCGCAGGCGGTGGCCGGGTTGGCCATCGTGTTGTTAGGCATTCCGGTCTATTTCCTCTGGCGCGCGGGCAACCGCTCGTCGACGTCGGCCGCCTGACGGCGCCGGCGACATTGCCGCTGCAGGTGGTGCAGGGCGGCGCGGCCGATACGCGTCCGGAAGGGATGCTGGCGGAGACCCCGAACTTTCATGGAGAGCACGGCATGACGAATGTGTTGGTACGCATGTGGCACGCATCCGGTCGCTTGACCCGCGCCGTGGCGCTGGCGGCGGCGAGCGCCTTCCTGCTGGGGACGCCGGTGACGGCGCAGGCCCCGGCCGCCGATCCCGCGGCGGTGACCGCGGCCCCCGTCGCGCAGGCGACGGCGCCTGAAGCGCAGGCACAGCCGGAACATCGTCCGGGCGGGGAGGCCAACCTCAAGGTCCCCGACCTGTCCACCGAGACGTTCCTCGGCGGCATCGACGGCAAGACGCTCCTCATGAGCGGGATCGTCGTCTCGGTCCTCGGTCTCCTCTTTGGCCTCGCGATCTACCGCCAGCTGCAGGGCATGGCGGTCCACAAGTCGATGCTCGAGGTCTCCGAGCTCATCTACGAGACCTGCAAGACGTACCTGATCACGCAGGGGAAGTTCATCCTCCTGCTCTGGCTCTTCATCGGGGCCGTGATCGTGCTGTACTTCAAGGTGCTGGTCGGCTTTCCGTGGGATCGCGTCATGATCATCCTCGCCTTCTCGCTCATCGGCATCGCCGGGAGCTACGGCGTGGCGTGGTTCGGCATTCGCGTGAACACCTTCGCCAACTCGCGCACCGCCTTCGCGGCACTGAAGGGGAAGCCCTACCCGTGCTATGCGATCCCGCTCAAGGCCGGGATGTCGATCGGGATGATGCTCATCTCGGTCGAGCTGCTGCTCATGCTCATGATCCTGCTCTTCATTCCGGGTGACTACGCGGGCACCTGCTTCATCGGCTTTGCCATCGGCGAGTCGCTGGGAGCGGCCGCGCTGCGTATCGCCGGCGGCATCTTCACCAAGATCGCCGACATCGGCGCCGACCTGATGAAGATCGTCTTCAAGATCAAGGAAGACGACGCCCGCAACCCCGGCGTGATCGCGGACTGCACCGGTGACAACGCCGGTGACTCGGTGGGTCCCTCGGCCGACGGCTTCGAAACCTACGGCGTCACGGGCGTCGCGCTCATTTCGTTCATCCTGCTTGCCGTGCGCGAGCCGGCCGTGCAGGTCCAGCTGCTGGTCTGGATCTTCATGATGCGCGTGATGATGGTCGTGGCGTCGGGACTCTCGTACTTCATCAACGAAGCGATCGCCAAGGCACAGTCGGCCGAGGCATCGCACATGAACTTCGAGGCGCCGCTGACGCGCCTGGTGTGGCTCACGTCGATCGTGTCGGTCGTGATCACGTACGTCGCGTCGTACCTCCTCATCCCGCAGCTCGGCGATGGGACGCTCTGGTGGAAGCTGGCCACGATCATCACCTGCGGCACGCTCGCGGGCGCGATCATTCCGGAGTTGGTCAAGGTCTTCACCTCCACCGAGTCGCGGCACGTGCGGGAAGTCGTCACCGCCTCGCGTGAGGGCGGACCGTCGCTCAACATCCTGGCCGGGCTCATCGCCGGTAACTTCTCGGCGTACTGGTTAGGCATGGCGATCATGGGGCTCATGGCGGCCGGCTACTACGTGAGCGACATGGGGGTTGGTTCGCTGATGATGGCCCCGGCCGTCTTTGCCTTCGGCCTGGTGGCCTTCGGCTTCCTGGGCATGGGTCCCGTGACGATCGCGGTCGACTCGTACGGCCCGGTCACGGACAACGCACAGTCGGTCTTCGAGCTCTCGACCATCGAGCAGCTCCCCGGCATCGAAGCGGAAGTGCAGCGCGACTTCGGCTTCAAGCCGCAGTTCGAGAAGGCGAAGGACTTCCTCGAGGAGAACGACGGGGCGGGGAACACCTTCAAGGCCACCGCCAAGCCGGTGCTCATCGGGACGGCCGTCGTCGGGGCCACGACGATGATCTTCTCGATCGTCGTGTCGCTCACCGAAGGACTCAAGCCCGAGTACCTCGCCAACCTGTCGCTGCTGCACCCGCCGTTCCTGCTGGGGCTCATCTCCGGCGGCGCGGTGATCTACTGGTTCACCGGCGCCTCGATGCAGGCCGTGTCGACCGGCGCCTATCGCGCGGTGGAGTTCATCAAGAACAACATCAAGCTCGACGGCAACGCGACCAAGGCGTCGGTGGAAGACTCCAAGAAGGTCGTGGAGATCTGCACCGTGTACGCCCAGAAGGGGATGTTCAACATCTTCGTCACCGTCTTCTTCTCGACGCTCGCCTTCGCGTTCGTCGAGCCGTACTTCTTCATCGGCTACCTGATCTCCATCGCGATCTTCGGTCTCTACCAGGCGATCTTCATGGCCAACGCCGGCGGCGCCTGGGACAATGCCAAGAAGATCGTGGAGACGGAGTTGAAGGCGAAGGGGACGCCGCTGCACGATGCCACCGTCGTTGGTGACACCGTCGGCGATCCGTTCAAGGACACGTCGTCGGTGGCGCTCAACCCGGTCATCAAGTTCACCACGCTGTTCGGCCTGCTGGCCGTCGAGTTGGCGGTGAGCCTGTCCAACAAGAACGGCACCGGCCTCACGCACTCGCTGGCGGCGGTCTTCTTCCTGATCAGCGCGTACTTCGTGTACCGCTCGTTCTACGGCATGCGCATCGAGTCGTCTGGCAGCCCGACTGCCAAGGCGTAAGCTTTTGCACCACCGCGGGGTTTCGGGGTGTAAGTCCTCCGGAGCCCCGCGGTCGTCGTTTCAGTCCCCCTCGTCCCGGTCGTGATGTCCTCCTCTACATCGATCTTCGCGAAGAAGTCCGTCGCCGACTGCGAGGCCGAGGTCTCGCTCGGCGGTGGGCTCAAGCGCCATCTCACCAAGTGGCACCTGACGGCCCTGGGCGTCGGGGCCACGATCGGGGCCGGGATCTTCGCCACCACCGGCACCGCCATCGTCGGTGACGCCGCGCGCCCAGGCGCCGGGCCGGCCATCGTCTTCTCGTTCCTGCTCACCGCCATCGCCTGCGGCTTCGCGGCGCTCTGCTATGCCGAGTTTGCCGCGATGGTCCCCATCGCAGGGTCGGCGTACACCTACGCGTACGCCGCCATTGGCGAGTTTGTGGCCTGGATCATCGGCTGGGACCTGATCGTGGAATACGCCGTTGGCAACATCGGCGTGGCGATCGGGTGGTCGGGGCACTTCCGCGAGCTCATCTCGCACTTCGGCGTGCAGCTGCCGGCATGGCTCGCCACTGACTACCGCACGGCGCACGATGCCTTCAACGCGGTCGCGGCCGGCTCCACCGACGCGTCGATGCAGTACCTCGGCTCGGCGTGGAGCAATGCGCCGCACCTGCTTGGCCTCCCGGTGATCATGAACCTCCCGGCGGCGCTCGTCGTCTTCTGCATCACGACGGTGCTCGTGATCGGGATCAAGGAATCGGCCAACACCAACAACGCGATGGTGATCCTCAAGATCGGGATCATCCTCTTCTTCCTGGCCATCGGCGTCTTCCTCATCAAGCCAGACAACTGGACCAACGCGGCCAACGGCGGCTTTGCCCCCAACGGCTTCAAGGGGATCAGTGCGGCGGCCGCGATCATCTTCTTCAGCTACATCGGCTTCGACGCGGTATCGACCGCGGCCGAGGAGGCGAAGAATCCGGCGAAGGACATGCCGTTCGGGATCATCATGTCGCTGATCATCTGCACGGTGCTCTACGTGGCGCTCTCGATCGTCATGACCGGGATGGCGCCGTGGAAGCAGCTCGGGACTCCTGAGCCGATGATCACCGCGCTGCAGTACGCCAGCGGCCCGCCGGCGCTGCTCACGTTCTCGCGCTTCATCATTGCGTTAGGCGCGGTGATCGCGATGGGCTCGGTGCTCCTTGTCTTCCAGCTCGGCCAGCCGCGCATCTTCTATTCGATGGCGCGCGACGGGCTGCTCCCGCCGGTGATGGCCAAGGTGCACCCGAAGTTCCGCACCCCGTACGTGGGGACGATCATGACCGGCACGTTCGTCGCCACCTTCGCCGCCTTCGCCAACATCGCCGAAGTGGTGGACCTCACGAACATCGGGACGCTGTTTGCGTTCGTCCTCGTGTCGGCTGGCGTGATCTTCCTTCGCAAGTCCGATCCCGACCGCGTGCGACCGTTCCGGGTGCCGGGGGTTCCGTTCACTCCGCTCATCTCGATCGCCGCTTGCCTCTACCTGATGTTGCAGCTTCCGGCCGTGACGTGGATTCGCTTCGGCATCTGGCTGGCCGTCGGTCTCGTCTTCTACTTCATGTACGGCTATCGCCACTCGGTCCTGCGCACCGGCAAGCGTCCGCACATCGAGCCCGTGAAGCGCGGCGGCCACTAGCCGCTCCCCGCCAGCGAAGGCACGCTCACACGCGTTGTCACTCGTCTTCTCGTCTTCTCGTCTTCTCGTCTTCTCGTCTTCTCGTCTTCCCGTCTTCTCGTCTTCCGGTTCCCGAATGTCCCAAGCGACGCACCTGCAGGGCGCGACCCCTGCAAAGAAGGGCGGCCTGACGTTGACCCACTGGATCCTGATCTCGATGGTGATCGGGATCCTGGTGGGGACGTTCCTCCCGGATTTCGGCAAGGAACTCAAGCCGATCTCCAACATCTTCCTGCGGATGATCAAGTCGCTGATCGTCCCGCTCCTCTTCAGCACGCTGGTGATCGGCATCGCCGGTCACGGCGACGACATGAAGAAGGTCGGGCGGCTGGCGCTGCGTTCGATCATCTACTTCGAGGTCGTCACGACGCTGGCGCTGATCGTCGGCCTCGTGGCGGTGAACTGGATTCGCCCTGGCGACGGCATCACCCTCGAGGGGGCAACCGCCGAGACGGGGGAGAAGTTCGCCTCGACCAAGGTGACGTGGGGGGGCGTCCTGGAGCACACCGTGCCGCAAAGCTTCTTCGAGGCGGCTGCGGCCAACGAAGTGCTGCAGGTGGTCTTCTTCGCCATCCTCTTCGCCGTCGCGTTGGCGCGCGTGAAGGGTGAGCCGAAGAAGATCATGCTCAGCGTCCTGGAGTCGCTGTCCGAGGTCATGTTCAAGTTCGTGGCGCTGGTGATGGCCTTTGCCCCCTTCGGCATTGGCGCGGCCATCGCGGTCACGGTGGCCAACAGCGGACTCGGGGTACTCAAGAACCTCGGGATCCTCGTCCTCACGCTGTACGGGGCGCTGATCGTCTTCGTCCTGCTCGTCCTGGTGCCGATCCTCGTGATGTTCCGCATTCCGCTCAAGGGGTTCATCGCGACGGTGCGCGAGCCGGCGTTGATCGCCTTCTCGACGGCGTCGTCCGAGGCGGCCCTACCGCAGGCGATGCAGGCGATGGAGAAGTTCGGCGTGCCGCGGCGCATCGTCGCCTTCGTGATGCCGACCGGCTATTCGTTCAACCTCGACGGGAGCACGCTCTACCTCGCGCTGGCCTCCATCTTCGTCGCCCAGGCGGCGGGGATCGACATGCCGCTCAGCCAGCAGATCCTGATGATGCTGACGCTGATGCTCACGTCGAAGGGCGTGGCCGCCGTGCCGCGCGCGTCGCTGGTGATTCTCTCGGGCGCGCTGGCCTCGTTCGGCTTGCCGCTGCAGGGGGTCGCGGTCATTCTGGGCGTCGATGCGCTCATGGACATGGCGCGCACGTCGGTCAACCTCGTCGGCAACTGTCTCGCGACGGCGGTGATGGCCAAGTGGGAAGGGGAGTTCCGCAAGGAGTCGCTCCCCGAGATGGACCGCATCGAAGGCGATACGCTGCACGTGCCGTCGGCGTAGCGGCGAGCGATTCGTCCCGCGGTTCGTCACGCGCGTTCCCTTCGTCGGGCGCCGATCTCCGGGTCGGCGCCCGACGCGCGTTGCGGCCCTCGCCTCGCGTGAGGCACGCGTCCAGGCGCGCTCCGCGTCGGTTCAGGTGCGCGTCGGGTAGGATCGTGCGCGCGGTGCGTCGGACTTGACGCGGGTTGCGTCGGTCCGTGCGCGCGGTGTGTCGGACTTGACGCGGGTTGCGTCGGTCCGTGCGCGCGGTGCGTCGGACTTGACG
>CAZLLP010000081.1:8094-24372 GCA_964560345.1 uncultured Gemmatimonadaceae bacterium
CGTGCGCGCGGTGCGTCGGACTTGACGCGGGTTGCGTCGGTCCGTGCGCGCGGTGCGTCGGACTTGACGCGGGTTGCGTCGGTCCGTGCGCGCGGTGTGTCGGACTTGACGCGGGTTGCGTCGGTCCGTGAGGGCGGTGTGTTGGATCGTGCACGCGTTGCGGTGAAACCTGCGCGCGTCGCTTCGGAGCGTGCGCGACGTGATTCGGAGCGTGCGCGACGTGATTCGGAGCGTGCGTGCGCTGCGTTGGACTGTGCGCGCGTTGCGCCGGATCGTGCGCGCGTTGCGTCAGATCGTGAGCGCCGTGAGTCAGACCGTGCGTGCGCTGAGTTGGATCGTGCGCTCGTTACGGTGAAGTGTGCGCACGTTGCGCCGGATCGTGCGCGCGTTGCGTCGAATCGTGTGCGCGTTGCGTCGAATCGTGCGCGCGTTGCGTCGGACTCTACGCGCGTTGCGTTGAACCGAGCGCGCCGTGAGTCAGACCGAGCGCGCGCCGAGTTGGCTCGTGCGCTCGTTACGGGGAAGTGTACACGCGTTGCGTCAGATCGTGCGTGTCGTGAGTCGGACCGTGCGCGCGCTGCGTCAAACCGCGCGCGCCCTGAGTCGGTCTGTGCGTGCGTTATGTCGGCCGGTGCGCGCGTCGCGTGAGTTTGCGCGCGCGTGCGGCTCCGCGACTACGCGGTCGCGCTACCGCGCCGCGCGCTCCGCGAGGATGCGCTGCCGCTCCTGCCACACCGCCACCACCCCCGGGATCACCGAGAGGATGATGATCGCCAGCACGACCAGCGAGAAGTTGTCCTTGACGATCGGGATGTTGCCGAAAAAGTAGCCCGCGAAGAGCATCAGCCCCACCCACGCCACGCCGCCCGCGACGTTGTAGGCGGCGAAACGCTGGTAGGTCATGGTGCCCGCGCCGGCGACAAACGGGGCAAAGGTGCGGATGATCGGGACGAAGCGGGCGAGGATGATCGTCTTGCCGCCGTGCCGCTCGTAGAACTCGTGCGTGCGCTGGATGTGCTCCTTTTTCACCAGCGGCAATCGCCCGGCGGCGGCCTGCGACCCCAGCTTGCTCCCCATCCAGTAGTTGACCGCATCGCCGAGGATGGCGCACACCGTCAGGACCACGAACAGGATCATGATGTTGAGCGATCCCTTCGCGGCGGCCAGCGCGCCGGTGGCGAACAGCAGGGAGTCGCCCGGGAGGAACGGGGTGACGACCAGCCCGGTCTCACAGAAGATGATCAGCGCCAGCACCACATAGGTCCACACCCCCGCCCAGTTGACCAGCGTGGCGAGGTGGGTATCGAGGTGCAGGACGTAGTCGACGAACGTGTGAATCAGGTCCATGAGGCTTGGAGAGGGGGGAGTCGCCTACCGCTGTGCAAGGCTCAGGCCGTCGTGGCGCCCAGCAGGCGCAGCGCCCCGCGCACCGCCCCCCGAACCGGGACGACGTCCTCCTCCCGCAACTGCGCCCCCGGGACCGCCGTCTTGAGGCGGTGCACCATCCGCTTCCTGAGCAGCGTCCCCTTGGCCAGCAAGCCGCCGCCTAACGCCAGCGGAACGGCGGCGCGTTCGTCGCCGAACAACTGCCGGGCCAGCGTGCGCGCGTGCAGCACCAGTTCCTCGACCGCCAGCGTGACCAGCGAGTTGGCGCGCAGGTCGCCTCCCTGCGCCACGCTCAGGACGACCGGCGCCAGCGTCGCCAGCGTCGCCGGGGTGGCCGTCGCTCCCCACGCCACCAGGTCGGCCACTTCGTTGACTTCCGCGGCGGTCAGGATCGCCCCGGTGAGCAGCGTGTCGGGCTCGCGCCCGTCGAACGCGGCGGTGACGATGCTGAGCGCCTTGCGCCCGATCCAGGCGCCGCTCCCCTCATCGCCGCAATTGGGCCCCCACCCGCCGCAGCGCGCGAAGCTCCCCGCCGGCCCGCGGCCGTACCCTACCGATCCGGTGCCGCTGATGACCATGAGCCCCGGGCCGTCGCCAAAGGCGTCGTCGAGCGCGATCATCGCGTCGGGGTGGACGGCCACATCCTCGGCCACTTCACGGCTCATCAGCGCCTGCCACAGCGCCTCGCGCTCCACGTCGCGCCCTACGCCGGCGACGCCGACGCAGACCACCTTGGGGACCACGTGCGTCATGTCGCAGGCCGCGAGCGCGTCCTTGATGGTCGCGGCAATGGCGTCGGCCGATGCCTCGGCCTGGCCGGGGCGCACCGCGCTCGGACCGCCTTCCACCGTCACGATTTCCTTCCCCGTCTCGTCGGCGATCATCGCGCGCGTGCGCGACCCGCCACCATCGATCCCCACGACGATCGCGGTCATGCCTCCCTCTTGGAGGGCGTGGACATCGACGGTGGGAGCACGGCGGGATGAGTGAGCGACGAGAGCATGCCGGTGAGGAACGTGATGGTGGTGCCGATGAGGACGTACCACGGCCAGGCGATGGCGCCCAGGGGGCCGAGGGACTCGGCGAGCGAAGGATAAGCGGCCGAGAGCTGCTTTGCGAAGACCACGAACGTCATGGACAGGATGCCCACGGCCATCCCGGTGATCGCATCACGCTGGTTGGCGCGCGACCAGCCGAGCCCGAGGGCAAAGGCGCCTAACAAGCCGCCGTAGGTGAACGAGGCGATCGACAGTGCGACCACCACCACGGGGGTCCCCTGATTCTTGTAGAGCAGCGCGCCTCCGATGAGGATCACCGCCCAACCGAGCGTGAACAGCTTCCCGGCGCGGTAGACGGCCGGATCGTCGGCCTTGCGCTTGGAGAGCGGGAGGTAGATGTCGTGCGTGGTCGCGGCGGCCAGCGAGTTGAGCGATCCTGACACCGTGCTCATGGCCGCCGCGAGGATGGCGGCGACCACCAGCCCCGTCATCCCGGGGGGCATGACGTCGATGATGAAGGTCGGGAAGATCTCGTCGGGCTTGGGGAACTTGCGCGCGTCGTAGTACGCGTAGAGTCCGACCCCGATGAAGAGGAAGAGGAGGAACTGCCCGAGCACCGCGAAACCGCTCCCAATCAGCGAGCGACGCGCATCGCGCAGGTTGTTGGAGGCCAGCAGGCGTTGCACGATGAGTTGGTCGGCGCCGTGGCTTGCCATCGACAGGAAGCCGCCGCCAATCACGCCTGCCCAGAGCGTGTGCGGCTTGCTCACGTCGGTGGAGAGGTCGATGACGCGCAGCTTTCCTTCGGCGCCGGCACGGGCGAGGATCGCGGACCACCCACCTTCGACGCCATCGCCAATGAGGTACAGCGCCGCGAATCCCCCCGCCAGGTACACGCCGGTCTGCAACACGTCGGTCCACACCACGGCGCGCATTCCCCCTTCGTATGTGTAGACCAGGGTGAACACGCCGAGAATCAGGATCGACACCGGGGTTACGTACTCCACGGGAATCGACGGCCCGAGGATCAACGCAATGGGAATCGCCGTGGCAAAGACGCGCACCGAATCACCGAATGCGCGCGTCACCATGAAGGTGATCGATGCAAATCGCCGGGTGGCGAGGCCGAACCGACGCTCCAGGAGGGCGTAGGCGGTGACCAGCTCCCCCTGGAAGTAGCGCGGCAGCAGGACGTACGAGACGATGATGCGGCCGATGATGTAGCCGAAGACCACCTGCAGGAACGAGAAGTCGCCGAGGTAGGCGAGCCCCGGAATCGAGATGAAGGTGAGCGCGCTGGTCTCGGTCGCCACCACCGAGAACAGGATGGCCCACCAGGGGATGGCCTGCGAGGCGACGAAGTAATCGCGAGCGCTCTTCTGCCCGCGCCCGAGCCAGACGCCTAACGCGGTGGTGCCACCCATGTAGGCCACCAGCACCACGATGTCGAGGACCGTGAAGCTCCCCATTACGCGATCGCCTTACACAACGACATACGCCTCCATGGCGAAGTACTCGGCCAGCCCCAGGCGGTCGAGCAATGCGGACGTGTCCTTGTTGCGCGCCTCGACCCGCTGCCAGAACTCACGATCGTCCTGGCCGGGGAAGGGCGCCGAATCCTTCTGCGACTGATGCTTGAAGATCGCCTGGATCTTGAGGCGCAGTTCGTCCTGTGAAATGGGGACGAGCCAGGTCGCCTCGGTGATCGGCCACTCCTGCCACGCGCCGCGATACAGCCACACCTCGGGGGTCGGCTTCCCCTCGGCGCGCAGGGCGTCCAGCGCCCCTTCGATCGCTTCCTTGCACATGCGGTGCGTCCCGTGCGGATCGGAGAGGTCGCCGGCGACGAAGATAATCTCCGGGCGCCGCTCCTCGATCACCGCCTTCACGATCGCCACGTCCGCCGGGCCGATCGGGTCCTTGCGCACCTTCCCCGTCTGGTAGAACGGGAGATTGAGGAAGCGCGCGGCCGCACTCGTCAGGCCGATCGTCTCGATCCCCGAGATCGCCTCCGACTCGCGGATGATGCGCTTGATGTCCTGCACCTCGCCGATGTCGACATCGCCAGGATGCTTGGCAGCCAGGAAGCCGTAGACGCGATCGCGCATCGCCTCGATCGCCGCCACGTCGAGCTGCCGGTCGTGCGCGAGGCGCACGAGGAAGTCGACGTAGCGCCGCACGTCATGATCGAAGACGGCGATGTTGCCGCTCGTCATGTAGGCGACGGTGATCTCGTTGTCGTTGAGGACCAGCTTGCGCAGGATCCCCCCCATCGAGATGACGTCGTCGTCGGGGTGCGGCGAGAAGCAGATGATGCGCTTCTCCTCAGGGAGCTTGGAGCGTCCCTTGATCTTGGCGCCTAACGCGTTGAAGACGTGCCCGTTCACCTCGCCGGCGCTCCCGAACTTGGCCACCAGCGACGACAGGTGGTGCTCGGCGTAGTCGCGCTGCGTGAGCTTGAGGATCGCCTTGCCTTCCTTGAGCGAGAGCCACACCACGGCGCGGATCGTGAGGTCTTCGGTCCACGTGACCTCGTCGAGCAGCCACGGCGTGGCAATGCGCGTGAGGTCGGCGGCGGCGGCGCGATCGATGTAGAACGTCGTGACCGGATGGCGCTGCAGGAACGTGGCGGCCACGTCGACGGCGATCTCGCCCTCCACGGCGCGGCGCACGATGGCCGACTTGTGCTCGCCGGTGGCGAGGATGGCGATCTCACGCGCGTCGAGGATGGAGGCGACCCCCATCGTGAGCGCTTCGCGCGGGACGTTGTCTTCCCCGAAGAAGTCGGCCGCGGCGTCGCGGCGCGTGATCATGTCGAGCGTCACCAGGCGCGTGCGGCTCTCGGCCCCCGACCCGGGCTCGTTGAAGCCGATGTGTCCCGTCTTGCCGATGCCGAGGATCTGGAAGTCGATCCCGCCCGCGGCACGAATCGCCGCCTCGTAGTCGCGCACATGCGCCTCGACGGCGGGACGCGGGATGTCGCCGCGCGGGATGTGCACGTTGGCCGGGTCGATGTCGATCTGCGAGAACAGGTTCTCCCACATGAAGCGGTGGTAGGAGTGCACGCTGTCCGGCGCCATCGGGTAGTACTCGTCCAGGTTGAACGTCACCACGTGGCGGAACGACAGCCCTTCCTCGCGATGCATCCGGATGAGCTCTCGATACACGCCGATGGGCGTGGAGCCGGTGGCCAGCCCGAGGACGCAGGGGCGACCGGCGTCGGCGCGGTCGCGGACCAGGGTGGCGATGCGCGCCGCCACGAGCCGGGCGATGTCCTCGTGCTCGTTGACGACGATGGTGGGGATGCGCTCGCGCGAGTGGGCGTCGCCGGCGGGGGAAAGAGAAAGCCCGCGATTCGTCGACAACGGATCGCGGGCCTCGTCTTTCGCGGCGGCGCCCGGCGTGGTGGTCACGCCCGGTGCCGAAGTGGTCATGGTTCGTTAGGCAGAGAAGGAACTACCGCAGCCGCAGCCGCCGGTGGCGTTCGGATTCTTGAAGGTGAAACCCGAACCCTGCATCGACGAAACGTAGTCGATGATCACCTGATTGATGTACTGCGCCGAGAACGGATCGACGAACATGCGGAATCCGTCGTGCGCGATGATGTAATCATCTTCCGCCGCCTGATCCTCGATGAGCAGCCCGTACTTGAAGCCGCTGCATCCGCCCGGCTGGACGCTCACGCGGAGTCCGCCCACGTCGGCGCCGACGCCCTCCGCCTCCATGAAACGCTTGACCTCGACCGCGGCGACCGGGGTGACGGTGACGACGATATCGGGCTGGACGTTGGTGCTCACGATTGCCTCCGTTTTCGTATGGTCGCTAATTGCGACTGGAATAGTCGTTAATCTAACGGTCACTCGCCGGGCATTCAAGCAAGGTGGCGTTCTCTGCGCACCCCTTCAGCGCCCCCATCACCGCATCGGCCACGGCGATGCGCACCTGCCCGATCTTCCGGTTCTCCCGCGTCGGGTTCACCCGGTTGGTTAGCAGGATCACGAACACGTCGTTGGCCGGATCGACCCAGAACGACGTCCCTGTGAAGCCGGTGTGGCCGAACGCCGCCGCCGACATGCGACGCCCGGCGGAGTTCGACCCATTGGGCTTTTCCCATCCCAGCGCACGATTGGAGAGCGGGGAATCGGGGCGCGACGTGAAGCGAGCGATCGTCGCCGAGTCCAGGACTTGTACCCCGTCGAGCCGTCCGTGGTTCAGGTACATGCGCGCCAGCCGCGACAGGTCGGCGGCCGACGAGAACAAACCGGCGTGCGCGGATATCCCGCCGAGGGCAAAGGCATTTTCATCGTGCACCTCACCGCGCAGGTGGCGTTGGCGCCACGGGTCGATCTCGGTGGGGGCGATGCGCGCGCGCAGCGACGCGGCCGGGCGCCACGCCGTTTCGCGCATGCCTAACGGGCGAAAGACCTGGCGCGTCACGAACTCGTTGAACGGGACGCCATAGACACGCGTCACGATCTGTCCGAGGAGGATTGCCCCGAGGTCGCTGTACACCATGCGCGCCCCCGGCACCGTGTCGAGCGGCGTGGCAAATACGAGCGCCAGCGCCTGCGACGGAGAGGTTGCCTCCTTGTACAGCGGACGCCACGACGGAAGGCCCGACGAATGCGTGAGCAGGTGCCGCACCGTGACGCGCTCCTTGCCCGGGCCGGTCCAGTCGGGGAGATAGCGCTGCACGGGCGCGTCGAGGTCGATGCGCCCTTCCTGCGCCAGGCGCAGCACCCCCGACGTCATCCCGACGACCTTGGTGAGCGACGCGAGGTCCCACAGGGTGCGCTCGTTAGGTACGGTCGGGTCGGCGGCGTCGAGTTTTCCAGCGGCGGATGACGCGAGGATGCCCGACCGGCTTCCCACGAGGGCCACCCCGCCGGGGAACGCGCTGTCGGCGATCGCCGCCTGCATCACGTGATCGAGCCGAGCCTGCAGCATGGCGAGGTCGAGCCCGCGCGCCGCTGCGACCTCCGGCGCGACGCGCGGCAGCGGAGCCGACGAAGGCCCCTGGCCCGGGAGGCGACACGCGCTGGCAGCCAGGACCGACAGCATCGAGAGCGTCGTGACGATGGCGTCGGTGCGCCAGCGCGAACGAATGACGGCACGTGGGGTGTTACCAACAGCGGGCGACGACGAACGAGGCATCGCAAGTGTGATGGAAGGTGTTGCGCGAAGGGTCGTGCCTCGGCACCTTCGCCCGCAAGAGCGCGCGTCGCCAAGACCGCCTCGCGGCGCGACCATGCGCCCTTGTCTTCTACCCCGAGATGCCATGCGCCGATTCCAGTTCGTGGCGATGTTGTCGCTGATTTCCGTCCTCTCGACCGGCGCGTGCGCCCGTCAGGTGACGCTGCAGGCCACCCCCGCCGCTGCCGCGGAGGTTTCGCTCAAGGTGACCAATCGCGCCAGCCAGGCGGTCACGATCTTCGTGATGTCGGGTGGCACCGAGACGCAGCTGAAGGTGGTCGCGGCCAATTCAACCGAGTTGATCGCCGTGCCGGGTGTGAGTGCGGGGAGCACCGTTCGACTGCGCGCGGCGCTCGCCGATGGCTCGCGTTCGTACACGCGCGAAGGGGTCGTGCTCAATGGCGTCTTCGAGTGGCAAGTGCCGTAGTCGCAGGGTTGTAAGTGCCTGCGGGCAGGCGTAGTTTCAGGGGCTCGGTAAATACCGAGCCCTTCCTGTTTCGTCATCGTTACCGGCTGTGACCGAACCCGTCGCCCTCCCAATTCGCCCCGCATGAAGAGTCTCTGGGAAGCGATCATCCGCGGCTACCTCAAGGTGATCGCGCCGGTGGCGGACTGGATGGTGAAGAAACGCATCAACCCCAACACGATCACCACCGTTGGGACAATCTGTTCGATGGTGGCGGGGGGGATTTTCGCTGCCGGGCACATTCGCACCGCGGGGTGGGTGCTCGGGCTGACCGCCCTGTTCGATGTGCTCGATGGCACGGTGGCGCGTCGCACGGGCCGATCGACGGTCTTTGGCGCCTTCTACGACTCCACGCTCGACCGCGTCGCCGACGGCGCGTTGCTCGGCGGGCTGACCATTTTCTTCGCCCGCAACGACGTGCACCAGAGCATCCCGAAGATCATGGGAACGCCAATGGTTGCCGTCCTCCTCCTTGGGATCATCGGGACGTTCCTCACCTCGTATACGCGCGCGCGCGCCGAGAGTCTGGGGATCGACGCCAAGGTCGGCATGCTGCAGCGTCCCGAACGCGTCACGTTGCTCTCCGCGCCGCAGGCGTTCTTCGGCCTCGCCCTCAACGGGTGGGTGCTGATCACGATCTGCGTGATCCTCTCGGTGACCGCGTGGATCACCGCCATTCAACGCATCATGTACGTTTACCGCGTGACGAGCACGCCGGCGATCGACGCCGACGCCGCCCCGTCCGCTCCCGTCGCGCCGGCCACCGGCGCTGAGGCTCGCCATCCCGCGTCAGCGGGGCACGGCGCGCGCTAATTCGACTATCCAGGAGAAACAGTCCGTGCAGGGTTCTTCTGCTTCTACGCCCCGCGTCGCCGTCCGTCCGGCCACCGGCAAGCTTGGCATCCTGACCCCGGGGCTCGGGGCCGTCGCGACCACCTTCATCGCTGGCGTCGAAAGCGTCCGGCGCGGGCTGAGCCAGCCAATCGGTTCGCTCACGCAGATGGCGACTGTCCGCCTCGGCAAGCGCACGGAGAATCGCGCTCCGCTCATCAAGGACTTCGTCCCGCTCACACCGCTCCAGGACATCGTCTTCGGCGCGTGGGACCCCATTCCGGATGATGCGTACACCGCCGCCAAGAAGGCGGGGGTGCTCGACGACAAGGATCTCGAACCGCTCAAGGACTTCCTCTCGTCCATCGTCCCGATGCCGGCCGTCTTCGAGTCGCGGTACGTCACGCGCCTCACGAACACGACCAACGTCAAGACGGGCAAGACCAAGCGCGACCTGGCCGAACAGCTGCGCCAGGACATTCGCGACTTCAAGGCCAAGAACGGGTGTGAGCGCGTCGTCGCCGTCTGGTGCGCCTCCACGGAGACCTTCATCAAGCCGGGGCCGCAGCATGCGACCATCGAGCAGTTCGAACGCGCGATGGAAGCGAACGACGATGCCATCGCGCCGGCGATGCTGTACGCGTGGGCCTGCATCATGGAGGACGTCCCGTACTGCAACGGCGCCCCCAACCTCGCGGTCGATACCCCGGCGCTGCTGGAGCTGGCCAACCGGCGCGGCGTCCCGATCTCGGGCAAGGACTTCAAGACCGGGCAGACCTGGATGAAGACCGTCATTGCCCCCGGCATCAAGGCGCGCATGCTCGGCCTGGCCGGATGGTACTCCACCAACATCCTCGGCAATCGCGACGGTGAAGTGCTCGACGACCCCGCGTCGTTCAAGACGAAGGAGGAGTCGAAGCTGTCCGTGCTCCACACCATCCTGCAGCCCGAGCAGTATCCGGCGCTGTACAAGGACTTCTCGCACGTCGTGCGCATCAACTACTACCCGCCGCGCGGCGACAACAAGGAAGGGTGGGACAACATCGACATCTTCGGGTGGATGGGCTACCCGATGCAGATCAAGGTCAACTTCCTGTGCCGCGACTCGATCCTTGCGGCGCCGATGGTGCTCGACCTGGCGCTCCTCTCGGACTTCGCGCACCGCGCGGGGATGAAGGGGATCCAGGAATGGCTCTCGTTCTACTACAAGAGCCCGATGGCCGCGCCGGGGCTGCAGCCCGAGCACGACCTGTTCATCCAGCAGACGAAGCTCAAGAACACGCTGCGTCACCTCATGGGTGAAGAGCAGATCACGCACCTTGGCCTCGAATATTACGCCTCATGATCCGACGGCTCCGGCTCGCGCTGGCAGCGGGCGTCCTGGCGATGGGAGCGGTGGCGTGCGGCCCGACGGGCCCGCAACCGCAGGTCCGCCTCTACACGGACGACTATTCGATTGCCATTTCGTTCGAGCCGGCGCCGCCGTGTGCGCTGGAACCGATCGAGTTCAAGATTGTCGTGCGTGACGCCAAGACGGGCGAGCCGATCGAGGGGGGCGAAGGACGCCTCTTCGCCACCAACGAGGATCGCAAGAGCGTGGACAACGGGCTCACCCCCGGGAAGGAGCTCGGCACGTACTACAGCAAGCTGATGTTCGTCAATGCCGGGACGTGGGCCATCGGCTTCCAGTTCCGTCGCGACTCCACCCAGCGCCTGCAGCGCGCCAACGATTGGATGCAGCAGATCCTTTCCGAGGTGGCGCCCGGGCAGCAGTGCAAACAGTAAGGACATGCGCCACTTCTTCCGCACGCACCTCACGCCGGCCGACGTCATCGAGTCGGCGGATCGCTATTTCGCGGGCCTCGGGCTCAAGACGCTCTCCTCGTCGTCACGCAGCCGCGTCTTCCAGGGCGTGGTCGGTGAACCCGAGGTGCCGGCGCGCCTCAAGCTCAGCGCCAAGCCCGAAGGGGGGCACTACACCTTCGTGGAAGTGCACACCGACCAGATGGGCGAGAGCCGCCTCGATCGCAACGTGAAGCGGTTCTTCGTGCAACTGCATCGTCAGGACGATCCGCGCCACACGCTCGAGGCGGCGTACTGAATGGCGGGAGAGACGGGAGACGGGAGACGGGAGACGGGAGGTAATGCGTCGCCGGGATCTCGGAGGGGGGCATGAGCGACGAGGAGTCGCGGGACGACACGTCGAGTGCTGACGCGGGGTGGTCGTCCGGGAGCAAGGGGCGCACGCCGTCGCAGCGGGAGAATGACGAGGCGGTCGACTTCGGCCGGAAGTTCGGCCTCGGGTGCTTCACCCTGTTCATCGGTTTCTTCAGCGGCGGAATGGTCGCGGTCCTGATCGGACGCATGGTCGCCTTCTTCACCAAGGCGCCGTCGTGCGAAGGGCTGCCGGTGTGCAACTGGTACCTGTACGTCGGGATCGGTGGGGTGCTTGGGGCGGTCTCGCTCCCGACGCTCGTCCTTCGCCGACTGACGAAGAAGCGGTAGATCCGGGTCCCACGCCGCGCTACAGGTGGTGCGCGTCGGGGCGTATGTTCCGGGCGGCGCGTGTCCCCCTGGATTCCAGCGGGACACGCACGCCACGTGAGGTCCGTCGCCGCGCATGCGGCTGCAGTGCAGCGGGGCGCTTTGGCGCCGCGCATCCGAACGGCGCCACGGGCGTCGCGAACCAGTCGGCGCTTCGGCGCTGCGTACCGATAGACGAGAGGGAGATCCGTTGGCTCGCATCGACGTGGTGATGCCCCAGATGGGGGAATCGATCGCCGAGGGGACGATGTCCCGCTGGCTCAAGAAGCTCGGCGACAGCGTGAAGCGCGACGAACCGCTGTTCGAGATCTCCACCGACAAGGTCGATGCGGAGATTCCGTCGCCGTCGGCCGGCATTCTGGTCGAGGTGCTGGTGAACGACGGCCAGACGGTGCCGGTGCAGACGGTCGTGGCGCGCCTCGAGACCGACGCGAGCGCGGCGGCGGCCATTCCGGCGGCGGCGCCAAGTGCCCCGGCTGCAGCTGGCGGCGCGGGGGCCCCCCCCGCTATCGAAGCTGTCACCCCGGCGGCCGCGGCGCCTAACCATTCCGCTGCGACCCCCATCGTTTCCGCGGCATCGTCGGCGCCGACCGCGCCCGCGGCCGCCCCGGGATCGCTGGAAGATCGCATTCGCACCAAGTCGTCGCCCCTGGTCCGGAAGATCGCGGCCGAACATGGCATCCAGATCGCCGGCATGCAGGGCTCGGGCATCGCGGGACGCGTGACCAAGAAGGACATCCTGCAGGCCATCGAATCCGGCGTTACCGCACCGGCGACGCCGGTCGCGATGGCACCGGCCTCGGTCACCCCTGCGCCGATGGCCTCCATGTACGCCCCGGGCGGCATTGGCTTCGATCCGCCGCCGGTGAACGCCTGGCCGGGCGACGTCGTGGAGCCGATGTCGAAGATTCGCCGCCTGACCGCCGGCCACATGGTGTACTCCAAGCACACCTCGGCCCACGTCACCACGTTCTTCGAGGTCGACCTCACCAAGGTCGCCCGCCTTCGCCAGAAGATGCGCGCCGAGTTCGAGGCGCAGTACGGGGAGAAGCTCACCTTCCTGCCGTTCATCACGCAGGCGGTGGTGCAGGGGCTGCGCAAGTTCCCCGTCGTGAATGCCGCCGTGCGCGGCACCGACATCGTCTTCCGCAAGCAGTACAACATCGGGATTGCCGTCGCGCTCGACTGGGGGCTCATCGTCCCCGTCGTCAAGCAGGCCGACTCGCTGTCGCTCGTTGGGCTCACGCGCAGCATCAACGACCTCGCCACGCGTGCCCGCAGCAAGAAGCTCAAGCCCGAGGACGTGCAGGACGCCTCGTTCACCATCACCAATCCCGGCGTCTTCGGGTCGGTGACGGGAACGCCCGTCATTCCGCAGCCCACCGTGGCCATCCTCTGTCTCGGTGCCATCGAGAAGCGCCCCAAGGTGCTCACCGGCCCCGATGGCGAGGACACGATCGCGATCCGGACCTGTGCCTACTTCTCGCTGTCGTTCGATCATCGCATCGTCGATGGGTCCGACGCCGACCAGTTCATGGCCTTTGTGAAGAAGCAGCTCGAGACGATCCCGGACACCGGGTTCTAGCGACAGCGCGCGGCACCTGTCGGCCGCGCGATCCACGGAACGCTTGCGAGAGGGGCACGCTCCTCCCGCCGCAACAGGAGCCTCCGCCCATGCCTACGCGCAGCATCATCATCGACGACAAGACCTGGCGCGTCTTCCCGAGCGGCTACGTCACGCAGTACGAGCACGACGAGTTCGCCCTCGTCTTCATTCACGGCACCGGCGACGGTCGCGAGGTGCGCGTGACGCGCTACTCGCCCCACGGGACGCGTTCGCGTGAGCAGTCGCTGGCCGAGCTGCCCGAGGGCGAACTGCAGCGTCTCTTTGCCGAATCGCAGCCGGGCGCCACGTCACCCGAAGCGGGCTACGCGACGTGAGCGGTCCCGCCGCGACGCCGGTCCCGGGTGACGCGCCCGCGGCGCGGGTCGACCTGCACATGCACTCGACCGCGTCCGACGGTTCGCAGCCGCCGGCCGACGTCGTCGCCGCCGCCATCGCCGCGGGAGTGAGTGCCATCGCGCTCACTGACCACGACACGGTGGCCGGGGTGGAGCCGGCGCGGGCGGCCGCCGAAGGGTCGCGCCTGCGCGTGATCGCCGGGGTCGAACTCAGCGCCTATCAAGGCGACGAGGAGACCCACCTGCTCGGCTTGCATCTGACGGAGGTGGCGACGATCGAGCGCGAACTCGAGGCCTTTCGTGACGCCCGGTTCGATCGCGGCGTGCAGATGGTCGAGCGCCTCAATGCGATCGGCGTCAAGATCACCTTCCAGGACGTGCTCGATGCAGCTGGCGGCGGTGCCATCGGGCGCCCGCACGTGGCCAAGGCGCTGGTGGAGAACGGCTGGGCGCGCGACAATCGCGACGCCTTCGACCGGTACCTGGGCGCGGGGCGCCCGGCGTATCTCGACAAGCGACGCCTCTCGCTGCGTGATGCCATTGCCATGGTGCACGGCTGCGGCGGCATCGCCGTGCTCGCGCACCCGGGGGGCGAAGGGACCGTGGCACGCCTCACCGCCCTCAAGGAGATGGGGCTCGACGGCGTCGAGGTGTTGCACCCGTCGCACTCCTCCGAGGATCGCAAGCGACTGCTGGCCATCGCGGACGCGCTCGACCTCGTTCCCTCTGGAGGCTCCGACTCGCACGGCGCCACCACCGGTCCTCGCATGATCGGCGCGATGCCGGTGCCGCTGGAATGGCTCGAGCGGCAGGACGCCCGCGTCGAATCGCGGCGCGCCGGCGTCGCGGCCTAACGAGGCTCGGGCCCTGATCGCGCGTCGCGTCGCCCTCGTGACGGGTGGAGCGCGTCGCCTCGGCGCCGAGTTCTCCCGGGTGCTGGCGCGCCGCGGATACCTGGTGGCGATCCATCACCGCCAGTCGCACGACGATGCCACCGCGCTGGTGGCCGAGATTGCCGCGAACGGCGGGGAGAGCTTCGCGATCGCCGCCGACCTGGCCCAGGCGCCGGCCGCCGAGGCACTCGTCCGTGACGTGGTCGCGCGCTGCGGACGGTTGGACGTCCTCGTGAACTCGGCGGCCAACATGCTCCGGACGCCGGTGGGAAGCGTGACCCCCGAACAGTTCGACGAGATCTTTGCCCTCAACACGCGAGCCCCGTTGCTCCTGTCGCAGGCCGCCGCCCCGCACATGTCGGAGGGCGGGGTGATCGTGAACATGGCCGACCTCGCGGCGTTCGAGACCTGGGCCGGCTATATCCCGCACGCCATGTCGAAGGCGGCGATCGTGCAGATGACCCGGGCGCTCGCGCGCGTGCTGGCGCCACGTATTCGCGTGAACGCGATTGCCCCCGGCGTCGTCCTCCTTCCCGAGGGATGGGAGCAAGCGTCGGCCGATCGCCTCGCGTCCACGACACCGCTCCGCCGCAATGGATCGCCGGCCGACGTGATGCGGGCCTTCGAATACCTGCTCGACGCCCCCTTCGTGACCGGCGACGTCCTCCTGGTCGACGGCGGGCGGCACGTGCGCGGATAGACGAGCGAGTTCGTCGTCGAACGCACGCGCACCCCTCGGCGCGCGCACGCGCTCCCCTCGGCGCGCGGCAAACGGCGCGGGAACAGACGAGGCGCCTGACGGACTGGTCATACGAGCGGTATCGCGACGGTACCACCTGAGGCGCTGTCGCGCGAAATTACGGACGTGTGCGCGGGTGGCCCGCGCCCTTCTCACCGGGAGCAGATCGTGGGGACGCAGAACTACGAGGTCGTGATCATCGGCGCCGGTCCGGCCGGGATGACTGCAGGACTCTATGCCGGGCGCTCGATGCTCAAGACGGTCGTCCTCGAACGCGGCGCGCCGGGAGGCGAACTGCTCAACACCGAGATGATCGAGGACTATCCCGGCTTTGAACATGTAGAGGGGTGGGACCTCGCGCAGAAGTTCTCCAGTCACGCCGCCAAGTTCGGCTGCGAGTTCCACACGCGGAATGTCGAAAGCGTCAAGCGCCTCGACGACGGGACGTTCGAGACCCGCTGCGATGACGGCGAGATCTATCACTCCCCGACGGTCATCGTGACGGCGGGAGGCACCCCCATCAAGCTGGGCATCCCAGGCGAGATCGAGTACGCGGGGAAGGGGGTGTCGTACTGCGCGGTGTGCGACGGTGCCTTCTTCAAGGGGCACACGATCGCCGTCGTGGGTGGTGGCGACGCGGCCTGTGAAGAAGCCGACTACCTCACCCGCTTCGCGCCCAAGGTGTACCTGATCCATCGCCGCGACTCGTTCCGCGCGTCGAAGATCGTGCAGAAGCGCGTCTTCGAGAATCCCAAGATCGAGGTCATCTGGAACACGGTCGTGGAGCAGGTGCATGGCGACGCGCAGGGACTCGTCGACCACATCACGCTGCGCAACGTGGTCGATGGCGCCACGCGCGACCTCGCGGTGACCGGCTTCTTCGTCTTCATCGGCTTCAAGCCCAACACGACGATCATCGCCGACCACGTCGATCACGACGAGTCGGGCTACCTGCGCACGAGCTGGCACATGGAAACGACCGTCCCCGGGCTTTTTGCGGCTGGCGACGTGCGCGTGCAGCTGACGAGGCAGGTCACGACCGCCGTCGGTGACGCCACCACCGCGGCGGTGGCAGCGGAGAAGTACCTCGTGGCCCTCAAGGATCGCGAGAAGGCCCGGTGAAGCTCGCCGTCTTCGTCGTCGGAGCGTTTCAGGAGAACTGCTACCTCGTCGCCGATGAGGTGACGCAGAAGGCCGTGCTCATCGATCCGGGCGACGACGGGGACGAATTGCTCGATGCCGTGCTCGAGGCGGGGGAGTCGCCGC
>CAZLLP010000082.1:0-23741 GCA_964560345.1 uncultured Gemmatimonadaceae bacterium
TCACCGTTCGCACCACGCCGGAACTTCCGCTGTCGACCGACGAGCGCAAGAGAATCGAGGCGCTCCCGCGCGGCTTTGGCGCGGCGATCCGCGAAGTGGCCGAGGCGTTCAAGGAGATGCCGACGGCCATGAAGCAGCTGGCGGTGATGAAGCTCTTCCAGTGGTACGCGATGTTCTGCTATTGGCAGTACATCGTGCTGTCGATATCGGTGACGATGTTCGGCTCGTCCGATGCCAACACCGCGGGCTTTCGCGAGGCGGGGCTCATCAACGGGCCGGACGGCGGCTTCTACACCTTCGTGGCCTTTGTCGCGGCGTTTGCCATGGTCCCGTTCACGCGCCGCTTTGGTCCCAAGGTGATGCACGCCATCTGCCTGACGCTGGCCGGGATCGCGATGCTGTCGATCCCGGGGATCACCGATCGGGCGCTGCTGTTCATCCCGATGGTCGGCGTGGGGTTGGCGTGGGCGAGCATCATGGGGAACCCGTACGTGATGCTGGCCGGGAGCATCCCGCAGGAGCGGGTGGGGGTGTACATGGGGATCTTCAACATGTTCATCGTGATCCCGATGATGATCCAGATCTTCACGCTCCCGCTGTACTACAAGTCGTTGTTAGGCGGCAATCCGGAGAACGTGATCCGCCTGGCCGGCGCGTTGCTGATCTGCGCGGCGGTGGCGGTGATGTTCGTGAAGCTGGCGCCGGGGGCGGGGCAGGATTCGACGGCGCCGAGGGGCGGCGGGCACTGAGTTGCGTTTCAAGGGGTCAGAGTAGTTGAAACCATTTCAAGGGGTCAGAGTCCTTGAAACTGGTTTCAAGGGGTCAGAGTCCTTGAAAAGCGCCCGTGAACGAGCCGTTGGCGCGACTCGTCGTCATACCATCGCGCGCATTAGTGGGTCACCACCCGTGCGCGGGTGGACAACCGCCCCGACACAGCGGGCATCCCCTCCACCATCAGCACCACCGTCGTCGAGTCGCCGGCGGCCATCGGGTCGGTGGCGTCGACGATGAGCGTGAAGGCGCGCTCGCCGTTGGCCTCGCCCAGGCCGGTCACGCGGGCGCGCCCGGTGATGCTGGCCCAGCGCGGCGTCACCTGCAGCGTGCCTAACCACAGCGACTCGATCGACGCCCGCCCCGGTCCGCGCAGGCGAACCTGCCCGGTGGCGGCGCGCTCGGTGCGGCCCTGCAACACGTTCACCGACAGCATTCGCACCGGGCCGTCTGCTGCAATCACCCCATTGGCTGTGACCCGGCGCGCCTCGGTGAGCCGTTGCAGCCGGCTGGGCTCGTGCGACGTGCGGCGCAGCGCCTTGCCGCCGCGCTCCCCCGTCACCGCGCCGTCCTTCAGCGCCACGACCCCGTTCACCACCACCACACGAATCCCCTCCGAGAGCGCGTTCGACTTCTCGTAGGTTGCGTGATCGATCACCGTCGCGGTGTCGAAGACGGCGAGGTCGGCCGCCATCCCCGGGGCGATGAGCCCGCGATCGGCGAGTCCCATGATCGCCGCCGGCAGCCCGCTCATCTTGCGCACCGCGTTCTCCCAGGTGAGCGCCTTGGTTTCGCGCACGTAGTGCCCCAGGATGCGCGGGAAGGTCCCGAAGCCGCGCGGGTGCGCCTTGGTCTCCTTCCACGCACCGCAGTCGCACGCCACCGCGATGTCCGGGTGCTGCAGGAAGCGCACGAGATCCTCCTCGGCGCCAAACGTCGCGATCATCGAGGGATACTCCGTCTCGAGCACCGAGACGACCGCTTCACCCGGCGTGGCGAGGTTGCGCTCCTTCATCACGTCGGAGATTCGGCGCCCCGTCTCGTTGAGCAGGATCCCGTCGGCGCCGGCAAAGCGCGCGGCGATTGCGTCGTTCGATTCCTTGATGATGCGCGCGCGTTGCTCGGCGTCCTTGAAGCGTTCGCGCATCCTGGCCACGCCGCCATCCTGCGCCCACCCCGGGATGATGAGTGCCGCGAGCGCCGTCTGCCCGGCGAGGTACGGATAGATGTCGGCCGCCACCGGGTGCCCAGCGCGCAGCGACGAGTCCATCCAGGCCACGACCGCCGGCGAGGTCCCGCGCTCGTGCCCCTGCGCCTTCATGTGCGTGAAGACCGGAAGGAGCCCCGTCGCGTTGCCGATCGCCATCGTCTCTTCCATTCCCTTGCGCGAGGAGTAGCCCGACTCTGGCGTTAGGCGGTCGTGGTTGGGGAAGAAGGTGCGCCACGGGCGCGTGGGCTGCAGGATGCGGATGACCTCGTCGGTGGTGGAGAAGTAGGCCGGCTTGTAGTCGAGCCCCGCGGCCACGCCGTATGCGCCGCGTTCGAGGTTCGCCGTCACGAGCGCCGACACCTTCGCGATGTCCTCGGGCGTGGGGCGTCGGTCTGACATGCCCATCACGGCGGACCACGCCGAGTTGAACGGGGCGCTCGCGGCGACGTTCACGGCGAGCCCCGCCTTCTCGAGCGCCGTCAGCTGCTGTCCGATGTCGGGGGCACCGCTCCCGTCGGCGTTGAGCAGCTCTGTCGTGACCCCCTGCGTGAGCATGTTCTCCGCGGTTGGGAGAATGCCAGGGTTGGCGTGCGAGTGGATGTTGATGAAGCCGGGGGCGACGAAGAGTCCGCGCACGTCGATCTCGGTACGCGCCGTGGCCCGTGCCAGGTCGCCGACGCGCGCGATGTGCCCGCGCACGATCGCGACGTCTGCCCGACGGCGAGGGGCGCCCGTGCCATCGACGACGGTTCCTCCGCGCAGGATGATGTCGTAGGCGGGAGTCCCCTGCTGCGCGCTGCCGATACCGGGCATTGCGGCTGAGGAGACCACGACCAACGCGGCGAGGGAAGCGCAGGACGGCACGAGACGGCGCGGCATGAGGCGGGGAGGCAAAGGAGTGGCGCGGGGGCTACGAAACGGGCGCGCCGAAAGTCGCCTCCCGAGTGGGGCTGCGCCAGACCGGATGGGGTGCTCGGGCGCCCTCTATTCGTTCGCCTTGAGCACCACGATCCCGGCCACCACGAGCGCCGTCCCCACCAACTGGGCCACGCTCACCCGTTCGTTCAGCATCACCGCGGCCAACCCTAACGCGAAGACCGCCTCCATCCCCAGCACCACGGCGTAGGCGATGCTCATCTTCCCTGAGGCCATCCCCAACGTCTGCAGCGTCGCGCCGCCGGCAAAGGTGGCGTAGATGAGGAGCGTCGGCTGCCAGGCGGTGAGCGACTGCGACATCTTCATCGCGATGCCCCCCAGTACGTACAGCACGGCGGCACCGACGAGGAGCAGGAGCGGGGGCATGAGCTAGACTCCTGCGTGCGGGAGAGAATCGGATATGTCGTCGAGCACGCGGCCGCTGGCGATGACGGCATCGAGAATCGTCGTCAGCTCGAGGTTGGTCGCCAGCGGATTGAGGAGCGTGAGCTTGAGCGTCGTGCGCCCATGCACACGCGTGACGCCGATGACCGCGACCCCTCGGCGAAAGAGATCGTCGTGGATGCGGCTGTTGAGCAAGTCCTCGCGCGCGGCACACGCGGCGTTGTCCTCCGCCGTGCGGCGGTGAGCGCGAAAGCGGAAGAGGACCGTGGTGAGCGCGTCGGGGGCGTGGACCAGTGCGAGTGCATTGCGTTCGCGCACCGCCGCCGCCACCCCGTGCGCCAGCGCGCAGGTGGCGTCGATGTAGGCGGCCAGCTGCACGCGTCCCAGCACCTTGCACGTCATCCACACCTTGAGTGCATCGAAACGGCGCGTGGTCAGCACCGAGCGGTTCACCAGGTCGGGGATTCCTTCGGCGAGGTGGCTCTCGGGATTGAGATAGTCGGCGTGCGTGGCCGTGAGGTCGAAGTGCGCGGCGTCGCGCAGGAGAAAGGCGCCGCAACTGATCGGCTGCCAGAGGAGCTTGTGGAAGTCGAGCGTGATGGAGTCGGCGCGCGACAGCCCGGCCAGCGCCGCCTCCCCGCGCGAGGAGAAGAGCAGCGCGCCGCCGTATGCCGCGTCGACGTGGAACCAGGCGCCGCACGCGGCCGCGGCATCGGCCAGCGCGCCTAACGGGTCGATGGAGCCGAAGTCGGTCGTCCCGGCCGTCCCCACGATGCAGAACGGCGTGCGCCCCTCGCGCTGCAGCGCCGCGATCGACTGGTCGAGCGCCGCGGGAATCATGCGGAACCGCTCGTCGACGGCGACCTTCACCACGGCGTCGGTCCCCAGCCCGAGCTGGATCGCCGACTTTTCGACCGTGAAGTGCGCGACCTCGGAACAGAGGATCGCCAGCCGGTTGGCGTCCGGGGGAAGGCCGCGTGTGCGCACCGACCACCCACGCGTGCGCGCCAGCCAGGCGTCGCGCGCCAGCCAGAGCCCCATGTAGTTGGATTGCGTTCCCCCGGCGGTGAACGTTCCGCCCGACGATGCCGGCAACCCGGCCAGCCGACAGAGCCACTCCGTCACCTGCAATTCGACGATCGTCGCCGCCGGCGCCTGGTCAAACGAGTCCATCGACTGGTTGAGCGCCGAGAGGAGGACTTCGGCGGCGAGCGGCGCGATGAGGGGCGGGCAGTGGAGGTGCGCCGCGGCGGCGGGGTGGCCGGTGACGATCGAGTGCTGCACGATCGCCTCGGCGTCCCGCAGCACGGCGTCGAGCGCGCCACCGTGCTCGGGGAGCAGGTCGCCCGACAGGACGGCGCCTAACGCCTGAGGGTCGGCGCCGCTGTAGGGGGCGTTGGGGAGCGAACGGCGCAGGGTGTCCACCGCGGCACCGACCGCTTGCGAGAGGGCCGTGTGTCCCGCCGCGGTGGGGGTGAAGAAGTCGTGGGCCAGATGTACGCTACCCCGCATCCCGCTCAAACGCCGCATCGAACCGCACCCCGCTCGGCGCAAAGTCCATCGCCTTCACCTTGGCGCAGGCCTCGCGCGCCCCGAACTCGCGATCCATGCCGATGTCTTCCCACTCGATCGAGAGCGGGCCGTTGTAACCCACGCGATTGAGCGCGCGCACGATCTCCTCGAACTTCACCCGCCCGCGCCCGATCGACCGGAAGTCCCACGAGCGGTCGCGATGCCCGAACTCGAGGTGTCCCCCAAACACGCCGCTGCGGGTCGGGACGTCGCTCCACCAGACGTCCTTCATGTGGGCGTGGTAGATCCGGTGGCCAAACGTCTCGATGAAGGCGACGTAGTCCACCCCCTGGTAGGCGAAGTGCGACGGGTCGAAGTTGAAGCCGAAGGCCGGGCGAAAGCGCACCGCCTCGAGCGCGCGCTGCGCCGACGAGATGTCGAAGGCGATCTCCGTCGGGTGCACCTCGAGCGCGAACTTCACCCCCACCTGGTCGAAGGTGTCGAGGATCGGGTTCCAGCGATCGGCAAAGTCGCGATAGCCGGCGTCGATCCAGTCGGTCGGAACCGGGGGGAACGAGTAGAGGAGCGGCCAGATGCTCGACCCGGTGAAGCCCGGTACCACCGTGACGCCGAGCCGCGCGGCCGCACGCGCCGTCAGCTGCATCTCGGCGGCCGCACGTTCCTGTACGCCGTCGGGACGCCCGTCGCCCCAGACGCGCGGCGGCAGGATCGCCTTGTGCCGCTCGTCGATGCGGTCGCAGACCGCCTGACCCACCAGGTGGTTGCTGATGGCGTAGACGCTGAGCCCGTGCTTGGCCAGGATGTCGCGCTGCTGCTGGCAGTAGCCGTCCTCGCTGACCGCGCGCTCCACGTCGAAGTGATCGCCCCAGCAGGCGAGTTCGAGTCCGTCAAATCCCCAGCTGTGCGCCTTGGCGGCGAGCGTCGCGAGGGGGAGGTCGGCCCATTGGCCGGTGAAGAGGGTGACAGGGCGAGCCATTGTTCTGGAAGACGGGAGGACGGGAAGACGGGAAGACGAGAGGACCACAGAAAGTGCGAGCGAAGCGAGCGACCAAGCGCTCGCCGTTGCTCACGAGGTTGCGACCAGCAGCCGAACCGTGGCGTTAGGCGGGCGGGACGTAGGTTGCGTCCACCCAGTGGCCGGCGCCGCCGGCGCCTTCGCGGCCGCTGCGCAGGGCGGTCTCGATGAAGTGCACGCCCACGGCACCATCCTGCACCGTCGGGAAGTCGAGATCGGCGGGGTCGGGGTCGGTGCCGGCGACGCGGGCGGCGATGGTGCGCAGCGCATTGGCGTACACATTCGCGAACGCCTCGAAGAACGCCTCCGGATGTCCCGACGGGAGGCGCGTGGCGCGCTGCGCTTCGGTGGTCAAAAAGGCGTTGCCGGGCTTGTAGACCTGGATCGGGCCGTCGGCGTGACGCACGATGAGCTTGTTGGGTTCTTCCTGCGCCCACTCCAACGACGCCTTGCTCCCGTAGACGCGCAGGTTGATCCGGTTCTCCTCGCCGGCGGCGATCTGCGAGCAGTGCAGGATGCCACGCGCCCCGCCGTCGTAGCGCAGCAGGAGGTTCGCGTCGTCGTCGATGCGACGCCCCGGGACCACCGTCCCCACGTCGGCCAGCAAGCGCGCGATGCGCTGCCCGCTCACGTAGCGTGCCAACTGCTCGGCGTGCGACCCGATGTCGCCTAACGCACCAGCCCCGGCGCGCGCGGGGTCGGTGCGCCAGTCGGCCTGCTTCTGTCCGCTCGCCTCGAGGTGGGAGCCGAGCCATCCCTGGGTGTACTCGACCACGATCTTGCGGATCTCGCCTAACGCCCCCGCGCGCACCATCGCCCGCGCCTGCTTCACCAGCGGATAGCCGGAGTAGTTGTGCGTGAGCGCGAAGATCGTCCCGTGCTCCTTCACCAGCCGGCACAGCGCCTCGGCGTCGGCCAGCGACGTCGTCATCGGCTTGTCGCAGATCACGTGAAAGCCGCGTTCGATGAACGCCTTGGCGGCCGGATAGTGCACGTGGTTGGGCGTGACAATGACCACGACGTCGATGCGATCACCGACGGGACGCGCCGCTTCGGCGGCGGCCATCTCGTCGAAGGAGCCGTAGACCCGCGCCGGGTCCAGGTGCAGCGCCTCGCCCTGTGCCTTGGACTTGGCCGGATCGGTGGAGAAGGCCCCGGCCACGAGTTCGGCCAGCCCGTCCAGTTCGGCTGCCCGACGGTGGACCGCCCCGATAAAGGCCCCGGGCCCCCCGCCAACCATCCCGTACCGCAGCTTTCGATTCAACGTCATGCGTCCCGTCCGTGGTGAAGGGCAGGGCGCACCACCGCCCCAGCTCCGAGCGCAATTCTAGGTGGCGCCACCCAGTGAGCAAGCGGTAAAATCGTTGGCATGAGCTACCAGTTTGACGCCATCCGCCCCGCCCCCGCCGCCTCGCCCTCCCTCGTCTTCTCGTCTTCTCGTCTTCCCGTCTTCTACGCGGCAGCGTTTTTAGCGGTAGCGTTCGAGCTGCTGGCCGTATGGCTGATCATGCCGCTCCCCGGTAGCCAGCGCATGCGTTCGATCGACGTGGCCTACGCCGTCTACCAATGGCGCTGGCCGGTGCGAGTGGTCCTCGGCGCGCTGATCCTGGTGGGCGTGGCGCCGGCGTGGCGCGCCGCCGGGTGGCGCCGCTGGATGGCACCAGCCGCGCTCGCCGCGGTCGCAGCGGTGGCCTACGTGACCAACTTCGTGATGGCGGCCGACCAGATGTTCAAGCAGCCGACGGTGCTCACGATGCTCCCGGCGGCGACCAACAAGGTCAAGCTCGATCGCCTCGTGGTCGGGATCGAGATCGACGGACAGGCGCGCGCCTATCCGCTCATGTTCATCGGCTATCACCACCAGGTGCGCGACACGATGGCCGGGCGTGAGATCCTGGTGAGCTACTGCACCGTCTGCCGCACGGGGCGCGTCTTTTCGCCGTTGGTCGACGGCAAGGGGGAGCGCTTCCGGCTGGTCGGGATGGACCACTGGAACGCGATGTTCGAGGACGAGACCACGAAGAGCTGGTGGCGCCAGGCCAATGGCGAGGCAGTCACCGGCCCGCTCAAGGGGAAGGTGCTCGCCGAATTGCCGTCGCAGCAGCTCACGCTCGCGCAATGGCTCGCCCTGCACCCCACCTCGCTCGTTATGCAGGGGGATCCGGCGTTCACCAAGGAGTACGCCAAGGACTACGCCTACGAAAAGGGGACGAGCCGCAAGACGCTCACCGGGACCGACACCGCCTCGTGGGGGGAGAAGTCGTGGGTGGTCGGCATTGTGGCTGACGGCCAGGCGGTCGCCTTCGACTGGAATCGCCTCAAGAAGGAACGGGCGATCAACGCCACCGTCGGCACGACGCCGATCGTGCTCGCCCTCGCCAGGGACAACGCATCGTTCTTCGCCTTCGCCCGCCCCGACTCGGCGACGCGCTTCACGCTCCGCAACGACTCGCTGGTGACGGGTGACGCGGCCTACGCCCTCAGCGGGCGAGGCCCTGCCGGCGAGCTACGCCCCATCCCCGCCAGCCAGGAGTTCTGGCATAGCTGGCGGACGTTTCAACCGAAGACGCTGCGGTTCTAGAAGACGGGAAGACGGGAAGACGAGTTCTTAGGCGCACGCGGCGAGTGCTGCGCGCGAGGGTCGTTATCCCGTCTTCTCGTCTTCTCGTCTTCCCGTCTTCTCAAGCACCAGCTTTGCTGGTGGCGCATACCCGTGTCCCTTCATTCGCACGCCGGATTGCGCATACCCCTCAGGCCCCAGATCGCTCACGCCGGTCGCGTCGATCCAGCGGTTGTAGAAGTTGAACAGCGCGCAGACCGTGATGGCGTCGTAGATCCCCTCCTCGCTCCACCCCGCCGCCTTCACCACCTCGATGTCGGCCGGCCCTACCTCGGCGCAGCGGGCGTTGACCGTGTCGAGAAAGGCGAACAGCACCTTCCACGACTCGTCGATCGGCGCGGACGTGTAGTCGGCGATGACCGCATCCACCAGCGCCTGATCTTCCAGCAGCGTCGCCGCGACCGCGGCGTGCGACCCCGTTCAAAAGTCGCAGTCGTTGCGCTTGGAGGTGAGCGCGGCAATCAGCTCGCGCAGCCCCGCCGACAGCGGCGAGGGGCCGCGCATCACGCCCTGCGTGAAGTGCGCCAGGAAGTCGGTGCGATCAGGCTTGTAGGCGAAGAGATGCCAGATCTGCGGCATCGGCTTCCCCGTCGCGCGCATCGCGGCGATACGCGCCGCAAACGTCCCCTCGCCCGCCCCCTGTTCGACTTCCTGCAAATACATCGGATGCATACACGCCCTAACTGGAGAGAGTAATAACAGCGGAGGAAGACAAGATGCATGCTGTAGCAGCACCCCTTTCGGCCGAGTCTATCGCAAGAGGGTCGGTATCTCGTCTTCCGGTCTTCCCGTCTTCCTGTCTTCGAAGATCACGCCGTGACCTCAACAGGATTCCCATCCGGGTCCAGCACCACCGCCTCATAGTACCCATCGCCCGTGAGGCGTGCCTCCGACTGGATCGTCACGCCGGCAGCCCGCGCGAGCTCGACCAGCGCGTCCACCTTTTCGCGCGAGCCGAGCGAGATGGCGATGTGCGCGTAGCCGAGCGCGGGGGGGAGGGCGAGCGGGGACAGCGAGGGGAGCTGCATGAGTTCGAGCCGCGCGCCGCCGTCCGGGAACGACAGGAAGTACGACGCAAAGCCGCGCACGCGCGCGCTCTCGTAGCGTTCGTTCGACGTGGCGTTGAAGAACTCCTGGTAGAACGCGCGCGACTGCTCGATATCGTGCGTCCAGAGGGCGAGGTGCTCGATGCGAGCGCCCTGGCTCACGTTTGACGGTTCGGTGGTCTCGCGGTGCGGCATGCTCAGGTCAACGGGAGGTGACGGTACCAATCGGCGAAGGCCCGGAACGTCTCGGTCCGTGCCAGCGTGAAGGCGCCCGCCTGCTGCACCAGCGCCATCGCCCCCATCGCCGGGAAGACCACGCGCCCCTCCGTCGCGTTGCGGTCGCGCCAGATGAGCCACAACAGGAGCGCGTCGATGAGCCCGTACGAGATGTACGTCGGCGCCGTCTCGCTGATCCCGGGAATGTAGAAGAATGCCAGCCGCGCGAATATCGGGTCGAGGCCGGCGATCATCGTGCTCAGCATGAAGCGCCCGTGCAGCGCACGTCGCCTCCGATACCAGATCCCCAGCCCGTAGGCGACGAGGAACTGCACCAGCGTCGAGACCGGGAGGTAGAAGGTGAAGTAGGCGCCGGCAAACGCGTCGTCGGACATCGCCTTGAAGCGCTGGTTGGCCAGGAGGAGCCCCGCCAACACCAGCACCACGACCAGGATCCCCGACAGCATCCCTAACGAGCGGTGCAGTGCGCGGTGCCCCCTGCGGATCAGCACCGGCTGCACGATGAGCAGCAGCATCCACGCCGTCATCGCCACGGCGTGGGCATGCGTGTACGGGTCGATGGGTTGGCCGAGCTTCGAGAGGTAGAGCGGCCAGAAGGCGGCCAGTGCGAGCGCGAGGAGGAGCCCAACGCCCCATTCGGCGTAGGGAACCGTCGGCGATCGCCCGGCCGCCATCAGAAGATGCAGCTCGCCCGCGCCGGCACCCGCACCACCGTCGCCCCGTTCTCCGATCGTCCCGCGGCGCACACGCCTAACGCGTCGGCCGGGAGCGTGGTCACAGGGATCGTGACGTCGCTGGCCTCCTTCCCGTTGTTGATCGCCACGATCGTCCCGCCGCGGCGATACACGTACACCTGGTCGCTCACGAACAGGTGCTCGGTCGCCCCGCCACGCAGCTCCTGCCGCGCCGCCCGCAGCTGCGAGACCTTCTGCACGTGCCGCCACACGTCCTGCTCGGCGGCGTTGCGCCCGGCGGCGTCGAAGGCATTCCGCGGATCGCTGCTCCACCCACCCGGAAAGTCGCGCCGGTTGTCCGGGTCGTTGCCGCCGGGGAGGGCGACCTCGTCACCGTAGTAGACGAGCGGCGTTCCGCGCGCGGTGAACAGGAAGGTGAAGGCCAGCTTGAGCCCTTCGGGGGTCGCCCCCGGCTCGTGCATGAAGCGCGAGACGTCGTGCAGCCCCAGGAACGTCACGAGGTTCTGTGGATCGCGATAGATGTGGTCGCGCGACAGCATCTGCGCCACCTGGCGCACCGGCTCGCCGCGCGCGAAGGCGCCGCGGATGGCGTAGTACATCGGGAAGTCGAACAACAGGTCCACCTTGTCGTCGACGCCGTCCCACTGCTGCCGTCCTCCCTCGAAGAAGGCGATCATCGAGGGATCGCCGTCAAAGACCTCCCCAACGACGCGCAGCGAGGGGTACTCGTTCTTGATCGCCGTCATCCAGTCGCGCCAGTACCAGCGCGGGACGTACGGCCAGGTGTCCTGGCGAATCCCGTCCATCCCGCTCACGCCCACCCACCAGAGCGTGTTCTGGATGATGTAGCGCGCGACCTCGGGATCGTCCTGGTTGAGGTCGGGGAGGATGTTGATGAACCACCCGTCGAGCGTGGCCTGTCGCATGGCCGGCGTGCTGTACATGTCGGCCAGCGTCCACGTCTGCCACGTGTTGTTGGGGTGGTTGGCTTCCGTCCCGTGGAACCAGGTCGGCGTCGGCGCGTCCTGCACCCACGGGTGATAGGGCCCCGTGTGGTTGGCCACCATGTCGAGGACGATCTTGATCCCCTGCGCGTGCGCGTCGTCGACGAGCTGCTTGAACGCCGCCACGTCGCCCAGGTGCTCGTCGACCGCGTAGAAGTCGGTGGCGCCGTAGCCGTGGTAGTCGGTGGTGGGCTGGTTGTCGTACGTCTCCTTCCGGTTCAACCCGTTGTTGTTGTCGTAGATCGGGTTCATCCAGATGGTCGTCACGCCTAACGACTTGAGGTAGGGGAGCTTCTGCCGCACCCCCGCCAGGTCGCCGCCGTGGTAGTAGCGCCCCTTGCTGCGATCGAGGAGCCCGCGTGACACGGCCGGGTCGTCGTTGGATGGGTCGCCATTGGCAAAGCGGTCGGGCATGAGGAGGTACATCACGTCCTCGGTGCCAAACCCCTGGAAGCGCCCGTGCCCCGCCAGTCTCGGGGCGATGGAGAACGGCGCCGCCACGCTCCCGCTGCTGGTGCGCACCGTGAGCGGGTGACTGCCGGTCGCCGCGTCGCGCGGAATCGTGACGTCCACGAATGCATACGTCCCGCGCTCATTGACCTTCACGTTTCCGCACGCCAATCGCCCGCACTCGAAGCGAGCCCCGGCGAGGTTCGCCCCCCGCACCAGCACCCGCACCGGATTGACCGACGAGTTGGCCCACCAGTTGGGCGGCTCGACCTTGGACACGGTCGGTGCCTGCGCCGGCAAGGCCACCGCCAGCAGCAACGACCATCCCGTTACCACAACGCTTCCAAGCTTACCCCGCATCACAATCGCTCCGTCAGAATGAACTCCTCCGTGCCCTCCGTGTTACCTCCGTGAACCTCCGTGTCATGCTTTTATGTGCACCGTGCACGACACCAGCCGAGGCTCACGAAGCCGGCTCACCCGGATCCTGCACCCGCAGCACCAGCAGCGCCGCCAGCGCCATGAACGCCCCGCCGGCCACCACCGCAGCCAACCGGTTGTTGTCCAGCACGTTGTTCATCACCCACCCGAAGCCTAACGCCGCCACGATCTCGGGGATCACGATGAAGAAGTTGAAGATTCCCATGTACACCCCCGTCTTTCCCGCCGGCAGCGACCCCGCCAGCATCGCGTACGGCATCGACAGCGTGCTCGCCCACGCGATCCCCACGCCCGTCATCGACAGGAGCAACAGCGCGGGCTTGGTGATCACCGCCACCGACATGAGCCCGGCCGCGCCGCACAGCAGGCAGATCGTGTGCGTCATCTTGCGCCCCACCTTCCCGGCCAGCACCGGCAACCAGAAGGCGAACAGGAAGCACACCGCCGAGTACGCGCCAAAACAGACGCCGGCCCACTCCTGCCCTTGCTGATACAGCGGCGAGGTGGTGTCGGGCGCGCCAAAGACGTTGCGCGCCACCGCCACCGGGAAGTACAGCCACATGCAGAACAGCCCGAGCCACGTGCACAGCTGCACCGGGGCCAGCTGCTTCATCGTCAACGGCATCGCCTTGAGCGCCGCAAGCACCTCGGTCGCCGTCGCCGCGATCCCCGCGCTCTTCGCCTTCGCCTGGCGGAACGCCTCCATGTCGGCCAGCGGGTGTTCCTTCGTCGTGAGGATCGTGTAGAGCACCGCGCCAAAGAAGGCCGCCGATCCGATGTAGAACGAGAGCTTCACCGTGAGCGGGATCGTCCCCGGCGTCGAGGCGGCCACGCCAAACCAGTTCGTCAGCATCCACGGCATGGCCGAGGCGAGCACGGCACCCACGCCGATGAAGAAGGACTGCATCGCAAAGCCGCGCGTGCGTTCCTTCTGCGGCAACAGGTCGGCCACGAAGGCCCGGAACGGCTCCATCGAGACGTTGATCGACGCGTCGAGGATCCAGAGTAGCCCCGCCGCCATCCAGAGCGCGCTCGACTGCGGCATCGCGATCAGCGCCAGCGACGAGAGGATCGCCCCCACCAGGAAGTACGGGCGCCGGCGTCCGAGCGTCGGCGACCAGGTGTGGTCGCTCAGGTGCCCGATGATCGGCTGCACGATGAGCCCCGTGAGCGGGGCCGCCAGCCACAACATCGGGATCTCGTCCGCGCTCGCCCCCAGGTACTCGTAGATCGCGCTCATGTTCGCCATCTGGAGCCCCCAGCCAAACTGGATCCCCAGAAAGCCGAAGCTCATGTTCCAGATCGTCGAGAACTTCGTGCGCTGCTCGGACATGTGTCCTCGGATGCCTAACGGTCGTAGAGGTCCACCAGCTCGCGAAGGCGAGTGGTGATGGCAGGGGTCACCTGCTCCCAGGTGAAGCGGAAGCCCCAGTTCCCCGCCTGGCGCCCGGGGAGGTTCATGCGCGCCTCGTTCCCCAGCCCCAGCACATCCTGCATCGGGACCAGGACGGTGTTGGCGACCGACGCGAGCGCCGTGCGGATCAGCACCCAGTGCATCTCGGTGCCGTCGGTGTTGAGGTAGCGCTTGGCGTAGGTCTTCTCGCGCGTCACCTCCTCCTGGCTGCGCGTCGAGTCGCCCGCCCCCGAGTTCCACCACCCCATCGTGGTGTCGTTGTCGTGCGTCCCGGTGTACACCACCCGCTCGCGCGGGAAGTTGTGCGGCTTGAACTCCTTCGCCTGCCCGTCACCCCCAAAGGCGAACTGCAGGATGCTCATCCCCGGGAAGCCGAAGCGCTCGCGCAGTTCCTCCACCGCCGGCGTGATCAATCCCAGGTTTTCGGCCACGATGGGAAGTCGGCCTAACGCGCGCTCGATCGCCTCGAACAGCGCGGCCCCCGGGCCCGGGGTCCAGCGCCCGTTGATCGCCGTCGTCTCGTCGCCCGGCACTTCCCAGAAGGCCTCGAAGCCGCGGAAGTGATCGATGCGTACCAGGTCGTACATCTGGAAGGCGGCGCGCATGCGCCGGATCCACCACTCGTAGTGCGTGCGGGCGAGGGCGTCCCAATCGTAGATCGGGTTCCCCCAGAGCTGCCCGGTGGCGCTGAAGTAGTCGGGGGGGACGCCGGCCTGCGTGAGCAGTCGCCCGTCTTCCTTCAGTTTGAACAGCGACCGGTTGGCCCAGCAGTCGGCCGAGTCGTGGGCGACGTAGATCGGGAGGTCGCCCATGAGCTGGATCCCGCGTGCGCTGGCGGCCTGCTTGAGCGCCTTGAACTGGGTGAAGAAGAAGTACTGCGCCCGCTGAATGCGCTCGATGGGCTCGGCCAGCTTCACGCGCCACTGGGCCAGCGCCGCCGGATCACGATGTGCCGCCCCCGGCTCCCAATCGGTCCAGGCGATCCCGCCGTGCGCCTGCTTGAGCGCCATGAACAGCGAGTAGTCGTCGAGCCAGTCGATCTCGTTCTCGACAAAGGCCCGGTAGGAGGCATCGGGGACAAAGCGGTCGAGCGACGCGTTGAGCAGCGCCTGCTTGTGCGGAATGACTCGCTCGAAGTCGACGGTGTGCTTGGGAAATTCGCCGCCGGCGCCGGGGGAAAAGATGAGGAGCGGATTCCCGGCGAACGCCGAGAAGCACTGGTACGGGGAGTCGCCGTAGCCGGTGGGGCCGAGCGGGAGGACCTGCCAGATCTTCATCCCCGCCTGGGCGAGGAAATCGAGAAACTTGTGGGCTTCCGGCCCCAGGTCGCCGATGCCGTGGGGGCTCGGGAGCGACGTCGGGTGAAGGAGGATGCCGGCGTTGCGGGGGAACGTCATGGAGGCGTTACGTCGGGAGCGGGAGGGGAGAGCGATGGGCGGTTCACGACGTGCTCCGACCAGGTCGTGAAAACGTTTTGCGCCCCAGAAAGCTGGCGGGATTCTACCGGTCTTCGCTGCGCTGGGCTATCCCTTGGCGCGCCGGAATGCAAACGTTTCCCATCCAGAAGACGAGAAGACGGGAAGACGGGAAGACGAGTTCATCGGCGCACGGGGCGAGTGCCGCGCCCGAGGGTCGTTATCCCGTCCTCTCGTCTTCCCGTCTTCCCGTCTTCTAGTCCTTGAACAAGGCGTCCCTCGGCGCCACCGCCAGCGCCCGCCTCGTCGGCGCCCACGTCGCCGCCAGCACTACCGCCACGATCGCCGTCGCCACCCCCACCCCCGTCGTCATCGCAATCCACGGCGCGATCGGGAAGAAGCGGGAGAAGGCGAGTCCCACCAGGAGCATCAGCGGGAGCGCGACCACCGCGCCGACGCCGAGCTGGCGCCCCCCCTGACCCAGCAAGAGGCGCTCGATGCTGCGGTCGGTGGCGCCGAGGGCGCGGCGGATGCCGATTTCGCGCGTGCGCATCCCGATGGCGCGCGACATGAGCCCGTATGTCCCGCTCACCGCCAGCAGCAAGGCGAAGGCGAAGCAGAGCGCGAACAGGCGCGACACCGAGCGCGCGAGCAGCGCCGACTTCTCCAGGATCTCGTCGTACGTCTGCACGCGCGACGGGACGAGCTGCGGATCGATGGCCCCAACCGTCGTGTGCAGGACGGCCTGTGCGCCAGCCGCATCACCCCGGTGACGAAAGATGAGCGTCGCGTACGGTGCGTCGTGCTGCGCCAGCGGGACGTAGATGGCCACCGGTCCGCGATTCCGGGAGAACTCGTCACCGTAGTCCACGTCCTCGGCCACGCCGACGATCGTGCGCCACTGGTCGTTCCCCGTTTCGCCGGTGCCGGGGAGTCGCACGCGCTCGCCTACCGGCGAACGCCCCGGCCAGTCGCGCTGCGCCATCGCGCGGCTCACCACCGCGACCCCCGGTTGCCCGGCGCGATCGCCATCGCCCAGGGCGCGCCCCTCGAGCGTGGCGATGCCTAACGTCTCGAGTGTCCCCGACACGCCTTGCACCCAGGCGCGTGGTGCCGCCGATGCCGCCACGGTGCGACCGTCGCCAAACTCCACGGCCCCGCCCTCGTCGTCGATGGCCCCGAGCCGAGCGCGAATGACCGCGAGCTCGATCTCCGGCCACGCCGTCATCCCGTCGCGCAGCTTGTCCCAGAAGGCGCGGCGTGCTTCGATGGTGGAATAGCGCGTCGGATCGGGCTCGATCGTGCTGGCCAGGAGGTTGGTGGTGTCGAAGCCCGGGGCCAGGTTGGCAAAGCGGTGCGCGGCGATTCCGGAGAGGACGCCGAAGAACATCAGCACCGAGACGGTGGCCACCTGCGTGGCGACGAGGAGGCGCGCGGCGCGCCCCGCCTCGCGCCCGCCGGCCCGCGCGCCGCTATCGCGCAGCACGTCGTTGAAGCGCGTGCTGGTGGCGCGCGCCGCCATCACGCCGCCCAGCGCGGCAATGGTCAGCGTCATGAATCCGCCAGCCGCAACGATCGTCGCGCCGTCCATCCTCCACACCCACCAGAAGGCGAGGTTCCCCTGCAGGTTCACGTGCGCCCACCGGTTCACCAACGCCAGCCCCCACGCGGCGAGCGCCGTGGCCAACACGCCGCTCAGGAGGACGAGCACGACCGGTTCCCACAGCGCCTGCATCGCCAACCGCCCGCGGGAGGCACCTAACGCCAGTCGCACCGCCAGCTCGCGCGCCCGTTCGTTGGCCCGCGCCAGCAGCAGGTTCCCCACGTTCACGCAGGCCAGAAGGAGGATCCGGATCGCCATCCGGTTGAGGATCCCGAAGACGTACGGCCCTTCCTCCCCCATCTGCGCCATCGGGAAGGAACGTACCAGCACCGTTGGCGGGGTGGCTGACGAGTCGCTCGCCACCCTGGGACGATCGTCCCGCGCGCGGCGCAGGACCGCCTCGAGTTCACCGGCCGCGCGTTCGCGGGTGGCCCCATCGGCCAGACGGCCAAAGACGCTGACGCTGTAGCGCCCCGGCTCGCGCACCTCGCGCACGCCAGCGCCTAACGGGACCCACGCTTCGGCGGCGACCGGGAAGCCGTAGCCGGGCGGCATGATCCCGATCACCTCGGTGGGCGTGCCGTTGAGGAGGATGCGTCGGTTGAGCACACCGCGGTCGCCCCCGAAGGCGAGCATCCACGTGTCGTGGCTCAGCACGATCACCGGGGCGGCGCCGGGCGCCTCGTCGTCGGCGCGGAAGGGGCGCCCCAGCGCCGGCGGCGTGCGCGTGGCATCGAACACCCCCCACTCGATCGCCGTCGTCTCCAGCACTCGGCGGTTTGTCGCGCCGTCGGCATCGCCCATCACCACGTCGCGCGAGGTCCAGCTCCCCACGTCGGTCAGCGTGGTGATCTGCGATCGCATGCGCGCAAAGTCGGCCGCGTCGAAGCTGCTCGTCCGACCGTCCTGCGAGACCTGCACTCGTACCAACCGAGCGCCGTCGCTCAGCGGAATGGGGCGCAGCATCGCCGTGTACAGGAACGAGAAGGTGAAGACCGTCACCCCCATCCCGCCGGCCAGCACGAAGAGCGTGAGGAGCGTGAAGAAGGGGCTCCGCCGCAGCAGGCGAAAGGCGTAGCGCACGTCCTGGAGGTGCAGCATGTCGGCGGGAGAGGAGAGGGTGGCGATGCGCTCGCGCATCCCCTGCGCGATGGTGTCGGCGGCCGTGGCGAGGAGGAGGCGGGCCATCGACCACTCGCCCAGCGCGCGAGCCGCTCGCCAGCGATCGGCAAAGGTCTCGTCCATGTCGCGCCCGAAATCGTCGCGAAAGTCGCGCGGGTAGGCGTGGAGCAGGGCGCGGTGCAGCGCGCGCGCCGTTCGCTCCAGCCGATCGGGGGGCGTGCGCCCCGGCGAGTGCATCGGCGCGTCGTTGCTCACGGCGTCGATGGGGAAGGGATGAGCTGTGCCGCCTGCGCCGCCGCCACCAGCCGCGCCATGCGCGCCGCTTCGGTTCCGGCGACTCGGCGCCCGAGGGGGGTCAGCGCGTAGTACCGCCGCCGCTCGTCGTCCGCGTCATCGGCCGCCCGCCGCTCGATGGGGGTGACCAGTCCCGTTTGCACGAGGCGGTGCAGCGCCCGGTATAGCGTCCCCGTCTCCAGCCGAACCGCCCCGCCGGAGCGCTCTTCGACCTCGCGGATGATCGCGTACCCGTGTCGTTCCCCCAGCGCGAGCGCCAGGAGGATCTCGAACTCGACCGGCCGCAGCGGCGCAGAGCCGACGGAAGAATCGGAAGTAGGAGTGAATGCCATGCCCCGACTACGTGCGCCACACACATAGGTTTCACTCGTCTTCTCGTCTTCTCGTCTTCCCGTCTTCCCGTCTTCCCGTCTTCCCGTCTTCTGTCCCTCCCCGGCCTGCGCCTCCCGCGCCACCTTCCCGCCATGCGCCTCTCTCACTCGCTGGTCCTGCTCGCGCTCCTCGGCGCCTGTCGCGCCGGCACTCGCGCCACCCCTGAGGCGGCTCCCCCAGCGACCGGCGGCAAACAGGCGCCTCCCGTCTTCGAGGCCGTACAGCCGGCGCTCTTCGTCGCTCCCGGCGGGCAGCCGAACGCCTGGGCCGACTACGACCACGACGGGGACCTCGACCTCTACGTGGGCTTCCGGGGCGGGGTTCGCGCGCGTCTCTATCGGAACGATGGCGGGAATTTCGTCGATGTCGCCGGTTCGCTCGGAATCGACGACTCGCTGGAGGTGCGCGCCGCCGCCTGGGGCGACTACGATGCCGACGGCGAACTCGATCTCTACGTCGGCTTCACGCCGCAGGCGCCGGTGCCTAACAAGCTCTATCGCAACCCTGGCGGCGGCGCGCGGTTCGTGGACGTGGCGGCGGCCGTCGGCGTCGCCGACCGCGGGACCACTCGGCAGCCGGCCTTCATCGACTTCGACAACGACGGCGATGTGGACCTCTCGGTCGCCTTTCGCGACCGCCCCAACGCCCTTTATCGCAACGACGGCGGCCGTTTCACCGACGTCGCCCCCTCGCTCGGCATCGCCGATGCGCGCAAGACGGTGGGGGTGGTCTGGTGGGACTGGGAGCAGGACGGCGACCTCGATGCCTTCGTCGCCAACCAGGACGGCGATGCCAACGGCTTCTACCGCAATGCGGGCGGTCGCTTCACCGACATCGCCGACTCGTCAGGAATCTCGGAGCGCGGTCGCACCGCCGACCGCGGCGGCGTGGGGCCGACGCTGGGCGACTTCGACAACGACGGTGACCTGGACCTGTTTGTCGCCAACTACGGCCCGGACGCGCTCTATCGCGACGACGGCGGGCGCTTCACCAACGTCGCCGAGTCGATGGGATTGGCCGGCGACTACCACTCGACCAGCGCCGCGTGGGGGGACATGGACCACGATGGGCGCCTCGATCTCTTTGTCGTCTCGTATCTCGCCGGGGAGCGCGACACGCCGGATCACTTCTTCAAGAACGCCGGGACGCACTTCATCGACGTGATGCCGGCCTCGATTGCCGCCGACAACGGGAGCCACGGCGTGGCGTGGGCCGACTTCGATCGCGACGGTGACCTCGACCTCGCCCTCACCAACAATCACGTGCAGGGGACGCACTCGCTGTATCGCAACATGCTGGCCCCGGAGATCGCCGAGCGTTCGTTGCAGGTGACGGTGCGCGATGCGCGGGGGCGTGCGACGCGTGCGGGGAGCGAGGTGAGGGCCTTCGCCGCCGGGACGCGCCGCCTCATCGCCCTTCGCCTGGTGGACACCGGCGGGAGCTATGACGCGCAGGGCGTGACCCCGGTACACCTTGCACTCCCGAGCTTCGAACGGTTGGACCTCGAGGTCACCGTGCTCACCCGTGCCGGGCGCGTGACCAGGCGAGTGGCCGGCGTCGATCCTCGTACGTATCGTGGAAAGGCGCTCGAGGTGCGAGCGCCCTGACCATCACGAGCGAGGAGGAGCGATGGGGAGCAGCCGCACAACGCGTCCAATGCACCGGTCACGCGCGCCGCGTTTCACCTGGCACGCCGCCGGCATCATCGGGGTGCTGATCGCTACTCCACTGGCGGCGCAGGCGCCTAACGACCTCGGTCGGCTGTCCTTCATGGCCGGCTGCTGGGAGCTTCGGTCCCCGTCACGCGTCACCCACGAGCAGTGGATGGCCCCGTTGGGCGGCTTGATGCTGGGGATGAGCCGTACGGTGGTGCGTGACGTCGCGCGCGAGTGGGAGGCGCTGCGCCTGGAGGTGAAGGACGGTGTCGTGACCTACCTCGCCCAACCCGGCGGCCGCCCTGCCACGCCGTTCCCCGCGTCGGCAATCTCCGACAGCTCGGTCACCTTCTCGAACCCGGCGCACGACTTTCCCCAGCGCATCCTTTATCGCCGCATCGGTGCCGACTCCCTCATGGCGCGCATCGAGGGCGACCAGGGTGGGCAGGCGAAAGGGATGAACTTCCCGATGAAGCGCGTCTCCTGCGGCGGCGCATGACGGCGCGCCGTTAGGCACTCACGCGCTGGGTCCGTCGGGCGCGTCGGACTCGTCGCGGAGCAGCGGAAGTGTCATGATCACTTCCGTCCCGTGTCCCCGTCCGGCGCTCGTGACACGCACGGTCCCCTGATGCGCCACCACCAGGTCGCGCACCACCGTGAGGCCGATGCCGAGTCCCGTCTCGTCGACGGCGGCTGACGGCGCGCCCTGCGTAAAGAGGTCGAACACGCCGCGAAGCGACTCCGCCGGTATGCCGATACCGCTGTCGGAGAGCGAGATGATCGCCCGGTGCTCGGACACCACGACCAGCAGCGCGATGGTCCCGCCCTCTGGCGTGTAGCGCGAGGCGTTGTCCAACAGGTTGTCGAGCACCTGCGCCAGCCGCATCGGGTCGCCGCGCACCATGAGTGGTTCCGCCGGGCGACGGACCTCGAGCACCTGCTGTCGCGCCTCCATCGACGGACGCCAGTTCTCCTCCGCGTCATCGAGGATCTCGCACAGGTCCACGTCGCTCAGCTCCAGCGCGAGCATGCCGGTGCTGATGCGCGAGATGTCCAGCAGGTCGCTCACGAGCCGGTTGATGTACGCGACCTGACGATCGATGATCCCCATGGCGCGATACAGGAGCTTGGCATCGGAGGGTTGCAGCCCGAGCAGCGCCGTCGCGTGGCGAATGGGGTTGAGCGGGCTGCGCAGCTCGTACGCCACGCGAGAGAGGAAGTTGGTGTGCCGCTTCAACGCCTGCTCGGCGGCCGACTGCTTTTCCTGCGCGGCGAGCGCCGCCAGCACCAGCCGCTCGTTGGCCTCTCGCAACTCCTCGTGTCGTTCGTCCGACCCCGTGCTCGCACGCGCTCGCCGCGGGAACTGAAGCGGCGTCGAGGAGGTCGAGAGTCGAGTGTGCGCGTTGTCGTCGGCCGGGACGGCGCTGTAGAGCGCGACGCGTCCGGCGCCCTGGCGCTTGGCGTGGTACATCGCGGTGTCGGCGTGGTCGATCAGCTGCTCGGGTTCGAGCCCGTCATCGGGGTAGAGGCTGATCCCAATGCTCGCCGTCAGGTGCACGATGTGACTCCCGGTGCGTTGCGGAACGCTGACCGCGTGGATCATCTTCGCGGCCACCGCCTCGGCGTCGGCGGGCGAAGAGACCTCCGACAGCAGCACCAGGAATTCGTCGCCACCGTGGCGGCTGACGGTATCGGCGGCGCGCACCGATGCCACCAGCGCCTGCGACGTCAGCCGCAGCACCCCGTCGCCGATGGCGTGACCCTGCTCGTCGTTGATCTGCTTGAATCCATCCAGGTCGACAAAGAGCAGCGCGAGGCGCTCGCCATGTCGCTTGGCCGTCGCAATCGCCTGTCGCACCCGGTCGAGCATGAGCACCCGATTGGGGAGCTCGGTGAGCGGATCGAGCCCTGCGGTGCGCGCCGCCTCGTTGAGGGCATGGGCCGAAGCCTCCACATCCGCGTGCGCCTGCACCGCCGCCAATACCAGTTGCTCGTTGACCTCGAGCAGTTGCGCCTCTCGGTCGTCACCAACGCCGGCGGCTTGCGCGCGCTCGCCCTGCAATCGCGCCAGTTCCGTGCGCGCGCTCGACACTTCCTCGAGCAACTGCTCGAGCTCGCGCGCGACACGCGAGTTCGCGTCCTCAAACCGACCGGCCGATCGTTTCATGTTCGGCTCATGGCAAACGCGCCAGCTTCGGCGGACGGCGCGACTCACACATCGCGACCATCGGTCGGACTCGGGGCCCGTGCGTGGTGCGTGGGACGGCCGCCCAGCAGCCCTTCCTGGTCCAGCAGCCGCGACCCGATGCGAAGGCCGGCATCGTCGATCGTGAACTCGCGCAGCTCGTTCGAGTGGGCGCTGGCGCGCACCTTGACCACCGCCAGCATGCGCCGCAGCCGGCTTTCGACTTCGATGTAGCGCATCACCACGATCGCGTCGGTGAGAAAGGCGGTGCCGTACGGGCTGAAGCGCAAGTCGGTGTACCGGTCCTCCAGCTCGGAGGTCATGAGCACGGTCACGCCGATGCTGCCGAGTGCCGTGACCAGTCGCGCCAGCGACGCGCGAAAGTCGTCCCGGAAGGTTGGCGCCAGCGCCAACTCAAAGCCGGAAAGCGAATCGATCACCACACGCCGCGCGTCGAGTCGTTGCACCTCGGCCGCGACGAGCATCACGATCTCATCGATGGAGAGGTCGGGCGCTCGGCTGTCCACGACACCCACCTTGCCCTGACGTACCAGTTCGGCCAGGATCGGGTTGCGCGCCTTGCTCGGTCGCTGCTCGAACGACGCGATCACGCCGTTCTCGCCGTTGCGAGCGCCCTCTGCCAGGAACGCCGAGGCGAGGATGCTCTTTCCAGAGCCCGAGGGGCCCGCCACCAGCAATGAGTAGCCGCGGGGGAGTCCACCGCCCAGCATCTCGTCCAGCTCGAGGATTCCCATGTGTGCGCGCGGCGTTGCCGTCACGTGCAATCGCTCCGCCTCGTTCCCGGAAATGACAGCGGCCGGCGCAAAGACCGTGATCCCCGACGCGCTGATGCGGAACGAGTGCAACCCCGGCAACGTGGGCTGGCCGCGCATCTTCATCACTTCGAGCTTGCGCACCATCGAGTTGCGCTGGACGCTCTGGCGCATCCAGATAAGGCCATCGGCCACGGTGAAGACCGGATTGGCATCGATCTCCGTGAAGTATTCGCCGATCAGGAAGGTCGTCGCCTGCCACGTCGTCATCAGCATCCCCAGCTCCTGCACGAACTTCTGCAGTGGCGTGGACGGCGAACCGTCGCGCTCGCTGGACGCGACGACCGAACGGAACGAGTCGACAAAGACAAACGACGGACTGAAGGCTGTCACCTCGGCGCTGATGCGGCGTAGCACCTCGTTCAGGTCGCCGGCGAGCGTCTCGTCGGCCAGGTTGACGAAGTGAATCGCATCATTGACCCGCTCGGACTCGAAGAAGTCGAACTGCTGCTGGTAGCGCAGCCTCCTGAGCGGCGGTTCGCCGAGCACGGTGAGGTAGAGCGCCG
>CAZLLP010000083.1:0-23662 GCA_964560345.1 uncultured Gemmatimonadaceae bacterium
AGTCACCGCCGAACGGTCACCCCCCGACTCTCGAATGACGGGTGCCGATTCGCCCGTGATGGCCGATTCATCCACCGACGCCACCCCTTCCACGACCTCGCCGTCGCTGGGAATCACATCGCCAGGCTCGCACACCACGAAGTCATCCTTCTCCAGTTCGCTGGAGGGGACGAAGTAGAACCGGTGACGGTCGCGCGGGTCGTCGAGCTTCTTGGCCTTGGTCTGTGCACGCGACGCGCGCAGCGTGTCGGCCTGCGCCTTGCCACGCCCTTCGGCCATCGCTTCGGCAAAGTTGGCAAAGAGCACCGTGAACCAGAGCCAGATCGCCAGCTGCACGGTGAAGGCAAGATTCCCTTCAGCGCGCACCACGTCTTGCACCAGCACGAGCGTCGTGAGGATGCTTCCCACGAACACCACGAACATGACCGGATTCCGCACCATCGTGCGAGGGTGCAGCTTGCCAAACGCATCGCGCACCGCGCGCTTCACGATGGGCGGGTCAAAGAGGGGACGTTTCGAGACGGACATGTTAGAAGAGCCTCCCCGCACCCATCAGCAGGTGCTCGACAATCGGACCCAACGCGAGGGCGGGGAAGAAGGTGAGCGCCGACACGATCAGGATCACGCCAACCAGCAGCACCACGAAGAGCGGCGACGTGACCGGGAACGTCCCGGTCGATTCCGGGGCGATCTTCTTCTCGGCCAAAAAACCGGCCAGCGCGATCATCGGCACCATCATCGCAAAGCGCCCGACGAGCATCGTGACGCCGAACAGCGTGTTGTAATACGTCGTCCCGCCGGTGAGCCCGGCAAAGGCACTCCCGTTGTTGGCCGCCGTGCTGGAGAAGGCGTACAGGATCTCCGACAGCCCATGCGGCCCCTGGTTATTGAGCCCGGCCAGCCCCACAGGACTCACGACCGAGATGGCCGTGGTCACGAGGATCGCCGCCGGGAAGACCAGGACGTAGAGCATCGCCATCTGCACCTCGCGCGCCTGGATCTTCTTCCCCAGGTACTCGGGGGTGCGCCCCACCATCAGTCCGGCGATGAATACGGTGAGTACCACCATCATCAGGATGCCGTACAGCCCCGCCCCCACGCCGCCAAAGACCACCTCGCCCAGCTGCATGTTCACCATCGGGACCAGCCCGCCTAACGGGGTGAACGAGTCGTGCATGCTATTCACCGCACCGCACGACGCATCGGTCGTGACCGTGGCAAACAACGCGGAGTTGGCGATCCCGAATCGGACTTCCTTCCCCTCCATGTTGCCACCGGGGTTGGTCGCCGTCGTCGCCAGGTCGAGCCCACGCTCGGCGTGGATCGGATTCCCGCGCGCCTCGGCCCAGTAGGCCGTGGTCACGCCGCCGGCAAAGAGCACGAACATCGCCGACCACACCGCCCAGCCGTGGCGCTGGTTCTTCACCATCCGCCCCAGCATGTAGGTCATCGCCGACGGGATGAGGAAGATCGTGAACATCTGCCAGAAGTTTGTCCACGGCGTCGGGTTCTCGAACGGATGCGCCGAGTTGGCGTTGAAGAAGCCGCCGCCGTTGGTCCCGATCTGCTTGATCGCTTCCTGGCTGGCGACTGGCCCCATCGCGAGAACCTGCTTGGCCCCTTCGAGTGTCGTGAGTTCGACGTAGGGGCGGAAGTTCTGGATCGCCCCCTGCTGTACGAGCAGGAGGGCGAACAGCAGCGAGAACGGGAGCAGGACATACAGCGTCCCGCGCACCGTATCGACCCAGAAGTTGCCCAGCTTCCCGGCACTGCGGCGCGAGATGCCGCGCACCAGCGCGACCGCCACCCCCATCCCGACCGCTGCCGAGACGAAGTTGTGGAAGGCCAGCTGCATCATCTGCGACAGGTACGACATCGTCGACTCGCCGCTGTACGACTGCCAGTTGGTGTTGGTGGTGAACGACGATGCCGTCTCGAATGCCTGACGAGCGGGGACCGCCGCCATCCCTTGCGGATTGAGCGGAAGCACCGCCTGCAGGCGCAAGGCGACGTACGTGAGCAGCATCGACGCGGCGCTGAAGAGGAGCACGCCCGCCGCATAGCGCGTCCAGTGCTGATCCTCGCTCGCGTCGATCCCTGCCAGGCGATAGATCGCACGCTCCACCGGGGCCAGCCATCGCATTGATCCGTCGTACACGCGTACGAGATAGATCCCCAGCGGCTTGGCGACCAGCAGGACGCACACCGCGAAGAAGACGATCTGCAGCCAACCGTTAGTGGTCATGGTCAGAACTTCTCCGGTCGCAGGAGCGTGTACAGCAGGTACACGAGCACCGCGACGCACACTAGCAAGCCGAGCACCGATTCCGGCGTCATGGTTTCCGCTCCTCGTCGCGTTCGACGCTGGAATGCCCCAACAACGCACAGCCGGTGACGTACCACAGCATGAGCGCGAAGAAGGCGACGGTGAGGAGCACGTACACCAGGTCGAGCACAGTCCCTCCGCGGGGCAGGGGGCGTTCGCGCGGTCTCGAGAGGCCACAGGGCCGAGACGGGGAAACGCCGTACGGAGTGACGATGCCAGTCGGGGGGTGAAGAACGCACAAACGCCCCGCTGGGGGGCGTTAAGGTCGCATGAAGGTGCGACGCTCGTCCTACGACGCGATGTCGGTCAACTCCGCCGCTGGCAGCGACAGCGTGAACTCGCTCCCGCCCCCCTCCCGCGCCGCGTAGGTCACCGTCCCTCCCTGCGCCTCGGCGAGCCCGCGCGCGATCGCCAGCCCGAGCCCCGCACTCCCCACGTCGGGGCGCGCCGCCGCCGGCCGATACAGTGCGTCGAAGATGCGCTCCGACTCGTCAGGCGGCACGCCGGGGCCGCGATCGGCCACGGTGATGCGCATCATCGCCCCCTCGCGACGCACCGTCAGGTCCACCGGCGTGTCGCTCGGGGAATACTTGCGCGCGTTCTCCAGCAGGTTCACGAGGATGCGCGCCGAGTGCGTGAGGTCCAGGCGCGCCAGGGGGAAGGCGTCGTCGCTTGGCAGCTGCACCCGGATCGGCCGGGCCCCGTAGCTCCCTTCCACCTGCTGCAACACCGCGGAGATCAGTTCGTCCACCGGGACGATCGCCAGCTCGAGGGGGAAGCGCCCGCTCGCCAGGCGCGACATGTCCAGCATGTCGGCGACAAAGGCGTTGAGCCGGTCGGCTTCCTGCTCGATCACCTCCGAACGCTCGTCGCCCAGTGCTCCCAATTCGTGCGCCAGCGCCTTGATCGTGGTGAGCGGGGTGCGCAGGTCGTGCGATACCGAGGCCAGCACCGCCGTGCGCATGCGTTCCGCCTCGCGCATCGCCTCCAGGCGTTCGGTGGTGTGTTCGTTGCGCGCACGTTCCCCGCCTAACGCCGCGTAGTACGCGAGCGCGGCCAGCATTCGCTCGCGCGGCGCCGACAGCACCAGGCCCTTGGGGTCCTCCACATCGAGCACGCCAATGGAAGACGCCCCGGTGTGCAGCGGGATCAGGAGACGCAACGCCCGCTCTCCCTGCAACGCATCGCTCAGCGTGGTTGCCTCGCTGGCAATCACCCGCACCACCCCACCCTCCAGGACGGCTACGCGTTCCCGCCGCTCCAGCGCGAGCCACACGGGCTCCAGATCCGTCACGCGTGCCTGGGCTTCACCTCCCGTGTCGGCCGGCGTCTCAGCCGTCGCCGATTCCAACGTTCCCGACGCGCGGTCATGCCCATCACGCAGTACGTGTACTCGGCACCACTGTACACCCAGCGCTTCGCGCGACGTGTGCGCCACCATGCGCAATGCCCCCTCGGCACGCGGGGCGGTCATCGCCTCGGCCCCCAGCGTGGCCAGGGTCGTGACCTCCGCGGTTCGCTCTCGCGCCTCGTCGGCCTCGCGTTGCACCTGATGGAACAGGTGCGACGCCACCACGCTCGTCCCGAGGAACGCCAGGAGGACGAACCAGTCGAGCGGATCGGCGACCGTCAGCGCGCCGTAGGGCGGAAGAAAGAACCAGTTGAAGCCGAGGAAGGCGATCGCGGCGGAGAAGAGTCCGACCGCTCGACCGCCGTCTGCCGCCGCGGCGAGGACCACCAACAGGAGCGCCAGCGTGACGTGCGAGTTCTCGAGTCGCTCCCGAAAGGGGACGAGCACCGCGATGACCACGGCGAGCAGCAGCGGCCAGACGTACGGACGAACACGACGCGTCCGCTGCGTATTCGCGGAGAGTCCGATTCCTCTCCATCGGGCGCGACGTGCGCTGCGCGCACGGGACGGTTCCGGCAAGCGTCGGCGCTCCTCAGTCGGTCACGAAGCGATACCCAACCCCAAGCTCCGTCTGCAGGTGGCGCGGTCGCACTGGGTCTTCCTCCAGCTTGCGGCGCAGGTGGGCCACGTGCACCCGCAGGTGCGCCTGCGCATCGCCAAAGACGCGCCCCTTCCAGACGGTCGAAAAGAGGAAGTTGTGCGTGAGCACGCGTCCGGCGTTGGTCGCCAGCGTCGCCAGCAGGTCGAACTCGGTCGGCGTCAGGTGCACGCGCTCTCCGTTGCGCTCCACCGTCCGCCCCGCCATGTCTATCCTGATCGCCCCGGCCTCGACCACCGTGCGCCCCTGCTCCGGCTGGTTGGAGCGTTGCACCCGGCGGAGCAGGGCACGGATGCGGGCCTGCAACGCGGGCGGAGAGAATGGCTTGGTGACGTAGTCGTCGGCGCCCGCGTCGAGCGCGGCGATCGTCGCCTGCTCGTCGTGCCGTGCGGTGAGGATGAGGATCGGCGCCGCGCTCCACGTACGCAGCTCGCGACAGACATCGGTCCCGTCCATGTCGGGGAGGCCGAGGTCGAGCACCACCAGCGTCGGCGACTCCGCCGCGGCCATCGTGAGGGCTTCGCGCCCCGTCGAGGCTTCACGCACCGTGCCGCCGAGCGGCTCCATGACATGCGCCACCGCGCGCCTGATCTGGCGCTCGTCGTCGACGACGAGAAAGTGTGGCGAGCCTTGCATTGAGAGCGAAGGGGAGGGGCGTACCCTTCAAGCGTACAGCAAGCGCAGGCGTACGCGCAACGGAATGATCCGAGTGCAACTCCCTCGCCTTGACTCGGCCGCCGAGCCGAGCCTATGCTCGGCGCATGACCCATCCCCGTTCCATGCCGCGCGAGATGACGCTCGAGGAATACCTGACGTTCGAGCGACGATCCGAGGGACGTCACGAGTACGTGGCCGGCTTTGTCTACGCGATGTCGGGCGCGAGCAAGCGTCACAATCGAATCGTTGCACGGCTACTCATGCGTGCATTGGCGGCAGAAGGTGCCAGCGGGTGCCGGGCCTACGCGGAGTCGGTCGCACTCGCGCTTGGGGATCGCGTGTACTATCCGGACCTCATGGTCACCTGTGGCCCGCCGTCAGCCGATGAGTACCTCGAACACCATCCGAGCATCCTGGTTGAAGTGCTTTCCGAGAGCACCTATCACGTGGACCGCCGAGAGAAACTCATTGCGTATCGAGAGATCGAGTCGCTCCACACATATCTCATCGTCGCGCAGGACGAGCGGTATGTGCATCACCATTGGCGCGACGCCGACGGACGATGGCACTACGACGTCCTGCTGGAGCAGGGCGAGGTGCCGCTCTCTTCGCTCGGCATCGTGCTCACACTCGACGACATCTACGACGGGATCGAACTCACACCGGCATCGCAGCGCCTGCGAATACGCGAACTGACAGCGGTGTACGGGGCAGCGTCGCCGTCCTTCGCCGGTATCGTGCACTATCCCTTGCAGATGACGGAGCGAGAGTACCTCGCGTTCGATCGCGAGAGCGCCGTGCACCACGAATACGTCGAGGGCTTCGTCTATCCGCTTGTCGAATGGAACGTCGAGCACGTGATGGCCCGCTGACGACCCAAGCGATCCGCACGCCCCCCGCCTACGCGCCCATACCCCCCGTGTTCTCGCCCTCCCTCTGTGTGCTCTTCGGTACAGAAACCCTACCAGAACACAGCCACAACCATCACCGCGCTCCCATCCCCATCCGCCCCCGCACCACCTCCGCCCACGCCCGAATGCCGGTGCGCTCTTCCTCCGACATCGCCTCCACATGCTTGAGCGGCAACGCCATGCGGTTGTTCCCCGCAAACACCGCCGAGTGCCGCAGCAGGAAGTCCCAGTAGAACGTCGTCATCGGACAGGCGTCTTCTCCCACGCGCACTCCCGGCGAGTAGCGGCACCCCGCGCAGTAGTCCCCCATCTTCTCGACATAGCGCCCAGAGGCCGCGTACGGCTTGGTCCCCACCACCCCGCCGTCCGCATGCTGCGACATGCCTAACGCGTTGGGCAGCGTCACCCAGTCGATCCCGTCGACGAACATCCCCAGGTACCAGTCCGAGACCTCGCGCGGGTCCACCCCCGCCATCATGGCGAAGTTCCCGGTGATCATCAGCCGCTGGATGTGATGCCCGAAGCCGTGGCGCAGCACCTCGCCCACGCTCTCGCGCAGGCAGCGCATTTCCGTTTCGCCCGTCCAATACACCGTGGGCAACGACCGCCGCTGGTTGAGCGCGTTGCGATCGGCGTACTCGGCCCCTTCGTGCCAGTACACCCCGCGAATGAACTCGCGCCACCCGATCACCTGGCGCACGAACCCTTCCACCGCGTTGAGCGGTGCCACCCCGCGGCGATACGCTTCCACCGCCAGCTGCACGATCTCGCGCGGGTCGAGCAGCTTGAGGTTCATCGCCGGCGACAGCAGCGAGTGGTACATCCAGGGCTCGCCGATCACCATCGCGTCCTGGTAGTCCCCAAAGTGCGGCAGCCGGTGGCGGATGAAGTCGTGCAGCTCGGCGATCGCCTGCTCGCGCGTCACCGGCCAGTTGAACCCTTCGGACGAGCCGGGGAGGTCGCCCAGCTTGTGCTCGACCACGCGCAGCACTTCGGTGGTGATCTCGTCAGGCGCGTGTCGCACGCGACGCGGGAGCGTGGTCTTGTCTCCCTTGAAGCGCTTCCGGTTCTCCGTGTCGTAGTTCCACTCGCCACCTTCAGGAGCGCCGTCGGCGGTGAGCAGCACGCCGAACTTCTTCCGCATCATGCGATAGAAGTGCTCCATCACCAGCTCCTTCCGCCCCGTGGCCCAGGCGCTGAACTCGGCCGGGGTGAGGAGGAAGTGCGGGTCCTCGTGCACGTCGAGCGGGAGGCGGCGCTGCGCCGTGACGCGCTCCAGCATCCGCAGCACCCGCCACTCCCCCGGGCGCGTGATCGCCAAGCGCGCGGGAGCGAGCGCCTCGATCGCCCGGCGCAGCTCGCCGGCCAGCGTGTGCGAGTTGGCCGGATCGTCCAGGGAGACGTAGCGCACCGTCACCCCGCGCGAGCGCAGCTCGGCCGCGTAGTGCCGCATCGCGCTCAAAAAGAGCACCGTGCGCTGCTTGTGGCTGGCCACGTGCCGCGACTCGTCCATCACCTCGGCCATCAGGACGACATCGCGCGCCTTGTCGAAGTGGCGCCGAAAGAGCCTGAAGCGCGCGTCGAGCTGGTCGCCCAGGACAAACCAGAGCGTCCCGGTCGTGCGTGTGGCGCCAGCGGGCGGTGGAGACATCGCGTGAGGTGGCGGCGAGGGAGACGACCTGGTCGACCGGTGCCGGCCGACCCGCTCGTCAAATCTAGGCCGCTGAGTGCCCGCGCGAGGTGGGGATATCGCACTCCCCCTTGGCCAGGGCGAGGTAGTCCGGGCGGTCCCCCGCGTGCTGGTGCCGGTAGGAGCGCAGGATCGCCCCGTGCGAGACCACGAACGCTCCCGGGAGCTGCAAGGCGTCGCCGTGGAAGAACCCCTGCATGTGCCCCTTGAGCGCGGCCACGAATCCGCGCGCCGCCACCTTGGGGCCAAAGAGCTGGATGAAGGAGCCCTGCGGGAGCTGGAACGCCTGATAGAGCTCCCGCAGCGGGTCGCCCACCATGTCCACCCCCGTCAGCCCGTATCGCTCCGCCAGCTCCTCCCCCTCGTCAGGCATCCCCATGTGGACCAGGACCAGCTTCACCCCGGTCGCCTCGATCTTCGAGTGGAGCTTCTTGAGGTCGCCCAGTGTTTCGCGGCAGAAGATGCACCCCGTGTGGCGCAGGAAGATCACCAGGCGAGGTCCGTCCTGTGACAGCTCGAGCAGCGACTCGCCATGGTTCGTGATCGCGTTGGCCATCGCGTCGCGCGTCGTCCCGCGGAACGTCGAGCGCGGGTACTCGCCCGCGGCGTCCTCGCGGACCGCCAGCCAGAGCAGCATCGCGAACGGGGCCAGCCAGATCAGGTCGTGGATGATGACCAGCGTGCCGAACGCCCTGGGGATCGTCCCGCGCAGGAGTCCGATCAGGTAGCCGATCGGCCCCACCACCTTGGGGATGAATCCGATCATCACCACCGGCCAGTAGCGCAGCGGATTGCGGGCGGCCACCGCGTAGCCGATCCCCATCACCGCCGTCATCACCCCCACCCCCTGCCACACCTGGAGGTAGTTGAGCGGCTCGATGCGCGTGAGGGCGAAGAACGCCCCCGGGGCGACCACCATGGCGGCGCCCAGGATCAGGTGCCACGCCCCGGCAAAGACCAGCACTTGCCGGAGCCACTGAGGGACTCGGGTCGTGGTCATCGCCAGTTGTGGTGGTGGTCCTTCGGACACGCCCCGGGGTCAATCGGGGGTGGGTGTGCTACATCGCCAGCCAACATTCCGTCTTGCCTCCAACACGATCGAGTCCCCGGCGGGTGCAGCGGGGGTGTTCACACCATGAACAGCGTCGGGGGTCCTCCGGTTTCGTGTTATTCATCTCGTGCAAATACTTGAATGCAATGCACTTGGGTCTAGGGTTTCTGGATGAAAGAACTCGCAAATGCGACGCGTCGGCTCCCTGAAACCAACGACACCCGCGCGTTCGTAGGCCCGCATACGCAGTACCGTCCCAGGCCAAGCATCTATATGAAGAGCATCCGTTCGCGCGCCGCGCTGGTCATCGCGGCCCTCGTCGCCGTGGCCGTCGCCGCCACCCTCCTGGCCCTCTCCCCCCGCGTCGTCCTCAGCCAGGAGTCTGGCGGCAGGGACCGGGACCGCGATGATCGTTCGGATCGAGGGGGCGACCGCGCCCTCAACATCGGCGCCAACAAGATCGGGATCAGCATCGGCGATTCGCGCGAGTGGACCGGCATCCGCCTCAACTTCCGCGACACCCGCCTTCGTCGGGTGACCGGCCTGAACGCAACGATTTGGGACCCCAAGAAGGACGGCGACGGCGACATCACCGGAATCGCCCTCGGGCTCCCGCTCACCGGCGGTCGCGACGTGCACGGCATCCAGCTCGGCGCCGGCATCTCGGCTACCGGTGAGCTGGTCGGGATCGGCGTCGGCCTGCTGGGGCTCGGCGCCGGCGACCGCATCGGCGGCATCATGGTCGGCGGGCTGGGAGCGGGGACCGGCGGCGACCTTCGCGGCGTCATCGTCGGCGGGCTTGGCGCCGGAGCGGGTGGAGAGGGACGTGGGCTGATCGTCGGCGGTGCCGGCGCTGGCGTGGCCGGCGACATTCGCGGCGTGGTCATCGGCGGACTGGGCGCGGGGGCCGGCGGTGACATCCGCGGGATCGGCGTCGGGGGGCTCGGGATTGGGGCGGCCGGCGGCGTGCGCGGCATCGCCGTCGGCGGGCTGGGCGTCGGGAGCGGCGGTCAGCTCTCCGGGCTCATGGTCGGCGGGCTTGGCGTTGCAGCAGGCGGCGGCGGAAAGGGGGTCCTGATCGGCGGCCTGGGCGCCGGACTTGGCGGCGACTTCTCGGGCATTGCAGTCGGCGGCCTGGGGGTCGGCGGTGGCGGCGACATGACCGGGGTGTTCGTGGGCGGCGCCGGGGTGGGGTCAGGCGGGACCCTCAAGTACCTGAGCATCGGCGGCCTCGGTGTCGGCGCGCCGCGCGTGGAGGGTGTTGCTGTCGGTGGGTTGGGGGTGGGGGGGGAGCGCCTGCGCGGGCTGATGATTGCCGGCGGGACCGTGCGGGTGATCGATGGAGGGACGTTGCGGGGGGTTGGGGTGTCGTCGTTCAACTACATCCAGGGGACGCAGCGGGGGCTGACCATCGGGATCGTGAACTACGCGCGGACCCTGCATGGGGTGCAGGTGGGGGTGGTGAATATTGCGCGGAACAATCCGAGCGGGAGGAAGTGGTTGCCGATTGTGAATTGGGGGCAGTAGCTCGCGCTCGAACGCTGGTGCCATTCGGTACGTGCCACACCGCTGCGAGCATCCTCGCTGCCAGATGCAGCGCCTGAGTGATCGCGAAAACGCCTCGTCGACTGCGACGGTCGTCGATGCATGACGGATCATCGTCTACGGATCGTAAACGGATCGTTCAGGTGCAATCGGCACTTCCGCTGATCAGGGTGCCGCCGTCCGTGAAGGCGGACGCTGATCCAGGGTGGCCCGAAAAGACCACAGCGCACGACGCACAAGTGACCGCGTCAGTGCGCCAAGTCGCAACGCAAGACGCGCAACTGACTGCGCGCGTTCGCCAGGTCGTAGTGCAGTTCGCACAAGTGACCGCGCCCATCCGCCAAACCGCAGCGCATGTTGCGTCATCGCTTGCGCTCCCGCGCCAAGTGGCAGCGCACGATGCACAACCGATCGTGCTGCTCCGCCAGTCGACAGCGCACGATGCACAACTGCCGGTGCACCTCGGCGAAGTCACAACGCGCGATGCACAGGTCACCGTGCACCTCCGCTAGATCACAGCGCGCAACGCACAAGCGACCGCGCGGCTCCGCCAGGTCGTCGCGCGAGTTGCACAAACGACCGCGCAGCTCCGCCAGGTCGCAGCGCACAGTGCACAGGCGACGGTGCGGTTCCGCCAGGTCGCAGCGCACAGTGCACAGGCGACGGTGCGGCTCCGCCAGGTCGCAGCGCACGTTGCACAGGTGACTGCGCACTTTTGCCAAGCGGCCGCGCATCATGTCCAAGCGACACCGCACCTTGGCCAAGCGTCAGCGCGCAGTGCACAGGTGACCGCGCGGTTTCGCCAGGTCACAGCGCACGCTGCACACGTGACGGCGCGCGTGTCTCACACCGCAGCGCGAAACGCACCAACGCCAGCGCAACTTCGCCAGGTCACAGCGCACATTGCACAAGACACCGCGCAGACTCGCCACATCACAGCGCACCTTGCACAAGCGATCGCGCAGCGCGGCCACGTCGTAGTGCAAACTGCCCAACCGCGGTCGGCCGACGCGCTGGTGCTGGTGCGCTGTGGCCAAGCACCGTCGTTAGGCTTCAGGTTGTCGTATGCGCATCCTCGCCTGCCTCAACGCCGACCTCTTCTCCTGCCTCGCCATCAACCGCCTCCTCCCGGCGCTGGCGGGGCACGACGTCTCCATCGCCCTCACCCAACGCGTCGGCAAACCCGGCGCCGACGCCGGTGAACCACCGCAGCGCCGCGAGCTGCGCCAGGCCGAGCAGGTCATCCCGCTCGAGCTGATCTTCCCGCTCGTCGAGCGCGCCAACCTCCCCGACGACGGCACGCGCCTGCTGACCTTCCGCGAGCTGACCACCCGCCGCGGCATCCCCGTCACGCCGCTCCCCAATCCCAACAGCGACGAAGGGCTCGCCTGGGTGCGCGCGCTGGCTCCCGACCTGGTCGTGTCCATCCGGTACGGCGCCATCTTCAAGTCCCGCTTCCTCGCCATCCCGCCACTCGGCGTGCTGAACCTGCACTCCGGATTGCTCCCGGCGTACCGCGGCGTGCTGGCAACCTTTAGGGCACTCGCGAACGGTGACGCCCAGATCGGGTGCACCGTGCACTACATCGCCGACGGGACCATCGATACCGGGCCGATCGTGACGACCACGCGCACGCCGGTCGATCGTTCGCGATCGCTCTTCTGGCACGTGGCACAGCTGTACGGGCCGGGCGTCGCGGCGCTGGGTGAGGCGGCGCAGCGCGTGCTGCGCGGGGAGACGCTCCCGGTGTCGGAGCAGCCGGGGGGTGCGTACTACACGTATCCGACGGGGGAGGAGTGGGGGCGGTTTGCGGCGGATGGGTGGGAGGCGGTGACGCTGCGGGATGCGGCGGAGGTGTGGGGTATGTTCGGCGTGGCGTCGTAGCTGTCCGAGGGCGCGCGGGTCGTTGGAAGGGCGCCCGCCTCTCCCTCCCTCCCTCCCTCCCGGCTCGGAAGCCGATTTGGACGGGCAATCCGTCCATATCGGCTTGATTTGGACGGAATATCCGTCCATAATGAGGCATGACGCCGCTCATCCCGCCGGTGCCGCCCATCGTCCGGCGCCTTCCCCCGCCGTCCCGAAGCACGTTTCTCTTCGGGCCTCGGGGCACCGGAAAGTCCACCTACGCCCGCCAGTGCCTCCCCGACGCGCTCGTCCTCGACCTTCGGGCAGGCCCGCTGGCGCGCGCCCTTGGCGCGGAGCCGGAGCGCCTGCATGGGATGCTCGACGCCTCTCCCCCATCGCAGTGGGTCGTCATCGACGAGATCCCACGAGTTCCGGCACTGCTCGACGTGGTGCATCAGCGCTTGGATCGCGAACCGGCTCGCCGCTTTCTTCTCACCGGATCGAGCGCACGCGCGCTGCATCGCGCCGGCGTGAACCTGCTGGGCGGACGCGCCGGACGACGAGTGATGCCGCCGTTCATCGCCGCCGAGTTGGGGGAGGCGTTCTCAGTGGCAACCGCTCAGCGGCTCGGACTGCTCCCCATCGTGTGGACCGCCGACGATCCCGAGCAGGCGCTGGCCGACTACGCCACCGTTGCCGTCTTCGACGAAGTGCGCGCCGAGGCGCGCATTCGGCAGATCGAGGCGTTCGCGCGCGCGCTCGAGCAGTTGGCCCTGTCGCACGGAAGTGTCTTCAGCCCGACGGCGGTTGCGCAGCAGGCCAACGTCAAGAAGAGCACCGTCCTCGATTGGCTGGAGCTGCTGGAGGCGATGTTCCTCGTCGTGCGGCTCCCCGTCTTTACCAGCCGTCCGTCACGGCGCGCGCTGGCCGCCGCCCCCAAACTGTACTTTGCGGATACCGGGCTGGCGATGGCGCTTCGCCCGTCCGAGATCGCGCGCACACTGCCCGAAGCATCGGGTGCGGCACGTGAGGGGTTGGTCTACCAGCATCTCGCGGCGTGGTGCAGCGTGACTCGTGATGCTCGCCTGTGGACCTGGCGCACGACGGCAGGGGTGGAAGTCGACTTCGTGGTGGAGACCGCCGACGGGCTGGTGGCCGTGGAGGTGAAGAGCGGTCGCACCATGCGCCCCGCGGACCGGCGTGGACTCCTGGCGTTCCACGATGAATTCCCCGAGGCTCGCCTCATCGCGGTCACCGACGCCGAGGTGGCGGAGCGCGATGGGGTGATTTCCGTGCTGCCGATTGCGGCCTTCCTCAGGGCGATCGTACCGGGGGAGGAGATGTTGCGTGGGACGGTGGGAGGCGTGTAGCGTCCCGCCCTCCGCGGCCTAACGCCGCGCCCCCCGCCCCCGCAACACCTCCTTCCACTCCACCGCCACCACTGCATCGCGCTCCGCGCTCGGCCCCACCATCAAGTCGACCAGCGACAGCACCTGCCGCCCGCGTGTCACTGCGTCGGCCAACGCCGCCGTCGTCGCCGCACGACGCCCCAGTTGGTGCGCGCGACTGTCCACCGCCTCACGCAACGCCGTGGCCCCCGCGCGCATGCGCTCCGCGAAGTCGGTCGGAAAGCCTGCGGCCACGAACGCAGGCGCGTATTCCTCCGCGCGATTCGCCATCGCCATCGCCGCGATGATCAACGCCTCGGGCTGACGGATCCGCGGGGCGACGCGAAACGAAGGGCCGAGCGACACACCGTTGATCACGATCTGCCGCGCGCTCAGCTCGATCGGGCGCATGAGTTCCCAGCGGAGCAGGCGCATCTGCTGATTGATCGTGGCCGTTCCCGCGCGGGCCAGGCGTGTGTGCGTCTCCTGCTCGACCGTCAGCGCGGTGATTCGATCGACTGTGCCGCGAGACACGCGGGGATGTCACTCAAACACGCGGGGTTGTCACCCAGACACGGGAGGTTGTCAGCGTGACACGAGCACCTGCGCGCGAGACGCGCCCGGTTTGCAGCGCGACGCAGCACGTGGCACCGCGAACACAGCGCCTTGGCAGCGGGACGACGCCGGTGGCGATGCTGCACGGCCGACCTGCGCTCGAGTCACACTCGGTTGTCACCGGAACGCGGAAGCCCGTCAGCCGTACGCGGTGATCTGTCAACGAGACGCGAGACCTGGCGTGCCGGACGAGCCATGTGGCGGTAGCGAACGTGTCATGCGCCATGCGGCACTGCTGGTCTGTCTTCGCGACATGATTGGTTGTCAATCGAACATGAGAATGGTGCAGCGGGACGAACCAGGTGGCGCGACGTACGTGAGTGGTTGCACGACGGCACGAGCGGGTTGCTCACGGGGAACGAGAGCTTGTCAGCCAGACGCGCGGATTGGCACGGGAGACACGGGACAGTGTCAGCGTAGCGCGGGAGTGCTACAGCCGGATGATTGATTTGGCGGAGGTGATCGGTGTGTCTGCGAGCGAACGCGCGAGTTTGTCAGTGGGGATGAGTAGGATGTCAGCGAGACTCGGTAGGACGGCAGCGAAGCGCGGGCAGGTGTCCGCGAGACGCGAGCAGAGGGCGGCGGGACGGGCGAGGTGGCGGGTGTAACCGCTTGCTAGGCCCCGATGCCGGTGGATTCGGAAGCGGTAGCCAAAGCGTCAGTTGAGCACAGTCACTTCGGATCTCCAGCCGCGGCATGCGGCTCCTTCAACATGTACGAGAATGAAAGGAACGTTCTCGATCCACCAGATAGACCTAGCGCGATGCTTTAGTCATCGAGGTCCTCGGTTTTGAATGCGCGAACCCCGACGGCATAACCGAGATCAAGTCGCACCGATTCCATTGCCTTTTCGATGTTTTGGTTCTTCTGTAGGGCGTCCGCAAACGCCTTGCACTTAGCATTTCGTGCTAGGTCTGCAGTCCAAATCGGGTGGTCAGCAATGCGACGAACTGCAGCCTCGATCTTCGCCCACTCATGCTCGTCGGGTTGGCGTTTAAGCAACTCAAGTGGTGCTTCGCTCGCGGTCTCCCTCCCAATGATCGAGCGAAGGAGAGCGGATACTCTACTGATTGCAGACTGGTAGCTCATTCTCTTCCGACGGAGCTCGAAATGAGGCCCTTGGTCTCCAGCATCTCCGGAGAACACAGTTTGCGCGAGGAGGTTGAGGACGCGGACAGCCGTCGCTCGTTCAGCCAACCGCATAGCATTCATTCGATCTCCTTTCTCTTCTATGGGCGCAAGATGGAGTAGTTCGCCAAGTACCTTGTTGCGGAACGTTGCCTCCGTCATCAAAGGAGGTTCGTTTCCCCTCGCGTGAAGAAGGGATCGGAAGAGAAGTTGGTCATCCTCGAGAACATCTTGAACGATCGCAGCAGCAAGTGCTTGTTTGCCCCGAGTACGATCAGACGCATCAAGCCACTTGATAAATCCTGCCTCACTTGCGTCGGCGGATCCCACCTCGGCCTCGTAGCTGGTAAGCTTCAGCTCCCACTCGTCTGCTAGCTTCGCAGAGAGCTCGAACGGTGAGAGCGGAAGCTTCTTGATCTTCGCCTGTACGGAATTCACCAGCACGATCGCTTCATCTTTCTTAAGGTCGAGATACACTTTGACCGTAATGCGCTTCTGCCCTGACAGCCACATGGCGACTGACTTGTGCTGACCGTCGAACATCAGCAACCGAACCATATTGCCCGAGCCCGTCGTCTCGACACGACAGCCCGGGGCTTCGTGGAGCGGGTTCTTGCGAAGATCGCCGTAGATGGCCGTAACTTGCGGAATCTTTAGCTGTCGTGGTTGACACGCGGTGTCGTTGAAGAGCGCTACCTGCGGTACATCGATGAACGCCACATCATAGACTCGAGCCGGAGTAGTCTCTCGAATGACTTCGACTTCACGCGAGGATCCGTCTGAGAAGGAAAACTCGACACGGTCGTCAATCCGACGAACAGCTGTCGGAGCTGGAGTTACTCCGAAATGATCGAGAACGTCGTCGTACTTGACGATTCCTCCGCGCTCGCGAATGAAACGTTGCAGACGGAGCAGAGGACGAACATCTATCGAAGGGGTGTTGCGCTTCGCGGCGTTACAGGACTTGTGAACGAGTTGGAGGTTAGAGCGAGTATTCGGGCCGCCTTCAGATTCAGGAGTGTCGTGGTCGGCGACCAGAGCCTCAGCAGCCTCGTTCATCTTGCCTGCGCACAAGGCGCACACGCCTCCGGCCTTCTGCGAAAGAAAATCCGCAAGGTCGGCCTGATCGTCGGGCGGGAGTTTGCTGACGAGAGTCTTTGAAATCTGAATGGGCATTTGACGAGAGGCTTGAGCAGTTCTGCAGCGGAGCGGCCCCTGTTTCAGCTCAGCACGACCAGGGGATTGATTCCGGCAATCAACGATATGAGCCGACCACCGCAATAGGATCAAGCGCACTTCGTGGATTTCAGAGAAGCGGCCAAGTCACGATACAAGTTGACGAGCGTCCTGGTGTGAGTTGGACTTGCCCCACGGGACAAATCGGTGTCAGATTGTCACCGTGCCTTCCGCCCGAAGAAAACCCGCTAAGCCGCCGGTCGCCACCGAGCTGCACGACCTGCGCATCCGCAACGGCCTTTCCCAGTCACAGCTGGCGAAGGTCGCGGACTGTTCGCTCGCGACCGTGAAACGCTGGGAGAGCGGCAAGCACGAACCCAGCGCACTCGAACTCGCGGAGCTGCGGCGCCGGCTCGAACCGAAGGTGAGTGTGGTTCGCGAATCGCCGCCGTCCTTTCGCTTCATCGATCTCTTCGCAGGGATCGGCGGCCTTCGGCTCGGCTTCGAGTCGATTGGCGGACAGTGCGTCTTCACGTCCGAGTGGGACGAACACTCACAACGCACCTATCGCGCGAACTTCGGCGATCACCACATCGCCGGCGACATCATGAAGATTGCGTCGGAGGACATCCCCGAACACGACGTCCTCCTCGCCGGCTTCCCGTGCCAGCCGTTCAGCATTGCCGGCGTTTCGAAGAAGAACTCACTCGGCCGCAAGCACGGCTTCGAGTGCGAGACGCAAGGGACGCTGTTCTTCGAGGTCGAGCGAATCCTCGAGCATCATCGCCCGAAAGCGTTTCTCCTCGAGAACGTCAAGAACCTGCAGGGGCACGACGGCGGACGCACCTTCGCCGTCATCATGCGAACGCTGAAGGAAAAGCTCGGCTATCGCGTGTGGCCCAAGGTGATCAACGCACGCGCGTTCGTCCCGCAGCATCGCGAAAGGATCTTCCTGGTCGGATTCCGAGAGGACACCGACTTCAGTTGGGAGGACGTGGCCATCCCGACGCAGGAGCACTGGCCCGTGCTTCGGGACATCCTGCACTCCAAGGATGAGGCAGGGGTGGCGGACGACCGTTTCATCGACGCGAAGGGACGCCCGCACGCCAAGTACGTCCTCACCGACCATCTGTGGAAGTACTTACAGGACTACGCGGACAAGCATCGCGCGAAGGGTAACGGCTTCGGCTTCGGGCTCGTGGGACCGAACGACATCGCCCGAACGTTGTCTGCGCGATACTACAAGGACGGCTCCGAGATTCTCGTGAAGCGGGGAAGCGGCAATCCACGCCGCCTAACGCCCCGCGAGTGTGCGAGACTCATGGGCTTCGATCGCGGCGAGCGACGCTGGGAGATCCCCGTCTCGGATACGCAGGCGTATCGCCAGTTCGGCAACTCGGTCGTCGTTCCCTTGGTGGAGGCGATCGCTGCCGCCATGCGCCCACATCTCGTGGGTGAGGCCTATCGCCCGCGTCGACCGCAGCTCTCGCTGGAGTTCGAAGCCGCGGACTGACGTGGCCGATATCGTCGATCGCGCAACGCGCAGCCGGATGATGGCCGGCATCGGTGGCAAGGATACGGCGCCGGAACTCACCGTCCGGCGCTTCCTGCATCGAGAGGGGTTTCGTTTTCGACTGCATCGGCGCGATCTCCCAGGCCGCCCGGACGTTGTACTCGCCAGGTATCGCGTCGCCATCCTCGTGCACGGCTGCTTCTGGCACCGACATTCGTCGTGTCGTTATGCCACGACGCCATCGAGCAATCGCGAGTTCTGGCAGGCGAAGTTCGCCCAGAATGTCGCGAGGGATCGCCGTAACCTGCGCGAGTTGCGCCGACTCGGCTGGACGCCGATAGTCGTCTGGGAATGCAGTCTCTCCCACTCCCGCCTCGCTGCGCTCGCGCGCAAAATTCAGCAAGCGCGACCGGGGAGCGGAAAGGGTGGCTGAGGAGAACGAACTCGCGGAGTGGTTCGAGCAGGTGTCGGGGTCGGACTGGCTATGGTACGTGAAGTACCTGTCAGCCAACGACACCTACGCGAAGGCCAACGTGCACCAAGGCGGACCGTATGTCGCCAAGGAGGTGTTGCGCGTCGTCTTCCCTCGTCTCTGCCATCGCGCAGAGCACGAAGAGAATCCCGATCTCTTCTTCGATGCGATCGTCGATTCGCACGGCGACTACACGACGAATCTTCGCCTCGTCTGGTACAACTCCAAGCGCCTGGGCCAGCCTAACGGGCGCGATGAAGCGCGGTTGACGCGCTGGGGGGCGACAGACGCTCCACTCGTGTCGTCCGAGTCCACGGGCTCTTTGGTCGTCTTTGCGTACCACCGCATCGGTACTGGCGACGCCGACGGACTGCGCGTCTGGATCGCGCGGAATCTCGAAGAACACGATCGCATCGTCGATCGCGTCGGGCCGGTAGAGCCAGGCGTGGGGCTCGTGCTGACGTCGACGGGCGTCCTGTTATCAGACGTTGTGATCGCGGTTGATCGCCCGTGTGCGCTGACGTCCGCGACGATGCCCGATTCGTGGAAACAGCGAATTCCCACCGGAGACGAAATCATCGCGCGTGTAATCGAGAGCTTGCCAAACTCGCGAGCGCTCGTGGCAGACGATCGGCTGATGCGTCGTCGACAGTGCGAGTACGAAATGTTCCGGTCGGTCGAGGCACACCACGTTCTTCCGCGGTTGCAGCACCCCTTCGACTCGGTCGAAGCCTTCCTTGAGTATGCGCACACGGTGACGAATCGACGAAAGAGCCGATCCGGACGCTCACTCGAGTTGCAACTGGCGGGAATCTTCCGTGAGGAGGGTCTCTCGTTCTCTCACGGGGCGCACACCGAGGGGAGTCGCAAACCCGATTTCATCTTCCCGTCGATCGAGTGCTACTGGGACGGAAATCGACGGGACGATCAACTGCGCATGCTTGCCGCGAAGACGACGGTGAAGGATCGCTGGCGGCAGATCCTGAATGAGGCGCGACGGGTGGAGACGAAGCACCTGCTGACGCTGCAGGAAGGGGTGTCGGAGGAGCAGTTTCGCGAGATGACGGAGGAGGGGGTGGTGCTGGTGGTTCCGAAAACGCTACACAAGAGCTACCCCGTACCTGTGCGAAACGGAGTGATTTCTCTTGAACGTTTCATCATAGACACTCGGCACGCTTGCGTATCGTCCTAGTCATCCGAGCACATGACACCGCCGCCGGAACCGCGGCCAACGCAGGCACCTCGAAGTCGGTAAGAATCGCCGCCGTGGGAAGTACCAGAGCGCGCAGCGCCACCGGATTCGGTGAGTGCGACACTCAAACGTTACTGCGACGACTGGCAACCACGCTGTTGGCACTTGTCCTGACTCACGAGGCCAGAGGGAGCTAGTCTGCTGACTTCTTGGGAGAAGCTACAATCTCTCGGCTTCAAGCCTCGCTAGCGTCGGCCGATTCACAGCATGCGTCATATTCCCGAAAAGCGCGCGAACTCGCGCTTCGGCAGTAGGTCAATCATCGCGTCGTCGGTCATCTCTGCGAAGTCCCACGTCAGATCGAGTTGCAGCAAAAGCGCCGCAAGTCGCCGAGCGCTTCCAGCACCCTTGGAAGCTGCGCCGCGCTTGAGCCCTTTAGTCGAAGTTTCCCAGTAAAGTCGACGTGTCAAACGAAGGAGCGCTGAGCTAGTGATTACCTCCTGGCGCGAGGCGATCTGCTCATAGAGCTCTCCGGGGACGCTGGGCTTACCCGCAAGAATCGCTTGAGTGACGTGAAGCTCGTCCCAGTGAGCGCGCATTACGCGACAAGGTCCAGCCAAGAGATGGCGATAGTAGCGACGCCAGTTGTCCGGCTCCAGAATGTACAGCGCCTGATCGCCGATCTTTCGAGATCCGTTGGCTTTGGGCGGCGCGATTGCATCCAAGTACAGCAGCGCGAGCCAAGTCCACATGCCGACGCTGTCAGCTCGCGCGGTGTCAAGAACGGGAGCTAGAACGGTGTTCATCCGTAGCGCCATTTCGAACCTCGAATCGAACGAGGTCGCGAGCCCTTTCAGCGAGACGGGCAACTCCGACGATAGATCGTCATCCTCGAGTAGTTCGAATGGTATGGGCAGTGCTTCACCGGCGCGCAGCGCCTCAAGGAAGGAATGCGCCTCCTGAATTCCGTCTGCATTGAACTCGCGAAGATTCACGATTCGCCTCCCCCAAACACCTCTGCGTGGTACCGTTGCGCTAGTCCATGGCGTCTGCAGAAGGCGCGCACGGCAGATGTGATCCAATCGTCGACCTCTTGCTCGTCGTCTCCGTCAGGTGGGTTCGTTCCGGTTAGCACTCGTGCTTGGCGCACTACCGCGTTTTGCCACGAAGAAGAAGTGTCGTCGAGAAGCTCGTCGAGATCTTCAAGCATGGCTCGCTTGAGGAGAGATCGGAGAAGTTGCGGAAGTACCAGCCAACGGAAATGAGGTGAGGCGAGCAAGGACTGATAAGGACCGTAGCTCTTTTCGATAACAAGCACGGGGTGATCGTCCTCGAATGCGAGTTTCCAAGCCTCGCCGGAGAGGTTGTCTGACCTGACTCGAAGCAGAGAGGGGCGTTCACCGCCGTCTGGATCTACTGGTTTTATCTTGTCCGCTTCCGCCAGCAGCTTTCCATTGGCAGGGTCGATGATCTTGACGCGAAACAGTAGAGACTCGACATCAGGGAAGCCATCGAGACGCGTCGAACCTTGCGGGCTTGGACTGGCCGCCGTACCAAAGGAATAGCGTCGCAGACTTGTCTGCCGGTACGCCTCCACAACGACGGCCGAGTTACCGGGGAACTCGTAGCCATCGAGCCTTAGCTGCACATCAAACGAAACCTCTTTGTCGCGACGAGACAGTGCAATGCTCGTGTCGGCGTGAAGCAGACGCTTGCGCTCCGTATAGTTGAAATGCCTAACGCTCATCGCGACCCTCCGGCAGCGTCACGCGCACGTATACATCTCGATTGCTGTCAAACCCGGTGATGCGAAGTCGGAATACGTCCGATGTGACCTCGGCGAGCACCTCGTTCTCATTGGCGACTTTGATCCTCAAACCTTCGAAGTCCAGATCCATGGTCCCAGACGAGAAATCGAAGTCGTAAGGTTCGTAACGTTTGAGGGGGTCGCCGCGACGAACGTCGTATGCAGCTCTGATCCGTAGGAGTGAAGGACGCTGCGCACTTGGGTCGCCCGCCGTGACCTCGAACCCTCCGTCCACCTGGCGCAAGCCATGTCGCCGTGGCTTCTTCTCTAGCTGCGGAGGTCCGTCCGTATCGACGCCGGGCTTCGGACGATTCTTCTTGTCGCCGCCTTTTGCCCGAGCGTCACTGTCGGCTCGCACATCAGGAAAGAACGCGCCAAGCGCGAAGTGATCTTCCTCAAGGGAATCCTTGAAGATTGTGCTAAACACGTTGTGCGGCGCCTCACGAACGAAAGTGAGGAATGCCTTGGGGTATTTGTATTTTTCCCGGAAGCCTCGTGTGTGGTGGCGCCACTCCGTATGGGCCGGATTCTCGGCGTCTCCGAGGAGCGTCGCAAGCGGACCATCATCGATCGTAACGAGGCTGACGTAGCCGGGCACTCGTGTGCCCCTCGCACCCGTCACTGTTATGTCTTCACGAACGAAGACCGGGCTCGTACTCGAAGCCTCTTTGCCGGCCTCGATCATGTGCACTCTCAGACGCGACCTGCCGGCGGCGCCCTGTTTCGGATACACCGTAATTGGAACTTCGAAGGCGACAGGATCTCCTCCTTCGAGTCTTGCGCGGGACGATGCGATCATGTCGTCGGCGAGCGCCTTCTCGGCCCACTTGGGCGCGTTCGATTGGTCTGGGGATGACACCTGTACGACATCTCTTGCGTCGAGCCGAGAAGCGAAGATGCCCAGCTTCAGAAGGTCGGCGATCGATTCATCGATCCATTTCTGGGAGGACTTGAGAAGCGTATCTCGATCAATCTTGTGTCTCTTCGAGCCGTCTTCGACCGAAACGACGAGTCGTCCTCGAAGGACAGGCAGCATGTACTCAGCGGCGATTGCCTTGGTGAGCGCGTCGAGCGTGAAGGAATCTTCGTCGTCGAGCCACGGGACCACGACGGACAAGCCGGGTTGCGTGGTTCGCGTGACTGAGAACGTCTGCCGAAAGTCTCGATGCACGCGCGCGTCAGTGCACGGTGCGACAAAGTCGGGGTCGTTGTGAAGGAGCTTCTTAACGCCGAACATGGCGTCGGGGACGTACTCATGAGCGTCGACCTCATGATGGCGAAGAATCATTCGCCCCATGAGCAAGGGTTGGCCGGTAGTAACTGGAACGGTGAACCCAAAGAAGGCGCTTCCTTTGCTCGATCTCGGAAAGACCAGTTTTCCGACACCCCATCGGCCGCGATCATCGCCCTGCTTCTCGGAGTAGGCTTCGGCGCGAAAGAACGAATAGAAGGCATTTGCCTTGCCTGCCTTGGGCGTCCATTCATCTGGGTCGCCCTCCAGACCCGTCGTGGAGAAGTCTTCGATGGTTAGGAAGCTGCACCGATCTCTTGGCAATGGCGGAGATTGAAGTCCGCTTCGCTTCGAGCTCAAGTGAGGCCAAACGCCATCTAAGAATCGAGCCGCTGTCGATGGAAGGGCGGCGCCCCCGTTGACGCCGAGAAACACACGAATGGCAACGGGGTCGTCTCGGTTCTTCAAACGAGCATCGAGCGAATTCTGAATCGACTCGCGCACGAGAGCTCGAGCTGCATCCTCAACAGACTCGTCCGCGAAGAACTCCGACGAGATGGGATCTCTCGCGGTGTCACTCGGGCGCTTTCGGCGAAAGTGCCAGGCTGCCGCACTCATCGGATCGCCTCCCAACACGGTGGAAACTGTGGCGTCGGACACGAACGGCCGGCGCTGCTCAGACAGGTAAGGCTTGGCAATCCCAACCATACGACCGGGGTCTGACACTGAACACCAGGGTTACCCCGAGGGTCTGGTAGGTGGACGGACTGAGGGCACTAGCGAGGAGGACAAGTACAAGCGCGATTCGAGGGCAGCGTCGCACATGGCGAACTGCCCTCGCAGACTCGGTCTATGAACCTCGGTTTTTTCCAGCCTCACGCTGCTCAGGAACGCACGGCAGGCTTCCGCTCGCTTCCGATCCTCAGTTCCGAAAAGTCGCCTCCACCCACTGCATCACCTCGCACCCCTCCCCCCCACTCACCGAGCCATCCCCCCCACCCCGGCCCGCCCCCGCCCCCCCCCCCGCTCGAACGCCCCGCGCCGCCACCACCCGCGCCCAGCCACCCACGGCCACCTCCTCCACACCCATCCCTCCCCGAGCCCCC
>CAZLLP010000084.1:0-23656 GCA_964560345.1 uncultured Gemmatimonadaceae bacterium
CCGACCTGGTCGTCGTGCCACTGTTCGAGACCATCGGTGACCTGCGACGCTACACCGAGATCATGCGCGACTTCTACGCCGTCGATGGCATCGGAGCGATGATGCGCGCCAGCGGTGGCGAGCAGGAGATCATGCTGGGCTACTCCGACAGCAACAAGGACGGCGGGACCTTTACCAGCAACTGGGAGCTCTACAAGGCCGAGCTGTCGCTGGTGGCGCTGTTCGCCGGGCGCGAGGAGATGCGGGGTGTGGCGCTGCGACTCTTTCACGGACGGGGCGGAACCGTGGGGCGTGGTGGCGGACCGAGCTACCAGGCCATCATCGCCCAGCCGCCGGGGACGGTCAACGGCCAGTTGCGCCTGACGGAGCAGGGGGAAGTCATCGCGTCCAAGTACGCCAACCCCGACATCGGGCGACGCAACCTGGAGACGCTGGTGGCGGCCACGCTCGAGACGACGCTCCTGCCGCCGGCCAAGGCGGTGCCGGCCAAATTTCGAGAGGCGGCCGAGGCGATCAGCGCGGGGAGCTTTGCCGCGTATCGCGCGCTGGTCTACGAGACGCCCGGCTTTGCCGACTACTTCTTCAGCGCGACCCCCATTCGCGAAATCGCGGAGCTCAACATCGGCTCGCGCCCCGCGTCGCGAAAGGCCACGCGCGCCATCGAGGACCTGCGCGCCATTCCGTGGGGCTTCAGTTGGGGGCAGTGCCGCGTCGCACTCCCCGGATGGTGCGGCTTTGGCTCGGGGGTCGCGACCTATCTCTCCGAGGACCAGGCGCAGTACGAGTCGCGTCTCGCCCTCCTTCGGCGCATGCATGCGCAGTGGCCCTTCTTCCGGACGCTGCTCTCCAACCTGGACATGGTGCTGGCCAAGACCGACCTCGGCATTGCCCGGCGCTACGTGGAGCTGGTGGAGGACCACGCGTTAGGCGAACGCATCTACGGGACGATCGAGGCCGAGTGGCGTCGCACCGATCGCGCACTGTCGCTCATCACCGGCGAGGCGAGTCGCCTGGCGTCGAACCCGGCGCTTGCCCGCTCCATCGAGCATCGCTTCTCGTACATCGACCCGCTCAACCACCTGCAGGTGGAGTTGATGCGTCGCTACCGTACCGGCGCCGTCGATTCCGAACAGACCATGGAGCGCGTGAAGCGCGGCATCCATATATCGATCAACGGCGTGGCGGCGGGGCTGCGCAACACCGGGTAGCCGTCGCCACCGTCTGCCTGCACGCCGCTCGTCTCCACTCCATCTACACCAGCATTCATGTCCGACGCATCCGTCCAGCCACGCCGCTTCCTTTTCCTGCTCTCGAGTGCGCGCCGCGACGGCAACACCGAGCAACTGGCGCGCGCGGCGGAGCCGTCGCTGCCGGCGGGAGCGGAGCAGCGCTGGTTGCACCTGGATGACCTCCCGCTCGCCCCGTTCCGCGACATTCGCCATGACGTGGGGACGTATCCCCAGCCCTCCGGTCCCGAGGAGACGCTGGCCGAGGCGACGCTCTGGGCGACCGACCTCGTGATGTGCGCGCCGCTCTACTGGTACAGCGTTCCCGCCAGCGCCAAGCTGTACCTCGACTACTGGTCGGGATGGATGCGCGTCCCCGGCATGGACTTCAAGCGACGAATGGCGGGGAAGCAGATGTGGGTGGTGAGCGTCTTCAGCGACGAGGACCCCCGCATGATGGAACCGCTGCTTGGCACGATTCGCCTGTGCGCCGAATACCTGGCGATGACTTGGGGGGGCGCCCTGCTGGGGTATGGCAGCCGTCCGGGCGACGTGCAGCGCGATGCCGCCGCCCTCGAGCAGGCGCGGTCGTTCTTTGGGGGAGCCTAGCGAGCGATTGCCTGCTGGCAACGCCACGCTCCCCCGTTCGCTGATGTGCCTATCGCTGCCCGGCCGACTTGAGGATGCGCGCCGTCTCCTTGGTGATCGTCACCGGCATCCGGCTGTACTCGGCCACCGGGTTGATGACCTGACGGCACTGCGGGTTGACGCACCCCGCGCAACGCAGGCCGTACTGCGGTGAACACGTCTCGCCGGCGCGCAGGTGCTCGGAGACGATCGCCGCCATCGCGTCCTGCAGGATCGGCGATCCGTTCATCGCCGGCGCGCGCTTGAAGTTCGGGATCCCCAGGCGATGGGCCAGTTCGCCGTACTCGCGGTCCAGTTCCGAGAGCGTCTCGATGTGATCGCTGGTGAAGGCGATCGGGATCACGAGGACATTGCGGCGCTGCTTGGAGGCCAGGCCGTGGATGACGTCCTCGGTGCTGGGGCCCAGCCACGACACCGGTCCCACCTCGGACTGGTACGACAGGAGGTACTGGTGCCGCGTGCCTAACGCCTTGCATACCTCGTGCACCGAGGCGCCGATCTCCTGCGGATACGGATCGCCGCGTCGCACCACGCTCATCGGGAGCGAGTGCGCCGAGAAGAGGAGGAGGACGTCGTCGCGATCGACCGGATCGAACTGCTCCAGTCCCTGCCGGACGGTGTCGGTCATCGCGTCGATGAAGCCCGGGTGGGTGGGCCAGCGATCGATCACGCTCCACTCGAAGGCATCGGAGAGGTCGTGACGCGCGGCGGCGCGCCACAGCTCGTTGAGCGACGAGCCGGTCGTGGCGCACGAGTACTGCGGGTACTGCGTGAAGGCGATGGCGCGCGTGACCCCGTCGGCCTTCATCTGAAGCAACGCATCGTCGGCCGAGGGCGACGTGTAGCGGAAGGCGACGTAGAACTTGTGCGGCGCCGTCTCCGGCGAGAGGCGGTCGAGGCGCTTCACCATCCCCTGCCCCTGCACCTCGGTCCACCAGCGAATGGGCGAGCCCCCGCCGATCGCCTCGTACAGCTTGCGCACCTTGGGGGCGCGCCGCCTGGCGATGAACGGCCCGAGCGTCGACTGGAACGGGAGCTGGATGATCTCCCGATCGGCAAAGAGGCGCAGGAGGAACGGCTCGACGTCATCCAAGGTCTCGGGGCCGCCGAGGTTGAGCATGACGATCGCCGTGGGGGCGCGTCCCGACGCGTGATGGGTGTGCGTGTGGCTGGGAGTCACGGGCGTTGGGCGTTAGGTCGTGGAGGAGGGCGCGACGTAGGCGTCGATCACGAGGCGCTCGGGGGAGGCGGAGGCGTCGAGTGCCGGACGAGCGCGTTCAGCGGAATGCGCGGCCAGCGCGTCGTCGGATGCCTCGCGCGCCAACGACTGCAGGTGGATCATTGGACGATGCAGGAGGCGCCTGACGAGGGCGTCGGCAAAACGTTGCAGCTGCTGACGATCGCCCCCCAGCCGATGGGCTTCGCGCGCGATCACCACGTCGGCCTCGGCGCGGAAGCACTCGTGCAGGCGACGCACCGCCGGGGCGAGTCGCCGATGCTCGCACCACGCCTGGAAGCGTGCGACTTCGTGATCGACGATATGCTGCGCGGCGTCGATCTCGGCGCGCCGGGCCTCGTGCGAGCCCTGCAGGCGACGATGCAGGGCGTCCAAATCGTACCGCACCACGCCTGGAAGCGAAGCGCAATCCGGGGCAACGTTAGGCGGACTGCCGAGGTCGACGAGACAGAGCGTGCTGTCGACGTCGGCACGGGCACGCTCGAGCATCGCGCGGTCGATCACCGCGTCGTTGGTGCGCACCGCTGTGACCACCGCCGAGGCTTCGGCGACGATCACGCGAAGGGCGACCCATGGCAGCGCGAGCGCGTCGACCTGACGGGCGAGGCGACGAGCAGCGTCGATGGAGCGATTGACGATCACGAGGCGCTCGACGCCGCGCGCGCGCAGGTGACGCACCGCCTGCTCGGCCATGTGACCAGCCCCGACGACCACGACGAGGGAATGCGGAGTGGGGGCGCACTGCTCCGCGACCGCCGTGGCGGCGGCATGACCCAACGTCGTGGCGCCGTGGCCGATCTGTGTCTCGTGGCGTGCACGCCCGCCGGTGGCGAGGGCGCGTTCCAGCAGGCGATGCACCAGCGTGCCGGTCAGGTGCAACGCGCTGTCGCGCTGCAACGCGCTGGCGCGCTGCAAGGCGTGGCGAATCTGTCCCTGGATCTCGTGCTCGCCCAAGGCGATGGACTCGAGCCCCGCGGCCACGCGAAAGAGATGCGCGGCCACCTGTGGGCCGTGCAACACTCGCGTGAGCGCCATCACCGAGTCCGAGGCACCATGCGCGTTCTGCAGCAGCGTTCGCAGCACGTCGGCACCTGCGTGCGCGTCGTCAACCTCGGCGTAGAGTTCGGTGCGTGAGCAGGTGGCGACGACGGCGATTCCGCGAATCGTCGACTGCGTGCGCGCCTGCATGAGGAGCGACTGCACGGCCTCGTCGTCGAGCACCAGCGACTGCCACGCGGTGATTGGCGCGTCGGCATGCGAAATGACGACCGCGATCAGGTGGCCAGGGGTGCCGTCGTGGGCGGTGTGATCCTGCGGCAAGGAGAAGCGCACGTGAAGCAGTATCGGTGCCCTTCATCGGTGCGACCATCCGAACCTCTACGTACGCAGCACTACGTAGGGCATTGGCCGACCGTGCGATACACGCGCCTCATGCCACGCTTGTGTGACGTCACTCCGATTTGACACAGAGGTCGACAGACGAGAGGATACCGACATGAAATGCCTCTCATCTGCCGCGCTCCTTGTCGCGATTGTCGTCGCGGGCTGCCAGTCGAACGAAAGCGCGAACAAGGACGCCGCTCCCGACTCCGTCGCTGCGTTGGCGAGCGCGAACGCTCAACCGGCTGTGGCCGCGCCAGCCACGTCAGCGACCTGGTGCGCGCAGCTTCCGCGCCCGGCCAATCGCGCGCTGACTCGCGTGACCGTTCCGTCTGACTGGTTCGAGGTGTATCGCGTCGACGACGGCGTCTTTGCGCTGGTCGAATCGCAGCAATGGCAGGAGGCCATCTCGTACCTGGTGGTCGGCAAGACCGGGGCGCTGTTGTTCGATACCGGGCTGGGGATGTCGCCGATCCGCCCGGTGGTCGAGTCGCTCACGAAGCTCCCGCTCCGCGTGCTCAATTCGCACACGCACTACGACCACGTGGGCGGCAACGCGGAGTTTGAGAACGTGCTGGCGGTGGAGACGGCGTACACGCGACAGAATCAGCTCGGCTTTCCGCACGAGAACCTCGACAGCGAGGTGTCGCCCGCGTCGTTCTGCCATGGCCCCCCCGCGGGGCTCGACACCGCCGCGTTCCACACGCGGGCCTGGCAGGCAACGCGACGCGTGGCCGACGGCGACACGCTCGACCTCGGTGGGCGCGTGATCGAGATCCTGCGCGTCCCGGGGCACACGCCAGACGCGCTCGCCCTTCTTGATCGCGGCAACCGCCTGCTGTTCACCGGCGATACGTACTACGACGCCCCCGTCTGGCTCTATGTCCCCGAAACCGACCTCGATGCGTACGAGCGGTCAATCGCGCGCCTGGTGACGCTGACGTCATCGGTCACGCGCCTCCTTCCCGCGCACAACACCGCGGTCGCCGAACCGGTGCGCCTGGCCGAGATGCAGACGGGAATTCGAGACGTGAGAGCGGGGAAGGTGCAGGGGACTCCGGAGGACGGCGGACGCCAGGTCATCTTCGCGTTTCCGCACTTCTCGATCCTCACCACGCAGGCGTTGCTCGACGGCAAGCGCACCGACGGTAGCGGCGGTGGCTCTGGGCTGACCACGCACCCATAGATGCGGGTCGCAGCCGCGCCAGCGACGCGCGATTCGCGGCCCGCTTGCTCGTGACCGGAGCGCGCTGGTGCCCGTCCATTGGACGAACCCATGCGCCTTACCAACGTCGGTCGGACCATCACGCTCGAACACACCCCGGGGCTTCATTGGCTCCTCGGGGGAATGTTCGTTGTGGTCGGACTCATCGCACTCGCGGCGCCGCTTGGAATGGCAGCCGACGCCGGAACGATGAGGGCGTGGGAGCGACTGCTGGCGGCGTCGATGGGGATTGTCGCGCTCGTCGCCGGCGTGTGGGTGTGCTGGCGCTCGCCGCGCACGCACGCGGTGCTCGACCTCAAGGCGGGGACGGGACGCATCGAGCGCCTGGGGATCGGACTGCGCGAGACGATCGAGTTCCCGCTCGAGGGCGTGGAAGCGGTGGTGCTCGACCACGACCGTGATGAGGAGGGGGGCGATGTCTATCGCCCCGCGCTGCGCATGCGCGACGGTCGCACCGTCCTGTTGTCGCCGGTGTGGATGCAGCACGGGGCGCAGGACGCCGTGCAGGCATTGGCGCAGGCGCTCGAACGCCCGGTGGCGCGTCCAGCGTTGTCTCGTTAGGGTAGCTCCGCGGACGCCCGGACGACCTCGAGCTGTAGGCGCGCCCCGTGGCGCCAGGATGGGCGCCTCCCGTGCGGCCGCCCCCCGCGAACACACGCAAGTGGACACGGCCCGCGCCGCCGCCCCGTCGAATTGCGCCTGTCCGACTTCGGCAGCATCATGCGGCATGCCTTCTCGCCGTGCCTTCGCCAGACTCGCGCTCGCGCTGGTTGCCTGCGCGCCCTCCCTCACCGTCGCCCAACCGGCACCCACCCCAACTCGTCCCGTCGCATTCACGACGACCGAAGGGACGTGGATCTCGCTCGACGTCGCACCTAACGGCGAACGGATCGTCTTCGAGTTGCTCGGCGACCTCTACACCATCCCCATCGCGGGGGGACGCGCCACGCCGCTGCTGACGGGGCGCCCGTTCGAGTCGCAGCCGCGCTACTCCCCCGACGGACACCAGCTCGCGTATGTGAGCGACCAATCCGGATCGGACAATGTCTGGATTGCGGGCGCCGACGGATCGGCGCCGCGACAACTCACCACGCGTCGCCGCGCGTTGATGATCTCCCCTGAATGGTCGCGCGACGGACGCACGATCTTCGTGACGCTCGTGGACGACGCGGGACCTCGCGCCGCCGAGCTGTGGCGATTTGACGTGGCAACCGGGAATGGGGAGCGGGTGGTGGAGAACACCAACGGCGCGCAGGCGCCACTCGTCTCCTCGCCGGCCCCTGGCGCGTACGGCGCCGCGCTGTCGAGCGACGGTGCGTGGCTCTACTTCGCCTCGGTGACGCCGCGCCCGTACGGGAGCCGCACCGGGGCGAGCAGCGTGATCATGCGACGCGCGTTGGCCGGCGGTACACCGATACCCGTCGCGCTCGAGGGGATGTTTCCGATGCGTCCCGCCCTCTCGCGCGATGGACGCTGGCTCGTCTACGCAGCGGTGCGGGATGGTGTGACGGGGATCAAGGTGCGCGACCTGCGCAACGGCGACGAACGCTGGCTGGTGCGCGGGATCGATCGCCACGAACTGGAGAGTCGCGCCACGCGCGACGTGGTACCGGGTTTCGCCATCACGCCTGACGGAGCGTCGGTGGTGGCGGCTTTTGGCGGCAAGATTCATCGCATCACCATTGCCGATGGGCGCGATACCGTCATTCCGTTCGAGGCCGCCGTCAAGCTCGACGTCGTCCCGCCGCTCTCGTTCCCGCAACGAGTGGCAACCGGCGTGGTGGAGGCGCGACGCGTGCATCACCTGGCCATCGCGCTCGATGGGGAGATGGCCGTGTCGGCGCTCGCGCGCATCTACGTGGCGGCGCGAGACGGCAGCACCCCGCGACGCCTCACGCGCACCGAGCGTCCGCGCGAGTTCATGCCGGCCTGGTCCCCCGATGGTCGCTGGATCGCCTACGTCACTTGGGATGAACGCGGCGGGCATCTCTGGAAGGCGCCAGTCGACGGACACGAGGCGCCGGTGCAGCTGACGGCAACCCCCGCGTGGTACATCGATCCGGCCTGGACCCCCGCGGGCGACTCGATCGTCGCCATTACCGCAACGTTAGGCGCCACGCGCCTGGTCACGACTGCGGTGCCGGCCGAGATGCGCCTGTCGCCGCCGCCCGACGCGCGAGTCGTCATCGTGTCGGCCGCGACCGGCGGCGCGCGCACCATCATGCCGAGCGATGGCCTGCGCCTGCCGCACTTTGCCGCCGGGCGATTGCACCTGACGTCCCCCACCGCCGGACTGATCTCGGTGGCGCGCGATGGCACTGAACGACGCACCGAGGCCACGCTGGCGCGCGCGCATGGACGCGGACTCCTCCTGCGCAGCCCTGACGGCCGGCAGCTACTGGCTCAGGTGGAGCGGCGCCTGCTGCGATTCGCGATGCCGCCAGACTCGGCTACCTCGCGCGAACTCGCCATCGCGGCGGAGACGGTGCTCGCGGAGGGGACGCCGACCGGGATGGCATGGAGCGCCGACGGTCAGGTGGCGTCGTGGGTGATGGGAGCGCGCGTCATCGCGCAACGCACGTCGAGCGCTGGCGTCGGCGACGGGCAACCGAGCAGCGTGGCTCTTTCGATCGCCGTCCCGCGCGCTGCAGCTGGCGGTACCGTCGTCCTGCGCGGTGCACGTGTGCTCACGATGCGTGGCGATGAAGTGCGCGAGAATGCCGACATCCTCGTGCGGGGCGACCGGGTCGTCGCGGTCCTCCCGAGCGGACGCATCACGGTGCCCCCCGGCGCGCGCATCATCGACGTGCGAGGCAAGACGATCGTCCCCGGCTTCATCGATGTGCACGCCCACCTCGGCGTGTCGCAGGAGCTGCTGCAACCAGAATGGACGGGTGGCTTCGCCAACCTGGCGTATGGCGTCACCACTGCGCGTGATCCACAGGCGGCCCCCGACATCTTCGCCGTCGCCGACATCATCGAGGCCGATGGCGTCCCGGCGCCACGCGTCTATTCCACCGGGCCGGGGCTCACGCTCGGCGAAGGGATGACCGGGAATTTCCTCGCCCGCGACTTTCGCTCGCTCGACGAGGTGCGGCAGGCGATGCGCCGATATCGCGATGAATACCGCACGCCCTATCTCAAGTCGTACCTGGTGGGCAACCGCCAGCAGCGGCAGTGGGTCGTGCAGGCCGCGCGCGAACTCGGCATCATGCCCACGACGGAGGGTGGGGCCGACGCCAAGGCCAACCTCACCCACGCGATGGACGGCTTCAGCGGCAACGAGCACGCCATTCCCAACGCCCCCATCCACGACGACGTGGTGCAGCTCATCGCTCGCACCGGCATCGCCTACACGCCGACGGTGATCGTCGCCTTCGGTGGCGCACTGTCGATCTATCGCCTGCTGGCCGAGGAGCGTCCGCACGCCACGCCCAAGGTCAACCGCTGGTATTCCGATGGGGAGTTGTACCAGCGCTCGCAGACGCGCCTGCTCGCCTTTCCGGCGGAGGACTACAACGATCGCGACGTGGCCGCAGGGGCCGCGGCGATCCTGCGCGCCGGCGGACGCGTGGCGTTAGGCGGGCACGGCGAGGTGCAGGGGCTCTCCAATCACTGGGAGATGCGACTGCTGGCCCAGGGCGGCCTGACGCCGATGGAAGTGCTGCGCATCGCGACGCTGGAAGGGGCGCGCGCGCTCGGACTCGACGCAGATCTCGGATCGCTCGAAGCCGGCAAGATCGCCGACCTGGTCGTGCTCGACCGCGATCCGCGCGCCGACATCCGGAACACGACCGCTATCGCCTTCGTGATGAAGGGCGGCGTGTTGTATGAGGGCGAAACACTGGCGCGGGTGTGGCCCACGGCTCGGGAATTGTCACGCCCCTGGGCGCTGGTTCGTTAGGCTCGCCCTCGCGGCGGTAGATCGTGAAGCGCGTGTCGCCCGAGGTGATCGTCGAGTGCCCGGGGGCGATGATGTGCGACACCAGGTGCTCCACGGCCAGCACACGCGAGAACCGCTTCGCCTGCCACAGCCGGATGATCCAGTCGAGCTGCTTGGATTCGTACGGCGGGTCGCAGAAGGCGATGTCGTAGCGGTCCTCGGTGAGTGCGTCGGCAAAGTGAATGGCGTCGTGCTTGAAGACGCGCGTGCGCTCCTTGAGCTTGAAGCGCCCGATGTTGGACTTGAGCGCAAAGAGCGACGACGGGCGCCATTCCACGAAGTCGATCGTCTTGCTCCCGCGCGACACCGCCTCGATCCCCAACGCGCCCGTGCCGGCAAAGAGGTCGAGAATGCGCGCGTCGGCCAACTCGGGCTCCAGCAGGTCCAACAGCGCCGAGCGCATGTGCTCGGCGGTTGGCCGCACGCGGCGATCGCTGGGTGAGGTGAGGTCGCGCCCTGCAAACTTGCCGCCGACGATGCGCATGCGATGGTGATGAAGTGACGCCGGCGTGACGCCGGCGCGTAGTGTTGCTGCCATGACTGATACAACCTATACTCGGCCCATGCCCACCGCCGCGCCGATGACCGCCGAGGAGCTGCTGCGCCTCAACGTTCAGGACAAGCGGACGGAGTTGGTGAAGGGGCGTCTGGTCGTGAGGGAACCGGCGGGGCCACCGCATGGCCGGGTGGCGATGCGAATCGCCGTCGCCATCTCGAATCACGTCTACCGGCACGAGCTTGGTGAGACCTTCGCCGCCGAGACGGGCTTCACGCTGCGCCGCGATCCCGATACGGTACGCGCGGCGGACGCGGCATTCATTACCACGGACCGGCTACCACCTTCGGAGACGCGCGGCTTTCCCGAGCTTGCGCCTGACCTTGTCGTGGAGGTTCTCTCGCCGGAAGATCGCCCGGGCGAAGTCCTGGCCAAGGTCGCCGACTGGCTCACCGCGGGATGCCGTCTGGTCTGGGTGATCGACCCCGTGCGTCGTTCCGGCTGCGCGTATCGCGCCGATGGCTCCGTCGCGCTGCTCAGCGACCACGACCACCTGGACGGCGAAGATGTGCTCCCCGGCTTCACCTGCCTGCTGGCGTCGATCCTGACGTGAACGGCGGCGGGAAACGAGCAGCGGGGCGCGGCCACTCGGCCGCGCCCCGCGTCGTTCTCCCCCTGCCATCGCTACCGCGTGAGCGCAGTGATCGGCGTCAGAAGCACCGTCCGGAACTCCACCGGCGTCCCTTCCGACTGGATCGCGATCTGTCCGTGATCGGCCGTGGCGTTGGTCCCGTGGTTCACGAGCGTCCCGTTCACCCAGACCTTCACCTCGCGCCCCAGCGCCTCGATCACCATGCGGTTCCAGTCGCCTAACGACTTCTCGGAGCCGTCGGTGAGGTTCTTGATGCGCCGGGCCTTCCCCTCGGTGATCCCCCAGGTGTCGCGCGGGCCGCGGCGCGCGAGCATGTCCGGGACGGTGATGTCCTCCACGATGCACCAGAAGTCGCCTGCGTTCCCGCTCTCCATCTGCACCTCTATGGACTTGGGGAACATCTGGTAGAGTGCCCGAGGCTTCGACGCGTGAATCAACACGCCGGCGTTCCCTGGCTTGCCGGTGAAGCGGTACTCCACCTCGAGCCGGTAGTTGCGGTACGAGGCGTCGGTAATGAGGTGCCCCTGCGGCTCGCCTAACGTGGCGAGCTGCCCGTTGCGCACCACGAACGGCTGCGGCGCCCTGGGATTGGTGTCGAGCACCGGGACGTCGACGTGCCACCCGGCGAGGTCCTTTCCGTTGAACAGCGAGCGTGAACCCTGCGCCGACGCCACGGACGCGACGGCGCAGAGCGTGATGGCGACGATGGTTGCGCGCATGGCCTACTGCCCCGGCTTATACGTGCGCTCGGTGTGCCCTTGCAGCTGGTTCGGGTAGAAGTACACCGGACGCAGCTCCCCCTTGGCGTACCGCTCGGCCTGATCGTTGAAGTGCTTGTTCTTCGGGTCGCCGTTCACGCCCCCTGCGGTCACCGCGATCGCGCGCACGCTATCGCCAAACTCCACGGCGGCCACGAACGAGTTGCCACTGGTGCCGTACCACTTCTTCGTCCCCTTGTACGGACGCGCCCCAAACGAGGCCAACGAACCCCAACGCGCCGAGGCGAACGGCACCGGGATGCTCGCCCCGGCGTCGTCGAACGGCTGCACGATGTCGCCGGTGAGGCGCTGGAAGCGGTTGATGTCGCCCCACGGGGTCTTCCACGCACCAAACGACGCGGTGAGCGTGTCGACGGCCGCGGCGAGCCCTTCGAGCTTCTGCGGCGGCGCGATCTTCTTGCCGATGTAGTCGTACACCGACAGGTCCTCGCTCTCGGCGTCGGCCGCCGACTTGCGCCACATCTCCTCGCCCCAGAAGATCGCCAGCGACGTCGGCACCGAGGTCGCCGCCCACCGGTAGTCCCACCCGCGCAACTCGGCGATCGGTTCGGCCAGCTTGGCCTTGAGCGGGCTGGATGCTGGCGCGGCATCGTACGCCTTCAGCAGTCCCGGGATCAGGTCCGCCAGGGCTGGGAGGTAGCTATCGAACGCCGCGTCGCGCAGCGTCTCGATGGTGAAGTCCTTCTTGTCCTTGAGCACCATGATCGCGTGCACGCCGCGCGGATTCTCCGGGTACGTCTCCATGTACGCCGGGTAGTCCTGCTTCTTCGGGCTGTTAGGGCCGGCCGCCGAGTAGGGCCAGTTGTTGGTGTTCTGGATCCAGCCGCTCGCCGGGTTCACCACGTTGGGGCTCTCGTCGACGCTGTGCACCCCCTTCCACTCCGCCGCCGGGTTGGTGCCGTCGACGGGTTCGTTCCAGTTGAACCTGGGATCGCGCTTCTGCACGTGGTTGGCGTGGAAGTAGGCGATGTTCCCCTCGGCGTCGGCGAAGATCGTGTTGTTGGACGAGTTCGTGTGCAGGTCCATCGTCTGCTTGAACTCGGCGTAGTTCTTCGCCTTGGTGCGCTTGTACGACTGCGTGAGCGCGGTGAGCGGATCGTTCATCATGTTGAAGGCGATCCACTTCCCGTCCTTCTCGCGCACGATGGGGCCGTGGTGCGTGCGATAGACGGTGAAGTCCTTCGTGGCGGGACCGGCTGCGCCCTTGTAGGCGATGGTGATCGTCTCCGTGGTGACCGGGCGCTGCTCGCCGCCGTAGGTGTACGTGAGGGCGTCGCCGTTCTTCACGATCGTCTCGGCCCACTCGTCCACCACGTCGGCGCCGCTCGAGGTGTGCATCCACCCCGCCTTGTCGCTGAATCCCTGGTAGATGAAGAACTGTCCCCAGGTGATGGCGCCGTAGGCGTTGAGCCCTTCGTCGCTCGTCATCTGCGCTTCTTCGCGGAAGAAGAACGACGTGTGCGGATTGATCCACAGGAGCGCCTTCTTCGACGCGCTGTTGGACGGGGCGATGGCAAAGCCGTTGGAGCCGGTGGGCTCCTGCGGGCGCCAGCCCTCGGCCGCCGCCAGTTGCACCTCGCGGGCGCGACGCTGGGCTGTCTTCTTCGTCGTGTCGCTCTTGCCGTAGAAGGCCTCGAGCTGGCGCAGCGAGATGTCCTCGATGTCGCCACCGATGCTCCCTTCGCTGAACGACAGCGCCATCCACGGCTCCCAGTGCGTGATCACGCGCGGCTTCACCTCAGGGTGCTTGGCGAGGTAGAAGTTGAGCCCATCGGCCCAGGCATCCATCAGCGACTTGAGCCACGGCTCGGCCCGTCCGTACAGCGCCTTGAGCGTGTCGGGGTGGATGAACAGCCGCTGCCGCAGGTCGCGATAGATCGCCGCTTCGCCTTCGGCCTCGGAGAGACGGCCGAGCGAGACGAGGTAGTTGGTCTCGACCCGGTTGAAGTCGTCCTCGGCCTGGGCGTAGATGACGCCGAAGACGGCGTCGGCGTCGGTCTTTCCGCGTACGTGGGGAATGCCCCAGTCGTCGCGGGTGATGGTGACGGCCTCGGCGCGCTGGTTCCAGCGCTCGGTGTCGGCACTGGAAGCGCCCGCGGCGCCGGCTGCGGAGCCGGAGTCGGGACGCGAGGAGCACGCGGCGGCGAGCGTCGCGAGGAGGAGGAGCTTCTTCATGATGTGATCGGGCGGGGCATGGAGGGCGACTGAAGGCGACGTAGTGAGATGGGCGGGGGATGTTGGCCGCGATGAAAGAGCACGCTGGGGAGAGATGGGTCAAGGAGCGCGCAGAGGAGGACGCGCTTGTCACCCGCGCCGTAGCCCGTACATTCGCGCTCAGCGCGCGCTGGGAGGCGGGGATGACGTGTCGATTTGACGACGTCGCGCAAATCTGCGGCGACCGTCCGTTACATCAGTTTTGATGAAACGCCGACGGATGTGCTCCCGCAGTCACGCGGTGACGGGCGCTCGCGGGCGGGCGCGCGCGCGCCTCGCCCGCGAGCGTGGCGTGATCATCCGCGTAGGCAACCGGCGATGAGTAGCGACGGCGCGCCCGCTGATGCGCCGTACAGGATTGCGGCGCCGACCGACGGTCTCGCGCGAGCCGCGCCGGATTGCGCCGCATCGGTGCACACCGGAGTTCCGGCGCTCGACGCACTCCTGCGGGCTGGAACGTCGGCGGAACGAGACGCGGCCTGGGCACGTCTGGTCGACGAGCACAGCCGGTTGCTCCTCCACGTCGCGCGCACGGTCGAGAACGGACGCGACGACGCGATGGACGCCTACGCGTACATCCTCGATCGCCTTCGGCGCGACGATCACCGCGTGCTGCGCAGATACCAACGGGACGGGCGCACACGATTCACCACCTGGTTGGTGGTTGTCGTGCGGCGCATGTGCCTGGACTTCCGCCGCCAGCGTGTAGGGCGCCCCCGCAATGCAACCCCAAGTGCGGGTCACGACGCGGAGCGCCGCGCCCGAATGAGGTTGCATCACCTCGCAAGCGTTCCCTCAGAGCTCCAGATGCTGGTGGACGCCGAGGCGCCCGGGCCAGAGGAGCGGATGCGTGAACGGCAGCTTCTCGACGCGCTCGAGCGCGCGGTGTCGGCGCTTCCGCCGGACGAGCAGCTCCTCCTGCGCCTTCGATTCGACGACGGACGCTCGGTTCCCGAGATCGCGCGCATGATCCGGGCTCCGACGCCCTTCCATGTGTATCGCCGCCTCCGGTCGGTCTGTGCGTCGCTTCGCGACTCCCTGGCGCGCGACGGCATCGACGAGGGAGCTCCGTGAACGACACCGGCACCACGAATCGCCACGCGCTGCGTGCCATGAGGACTCATGCCACTCATCCTCGTTATGCCTGACGAACGACAGGTCACCGTGTGGGACGATGACGCGCACCTCGGAGCGGCGCGGCTCGCGGCTTTCGTCGACGGGACGATCGACGCTGAGGCGCGACTTGAGCTCGTGCGTCATCTCGCCTCCTGCGGTACGTGCCGGGACGAGTTGGCGGACGTGCAGGCAATGGTCGCCGCCGCGCCGGCAGCGCAATCGCGCGGCATACGCCGCTTGGTGCCGCTGGCGGCATTCGCAGCAATGCTGCTCATGATGGTCATCACTCGCCCGAGCGACGTCCCGACGGCGAATCAAGTGTCGGTCCGTCGCGCCCCGTTGCACTCCTCGAGTGACGCGCCGCCAGCGGTGTCGCTCGTCACGCCCATCGAAGATGCCCTTCTGATGGGCACGGACGTGCGACTTGCCTGGCGCGACGTCGAAGGTGACGCCACGTACCTGGTGGTTGTGCAAGACAGCACCGGGACGGTCGTCTGGAGCGCCGTCACACGCGACACCATCGCTGTCGTGCCGCGGCCGGTCTCGCTTGCGCCGGCCGGAGAGTACTTCTGGTCGGTCGACGCGCAGTGGGGTGATGGGCGCTCGTCGCGGTCGGCGGCGCGACGCTTCACGGTGCAGTGATGCGGTTGGCGACGCGGCCGTTGTCATTATTGCAGCTGACGATACGAGGCGCGCGCATGTGGGGCCCGGCAACCCTCGTGTGCATCGGGTCGTGCGCCGCGCCGGCCGAACGAAGTGCGCACGAGACCGAGTCTGCCGCGCGCGTCGGCGTTCCCGCACGAGTGCTTCCGGTCAGCGAAACCGACTCTCTGTTGCGCCTCGGCGACGCGATGTATCGACAGAAGCCGGAGAGCGCGCGCGTGCTGTGGACAGCGGCACTTGCGCTGGCACGCTCTCAGCGAGACTCGGCCGCGATCGCCCGTTTGCTCACGGGACTGGGACAGGTCGCACGCAACCTTGGAGAGTTTGCCGACGCGCGCCGCCTTGGCGAGGGCGCGCTCTCGCTCAAGCTACAACTCGGGATGCAACGCGACCTCTTTCGTTCGTACAACGCGCTCGGGCTCCTCGCGTGGGACGAGGGGCGGCTCGCCGACGCCTCGCGCCTGCTCGACTCGGCCGCCAGCGTTGCCCGACAGACGAATGACTCGGTGTCGCTCGCCAAGGCGACCCTCAACCAGGGGTTGGTACTACAGGATCTCGGGGCGTTTCAGGGAGCGCGAGCAGCGTTCGAGCGGTCGCGCGATGCCGCGCGGCGAGCCGCCGACAGCGTCACGATGGCGCGCGCCTTCAACAACATCGCTGCGTTGGATGTTCAACTCGGCGATCCGGCTTCGGCCATCGCGGGGTTGGAGGAAGCTCGACGCCTTGCGCGCGCCAGCGCTGACTCCGTGACCGAGGTAAACGCGCGCGGCCAACTGGCCACCGCCTACATCGCGCTGGGAGAGCCCCAGCGAGCCTTTGCCCTGCTCGACAGCGCGGTGCACATGGCACAACGGGACGGGCGACGGCTTGAGGCAGCGGAAGATCTCAAGTTGCGAGGAGACCTGTTTGCCGATGCCGGCGACCATCGGCACGCCCTCGAGGACTATCGTCGCGCACGCTCACTTGCCGACACTGTCGGGCTGGAGGAGTTGCGCGGAGTCATCCTCCGACGCGAAGCCGTGTCGCTGGCGTCGCTCGGCAACAACCTGTCGGCTCTGCAGCGCGCAGGCGAGGCGTTGCAGCTGCATCGTCGGGAGGGACATCGGTGGCCCACGCTGAGTGCCCTCCTCGTTGTTGCCGAGCTTGAGGGGCGCGCCGGGCGCCCGTCGGAAGCCGACGGTTACTTGCGCGCTGCTGGGCGCCTTGCCGACTCGCTGGCGATCCCGATCGCGCACGCGCGCGTGGCGATCGCCGAATCGCACGTGCTGGCGGAACGCGGCGACTGGGGGGGCGCTCTGCGCGCGCTCGAACGGGTGCGTGGCGCGCCGGAGTTGGGTGAGGCAGCGGCCGAAGCCGAAGTGCTCGCGCTGCGCGCCCGTGCCCATGCCGCGCTCGGGCAGCTGGAGGCCGCCGCAGTCGCCGGTCGAGGGGCCATAGCAGCCGTCGAGCGAATTCGCGGGAACTATGCGTCGGGCGAGTTGCGCACCACCTACGTGGCCGAGAAGTCGGAGGTGTACGCCGACCAGACGCTTCTCCTGTTGCGGATGGGGCGAACCGACGAGGCCTTTCAGGTCGCCGACGCCGCGCGCGGGCGTGCCTTGGTGGAGCACCTCGTGGCGGCCCGCGGGGATGTCCCGGCGACGGGGGTGGTGCGCGACGCGCTGGAGCGCGAGCGCCTGCTGCGGCGCATCGATGCGTTGGTCGCCCGACTTCAGGCGCGCGCTCCCGCCGCACCTCGGGAGCGGACGGCGGGGTATGAAGTGGTGAGCGCCGGATTGGCCGACAGCGTGCGTGCCGCACGAACCGAATATGAGGCGCTCCTCGCACGTGACGCGGCGCGGACACTCCCGTCGGCCGCGCTCATCGGCGTGGCGCGAGCCCGCGCGCGAGATATCGCCAAGGTGCTCGCCCGCGATGAGGTCCTCCTCGAATACTTCGTGGCTCCGAAGCGGTTACTCATCTTCGTGGTGACATCGTCCGGTGTGGCCGCGCACCCGGTCGAGGTCGACGAATCGACGCTCGCCGCGCGCGTGAGACTCGCGCGTGATCTCGCGCAGCTTCCCGCGAGAGCCTCTCACGCGATGCCAGTGCTGCGTGCGCTGTATGCACAGCTATTGGCTCCCGTGGTGGCCTCGGGAGCGCTGCGCGGCGTACGTCGACTGGTGGTCGTGCCGCACGCCGTCCTAACCTACCTTCCGTTTGCCGCACTGGTCGATCCGAATTCGGGTCGCTACGTCGTCGAGGACTTCGTCCTGTCGCATGCACCGACAGCTGCGTCGTTCGTCGCGATGCGTCGCGAGCGGGGCGACGAAGTCGGTGGCAGTGGCGAGCCTCCGCACGTGGCGGCGTTTGCGCCGTTCCCCGCGGAACTGCGTGCCACCCGCGACGAGGTGATGGGGATCTCCAACCTCGCGTTAACGGGAGCGGCTACGGTTGGCGAAGCAGCAACCGAACATGCTGTGCGCGAGGCGCTCGCGTCTGGCGCTGTCGTGCACCTGGCGACGCACGCCCGCATGAACCCGGTGAACCCACTCTTCTCCAGAATTGAGTTGGCCGGCGATCCCACCGGGCCTCGAGGCGATAACGGACGGTTGGAGGTTCACGAACTCCTGGGAATGCACCTCGGTAACCCCCTGGTCTTCCTGTCGGGGTGCGAGACGGCGCTGGGTCGAGCGTGGGCGACCGGATACGACAGCGGCGAGGACTATACGACAATCGCGCAGGTGCTGTTGTATTCGGGGGCGCGCACGGTGGTGGCCACGCTCTGGAGAATCGACGATCGCGGGGCCGGGGACTTTGCTCGTCGGTTCTACGGCGCCGAGTGGCGCGCGGACGCGGCGGGCGCCGTGGCCGCGGCACAGCGCGCCATGCTTTCAGACGAGCGATATCGCAGCCCCTACTTCTGGGCAGCATATCAGGCCAGCGGCGGCACGGGGGCAAGCCGAGCACGACCGTCCGTTCAATAAAGTTAGGGCGTCATGCGCCCGTTTCCGCGTGCATCAGGCCACCTCAGGCAACGAGCAGGGAGCGACCGATGAACAATCTGGCGAGCCACGCGAATCGTCGTGGGGGAAGCAAGCGGGGCGTACGTTACTGGGCGGTGGGGCTCGTCATGCTGCTCGGCGCATGCGACGGCGATCGGCCGGTGCGGGTAGTCGCACCAGGTGATGCAGCGCTCGCGAGGGGCGCCGGGGGTGGCGGGGGCGGGACGGGCGTTGTCAGCGTGACCGCCACGTCGCCGACGTCGGCGCCTCAGGACACGACGATCGATGTCACGGTGTCGGGGTCTGGCTTCGCCAAGGGGGCGAAGGCGACGTGGTCTCTGGCGGGGGATACTGCAATCGTGCACGTCGTGTCGACGAAGTACGTCAACTCCACGACGTTGATCGCACGCATCACCGTTCCCGTGCAGGCGCCCACCACAAAATACGACGTCGAGGTAACGCTCACCGACGGGAAGAAGGGGGTGGGTGCGGAGCTCTTCGCTGTGACCGTCAAGGACCCGACGGCGACCTTCTACTTTCCGCTCGCGGATGCGTCACTCGGACTAAAGAGCGACGGTCGTTATGGCGACGGCACGAACTCGGTGTACGCGAACGGAGTGTGTGGTCTCTCGGCGAAGCTCTTCGCGACGACGGAGAAGTCGAACAGCGGGGACGCGACGATGCAGACGAACAATCCACGGGCGAAGGACAATCGGTGCACGGAGCGGTCCGTGACGGTCGACTACGGCGATGGGGTGGTCTGGTCAGGCGCGACCTTCATCAACGTGAGGCAGATCCAGAACACGTCGTACTCGATCCCGGTCGGCAGCGCGGCGCTGCGAGACATGGCAATGTCCACTGAACGATGCGGTGGACTGCGCTGGATGCCGGTATTGCAGCCGGAGGGGATCATGACCGGCGCCGACCAGGTGCTTGTCACCCGCGTGGACGCGAGTACTTGGCGGGTGCAAAGCCAGCCGTATCCGAACGACAAGGTGTACTGCCTCAACACCGGCCAGGTGCTACGCATCCCGGTCGATTTTTCAATCGTCGCCTCGTATCCTCTTCCCTGAGCGATCGCCTCGATGCCAAAGCGCGGGTCCCCCGATGGGACCCGCGCTTGTCGTTTAGGGCATCGCAATCTGCTGCGTGGTGTCCGTTGAACATCGGCACAGGCGTAAAGACTCCGGTTTGCAGGCAATCACTAGAGAAGACAGGAGACAATGATGCGATCACGCATGACGACTCTCACGACTTCGCTTCTCGTCGTCCTCGCTGCCTGCAGCGAACGCGGCGTCACTCCCGCTCGGGTTGTTGCCCCGGAGGAAGCGCAACTGGCAAGGCCCTCAGGGCCAACTGACCCCGTCGCCACGTTCTACTTCCCGCTGGCGGATGCGTCACTCGGACTAAAGAGCGACGGTCGCTATGGCGACGGCACGTACTCGGTGTACGCGAACGGAGTGTGTGGTCTCTCAGCGAAGCTCTTCGCGACGACGGAGAAGTCGAACAGCGGGGACGCGACGATGCAGACGAACAATCCACGGGCGAAGGACAATCGGTGCACGGAGCGGTCCGTGACGGTCGACTACGGCGATGGGGTGGTCTGGTCAGGCGCGACCTTCATCAACGTGAGGCAGATCCAGAACACGTCGTACTCGATCCCGGTCGGCAGCGCGGCGCTGCGAGACATGGCAATGTCCACTGAACGATGCGGTGGACTGCGCTGGATGCCGGTATTGCAGCCGGAGGGGATCATGACCGGCGCCGACCAGGTGCTTGTCACCCGCGTGGACGCGAGTACTTGGCGGGTGCAAAGCCAGCCGTATCCGAACGACAAGGCGTACTGCCTCAATACAGGACAGCTCTACAACATCGCAGTCGATTTCCTGATCGTGTCGTCCTACCCGCTGCCGTGAGCGGTGCGTGCAGTCGGCACAGGTGCGAGAGAGGCTGACGATCACGACGGAAGGACCTCGCGGCGCCGCGCCGCGGCCATGAAACGAAGGGGACACGATCGACATCGTGTCCCCCTTCGTCTACTTCAAGTAGTTAGAGCGACCACAACCTACCGCGGTTCACGACCCTGCGGTCGGATGTTCGACGCCGTCAGGTGATTCCGAGGTTTCGGCCGATCCGTCTTCCTGACGCCGCGAGTCCTGCTTGCGCTGCAGCTTCTCTTCCTTCTTGCGCTGTCGATCGAGCTCCTTCTTGCGACGCTCGAAGTCGTAGTTGACGCGCTTCTTCATATCGATCCTCTGGGGTCAGCGGTGGGTAGTCGGGCCGGCAGCGACACGCCGTTCCCCTGCGAGATCGGACAGGGTCTTGGCGTGCGGGCTGTGGTCGATGATCAGGCGCCCGAACGTCCGGCATAACTCGGTCGCCCCCTCCTCACTGGTCGCGGTGACCTGTGAGTCGAAGGCGCGCAGCGAGCCCCAGCGACCGATCACGACGCCGACGGCCCAGCGCTCGACGCCGCCCGAGCTGCGCACCTGGTATGTGCGCGATGCGATGGTATATCCGCGGTACGAGAGCGTTGGAATTCGACGGCCTTGCTGGAGGTACTGCAAGCTACGCCATCGCACCCCCGAGCGACGCCAAAATTGGCCACGATCGACGATTCGGGTGCCGCCGCCCTCTCCCCGGCGCCCCGTTGCGGTGCCACCTTCGGGGACCCGCCGCCCTCGGAGCCCCTTCGCCATGCCTCGCGACCTGTCCCGGAAGGATTTCCTCGCCCTCTCCGTGCTCATGGCAGCGGGAGCCGCCATCCCTCGATCCGCGGGTGCCGAACTGGAGACGACGGCGACGCCGCTGGAGCCGCTCCAATCCCGCGGGAGCGGGATCGAGGCCGACCTGGTCGTCGTCAACGCGCGTGTCCTGACGAGCGATCGCGCGCTCCCACGCGCGGAAGCCTTTGCGGTGAAGCAGGGACGGTTCCTCGCGGTCGGGCGAAGTGCCGACATCCGCAACCTGGCTACCGCGCGTACTCGCGTCTTCGACGCGCGCGGGATGACGGTCACCCCGGGCTTCATCGACGCGCACTGCCACCCGAGCGGCATTCGCGAGCTCTACGAAGTCAACGGCAACCTGCGCAGCATCGCCGAGCTGAAGGCGGCGATCGCCAAGAAGGCCGCCGAGACGCCGCCCGGCGAGTGGGTGGACGCCTACATGTTCGACGACACCAAGCTATCCGACGGACGCCCGTTGCATCGCCGCGACCTGGATGAGGCGACGCTCGCCCACCCGGTCTCGGTGAACCATCGCGGCGGGCACACCAGCTGGTACAACAGCGCCGCGTTTCGCCTGGCGGGGGTCACGCGCGACACCCCCGATCCCGATCACGGGCGCTTTTTCCGCGACGCCGACGGGGAGCCTAACGGGCGCGTGGCCGAACGCGCGCGCGAGGTCTTTGCGCGCGTGGGGAAGCGCAAGAAATACACGGAGGCGGAAAAGCGCGAACGCGCGCGCCTGGGGATGCGGCACATGTCACGCCTGTTTGCCGCCGCCGGGCTCACGTCGGTGCATCACATGTACGCCGAGCACGATGACCTGCGCGCCTACCAGGATGTGCGCGCCGATGGCGAGTTGCGACACCGCGCCTACCTGATGACCGGCCCCGGCGCCTACGCGCATCTGCGCGACGCCGGTGTGCGAACCGGCATGGGCGACGAGTGGGTCCGCATCGGTGGCACCAAGCGCTCCGCCGACGGTTCGGCGTCCGAACGCACGATGCGCATGAGCACCCCGTTTGTCGGCACCACCGACTACGGCATCCTGACGATGACGCAGGAGGAGATCTTCGACGCGGTCGACGACGCGCATTCGCACGGATGGCAAGTGGGAATCCACGCCAACGGCGACGTGACGATCGACATGGTGCTCAAGGCGTACGAACGCGCACTCGCGCGCTGGCCGCACCCCGACCGGCGCCACCGAATCGAACACTGCTCATTGGTGAACGACGGCCTGCTCCGCCGCATCAAGGCGACCGGGACGATCCCCACGCCGTTCTGGACCTACATCTACTACCATGGCGAGAAGTGGGGGCAGTACGGCGACGAGAAGATGCGCCACATGTTCGCCCATCGGTCATTCCTGGACGCGGGGATCACGGTCCCTGGCGCGTCGGACTACGGCCCCGGCCCGTTCGAGCCGCTGATGGCGCTCCAGAGCATGGTCACGCGTCGCGACTACAAGGGGCGTGAGTGGGGGGCCAACCAGAAGGTGACCGTCGACGAAGCGCTGCGTATCGGGACGATCAATGGCGCACACGCTTCATTTGAAGAGGCGACCAAGGGGTCGATCACCGCCGGCAAGTGGGCCGACTTCGTCGTGCTGGAGAAGGATCCGCACGACGTGGATCCCAATACCATCAAGGACATTCGCGTGGTGCAAACGGTGGTGGGGGGCAAGGTGGTGTACCCGGTGAGCGGCGCCTGACGAGTGACGCCTTCTCATGCCGAAGCCGACGGGTCAACGTCGCCGCTGCTGGGCGTGGTGACGATCGGGCAGTCGCCGCGCCCCGACCTGGTCGCCGCCTTCTCGGCGCACGCCCCCGGGGCGCGCGTGACCGTCCGCGGCGCGCTCGACGACGTCGAGACGCCCGCCATCGATGCGCTGGCGCTGATCCACACGCACTATCCGCTGCTCGTGCGCCTGGCCGATGGCACCACGCGCGCCATCGGACGCGACACGTTGCACCCGCACGTGATCCGTGCCGCTCGGCAGCTTGCAACTGACGGCGCGACGGCGATCGTGGTCGCCTGCGCCGGCGACTTTCCCGACGTGCCGTGCGGCGTCCCGGTCGTCCTGCCGGGGCGTGTCGTCCCGGCGGTGACACGCGCGCTGGTCTCGTCGCCGCGCATCGGGGTGGTGACGCCGATTGCCGGGCAGGTGGCCGCCGCGACCACCAAATGGCACGCCGATGGCTTCGATCCGGTGGTGACCTTCGCTGCACCTGACGATGACGCGGCGCTCGACCGCGCCGCCGAGCTGCTGCGCGCCAGCGGCGTGCCATTCATCGTGCTCGATTGCATGGGGCACGCCGAAGACGCAGCATACCGGCTCCAGGAACGTTCCGAAGCGCGTGTCCTGCT